>CAUZBP010000135.1:0-9447 GCA_963578105.1 Planctomycetota bacterium
GAACTCCTGAAGGCGGAACTCCTGAAGGCGGAACTCCTGAAGGCGGAACTCCTGAAGGCGGAACTCCTGAAGGCGGAACTCCTGAAGGCGGAACTCCTGAAGGCGGAACTCCTGAAGGCGGAACTCCTGAAGGCGGAACTCCCGAAGGCGGAACTCCCGAAGGCGGAACTCCCGGATGTGGGACTCCTGAAGGTGGGACTCCCGAAGGTGGGACTCCCGAAGGTGGGACTCCCGAAGGTGGGACTCCCGAAGGTGGGACGGACGACTGTTCAGTGCCGATTGAATATGCTGACCGTGTGCCACTCAGCTTGCGCCTTGTGGAGGGACCTGGTACGATTGCAACGACTCCCCCGAAACTTTCTTTTGAAATGAATCCGGTCACGAACCTGCTGGATGTCAACTTCGGTGTGCAGAATAACATTGATTTCGGCGACGCAACCAATGTGGCGCCCGCCAGCGCTGCCATCACTTCGGGTTTCCACCTGGGCGAGACAGTCGACGGCGAAAATGCTTCACCTGCCGGCGAGGCGGCGACGGGTGACGATGCAGACGGTGATGACGAGGACGGGGTGGTTTTCCCCGCAACGGCACTCGTGCCGGGCGCGTCGGTGACGATTTCTGTTGAAGGCGGATCGGCCGCAGCTTTTGGATTCTTTCAAGCGTGGCTGGACTTCAACCTGGATGATGATTTTGATGATGCGGGCGAACAAATCTTCAGCAACGTGGTATTGGCTGCCGGAGACAACCAGCTGACATTCACCGTGCCCGCCAATGCCCAGACGGGAACCACGACGCTCCGGAGTCGGTTGGGGTTTGAATACAATCTGGGTCCGACCGGCCACTCATTCGCCGGCGAAGTGGAAGATTATCAGGTTGAATTGGGATCGGCCGGGCCGGGACCGTTTGTGCTGGTGCCAAGTCAGGACTTGGGAACGGTGGATTTCATGCAGCTTTCGAATCAGGAGGTTTCGTCAGGCACTCTCCTGGAGATGACCGCTGCTCACAGCGGCCTGTTTACTGCCGAAGCCACTTTCGCGACTCCGTCAGTAGATGTCGAATTGCAAATCTTTGACGAGGCTGGCCAGAGGTTGGGCGTTAGCACTCCGGTGGACGGCATAAGCCGGCTGGATGTTCCGGTGACCGTTGGTGACTCGCTGTTTCTGTATTTCTCTGGCGAGAGCACCCGGGCTGATTTGCACTTGGTGAACTTGCTGGCCGGTACGGGAAGCTACTATGTCTACGGTTCGTCACAAGACGATACCTTCACCTACTCGCCCGATCGCCAGCAACAACTTGACATCAATGGGATGTCTTACGATCTGGATGTGAATTCGTTGGATGAGATTACCTTTTACAGCGGAGAGGGTCAGGACCAGCTTCGGGTGGAAGGTGACTGGCTGGCGAAACCATCCGAGTCATTTTGGGGGCACCCGCTAGATGTCTACGCCCGCGGAGACAGAGTTCTGCGAGTCTCTGGTAATATGCCGACCGTTGCGGTTGGACTGTTGGGCGACTTGCAGCAGGACGGTGTGCTGAACGCTGCAGACGTCGATCAGTTGCTGCAAGGCTTGCAGAGCGGAAGTCAGGATGTGGGGCTTGATTTGAATGTTGATGGACAGGTCAACCAGGACGACGCCGACTTTTTGATTGAGAATGTGCTGCAGACCGCTTATGGAGATACGAACCTGGACGGCCAGGTGAACCTGAGCGACTACACCCTGCTGGCCAGCAATTTCAGCCCGAGTGCTTCTGATCATGGCTGGGCCCAAGGTGATTTGGACGGGGACGGCGACACGGATCTGCTGGACTACAGCCGGTTCGCAGCCAATTTTGGTTTTCGTTCCTCCGGCCAGGTTGCCCCGGATTTCCAGCAGAGTTTGAGTCTGCGGTGGCCAAGCAATTCAGAGGTTGTCACAGCGCAGGCATTGACGGCGTCGCTTGGCCACCTGACAGGTGGAGTGCAGACCACCTTGGTCACCCCGGCGGACACTACCTTCGAGCACTTCGTCAGTTTGTCCCGGCCTGCAATCCCAAGCACAAAGGGTTTTGCGCCGCGAGGGGAAATGAATGGCTCGCGGACCGGAGATTTTGCTTCCCGGGACAGCGCCATAGCTCTTTTGTCATCCGCCCCGCGTCAGCTTGAACCTCAGGAAGAAGTCGACCAGTTGCTGCTGTTCCAGGAAGACTCGACCGGTTTGGCACGGCGATTCATCGAACCGGACGAGGTGGAACCGCTCGATTTTGAGGAGCAGACCAGTGAGGAACAGGAACTCGAAGTTTTGGATCAGTGGTTTGCTGCTATCGCCAGTGAGGCGGTCGCGACGGGAGAATCCGCTAGCAACGATGACAAGGGGGGGTGACCCTGACGGCTGCGTGAGGGGATGCGAATTTACGACCTGTACGTAGACAGGCGAAAATCGTGACTTTGATTGATCGGGTGGGTCGATGGGATAGGTGTGGCCACAAGCGCCGCCCCACACGACAACGGGCCAGCCTGCCCGGAAATCAAAGTCTCGAGCGTTTTTCCCCAGCTCGCCCTGCCGACATTGGTTTTCAGGGTCTGAGATCCGAAAACGCGATCGTTCCCCACGGTCGCGTTTTCGTTTGCGCGGAGGACCCGGTGCCAGTGCAGGGGTTGTTGTCCGGGAATCCCTGGTTGCAACTGGAACAGCAGTATGCCAGCACTGCCGGGGATTTCAGATTTTCCAGGGCAACTGACTTCAGAAAAACACGTCTGAGGCCGTGCACTTGTTTGCTTTCCTCCGGACCCCGGTGAGCGAGTTGGTTTTTCTTTGTCCCGGATCACTCCCACTCGATCGTGGCGGGTGGTTTGCTGCTGATGTCGTAGCAGACGCGATTGACTCCGGGAACCTCGTTGATGACGCGGGTCGAGATGCGGCCAAGCAACTCGTGCGGCAAGTGACTCCAGTCTGCGGTCATAAAATCATGAGAGTCAACGCAGCGAATCGCAATGACGTTTTCGTAGGTGCGGGAATCCCCCATGACGCCGACACTTTGTACCGGAAGCAGCACCGCGAACGCCTGAGCGGTTTGTCGGTAGAGGCCCGCCGCCTGGATTTCTTCGACCGCAATCGCGTCTGCCGCCCGCAGGGTTTCGAGCCGCGCCTTGGTGACTTCCCCCAGGCAGCGAACTGCCAACCCGGGGCCGGGGAAGGGATGACGCCAGACAAGGTCTTCCGGAAGTCCCAGTTCCAATCCAAGTCGCCGTACTTCGTCTTTGAATAGGTCCCGCAACGGTTCAATCAATTCAAATCCCAGTTCATCCGGCAAGCCACCCACATTGTGATGGAGTTTAATGGTGGCCGCGGGCCCGTCCGGAGCGGCACCGCTTTCGATGACGTCCGGATAGAGCGTGCCTTGGGCCAGGAACTGAGCTCCCTCGATTTTCGTCGCCTCTTCTTTAAAACATTCAATGAAGGCGTGTCCGATGCGACGACGTTTTTCTTGGGGATCTGTAATTCCGGCCAACGTCGTGAGAAATTTATCTTCGGCTTCGACGACGTGCAAATCGGTTTTGAAGTGACCGGTGAACTCACGGATGACGGACTCCTTTTCGTCCTGGCGCAACAAGCCGTTGTCGACATGGATACAGGAGAGTTGTGTCCCGATGGCTTGATACAACAGGGCTGCTGTAACGGCCGAATCGACACCACCGGACAAGCCACAAATGACATGTCTTGTGCCGATTCGTTGGCGCAGTTGGTGAATCAACTGCTTGGCAAATTCATCCAGTTTCCAGGTGCCTTCGCAACCGCAGACCTCCATCAGGAAATTCCTCAAGAGCTCGTTGCCTTGTGGCGTGTGGGTCACTTCGGGATGAAACTGGAGGCCGTAAACGGGCAGTTCGCGATGTTTGACTGCGGCAATCGGGCAGGTTTCCGTTGATGCCAGGGGGATGAATTCGTCGGACGTGCTCATCACCTGGTCGCCGTGGCTCATCCAGACGTCCATTTCTGCGGGCAACCCGGAGAAGAGTCCCGAGTTGTTTTGGGTGTGGCAGCGAGCCCGACCATATTCGCGTGAACTGGCACTCTTGACCTCGCCTCCTAACGCGTCGCAGGCGAGTTGCATGCCGTAACAAATTCCCAACAGCGGGATGCCGAGGCGAAAGATCTCCGGGTCACAGCGTGGTGCACCCGGCTCGTAAACGCTCGCGGGGCCTCCGGAGAGGATCAGGCCCTGAGGATTAAGTTCACGAATTCGCTCGGCCGTGATGTCGTGGCGAATGATTTCACAGTAGACCTGTTGTTCCCGGACACGACGGGCAATCAGGTGGGCGTACTGGGATCCGAAGTCCAACACCAAAACACGTTGCTGGGCAACGTTCGGCGGTGAGTTCTGCGGAATGGCGGTGGCGTTCCCGGTCATCAAGGTGCTGTTTTAATGGCCACGTGTTGGATGGAGTACGTTGAAAAAAACAAACGCCCGCCAGAGACGAGCGATGTGAAAGGAGCGATTATAAGGATCTGGTTTGAGATTGCCTAGCGGCAGTGGAGCGAACGTTTGCTGAGACGGAGTGCTGAAATCAGCAGAAACGACCCGGTTTTTAAGGGTTCAGAGCCGTTTGGGTTTCAGGAATTTGGAGGAAGGTGTTTCACGTGGTGTGGCAAACCGGCCACACAGCCGTTCTGTATCCGGTGACGTCACGTTTTGGCTGTTCGTCTTGCCCCGTATGCCAGCCGGACCCGTGTAAGTCCGGATCAACGAGTGTGCAGGCCGAACCCGTGCCAGACTGCGATCCGCTGGCGGGCGCCGATCAGGCGGTGCCCGGATCTGGCCCCGGGGGTCCATGGCGGAACCGGGAAGTTGCTGGAGTGGCGCTCGCTGGAATCGAGTGGACGAACCCGTCGTTGATATTCCGGGTTGGTGACGTGTCACGGATTGCGAACACCAGGGAACAGATATCTGACGAGTTATCATTCAAGTGGGCTGACTTGGAATCGGATTACTGGGATACTACTGTCCGAGGGATCCGGGTTTAAATCAGGCACTGCCTTGGTGTCCGGCCGGTTGCCGTCGCATGGAATCCGGATTGTTTTTTTTGACTTCTGCGTGGCGAATCAAACTCAGTGCAAATACTTCTCACCAATGACGATGGTATTCATGCCCCGGGGCTCGCGGCACTGGAGCGTGAGTTGAGCCAAATGGGCGAGGTCACTCTGGTGGCGCCAGCCACTGAGCAAAGTGGGGTGGGACATTCGATCACCTATCTGAATCCGTTGATCTGTAAAGAAGTCTATGACGGTGATCGGCGGCGAGGTTGGGCCGTCGAGGGGAGTCCGGCAGATTGTGTCAAAATCGGCGTGTTTGAATTTTGTGAGAAGCGGCCCGACCTGGTCGTAAGCGGCATCAATGGTGGCCTGAACGCGGGGATTAATGTGCTCTACTCGGGCACCGTTGCGGCGGCCGTCGAGGGGGCGTTTTTCGGGATTACCAGCGTGGCGGTCTCGCTGGAGTACGATGAGCAGGCAGATTTCGGAAAGGCTGCCATCATCGCCCGGAAAATCATTCAACAGATCCAGGCAGAGAAAGATCCATCGGCACAGCTATTTAACTTGAATATTCCCACCGTTGCTGTCGACCCGGTCGGTGAAGTGCAGGTGGTTCCCATGGGAGTGATGCGCTACGGCCAGCACTTCTTGCGCCGACAGGACCCCAAGGGGAGGACGTACTATTGGGCCACGACCGACCCGCCACCACCCACGGACACACCTTCGGACTTGGCAGCACTGGAACAGGGGTACATCACACTGACCCCCATGGACTATGACATGACGAAGGTTTCTGCGCTTAGCACCATGCAGCAATGGCAGTTTCGATTTTCTGGTTAGTGTTGCTACGAAAAGTAGTCTTCAACGTCGCGGCATCTACCGGCTGTCGCCATGGTCCTGAGGGAACAGGGAAAGCTGATCAAAGTGTAAGGTCCACTTGAGTTGGTCGGCTACAAGGGATTGTTTTCTTCGTAGTCGTAGACTTTCCAACGTCCATCCTCCTTTTGAAAACGGACAATGAACCTTCGGAAGTAGCGAAAGTTCTGGACCATTCCCTGGCGGCCGTCTCCCACGACAAGTCCGCGGAATTCGGCTTCCGCTGTTGGCCGGAGTCCCTGTCCGTGGATGGTTACCAGGGGTCTGCTTTTCACTTCTGCCTGCTTCACGACGACTTCGCTTAGTCGTGAAGTGATGTTTTGGCGAAGGTCCGTTGCAGAAGATGAGATATGGTCCAGTAGGATGTCAGGTTGGTTGGCTTCAAGTTTGGCAGCGATTTCATCCAGTGTGTCAGCGACGGATTCTGCGTCGGTGACAACAACGGCTTCGACTGCCAGGAGGCCGGCGAATATCAGGCAGACTCCGATGATTGCTGGAATCACGGCCCGATGAGCAGTTTGAAACAGAATACCGATCAGGATGGCTTGAATCAGGAGGCCCACAAATACGATGGGCAGGGGATCTTCAAGTAGCCACGTCATGATCTAATTGGCCTGTCGGACTTTCTTGATCTGGCGGCAAGGTTCTATTCGATCTTCGGAGTTGCCACCACAAAGCAACCCAGCTGCACACAACAATTGCCGCGAGCAGGAGTAAAAGCGGTTGCAGGTCAATTGCCAACTTGCCCGGGTCCGCCGGGGGTGAGACGGTCTGCCCCGCCGCTTGACGGGCTGCGAACTCGCGTTCAAGTTGAGCCTGTCGGAGTCCAATTTTTGGAGAGAAGCTGACCAGCATCACCACCCCGACCGTTGTAAACAGGCACAGCCAGAACCAGGGTGACTCGCTCACGACCTTCGATCCCGATCTGGATGTTTTGTTCGTCATGCCATCATGCGGGTCGAGTTCATCCGGGTGAAGTTCGGGGTAGTGGGCAGCGGAGTTGATTGGGGACGGGTCCGTCAGGGCCACCACCAAGCTTTACGTCGTTCACTTGTCGCCACGGGTCGTCTTCTGCGGCGGCAAAGCTCACCATTTTTTTACCTCGGAAAGCCCGGGCCTCCGTACTGGGCTTGCTTCCCCAGAATTTCTTCGATTCGCAACAGCTGGTTGTACTTCGCCATGCGATCAGTGCGCGATGCTGAACCCGTTTTAATTTGACCGGTAGCGAGGGCCACTGCTAGATCCGCAATGGTTGAGTCCTCCGTTTCACCGCTGCGGTGACTGGCAATGCTCGAATATCCATGAGCGGATGCCAACCGGATGGATTCGATGGTTTCCGTCAAAGTCCCTATCTGATTCACTTTGATCAGAATGCTGTTGGCAATCCCCTGGTCAATTCCCCGCTGCAGTCGCTTGGTGTTGGTGACGAACAGATCGTCCCCGACGAGCTGCACACGGTCGCCGAGTCGGTCGGTGAGCATCTTCCAGCCACTCCAGTCATCTTCACTGCAACCGTCTTCGATCGAGCAGATGGGATACTGGAGGGACCAGCGTTCCAGGAAATCGACCATTTCGGAGGCCCGCAATCGCTGCTTGTCGATGGAATAGACTTCGTTCGCCTCGTCATAGAACTCCGTTGCAGCCACATCCAGGGCGATTCGAATCTGTTCGCCCGGCTGGTATCCAGCTTGTTCAATGGCTTGCATGATTAAATCGAGCGCTTCGACGTTGCTACCCAGGTCCGGTGCAAATCCGCCTTCATCCCCCACGGCAGTGTTGAGATTCCGGTTTTGAAGGACCGCCTTGAGCTGGTGAAAGATTTCGACACCGGCACGCAAAGCATCGTGGAATCGATCAAAGCCGAGCGGCATCACCATGAATTCCTGAATATCCACCGAGTTGTCGGCGTGTTCACCGCCGTTGATGATGTTCATCATCGGCGCCGGAAGCAGGCAGGCGTCGTCTTCGCCCAGATATCGAAACAGGGGAACACCCTGGTACTCGGCAGCTGCTTTGGCGACGGCAAGTGAAACTCCCAGGATGGCGTTGGCTCCCAGGCGGCTTTTGTTCTCGGTGCCGTCCAGATCACACATTTTTCGGTCGATAGCCGTTTGGTCCAGGGCCGAGTCTCCTCGTAATTCTTCTGCCAGGACTGTATTGATGTGATGAACGGCTTTCGTCACGCCTTTTTTCAGATAACGGTCCTTGTCCCCGTCACGGAGTTCCCAGGCCTCGTGCTGGCCGGTGCTGGCTCCACTGGGAACAGCAGCCCGTCCCCAGGATCCATTTTCAAGCCGGACGTCCACTTCGACAGTGGGATTTCCACGACTATCGAGGATTTCCCGACCGTGCACGTCAGCGATCGTGGTCATGTCATATCTCTTTCGCGTTCTGAAAATTATCGAAGTTTCAACCTGTCGAGGCATTGTTACCGATGAAAAGGCAATTGACTAGTCGCGGGGGTGGACATTATGAAGTAGGTCTGGGGTTTGGCGTGCCACGCCTGACCCTCACGCCGATTGGCCGGATTCAGCATTGGATTCACGAACCGTGGCCTAAGAAAAGATGAGGGCCGTCCATTGTTACTGGAGAAGCGGCACTGTCACACGGGTTACCCTTCTTTATTCAGCTTGCGATCATGTTTACTGGTTTAATCGAACTGAAAGCTCCGGTAAGTGAAATCCTGCCAGATGGTTCAGGGAAACGCCTGACGATACGGCATGCAGGGCTTGCCGGTCAGTTGGCTATCGGTGACAGCATATCGGTGAGCGGATGTTGTTTGACGGTAGTGGCGGTTGTCAATGATTTGTTTTCTTTCGACGCTGGAAGTGAAACCTTGAGTCGTACAACATTGGGGCGATTGCAATTGGGAAGTGAAGTCAATTTGGAGCAATCGCTCGCCGTGGGAGATGCTTTGGGTGGACACTTTGTAACTGGACATGTGGATGATGTGGGGCAATTGGCCAGCCGCTGCGACGATGGTGAATGGTCGGAGTTTCGCTTCGCGGTGCCCGAACGGTTGACAGGACAGATGGCCAGCAAAGGTTCTGTCGCTGTGGACGGGGTAAGTTTGACGTTGGTTGAAGTGGAGAAGCGGGAGTTCAGCATTGCGCTCATTCCACATACGTTGTCCGTCACTACCCTGGGAGGTTTACAACGGGGTGACGAGGTGAATATCGAAACCGATATACTCGCGAAGTATGTGGCACAACAGGTGATAAATCACTCTTCCTAGCAAAGCGGCCGGCGCCTTCAGGGGCCGGCCTTTACAGTGACGTTGGTAAAGCCCTGTACGTTTTGGCGGATTTTCCTGCCGGACAAGCGACGATGATGGACGACTCGGGTGGACATGAGGCTGATGTGTGAGGGAATCTGACCGGCATTTTCCCGTGAAAACGTCGTTGATTGAAGTTTTTTGTGAGTTTCGCATGCCTGGAAAACAGACCGTTTCATATCTGAGCCAACGCTTTCGAGAGATTGGTATCCGTCCGGACACCCGGCATGGCCAGAATTTTCTGGTGGATTTGAATTTGCTTGAGCTGTTGGCGCGAACCGCGCA
>CAUZBP010000136.1:0-9444 GCA_963578105.1 Planctomycetota bacterium
GTCGGCGCGTAGGGTCCGGAAACCAACAAACCAATCCCACCAGGCCCAACGCCACCAGCACCATACCCGACGGCTCCGGAAACCCGACGATAACCGTGCCGCCGAGGTTGGTAATGTCACCGACCACGGTCCCGGCTCCCTTAAGGATACCCCCCGGGCCGACGGTGATACCGTCGAGGACATCAAGCGTCACGTTTTCCTTGACAACAACGATTATCGTCCCCCCAATGCCGCTAATGTCGATGCTGTGGACAACGGTGTCGGCATCCACGATCACCGTTTGACCGGTGGTGACGTTTTGATTATCTAGCTGTATATCCCAGTTAGACTGCGGCCCGATCCCGCCGCCATCCCAGTTGTTCTCATCGCTCCAGATCAAGGTATCTCCTTGGGCCTCGCCAGCAATCCACGAATGCGCTTCGGGAACCATGGGAAATGGAAAATCGGGGAGGGTGGGAAACGGATCAGGAATAGGGGGTAAGTCGGGGAACGGATAAGGATTCGGGAAGAACGGGGTGGGCTCGCTAATTGGCCCGAAGGGGTTACCCAACGACTGGACCAACCACGCCTCTCGGTTACCGTCCGGGTTGATGCCCTCACCCGTGATGACTCGGCTGTCAAAGGAGATATCTCGAGCCGAGGTTAACCTCCATCCGGCAAGGTTCAATCCCAGGCGATCTTCCAGCACGTTCTGCAGTCCAAGCATTCCATTCACGGGATTCCAGATGAAGGCCTCATTGTACGGACGATCGCTCGCCGCGGAACTGCCGGTCCCGACAATGACCGAACCGTCACCTGACACGCTATACGCGATGCTGGAAAAACTTCCACCGGGAAGATCACCAAGCCCCGTCATCTGCCCCCCTTCCCAGCGGAATGCCTCATACCCCAACTCGGAAAAACTATGCCCCACGATGACCGAACCATCGTGGGATGCGGCCCAGGCGTTGCTCTTGAAACCCCCACCTGGAAGATCACCAAGCCCGGTCATCACCCCCCCTTCCCAGCGAAATGCCTCCTCCCGTCGACCGGAAGCGGCGGACGCACTGCTTCCAACGATAACCAAACCGTCGTTAGACACCCCTACCGCACGGCTGTGGAATACACTTCCCGCCAGATCGCCAAGGCCAGTCATCACTTCTTCACCTTCTCGTCGAAATGCCTCCTCGCGTACGGAAAGGGCGGAATCACTGCTTCCAACGATCACCGACCCGTCTACCGACACATCCCAAGCACCGCTTCCGAAATCTCCACCTTCAAGATCACCAAGACCAGTCATCTGCCCCTCTTTCCAGCGAAAGGCCTCACCCCCCGAGCTCGAGGTGCCCGCCCCAACCACCACGGACCCATCCACGGAAACGCCAAACGCCGCGCTGTAAAATTCCCCGTCCGGAAGATCGCCCAGGCCAACCATGCCCCCCGCCGGCGTCCAGTAAAATGCCTCTGTGCCCAGAGCCGACGAGCTCAATCCCACAACAACCATCGCTTTGGAGTCAGCCGGTATCGCGAATGGCACGCTATAAATAGCCCCACCTTGCAAATCACCCAGGGGTATGAACACGGCGGCACGAGCGTGTTGGTTACTTATCGAAAACCACGGCAACAAGCTCACCAACCCCAAAACTATAGGTAACCGATGGGTACTCATAATCATCTTTCCTTACAATCTTTATCTGGGTGTGAAGGTCTCTTTATCTGGGTGTGAAGGTTTTTTACTGATACTGATTTCAATCCCGACCAACGTATTAGTGGACTCCGGCGAAACGGGACTTCCTGCCGAATACCACCGGTTAGTATGACCCGTCTGCCATCAGGGGGCAAGTTTTGCTCCCTCGCTCGCGTTCGGACACAGGAAGTTTACCCGGACCCTCCACCGGGTGTAACTCTTTCTGCGCGGGTACTGTTGGTTTGCTTGTTTGCGACATCAGCACAGGGCTGTTAGGATTGCGCGTGACTGTACTCGTCTAGGATTGCGCGTGACTGTACTCGTCAACCTGTAGTCGACTCGTCAACCTGTACTCGTCAATCGGATTAATGGAGCTGTTTCAATGTTGTATTGTTGCCCGCCCAGTTGTTCATCGCATCAACTTTTTGTTTTCTCTCGGTTTCTCGCTACCCTGACTATGGGTTTTATGGTTGCCGAGTGGACTGTTGCAGCTGAGGTCGTCCAACTCAACATGGAGAATTGGGACGAGTATGCCCCCGCTGGTAAAGAGGTTGATTGCATTTATGGTGATTACGTCATGCGCAGTGACCGCATCATTGCGGTTGTCGCCGAGGCAATCCCAACTCGAAATGCAAATGTTGTTACTTTACGCGTGGGGGGGTCGGTGATTGATCTCACGCGGCGGGATGAACAGAACGATCAACTTACCTGTTTCTATCCGGTTGGCGGAGCCGTCGGAGAGATTGGTGGTCACTACGCGCTGACCGGTCCGGTGGCCTGGCCTGAGGAGTGTGAAAAAACTCCTGGTGCGGCCAGGCTGGCGTTCAAGGCCACGCCTAATGTTCCGCACGCGCCTGACATCGAAGGTCTGAGCGTCTATGTCGCATATGAACTGCTCGATGGAGCCGATTATTTAACCGTATATACCCTGTTGATCAACAGTACCGATGCACCGATCACTGTGCCAATCAGTGACATGACCTGGGCCCATGGCGATACCAAGGGGAGTGAAGGGTTTGTATTCCATTACGATGAGAACTTTCCGATTTGGTGGTGCAACGACCTGTACTGGCGGTCAGCCTATGGGACTTTGCCGGTGAACAGTAAATCCCGTCCACATCGACGCGAGGGTGACTGGAAACCCGGGACACTGTCCGGTCGGAACGACTACTTCATGGATGAAAACCTAGAGGGCCTAACGGTTTCTGGGAGCGGGTCATTCATCTTGGAGAGAGTCGTTATTCCCGCAGCAGACACATTTGCGGTGTATGCGGTCGAGCGCGAACGCCGCGGCGAAACTTTAGCCACTTCCTTGACCGTGATCGCCGACCCTGCTGGTCCGGTATCGGGCGCCTATGTCGAGGTCAAGCGTGGGGATCAAATAATCGGCAAAGCACGCGCCGACGAAAAAGGCCAACTCAGCATACGGCTACCAGTTGGCCAGTACAGCTGGACAGTTTCAGGTCAAGGTCATAACGATGTCGTGGTCCCCACGGAACTCAAAGCAAAAGACAACTTGATTAAAGTACAAATGGAATTGCCCGGCTACATTGAAGGAGAAATCACAGATGAAGCCGGTCTGAGTATCCCTTGCAAGATTGCTTTTTCCGGAAGCGGGGTCGAGGACCCCGACTTTGGACCAGACACCGCCGTTCATGGCATCCGCAATTTGTGGTACTCGCACAATGGAGCTTTCCGTGTTGAATTGCTGCCGGGAGAATACGAATTACTTATTAGTCATGGGCCCGAATACGATGCAACTCTGACCACGGTCCAAGTAAAGCCTGGCGAAACAACGAACGTTCGCGAGAAACTCCGTCGATCCGTCAATACTTCCGGGTGGATCAGTTCGGACCTACACAGTCACGCCTCCGAGTCAGGTGACAACATCACGAGTCAACGCGGGCGGGTGTTGAACTTGCTGGCGGAGCATTTAGAGTTTATCCCCTGCACGGAGCATCAACGTACGTCTTCTTATCAACCCCACCTGGAATATTTTGGTGCTGCTCAGCGAGTGCTTACCTGTCCGGGAATTGAGTTGAGTGGGCTACCGGTGATGCTCAACCACCAAAACGCGTTCCCGCTGATTCATCGGCCACATACCCAGGATGGTGGTGCGCCACCGGTTCATGTGAATCCCGTTGCCCAGATCGCACGCCTCGCGATGTGGGATAACGGGAGTGACAAGGTCGTCCAGGTCAACCACCCCCGCACACCCCAGATGTTGGGCGACGCCGACCGAGATGGCAACCCGGATGATGGATTTCGCAAGATATTCCACTACGCCGATATCATGGAAGTTCATCCCCCGGAGGAAATATTTACAGGGCCGGACACCTACCGTGAACGAGCAGACGGGGAAGTTCCCCGCATCCAAAATTGGTTACAAATGCTCAACCTTGGTTATCGACTGCCCGGCGTCGTCAACACCGATGCCCACCGGAATTATCACGGAAGTGGTTGGCTACGAAACTATATTCGATCTTCGACCGATGATCCATCGGAAGCTGATCTTATGGAAATCTGTCATGCTCTTGAGCAAGGGCAGGTAGTAATGTCGAACGGACCATTTATGGAGGTCGACGCCTTTTCAGCCGACGACCGCGCAGGTCCCGGCGAAGACTTGCTTTCGACCAGCGGCACGGTCGAGCTTCAGATTCGTGTCGAGTGTCCGAACTGGCTGGATGTTAACCGCGTGCAAGTGTTGGTCAATGGGCGACCCGATGAACGTTTCAACTTTACGCGCCGGTCGCATGGCAAGATGTTCGGCAATGAGTCTGTGAAGTTCAATAACCGTATCGGATTGTCACTACCGACCGACGCCCATCTGATTGTGGTTGCCGCCGCAGAGGGGCGTCATTTGGGTAAGGTGTTGGGGCCTGAGCGGGGCGAGTTGATGCCGGTTGCGATCAGCAACCCAATTTTTGTCGACACTAGTGGCGATGGGTTCCAGGCCAACGGGGACCTGTTAGGTTTTCCACTACCGGTGGAACCAGGGCATAAACCAACGCATGGGCACGATCACGCAAAGACCATCGCGACCGTTAGCGAATAAAGTTGAGGCTGTACGGTTGATCTTTTGCCCACAGAGGTGAATCTGGTTACAGACAGGCAAGATTTACGACACCAAACCCAGGAGTTTATACGCATGGTCTCATCTGTACTTCACGCTGGAAGTAATGACCATGAACCCGAAGATCTGGTTTTTGGTACCTGTCCTGATCTGCCTGGTGCCTGGTCAGTACCAGGCCAGGTCAGAAAACAAAGTTGCCCCGACGGTCTTCACGGGCAAGGTGGTGGCAATCGACTGCCGCGCCGTCCGAATCGATTGTCGAACTCTTCGTAGGGTTGGGAAAATTGACACAGGTGACAGCCAGTGTGTGCGGAATTGCGGTCAAAAGGCAACTTGCGTCGGGCAAGATGGCATGACGCACCGCAAGTTAAGGGGGTGAAAGTGGGGGCAGTTACGGAGTTCCTATTCTGCCGGGAAAATCTCGCGGCATGCAAGGAAAATGTCGCCAAAAAAGAGCGGTGAAAACAAGATGGCGGGAACGTAACAACAGCAGGCTCCCAAGCAGCTGATGAGCCCGTACAGCAACAACATCCCCACCAGCCCTCCCGCGTTGGCCAGGCCAGCACGACCACTTGCTTTTATGGCTGGAATCGCTTGGAGGCCACGATCGACGATCAGTGGATAAGCAAACAGGAACCACAGGATTATTATTGTGTAGACCAGCATAAGAACCGCGAAAAGTATCGAACCGAAAATGCCGAGTGAAGCGAGACCCGGCTGTTCTTGTACCATAAGAGGCACCATGACAATTAAATACGTCGGGACCATCACCACCGCCATGACGGCGATGTTGATCAGCGCTACGATCAGGCCTTCGACAAAGTAATCCATTCCTTTGAAGAGCATGTCGAACGTGACCTGTTGATTCTGACTCTTACGCAAGTAGCAAAGATAAATCTCGCACATCATCGGTCCCATCAAAATCCCCAAGGGCACCAGCGAGCCAATCAAGATACCAATGAACACAATCCCGACAAACAACCAATACTGGTCGCCTACCAAGCTCTTTGCCTCCTTAAGCAGTTCGATTGGTCAGATGGAAACTTTGCGAAACGAAACTTCTTGGTCCATGTATTCCTTTCCTTCCTTTTTGAGAAATTAACTCACAGGATCACATGACGCTGATAAGACCGTTTGCGAACATTGCTGATCTTGCCCGGCATTATCTGCTGTCGGCCAGACGCCGGCAACAGATGGTTTAATAGCTTGTGACGATAAATTACGGGCCAGCAGTTGCCAATCCGCTCTTTTAAGGAATCAATGCCCCCCGCCTATGGCAGTATTCCTGATGACACCTTCGATTGATTTTGAACGTTTGCCCGTCAATCACTCAATGCATCAACCTCTTCGACCCTCTCGTGGTATGAGCCCATAGTTTTACCACAACCGCTCTGAAGCACTACCTGAAACTGATGGTCGCTGTCTTTGCGCAGGTCGGCGTTGGCCCGGGAACCATTGGGACCGTGTTCAAGGCTGACCTGCGGTGGGCCTGCAGGCCGAAATTAGATTTCAAATCCCCAATGTTCGCTTTGAATACGTACATCGTCCGCCTTGCCGCGGAGCCAATCGAGGCCGTAGGCGTTGAGGCCAACGAGGGAGCCGATATCGGTCGGGTCGCGAACCGTGTCCGCCCAGATGCGGGTTGCCTTTTCCAGAGAAGTCACCGCGTCCTCCAGGGTCGCCGCCGACTGTCGCATGGTCCGGCTGTAGTTTGAAATGTCGAATTTCCCATTTTTGGTTGCTGGTTTCATGGCCTGGGCCACATCGAATTGAATCCTGGCCTGGCCGACCGCGCAAGCAGATTCCAGGAATAAGCCAGCAAACTGCACGAATCCAAGCATGCTGCTGACAAAAGATTTCCCGCGGGGTTCGCTCAACTTCAGTCCGGTTTCCAGGTACGGTTCAATGGCGGCATACTCTTTAATCAATTTTCTCCATGTACTGTCGCATGCCTTGATTCGTTCCGGTTCGATCCAAAACTTCTGCATGAGCCTGGGCATCATGAAGCCGGTTCCGATAACACGATCCGCGTCCTCAAGGGTGGCTTCGAGCCGGTTAAACGCCTTCACGACAGGTTTGACGGCCGCCTCACCACAAATCCTGGAAACCAGGTTCGTGTAAGCCTTTCGCGGGGTCATGGTCCGGTCCCAGCCCGCTTCAATCAGGTAGGCCATGACGGGTTCGTACTCACTGATGTCGAACTGGCGGAACCAGTAGCCTTTCACGCCATATTTTCGCATCCCTTTTACCATGACGTGGAGCGCCGAGGTGGTGAACTGGGGTAAGAACCCGGTGTTGTCGTCGTTGATCGTGGTCGACAGGTGGATACCAAGCCCGCTGTCTTTGATCGGAGCCAAACGATCAACGTGTGCCGCGGCGTGTGCGGTCAGGTAATCGCCCGCGCGGACAAATTCAAGCCGGCCGCTCCCAAAGACGTGGGGAATGACCGGGAGCAACGCATCGGTAAGGGATGTGGAGTAGATCTTTTTGTGAGGCCCGAGCAATTTGGTGATCCTGGTGCGCTCATTTAGCAACAGGTCCAGGAGCCGGACGGTCATCACCATCCCCTGGGCCTCGCGCAGTCCACGGCCTTTCTGAAGGCCGACCGACTGACCTGCCGCCCGTCGCTCGATCTTTTTCAAACCTGCTTTCCCTTCCAGAGGATGTCGTCGGGATAACGCATCCCAGCACTGCGCAAGGCCACCGGCGCCGGGTGGGAATTCCGACGGGGACAAGAACACACCGTCGATCTGCGGGTATTCGGTCAACAGGGCGACCAGCCACGATTCGGCCATGTCGACAAAGACCGGGTTCAACGGCGTCATGTAGTGGCCAAACCGGCAGTTGCCCGTGTCTTCAAACAATCCCAACGTCGAGTATTGCCCCGTCTCCATGGTTGATTGCGGAATGCGTTGGCCTCGGCTCCATCGCGGCAAAGCCCTTTTAAATTCCTCGGGGAAATCGTTGACGATGTGGCCAAGAATAAACTTCAGGCCACGGGCATGCGCGGCGTCGATAAGCCCGTGCATCAGGCGCTTGCATCGGACTAACCTCTCTTCAAAGGTATTGGCACCTTGCAAATCAGGATTGGTGTAATGGCCGAGGCGGCCGATCACCTCGCGTCCGATACTCCGCTCATGGATCACATGCCGGAATCCATACACCAGGTCCGCGGCCTCATACTTGACGTCTCGAAACGACCAGTTGCACCAGGGCTGATGCGGATAGGTCGTGGCGTACACCGAGTTGAATCTCAGCTTGACCAGTTGATCGAACAATTGTTCATTATCCTTGAGACTCCAGAGCACACCCGAGTTCAGCATATCGTTCACGATGCGAAACGTTCGTTGCTCGAAAACCGGGCGACGCACCACGTCGAGTCGGGGTAGCCGGAAAGGACCCACCTTCTTGGGCTCGGGCATGACGTCGCCCTGGACCAGGTAGGTCACACCCCACTGCGCGATTACCTCGTAGGTCCCCCAGAGTAGCGCCACCGGCGAGCCCCCGCAGATTTCCAGTCGTTTGGATGAAAGGTTGCGGATGGCATAATCCTGGGATCCTAATTTGCGCGTTTCCCGCAGCATAGGATTCGACGACCGGGTTCCCAGGACCATGACATGTCCCGACTTCGGGAGACGCCTGACCAACCTCGGTTTAAAATCAAATAGTTCCCGGACGTAACGCTGCAGTTCAGAAGCGGCCCGTTGTTCCAGTTGATCGGGCTTCGGACCCAGCAGGATGTTTAAGGTTGGACGCGGCATCAATTCAATCCCAGGGGTTTAGACACGGTTATAGACTCTGACGTTCACAAGAAAGAAGATCAGGAGCAGGGAACAGGGCCGGTAGTGGGAGGTGGTTTCGGCGGACGGGAAGGTGCATCCAGCGCCGTTTTTCCTGGGTGATACGATGGTCCGGCGATATTTGGGCAGCACAAGTTTACACCACTTGCGTGCTGACTTGGCAATCCAAACGAAGACTCTTCCGCCAGCGTGTCGACACTTGACGAGCTGTACGTCAATGGCCTTTGAGGGGTGATTCGCCTTCCCAGAAACGGAGGCCTCAGGGAAGAAGAAAAAAACTTCCGATATGCTAGACACGGCGTAGTCGTCGGCCGCGAATCGATTGCCGAAGTCTTTGACGAGCTGTACTAACTGGAGCGAGCGTGCCAGGTGCAAATCCTCGCCCCGTTGAAGCAAGGGAGGTCGGTGATGCCGTCGCCGGCGACCTGCCCTGTTTTTTCCTGCCCTGACGGGGCCGGTCGCGAAGTTTACGCAGCACGTCGTCGTAGGTTCCGCCAGCAGCAGCATTGCCACCAGGAACGAATTCACCAAATGGCCGATCGCTGAAACGTCTCAACTCGCCCCGCAGGGTAGCTTGCCGTTCTTTGAGTGTGGCCTGGTGGTTTCGCTCTGCAGGTCGCCCGCGGAGGCAGGGGAAAGGAATAGCAGAAACAAGAGCGAGAGAGAGTTGACGACCGACAGGCGGAAACACATGGGAGTGACTCTTATTGACAGGGTCCGCGGGTACCTTGACCAGCCCCACTGACAGTACCAGTTGTTAAGTTACTCTTTGCAGCTCCGCTAGGCCAGCCACTCACGCACCTTCCCCGCCGTGAACTCCGGGCCGCGGGCACCGACGCGTAGCGTTGGTCGGCTGCGGATATACTTAGGTACGCCGCGGCGGACAAGCAGGTCGCTCAATCGCT
>CAUZBP010000137.1:0-9319 GCA_963578105.1 Planctomycetota bacterium
GCTTTCGTTAAACTCCCCAGCCGGTTGGGACGGACGGATAACTCGCGGTTTGTTGAATGTGTGCAGGAAGCATGAACAGGTGGCATCAAATATTTTGCGTGGGACTGGTTTGTGTTGCCAGTAACTTTTCTCTCGCACACGCACAGTCTTCCAAGGGGACGGAGGATGAAGCCGATGTTCAACTGAACAGTGTGCATTTTGTTAATTCCGAGCTCGGTTGGGTAGTTGGTGATCGAGGCGTGATCTTGCACACGCGCGACGGGGGGAATCATTGGCAGCGGCAACCGACTCCGACGACCTCTCGTTTAGAGGACGTTGAATTTCTCGACGATGTTTACGGCTGGGCCGTGGGTGGTGCACACCGTCCCTATTTGGAAGAGACAGAAGGCGTCGTTCTGAGCACGACGAATGGAGGTCGGACTTGGACTCAACTCCGCAGTGAGCTGCTCCCCCGTTTTATTCGCATCAGAATGTTTGACAGGCGCAAAGGCTGGGCATTGGCTGACGGATCGGCAATGTATGCAGCAGGGGTGTTCTATACGGAAGATGGGGGAAGAAGCTGGTCCACGATCCCCGGCCAAGCGGATCAAGCCTGGCTTGCTGGCGATTTCATCGATTCCCGCTATGGCATTGCGGTGGGAACCGCTGGCCACATTTCCCTGATACGGCGAAATGGTTTTCAAGAGACGCGAACTCCGGAATTGGGATCCACCCGGTTTCACACACTCAAGTTCTCTGACAAAAGCACTGGTTGGCTGGTGGGGGAAGAAGGGCGGGCCATGGTCACGCAGGACGGTGGTCTGACTTGGGTCCTTGTCGATTCACTTCCTGCGGAGATTTCCGAAAATTTCAACTTCCAGGCGGTGGCAATCCATTCAGACCATTGCTGGATTGCCGGATCTCCAGGAACCGTTGTACTCCATACCACGGATGCAGGTCGAACTTGGAACCGCCATTGGACAGGGCAAAATTTGCCAATTCGAGATTTGTGTTTTGTTAATCCACTGCATGGATGTGCTGTCGGGGATTTAGGAACCATTCTGGTAACAGAAGATGGAGGCCAGAATTGGACAAGGCAGCAGAGTGGTGGAACGCGCGCTGCCATCGCGGGTTACTATTCTGAAGTTGAGCACGTCCCCCTGGAGTTGTTCGCTCGTGTGTCAGCGGACGAGGGCTACTTGGCTGTCGTCGAAACTTTTGGTCGGCGTCAAACCGCTACTGGGAGGAACACAAATCTCCGGTCAGTCGATCGCCTGCGCGAAGCAGTCCTTCATGTGGGCGGGAGTTCGGTTTCCTCTTCGGGCAACTTCCCTCTTGCTTCACCAGCACTTCGTTTACCTACAGATGCAATTCTGGCCGCCTGGGATCGAGCAAATGATGGTCGCGGGGCCGACCGGCTTGAAGAATACGTCGTGCGCAGCATCCGGCAATGGCGGCCTGATGTCGTCGTCACTTCGGCTGCCAGTCCTGCGGGCCACTTTCCTAGCTCACATTTAATGAACCAGATTGTGCTGGCCGCTGTGAAGAAATCCGCCGACGCCACGAGCTATTCGGATCAGTTGACGGTGGCCGGATTGAGTCCTTGGCAGGTAAAGAAGGTTTTTAGTCAGTTACCGAACGAGCAGACAGGCTCGCTGCATGTTGATACGTCTCAGCTATCGACAAGGTTGGGGACATCTTACGCCCAACACGCGGCGAACGCACGTGGACTGATTGACCAGCGTTACGCTCCGGGGCCCCATGTGGTCGGTTTTCGACTGCTTTCTTCTGTGATGAATCGGGAAGTTGCGCGCCGCGATTTTTTCAGTGGTATCCCACTGTCCCCGGGTGGAGAGGCCCGCCGCACGCTCAGGTCGCCCACGATTAAGGACTTTGCCGCTTTACGGCAGATGGGACGTAAACGGCGCAACGTGCAAAAACTTCTGCAACAGTCAGAGCGGGCGGAGCAGCAAGGAGGTGGCTGGTTCGGACAAATTACAGAACTCACGCGCGGTTTGGATGCGACGAGTTCCGGAGAGATCATGTTTCATCTGGCCCAACGTTATTCCCGTCTCGGTCGTCAGGAGATGGCTGCCGAAGTTTATCAGATCCTGATCGATCGACATCCTCAACATGCCCTGGCCGAAAAATCGATGCTGTGGTTAATGCAGTATTACTGCAGTAGTGAAGCGATGCAGCGAATGCAAGGAAGCCATGCCAGAGATCTGCGGCAAGACGCGGACAGTCACTGGAGCCGCGCCCTGGCACTCACCAAGCAGGCTGAGCAGAGTTACACGTTGTTACTGGCCCAACCCGCTTACCGGTTTCCATTGATAACCGCCTACCGTGAGCAAGGTTTGGGCCGCGAAGCGGAAAAGATCTACAACCAAATGGCGTCGGTCCGTTTGGGTAGCGCCTGGAACCTGTGTGCCCGAACCGAACAATGGCTGGGACATGGTCGTGGCTTGCCGCCCAAGATTCACGCGATGTGCACGATGTCAGGCGAACGACCTCGGTTGGATGCTCAGCTTGATGAATCGATCTGGAAGGATGCTCAACGTTTGGAACTCAATGGCGTACGTGACGAAAGTTTACACGGTACCGCCACATTCATGTTGGCCAGAGACCAGGAGTTTCTCTACTTTGCCGCAATCTGCCCCTGGGAAGCTGCGGCCCCTTATTCGGAAGCTACATCCGAGACCCGATCGCGTGATGCTGCACTCGATTCTCATGACCGTGTGCAACTCCTGCTGGACATCGATCGTGACTACACGTCTTTCTATCGTTTGACAGTCGACCATCGCGGCTGGACGAGAGAGGAATGTTTTGGCGATGTCGCCTGGAACCCGAGTTGGTATGTTGCTGCCGACCGGGATCGAACGCAGTGGACCATTGAAGCAGCCATTCCGCTTTCGGAACTGGTTCGAGAGGTTCCCTCGTCTCGCGCGGTTTGGGCCATGGGAATCCAAAGAGTGGTACCCGGAGTCGGTTTCCAAGCTTGGAATTCACCAGCCGATGTGGAAGTCATTCCGGAAGGGTTTGGATTGTTGTTTTTTGAGTAAGTGGCCACTGCTTCGTCGCTCAAGACGGCAGGGACTTCTGAGCACTCAGCAAGAGGTGCGGTTCGTGAGATTTCCCGGGAACCTCGGATTACAAGCTTCCCAGGCGGGCGACCAGGTCGACGGTTCGGCAACTGTAGCCCCATTCGTTGTCGTACCAGCTTATTACCTTGACAAGTTTACCTTTGTCACCCAGCACGTGTGTGTAGTCAGCAGCGAAAATGGAACTATGTGGATCCCCAATGATATCGGTCGAAACAATGGGATCTTCACAGTAGGAGAGGATACCTTGCAGGGGTCCTTGCGCCGCCGCTTGCATGGCCGAATTGATATCGCCTGCGGTCACCGCTGATGACAGGTTGGCGGTCAGGTCGACAACGCTTCCTGTCGCCACGGGCACACGCAAGGCCATGCCAGTCAGCTTTCCCTGCAAGTCCGGAATCACCAACCCGACCGCCTTGGCAGCACCGGTGGAGGACGGAATGATATTCTGTGCTGCTGAACGACCCCGGTAGGGGTCAGAGTGTGGCATGTCCTGGACGCGCTGATCGTTGGTGTAGGCATGCACGGTGGTCATCAATCCTGATTCGATACCGAATTGATCGTTGAGTACTTTTGCGACGGGCGCCAGACAGTTCGTAGTACAGCTGGCATTTGAAACGCAGCGCATCTGAGCGGTCAGTTGATCATCGTTGACTCCCAGCACACAGGTCAGGTCAGGATCGTCCTTGGCGGGAGCGCTGAGGACGACCTTTTTAGCTCCTGCATCGAGATGGGTCGCGTATCCGGGTTTTCCGTTACTTCCGCGAGCGGTGAAAATGCCAGTACTTTCCACCACCACGTCCACCTGCAATTCGCCCCATGGCAACTCAGCCGGATTGCGTTCGGCCAAAGCACGAATGTTCTTGCCATCAACGATTAAATGCTCCTCATCGAAATCGACCTCCCCCGGGTAGCGTCGGTGGGTACTATCGTATTTGAGCAGGGTGGCAAGCGTCTTGTTGTCGGTAATGTCATTGACCGCGACCACTTCGAATTCGTCAGTTCGCGCCATCAGGTTACGAAAAGTGAGTCGTCCAATGCGTCCAAAACCATTAACCGCAACACGAATTGACATAAGAGTGCTCCATCTGAACGTAAAAAACGAGTCCCTGATTGTACTACTGCTAGGCGGAAACAACAAGTAATCTTCTCTCATGGCCCGTAGGGACTTTGTTTCCGCTGCGCATGTTTTGGAAGAGGCAATGTTCGCGGCTGATGGTGCCATGAAGACCGCCGTCAGGTTTTGAACCAAAGGTGATGTTGACAGGTCCCATAACGGCCTGCAGTGAAACACCAGGATGTCATGACGAAGTGTTGCCGCAGTCTGGCATCTGAAGATTATGTCGGATCGGCAATGGCACGCACGCGTTCTGATCGAACTTGTGTCGTGACAATTGTATTGGGAAGACGGTTTTAACAATCGCTGGATTGTCCGTCATCATGCTGAAGCCGGCTGGGGAAATTTAGATTTCCGTCCGACAGGAAGCTGGTGTCGGGTGTGGTTGAGTTTGGGTGATCCAATCCTTGACGGTGCTCTAGTACCAAACGGGTCCAAGCGGTGTGGAGAAACATAAGGGAAATACGGGCTGATTTGAGTTGCGAGCAGTCGTTGTCAAGGCTTTTTCCGGTCAGATCATCATTGGTTTTTAATCTCCCTGTTGCTTTGGGGCCTGCTGGTCTAAAATACATGGTTTTTCCACGAAACCCTTGCGTCCATCGCCAAGGTTCAGTTCATGCCTGCTGCAGATATCGTCATACGGGGTGCTCGCGAGCACAATCTTCAAAATGTGGATGTCGTCTTGCCTCGCAACCAGCTGATTTGCCTGACTGGTGTCAGTGGATCGGGCAAGAGTTCATTGGCATTTGACACATTGTATGCAGAAGGGCAGCGACGCTACGTTGAAAGCCTGTCGAGTTTTGCCCGCCAGTTCCTGGGTCAGATGCCCAAGCCCGATGTGGATTTCATTGGGGGGCTCAGTCCTTCGATTTCGATTTCTCAAAAAACGGCTGGCAACAATCCACGTTCTACGGTGGGGACAATCACCGAAATCTACGACTACTTGCGAGTCCTCTATGCCCGTGTCGGGACGGGTTACTGCCCTCAGTGCAACCAACAGATCACCGCACAGACTCGTGAAGAGATTGTCGAACGTATTCTTCAGTCGAAATCCGAAGCCAAATTAGCGATTTTGGCTCCCATCATTCGAGGTCAGAAAGGTGAGTATCGAGATCTGTTTGACGATCTGTTGAAACAGGGATATGTGCGGGCCCGTGTGGATGGTGAAATCGTTGCTCTGTCCGAAGATTTAAATCTGGATCGACAGATGCGCCACGACATTGAAGTTGTCGTAGACCGTTTTTCCATCAAAAAGGGAATTCGTTCCCGGGTGGCCGAAGCGGTTGAACTGGCTCTGAAGCTGGGACAGGGGAATCTCATTGTCCATGTCGATCAAGGCCGATCTCAAGCTGCTCCTCAGGATCCGCTGGGCGGAACCCCCACGGAGGCGACTGGGCACACGCGACGGACTCGTCCGAGACGCCGTCGAACTCGGCCCGGGGACTATACGCTGTCGGCGAATTATGCATGTGCAAGTTGCGGTCTGAGTTTTGAACCGCCCTCTCCCCAACTGTTCAGCTTCAATAGTCCTCAGGGAATGTGTTTTGAATGCGACGGCCTGGGGCAGATGTTTACTTTTGATCCCGATCTGCTAGTCCCGGATTCCCGGCGTTCTTTTCAGCAGGGATGTTTTGAGATTTTGGGGCGTTGGTCTGACCTGGGTCGGTGGAAGCGACACATCTATCAAGGAGTCGCGGATTCAATCGAGCGGTTACAAGAGATCGCTCCGGGAAAGATGCTCGAAACTCCTTGGTGCGATCTGCCGGATTCTTTGCGGGACATCTGGTTGTGGGGTTCCGCCGACACTCACATCACTTTTGCCTGGCGCGGTGGAGAGCGGCCTCAGAAGTATGGAGGTACCTGGGAAGGCATCATACCGACTTTGTTGTCCAAATATCGGAATACGGACGGCAAAATACATTTGCGGCAGTTGGAAAAGTACATGAGTACGATTGGTTGTCCCGATTGCCATGGCGAGCGGCTTGTTTCCCAAGCTCGAGCCGTTCGTCTTCACAGCAATCATCCTGGTTTTGCTGACAATCCTAGCCGGTCGCTACCGGAAGTCTGTGCTTTAGCGGTTTCCGATGCAGCCCTGTTCTTCAGCGATCTGGAGCTCGATGCGACGCGTTCCCTGATTGCTAGCGAAGCGCTCAAGGAGATCCGCGGACGACTTGGTTTCTTGACGAATGTCGGACTCGACTACCTCACCCTCGAGCGCACCGCGCCCACGCTTTCGGGAGGGGAGACCCAGCGGATTCGCCTGGCAGGCCAGATTGGTTGCGGGCTGGTCGGCGTCTTGTACATTCTGGACGAACCCTCCATTGGTCTGCATCCGCGTGATAACGAACGGTTACTGCAGACCCTGACGCAACTCCGAGACATGGGCAATACGGTGGTTGTCGTCGAGCATGATGAGGAGACGATGCGGAGCGCGGATCATTTGATCGATTTCGGACCTGGCCCGGGGGTTCGCGGTGGCCATGTTGTGGCGAGTGGATCTGTGGACGAAATTCTGGCTTCTCGTAAAAGCATCACCGCCCAGTACCTTTCGGGAAAACAAGCGATCGAGGTGCCCTCTTCAAGGAGATCAGAAGACAAACAATGTTTGCGCATTCTCGGGGCGGCCGAGAACAATCTGAGAAACATCGATGTTGAAATTCCCTTAGGTAGGCTCGTTTGTTTTACGGGAGTGTCCGGATCGGGAAAAAGTTCGTTAGTGAATCGAATTATCGGTGAAGCGTTGCGCCGTGATCTGAACGGAGGGCAGGGTGAACCTGGTCGGTATGACCGCATCGAAGGACTGGAACATCTCGACAAATTGATTGCCATCGACCAGTCTCCCATCGGACGCACTCCGCGTTCCAATCCAGGGACTTACATTAAAGTTTTTGATGAGATTCGGAGCCTCTATTCCCAGCTTCCTGACTCCAAACGTCGGGGATATAAACCTGGGCGATTCAGCTTTAACGTAAAGGGCGGCCGTTGCGAAGCATGTGAAGGAAATGGGGCTACTCGACTGGAGATGGATTTCCTGGCCGATGTATGGGTCAAGTGTCCTGTTTGTGAAGGGCATCGATTCAGCCGCGAAACCCTGCAAGTCCATTTTAAGGGAAAGACCATTGCCGATGTGCTTGAACTGGATATTCAACAGGCACTTGAGTTGTTCGCGAATGTTCCCAAAATTCAGAAAAAATTGCAGACGCTCCACGACGTCGGCCTCGATTATCTCAAACTGGGGCAGCCTTCACCCACTTTATCCGGAGGAGAGGCGCAACGGATCAAACTGGCTCGTGAATTGGTAAAACGGAGTACGGGCCGCACCATGTATCTTCTGGACGAACCGACAACCGGTCTGCACTTTGCGGACATCAAGCTGTTGTTAAAAGTGCTGCAAGGATTTGTGGAAGTGGGCAACACCGTCGTGATTGTGGAGCACAATTTGGATGTCGTGAAAACAGCCGACTGGGTCATTGACCTGGGACCTGAAGGTGGAGCTGCGGGGGGCCAGGTGGTGGCGACGGGGACTCCTGAAGATCTGGTGAAGCTTGTTCAGCCGAATGAGAAGTCAGAAAAATCTGCCATAGCTGGTCCGAGCCGGCAAGGTCCAATGCACACTTCGGTGGCCCTCAGCAGGCACATGCGTGGAGATTTGAAATCAACCGAGTTGCCCAAGAATGGAAAAAAATCCACAAGCCGTGGAAAAAGGAAGTTGTCCGTCAGTCAACAAATTGTAGTGCAGGGTGCTCGGCAGCACAATTTGAAGCATGTGGACGTCACGATTCCCCGAGACAAGATGACGGTATTCTGCGGTCCCAGTGGGTCGGGGAAAACATCTTTGGCAATGGACACGATCTATGCCGAGGGACAGCGGCGGTATGTGGAAAGTTTAAGTTCCTACGCCCGACAATTTGTCTCGCAAATGCCAAAGCCGCAGGTGGACCGCATCGAGGGATTGTCACCCGCTATTGCGATCGAACAGCGTCATGTGGGGCACACACCTCGTTCCACGGTGGGGACGGTCACCGAAATTTATGATTATCTGCGCATCCTCATGGCTCGTTTGGGGGAATACTTTTGCCCCGACTGTGATCTGCCGATTGGGACTCAGACCACCGATGAAATTATCGACAAGGTCCTGTCGGAACCGGCGGGAACGAAGCTCTATTTACTGGCCCCTGTTGAGATTGAAGTTGGGCAACAGTACGAAACATTTTGGGAGGAATGTCGCGCTGCAGGATACGTACGTGTTCGTGTGGATGGTACCACGCATTCGCTTGACAATCCTCCAGCGATTGATAGACGGCGAAAACATGAAGTCGAGATTGTCGTTGACCGGGTCGTGATCAACGACCAATCGAGGTCTCGGATTGCAGAAAGTATTGAAGGCTCATTGGCTCTGGGGCGCGGTCTGCTGCGGGTGGCCTACCAGAAAAAGGACACAGAAGAATCTCGCTGGGACGTTGTCACCCACAGTCAGCATCTATCGTGTGATCGTTGTGGCCGTAGCTGTGAGCATTTGACGCCTCATAATTTTTCCTTCAATAGCCAACTAGGCTGGTGTCCGGAATGTGAAGGCTTGGGAACACAGGTTGGCGCCAATCCTGCGGCGCTACTTAACGATCCGCATTTGAGTTTGCAGGACGGGGCGCTCAACATCTGGCCTCGCTTGGATATGCCGGTGTCTCAGTGGATGCTGCAGGCGTTTTCCAGGAAAACAGGAATTCCCCTGGATGTGCCCTTTGATCAACTTACCACGCGGCAGCGGCGATTGGTGATGCACGGTACCGAGGAGGAGTGGTACGAGGTCTTTTCGGAAAAACCGCTGACACAGAAGGCACGGAGTAGACAAGGTTCACGATCGTCAAAGAAACAGTCCCGTCGCAGGCCACTGTTTCGCTTTCAATTCAAGGGGATCTATCCTGCCTTGGAAGAGGCGTCCCGACTCTCGCCCAGTTTTCGATCGAAGCTGGATCATTTAGTGGACGAAGTGGAATGTTCGACATGTGAAGGAAGCCGACTGCGCGACGATGCGTCCGCCATGAGATTCCGGGGACGAACGGTGGCCGATTTGTCTCGAATGCCGTTGCACGACATCCAGCGGACCATCTGCGGGTGGAAGTTT
>CAUZBP010000138.1:0-9309 GCA_963578105.1 Planctomycetota bacterium
CTGCGACTTTAACGCGGATTCCGTGTGCAACGGAGCTGATCTCAACCAAATGTACGAGGAGACCGGCTATGACCTGGTGGATGGAATTCCCGCCTTGGGGTTAATGGAGTTTGACCTCAACGTGGACGACGTCATCGACAACCAGGACATCGACAAGTGGCTCGCTATGAGCGCCACGGAGAACGGTTACACCACCCCCTACCAGCGGGGAGACACCCGTGGATTAGACAGCACGTTTCCTGCTGATAGGACCGTCAGCCTGTTTGACTACAACGTGCTGGCTGGTTCCTTCGACCCGCTTGGCCTCAAGGGACCCCACTTGTGGTCAGGGGCGAATTTTAATGGAGACGCGAAGGTTGACCTGAGCGACTACAATTCCCTGACAGCTAACTTCAGCCTCCTGGGGGGCTACGGCGCCGCACAGGCTATCCCTGAACCAACCGCCCTGGTTCTGGTCATCACAGGACTTCTGACTGCCGTGGTTGCTCGGTGTGGACGACGCCGCGATCACTAGACTGGCTCGCATGTCAGGCATCGTTCACGATCACTGTTTGGCATGCAGGCGCATATCCCAAGAGTAGCAGTGCTGAGCCGGTGGACCCGGAATCGTTCCCCGTTACGGTTTCCAGTGAATCAGCGCACCGGCATTCTGGTAATTGCCGTAGGTCGTCAGAATAGAACCGTCTCCCAGGCCGATGGAAAACTGGTGGCCATTACGTACGTAATACCAGCGCGGCTCACTCAGGCTGGCAAAGTCGTCCAGGATGTACATGCGGTTCAGATCCCACGTCAACCCATTGTCACGACTGACCACCGCGTCGCAGCCTCTTCGATAGGATGCCATCTGGCCGTTTTCCAGATCCAAACGACGGATCACGGTCATGACCAAATCACCGTTCGGCAGTCGCAACAGCGTGGGATGCATACGGCCGGGGCCGAAAACAAAGTTCAGTTCGGACCACGTCTCACCATTGTCCTTCGAAATTGAAACTGCTGTGCCCATCATGTTGTCGTACTTCAGTGGAAAGAATCTTGGCTCCAGATCGGTGCGCAGCGCCGCTACGATCCAGCCGTTAGCAGCGCGAACCAATCCCCCTTCACAGACTCCCCGCTCATAAGATTTCCCCTGGTAGGAGGTGTGCCATTTCCACTGCTCTGGAAAACTGAATTTGCCCCAGGTCCGACCACCGTCGCGTGACCAATGAATACCGCCGCAAAGAGGAAACTCCGGAGGAGGACCGTGCGAGTGCGTGGCTCCCGTTTCCCCCAACAGGACTGCCACACCATGCTCATCGCGGTCGACCAGCAGGTTGCCCTCCGAATGGAATGCCTCGCCATCGGGTGCGACTGGTGACTTGACTCGTTCTGACCAGGTTCGGCCGTAGTCCTTGCTGTAAAACTGATAATTGCCGGAGGCTTCCCAGCTACTGCGAAAACTGAGTTCACCGTTTCCCAAATAGACCAACATCATGGGCCGAGAAGCGAGGTCCAGCACGGGATAGTATTCACTCCAGGTCGCGCCGCGGTCACTGCTGAATGCCAACACGGTCTGGTGGTCCTCCCGGGCATCGCTCATGGCCCCGGCCACCCCCGCCACGGCAATTTCTCCGTTATCCATGCGGGCCAAACCCCAGGGCAGCACCATTTTACCTTCGTGGGGAGGCAGAAAACGGAACTTGGCCCGATGACAGACCCGGCCACCCTTGCCGTCCAACTGCTGCACCCAATGGTCTTCCCAGGTCAGGCGGTCATAACTCACAAAATCCTTGAGAAACGGGGGTAAGGGTTCTTCAGACGACACCATTTGACATGCCACAGATCCCAGCATCACGGCAAGTGCCACCACCGGTGGCCAAACGAGTTTACAGATTGTCATCTTGGCTCCATTCTCATGCGATGGACAGTAAAAACCACGCCTGGCTTTCCAGCCCATCTCTTCGCCCCACCCCCGGGCGTGCAAACCACCGGCTGTCATCCGGGCCTTTTCCTCCGGCTGCGTCACTCCAGGGGAACACAACACCAGTTCTCGATCATGGGGCACCTGCCCCACTGTGAAAAGCAGGCCATTTGCAGGCATGGGTCCGTCTAACAGCGTTGCTGCCACACTTCGCCATGAGGAAACTCGTACGCCGCCAGGGAATCCGGTTTCATCGTGATACTGTACCCGGGCATGCTGGGCAGACGATAACGGGCGTTTTCCACGCGGAGACGGTCGACAAAATGTTCGTGTAGATGGTCGGAGAACTCGAGCACCACGTTCTCCAGAGACGGAGCGATGGCAATGTAGTTGAACGCTGACAGATGTTGCACGTAATTGCACAACCCGACTCCTCCTGCATGTGGACAGACGGGCACATTAAATTTTTTCGCCAGCAGCATGATCGCCAGCAGTTCGTTCACACCGCCCACGCGGCAGGAGTCGATCTGACAGAACTGCATTGCACCGGTTTGCAGGAACTGCTTGAACATGATTCGATTCGAGATACACTCACCCGTTGCCACACCGACAGGTGCAATCGCCTGAGCAATCTTGGCATGCCCCAGCACATCATCCGGGGAGGTTGGTTCCTCGATCCACAGCGGATTGAAGCGGCTAAGAACCTTCATCTGGGAAATTGCTTCGTCAACATCCCAAACCTGGTTCGCGTCCATCATCAGGTGCAGATCATCTCCGATCTCCTCGCGGATGATCGTGGCACGCTGGATGTCGTCTTCCAGATCCGCGCCCACCTTCATTTTGAACATCGTAAAACCGTCCGCCAGATACTTACGGCATTGAGCGCGGCGATAATCCTCATCGTAACCCATCCACCCGGCACTGGACGTGTAGGCAGGCAGTCCAATCTCCTGCAACTCCTGAACACGCTGCGCTTTGGTGGATTCATTTTCCTGCAAGATGGCCAGCGCCTCTCCGGGCGGCAAAACATCCGTAATGTGATGAAAGTCGATACAGTCGACAATCTGTTGTGGCGACATGTCGGCCAGCAGTCTCCACAATGTTTTCCCTTCCCGCTTGGCGTACAGGTCCCAGATCGCGTTGATCACCGCCGCAACAGACATGTGGATCAAGCCCCGCTCCGGTCCCAACCACCGCAACTGGGAACCGTTGCACAACTTGTGCCAGAAATCGGCGAAGTTCACTGTGATCGAATCCAGCGTCCGGCCGATCACCTGTGACTTCAGTGTTTCAATCGCCGCAACGCACAACTCGTTGCCCTGGCCAAGCGTAAACGTAATCCCGTGACCTTCCAAATCAACAGCGTCGGTAATCAAGGTCACATAGGGACACGAGTAATCCGGGTCTGTGTGGATCGCGTCCGACCCATCGAGATTGTCCGACGTCGGAAAACGAATGTCGCGAACGGTCAAATCTGTAATCGTGATAGTCATCGTGAACCTGGCCTGATCCTGAAAACCCTAATTCCTCTCTAGTACGCTCCGAAACTGAAACCCACCCTACTGGCTTGCACCCGGGCTGAAAACCGCTGTCCCAACTCAGGTCGCTCCATCCAACAAAAACCGAACCGGAAAATTAAAATATTTCAGTGCGCACCTTGCCCGTTCCCGCAATCGGCAGGCGGCGTCCAAGTCGATCCTGCACCTGGGCATGGGCGTTAATGCCTAGCAAATGAAATACCGTGGCCAGGATATCTTTGGGCGAGACAGGACGATCCAGAACATCTCCTCCCCTGGCATCGCTTTCACCGACTACGTTCCCGGCTGCCACGCCTCCGCCGGCCATGGCGATGGAATAGACACGAGACCAATGATCGCGGCCTGCTTGTCGATTGAAAGTGGGAGTCCGACCATGTTCACTCATCCAGATAACAAGCGTTTCATCGAGCATGCCACGCTTTTCAAGGTCCAGAATCAAACCGGAAAATGCCGCGTCGAAACCGGGAAGCAGCCAGCCTTTCAACCGGTGATTCTGGTTCCAATGCGTATCCCAATCCGTGTTCAGGTAACCGTACTCGTCCCAAAACACGGTAACAAATTTACTGCCGGCCTCAACAAGTCGGCGTGCCAGCAAGCACGACTGACCAAACAGTGTCATTCCGTAGTTTTCCCGCTCGGCATTCGATTCACTTTGAATGTTTAAGGCCTCGTCAAGCTTCGGTGATGAAAGGAGTGACCAGGCCATCTGCCGATGGCGGTCCAGGGTACGTGTGGCAGCCTGATCTATTTTCCTGCGCGCGGACGAAAGCTGGTCTCGCAAGCTGAGGCCCGCACGAAGTCGGTCGACCGTCACGCTTTGCCGGAGTTGTGTACCGCCGATATGAAAACGCGAACCAGGATCGATGCCAGCGTAGGGGTCTTTCACCAGATGGGACGTACCATAGGGTCGTTGCTTGATGATTTGGCGGATTCCCTCGTCAGGAAAATTGGTCAGCACCGGATCGTAGGCCTGGCCCAGGAAAGCAGCATAAGGTCCGGCCTGTACGGACGCCGCTTCGCCACCCCGGGAGTTCATCTTCCAGGGTACCGCGATGTTTCGCGGCACTTCAGCAACCCGTTTTTCCCGCTGCTCTTCCACGTAATCGACAATCGATCCGACGTACGGCCAGTGGCGGGGATCCCGGGGACTCGTCTCCAGGTCCGGAGTGTAGTCGGGAATAGCGCTTGTGACGTACGCCGTGCAATGCACGGGATAAGGATGCGTCATCGAACGCACGATCGTCAGACGGTCGACAACATCTGCGATCCGAGGCAGTCCCTCGCTAATTTGCACACCGGAAACTGAGGTCGAGATGGGCGCAAACTCGCCACGGATTTCCCGTGGAGCATGCGGTTTCGGATCGAACGTCTCGTGCTGCGGCGGTGAACCGTAGGGGAGCAACAAAATGCAGGACTTGGCCTGACCAAATTTCTGATCGACCGCCGGCGCCGCCTGAAGTTCCTGCAATCGCAGGAAGTCATCCAACCCGAACCCCAACATTCCGAGTGTACCGGCCTGCAACCAATCACGCCGGGTCAACCCGCCACAAAGCCGCCGCTGAGACCCTAGAAATTCAAGCATTTTGAAACTAGCCAGAGAAGGTGACCTGACAGGATGACTGCCTGAAAACCACGTACCAGACCCATGATACTTCACGATCTGACCGGAGCCAAGAGACTCTCGTCTGCGTCGGCTAACCGGGCATACCCCAAGGACCGTCAGCGGAAGTCACTCGGCCAAATGGCTGTCCTTGACTTGTGACGTGGTGCGACGTCTGGCCGCCAGACGCTTTAGCAATTCATCGATCATCACGCCACCCAGGATCACTGCACCGATGACAGCAAACTCAATCTTGTTGGGAATCTGATCGATCATCGTGATCGAGTTCTTTAACACGCGCATCACGGCAGTTCCCAGAATCACACCCACAATCGACCCTTCACCCCCCCTCAAACTGCAACCCCCCAACACCGCCGCGGCAATGGCGTACAATTCATAAAAATTCCCAAAATCAACCGGTTGCGCCGAACCGACGTCGAACACAAAAAGCAGTCCGCCCAGACCACTTAGCAGTGAACAAATGACGTAAGCCAGAATGATCATGCGGTCTGTATTGATCCCGCTGTAGCGGGCAGCTTCCTCGTTTCTTCCCAGCGCGAATAAATATCGTCCGTAGATCGTCAAGTTCAAAAAGATTATTGCTGCCACGGCGACCACGATTAGAATTACCCAGGGCATGGGAATCCGTACATCGGTCCCGGGAAGCGAAATCATTCCCAACGACAACTGCCGCACACCTTCAAATTGGCCCCTGAATCCCGACGTCTGATCATTCAGAAAACCGCGTGTGAGGCCTCGATAAATGAGCAACCCGCACAGCGTCACTACAAAGGGTTGCAACCTGAGTTTCGTGATCAGAAGCCCGTGAAATAACCCGATCCCCAACGAAACACAAAAAGCAATCGGCAACGTCCACCAAACGCTCAGGCCCTGTTCTACCAGTAGCCAAGGTACGAGACAGCCGATCAAACAGACAACCGAACCGATGGAGAGGTCGATCCCCCCCGTGATGATTACAAACGCTGCGCCGATAGAAATAATGCCAAACAGTGCCGTGCGACGAATCAGATTTTCGATATTGAATTCACTGAGAAAACCTTCTGACAATAAGGCCGTCACTACGCAAACAAACATCAGAAGGCTGAAAATTCCAAGGTTTTTTTTCATCTGGCATGGCCCATTTCAAGCAGGAACATCGGAACGTCCGGTTGCAAGCTGCATCACGGATTCCTCACTCAATTCATGACGCTGCAGTTCGCCGGCAATCCTTCCCTCGTGCATGACGAGGGTTCGATCCGACATGCTCAACACTTCTTCCATTTCAGACGAAACAAACAGGATTGCTACACCTCGTTCGGTGAGTTTCTCCATCAAACGATAGATCACCTGTTTGGCACCCACATCGACTCCACGGGTAGGCTCGTCGAGCAACAGTACGCGCGGCTCCAGCACCAGCCACTTGCCCAACACGACCTTCTGCTGATTGCCTCCGGACAGATACTGGGGCAGTTGACGGTCACTCTCAGCCTTGATCTTCAGATCCCGTAACATACGGTTCGCATCGTCTCGTTCGCGAGAACGGTTGAGAAATGTTCCAGCCTGCCGATGGCGACGCAATCCGGCCAATCCGATGTTCTCACGAATCCCCATCTCGAGAATCAGTCCCTGCTGCTTGCGATCTTCCGGCACGAGTGCCAGACCGGCCTCGATCGCATCGCCCGGGCCACGCAGTTCAAGTTTCCGGCCCTGGAGACGGACTTCTCCAGCCAGCAGCGGATCGATTCCAAACAGGGCCCTCACGACTTCTGAACGACCTGCTCCGACCAATCCGGCCAGACCCACCATTTCGCCGGCATGAACCTCGAAACTCAACCGATGCTGGGGCCAGGTGGTCGTACGGAGGTCCTTGACAACCAATTCAGGTTCGCCCGTCACCTGTTCCCTGCGTACGTAAAACTGTGAAATATCACGGCCAACCATCAAATGGACCATCCGGTCGTGGTCGATTTCTTCCCGGCTCAGGCTGCCCGCATTCTCCCCGTCGCGCAGTACACTGACGCGATCGGCGATCTCTCTTACTTCGCCCAAACGATGGGAAATGTAAATAATGGCGACTCCCTGGTTTTGCAGCTGCCTGATCACGTTGAAAAGATTTTCGGCCTCGAGCCTCGACAGGCTGGATGTCGGTTCGTCCATGATCAGAATTCTCGCGTTGACAGAGAGGGCCTTGGCAATCTCAACCATCTGCTGTCTTCCGATCGCAAGTTGACTCACTACGGTGGCGGGATCCACATCCAGCGCAACCATGTCCAGGTAGTACTGCGCCTGCTTGCGAATGTGCGCGAAATCAATGCAGCCGAAGCGGCGAGGCTCACGACCTAAAAAAATGTTCGCCCCCACGTCGAGATTGTCCGACAGGTTCAGTTCCTGGTGGATCAATACGATTCCCAGACCCAATGCGGTATGAACGGAATCCACCACGACCGGCTCGCCGTCCATCAGGATCTGGCCCGAATCCGGCATCTGCACGCCCGCCAGGATCTTCAGCAACGTGCTTTTACCTGCCCCGTTCTCACCAATCAGGGCGTGCACTTCCCCCGGGCGGACCGCGAAATCAACGTCAGCCAGCGCGCAGACACCCGAAAAGCGTTTCGTGATGCCGCGCGTTTCCAAAATCGGTGGGCTGCCAGAAGTAGGAGACATGAGAACTTCCCACCGCGGAACAAGTCGATACTAGTTATTCCTGTCCCAGGTTTCTCTTCAGTTCGTCCCAAAAAGCATCCACGTTATCGGCCCGAATCTGGCGGGCCTCAATGTCAACAAATCCATCCTCGGGAACGTCCAACTCTGCCAAAGTCTTGCCTCTGGCTAGTCCCGCCAACAGCAGGACCGATCGTCGACCATATTCAAATGGATTCTGCACCACCGTGCCGTGGACAGTACCGTCCTTGATTCCTTGAAGTGTTTCATCCGCTTCGTCGAAAGCGATGACTTGAATCTTCCCCAGTTTGTCCCCCTGCTTGAGAGCTTCTAACATCAAAGGGGGATTGTAGGCAAACAATCCGACCATTCCCTGAAGATCCGGATGGCGTGACATCGCATCTTCCGCGTTGGCTTTGCCCTGAGCGCGATCGAATTGGTCGGTGTAGGTGCCCACGATGTGCCACTTGCCTTCCTTGATCACCTGATCAGGAGAGTCGAAACGTGATGGATCGTGATCCCGTTCTAACATGGAATCGAGCAGACCTTGTCGACGACGGCGAGCGTTGTCTTGCTCCAGGCGTCCGATGAATATCGCGACTTTGCCACCCTCCGGCAGAGCTTCCTTAACGAGATCGCCACACATGCGACCCGCCAGGTAGTTGTCCATTCCGATGTAGGCCAGACGATTCGACTGAGGTGCGTCGGAGTCATGCGTGATCAAGTTGGTTTTCCTGGCGGCCTTGTTGAGCAGGTCCGTCTGATTCACCGGATCGATGGGACTGACTGCCAAACCAACCACACTCCTGGTCAACATGTCCTCGATCATGCGTTTCTGATCACTGATCCCCTCGGCCGGCATCAGCACGGTCACTTTAGCACCGACTTCCCGCGCGCCGGCATTGGCACCCGCCTCTGCAATCACCCAGAAAGAAGCAACACCATTGGTCACGTAGGCGACATGGGGTTTCTCGTCCGAGTCAGTATCACCAGACGTTGTGCGATTCGTCTGCCGGACGCATCCCATTCCAGCGGCCAACACAATCGCCCACAGAATGATGGTAAGTTTTTGGTTCATCGACCAACCCTTCCCAGGCCAGAAACTTCAAAACGGAAAATTCAGCACCAATGCGACCTGAGTATAGCTTCCTGGTATCCGGGTGATCAAGGATCCGGGCGGACGAGCGATACAGCACGCCGCACTTCAAGATTCGCCATACCCTCTGGGCGTGTGCTCAGTCCCAGCCAAGATAGGACCTGTAAAAAGGCAGCTTGAAATCACGGTTAGTTGAGACTGAGTACTTGTTTCAGATGTGGCCAAACTGCCGTCCTGGCCTTCTCGAATTCAGCTGCGTACTCTGGTTTCTCCGTGCGGGCAAAATCCGTCAGTGCCTGAGCTTCACATTTCACCAGTTCATAGACATGAATCAACAGGTCAATGAAGGCCTGATCCTCGGAAGCCAGCGTCGGACGCACCTTTCGTAACGACTCCATATTTAAATTGATCATGTCCGTTGTTTCGGTCATGAGGTTCACCACTTGGTCGGCCGAAAAAGATTTGGCCACAAAGGCATCTGCCACCACACCGACGTAACCATAAGAGGTATAGACGT
>CAUZBP010000139.1:0-9185 GCA_963578105.1 Planctomycetota bacterium
TGGATTTTGAACCGGCTAATCTAAGCGGTTTGTTTGACAACGTGAGTTTGCCCGCCCTCGCATCCGACCTGGAGTGGGATCAGACGAACCTGTACACCACGGGTGAACTCCTTGTGTCGTTAGCACCGTCACAGATATCAGGCGACTTCAACTACGACGGCATTGTCGACGCAGCCGACTATACCCTCTGGCAGGACAACCTGGGGTTGGACTCTTCAGTCCTGAACGGCAACGGTTCAGGGGGAGCGACTGTTGTACAAGCCGACTATGATCTCTGGAAAACCCACTTCGGCCAGTCCACAGCCGGCGGCTCACAAGCAGATCCTGTCCCCGAACCAGCCACCCTGCTGTTGGCCCTGTTGGCGCTGGCCTGTGTACCGCTGCGCATGCGGTGCGGGTAGTGGGTGGTTTGGCCCGGCAACCAACGGTCAGTCACTGCTCGTAGCGGGAAAATCGTTTTTGTGTAGTCTACGCGACAACAGTGCGACAGTTCTGATATTCTGCGCGTCTTATTGCGACAGTTGGTGGGTGTTGAAACCGGACTCAAACCGTTGCATACTGTTGCAATCACCCGTGTTACCTAGCTCGGAAGACCGGTCCTGGCAGCCAAAGGCCGCGATGAGCTATTGGTTGACGACCAGTAGCGGTACGCGGCACAACCAAAGTTGCCGGTGGGATAATAAATCAAAAGGCCGCGCATCCGCCCCTGACGAAGGGGTTGCTTGTAAAATATGTGGTGGGTGAGTGGCAACGGCATTACCAGCCAGTCAAACCACAGACTACCGGTGGCGCATTCGAAGCGTCACAGCTGCCAGACCCAAAAGGGCCAGCATGTACAGCACCGTTACGATCAACAGGCCCAATCCGTGCGAAGATTTTCTTAAGCGTTCTGAAGACCTTTCCTGATTTGATCGGGCACCGAGCCCCGCCATCGCGCAGGATGACACCGTTTACATCGGGTCCTATGACGGCAAGGTTTATGCCATCAGGGTCGATAGCCAAGACCTCGCCCAAAGCGGTTGGCCTATTCGCGGTCCGAACCTCCCACACACCGGCCGCCTTTGCGAATCTCTGCAGGCATGGGAACAGGGTCTTTTGTAGCAATCGACGACTTGCACATCACGGGGCAGGGCCAGTCGCCGCAGGAAGTTTTCCAGGTCGTAGGCCAGGGCAAACAATTGCAACCGTGTCTGGTTGGCTACCAAAAGGTCAGTCAGCGCTGACGGCAGTGAAGATCCCAATCCCCGGGCATTTCAGCGGGTACCAGGGCAACCGGCTCCGTGGTTAAGTAGGGATCTTGCACGTTGAATTTGAGTATTTAAAATAGGGGGGAAGGGGATCTGCCACGCGGTGGTGTGTTGGCACGTTTTTTCGGTGTGCCACATCGTAGTGGGTGTGACCCGTCGTGCACCGAGTTTGAGGGTTGATTGACCGGCAAAAGGTGTGGTTGCAAGCAGTCTTACATCTTTACCCTGCCAGGTTCGAACTGCCGAGCTCGAATTTTCCAGTTTTTTTATTCATGTGAACCGCTTGGGAAATACAACAAATGAACCGCCAAAGAGTTTTAGGATTGTGGTTGATGATACTAGGGTGTGGTTATTCGCCGCTCATGGCAACCGAGGCTTCGGTCAATGTGCCGGATGAAAACCTGCGCGCGGTGATCCTGGAGATCAAGGCGAAGAAACAGAGTGAGGGGGAAGAGATTACTCTCGACGACCTGGAAAACATTTATTTTCTCCAGGCGAATGGGCGGGGAATCGAGGACCTTACCGGGCTGGAGCACTGTCATAATCTGCGCGAAGTGAAACTGGCGAACAACAATATTCAGAATGTTGCACCGCTGGCTGCGTGCAACCTTGTACAGTCGCTGGATCTTTCCAACAACAAAATCGTGGACGTAAGTCCACTGGGCGAGCTTGTGAAACTTCAGTATTTGAACATTGAGCAGAATCAAGTTGAGAAACTTGACGGTATTGAATCGCTTTCGGCTCTCTCGAATTTGTACGCTTCGCATAACAAGATCAATTCAATTGAGCCGGTAGCCAGCTTAGAGAAGTTGTCTTCGCTGTACCTCAACCACAATCAAATTAGTGATATCGGGCCGTTGAAAAACCAGGCGTGGCTGTTGAGTCTTGGCCTGGCCCACAATCAGATTGAAGATATCTCGCTTTTACCACCGGGCAGTGGCGGGTATACAACCTATTTGCAAGGAAACCAAATTTCCGATTTGACGCCGCTGGTCAAACTTGCACAAGAGGATCTGGATGGACCAGACAGCTTCGCTACGTTTTGGAGGATCTACCTGGCTGGGAATCCACTCGACGACCCAGCGGCTCAAGAGCAACTTGATCAGCTCAAACAACTCGGTATTCAATTGGATATGGAGTACGATCGCTAGTGAGCGATGAATATCGAATCCTTTCCGAGCCACAAGCCCGATACGGTTCTCTCACTTCCGCGGGACCAATTTTTAGGGGAGGGGGTCAGCTGTCAAAACTTCAGCAACAGCAGTTTCAGGTACCATCAGCACCGTTCCATGTCGCATTTGCCTGGTCGGCAGCTTCATCTGCTCTGAACGATTTGTCCAATGCACCAAATCTGGACTGGTCGCCAGGCAGTACGAGTGCTTGCTGCCCGGAGCATCCCAGTAAAGGTGCCAAAGATTCTTGTGTTTGAACAAGGACGGACCTTCTCTCATCCTGTTCACAATGTCAGTACCCGCTCCGACAACGGTTGGCCCCAACGTCGTGTCCAACGGTCCCTGCATGGTTTTTCCAAACACCAGACGCAAATTCTTGCCACCGCGGGCAATCGGCATTTCGTTCTTGATCACCATCACCCAGCGATCATCCTTCCGATCGACGGTACCGCGATCGTCACGGGCAATAAAAGGATCGATGACACTTATCTCTGGATCTGGCGAATAAAAAAGTTCGGGCTGGGAAAACTTCTTGAAATCACGCGTTCGCGTTACATAGGTGCGATGATCGTATCCATGTTCATCCTGGCTATCATCTTTATCTTCCAATTCTCGGTGTGTCGTTGCACTCCAGATGATCAAGTACTCTTTTTTCTCTGGATCCCAATGCAATTCGGGCGCCCATGTATTGCGGACTGCGGTCACTTTTCCCCAGATATCGATTTTCTTTGGCGAACTCCAGTGCGACAGGTCTTTCGAGTTTGCATATCCGATGCTGCGAGAATTCCAACTGGTGGTCCAGACCATGTGGAAAAGACCGTCGTGATAGAGAACGGAGGGATCCCTGGTGAGAATTTCATTCGCCCAGGGTGGCGCGGGCATGACGACTTTTCCCTGGTTCAGCCACTGAAAGCGGGTTCCATCGCGACTCCAGGAGAAATAGACACCGGTTTCCCCGTTACCCAGAAAATAAGGGAGCAGGAACACGCTGCTTTTTTCGGGTGCCGAGGCCACCGGCTCTACCGGCCGCGCGGGCTGGCAAAGTAGCAGACAGATACCGATCAAGAGGGATGACAACTTCGCTGTCATTCGACGAAAGTCATCGCGGTTTCTTGCCATTCTTGCTGCTGACAATTTTAATTTCATCCCAGGTTCATCCGCGTTGCGATTTTATTCCGCAAGTGGTCAGGAAGTGAGAAGTATCCTGGACTTCACGGTCAAACTGATTCGGCTTCAGCTCCGGACTCACTGGCGTCGGTCGCATTTGTGGCCCTGTGTCGCGTAAGTTGCGATTGCAGTACAGCTGGTCGGATCAGAAATTGACAGCTGTCTTTCCCTTGAGTTGCAGTCGCTGGCGGACTTCGGAGGAAGTTGCGATCGGGAGTGAGAGGCCTTCCAGAATTTTGCGCATCCGTTGGACCAGCGCGGCGTTGGACTGGGCAAGTTCGCCTTTGGCCAGATAAAGGTTGTCTTCCAATCCAACGCGCACGTTGCCGCCCATGGCGGCTCCCATTGAGCAAAGTCGCAGTTGATGTCGCCCGGCGGCCAGAATTGACCACAGGTAGTCATCGCCAAAGAGTTTGTCGGCAATGCGTTTCATGTGCAACAGGTTTTCCGAGTCGGCACCAATGCCACCCAGGATCCCAAAGATTGTCTGGACGAACAGGGGTGGCTGGACCAGGCCTCGCTCAAGAAAATGTGCAAGCGTGTAAAGATGGCCCACGTCGTAGCACTCGAATTCGAACCGCGTACCGTATCCCTGGCCCAGCTTCTCGAGGATGGTTTCGATATCCTTAAACGTGTTCTTAAAGATGTAATCTCTTGTGGTTTCGAGTTGTTTTGGTTCCCAATCGTATTTCCACGTTGTGTAGCGGGGAAGTAATTGGAATAAACCAAAATTCATCGAGCCCATATTCAGTGAGCACATTTCTGGCTGGAGGGACATTGCCGCAGCAAGTCGCTGCTGAACCGTCATGCCGTGTCCGCCACCGGTCGTGACGTTGATCACCACATCCGTAGCCTCTTTGATTTGTGGCAGAAATTGTCGAAACACGTCTGGATCTGGCGTGGGACGGCCATCTTTTGGGTCCCGCGCGTGCAGGTGCACAATCGCTGCACCGGCGCGAGCTGCCTCGATCGATTGTTCTGTAATTTGCTCCGGGGTCACCGGCAAGTACTCGGACATCGTCGGCGTGTGGATAGAGCCAGTGATGGCACAGGAAATGATTACGTTGGACTGTGAACTCACAGTGAATCTCCCTGGTGACCGCGAAATTTCCTGGCTGACCGAGCGGCCTGCCTGGGAACAGCTAAAAAAATTGTTCCAACTTCGTGCCTCGGCTTTGGCCAGGTCGTCGAGCAGTTAAAATGGGCCCTGGATCGAGTGTGCCAAACGCTCTGCTGATTAACGTGCCGACCGCCTGTGCGGCGATACAGCTGCCACCGGCACGGGTCCGAAAACAAGACTATCGTACGAAATCTCTGGCCGCACCACAATTCTGGCCACATGCAATTCTGGCCACATGCAATTGTGGAACGGTGGTCAAGCCTCTGCAAAATTCACCCGCGTGCCAGCGATTGCCAGCCATCTTTTGGTACAGCTTCCTTCAGTGTATCATCCGTAACTGGTAACGCCTGTCAGGTTGCCGCTGGCATGATGATGAGGAACTTGTCGATTGATAGAAGGAACCGATGTCTGCGATGCTTAAGAATCGAACAGCGATTTTAACAGGAGCTGCCTCTGGTATCGGACGGGCCTCGGCACTGGCGTTTTCCCGAGAGGGTGCGAAAGTGGCCGTTGTCGACATCCAGACCGACGCCGGCAACGACACGGTTGAACACATTCGACAGGCTGGTGGCGAGGCGTTATTTGTGCCGTGCGATGTGACCGAGGCACGCGAAGTAAGCAATATGGTGGAGCAATGTGTGAAGGTTTTCGGCCGAATCGATTGCGCCTTGAATTGTGCCGGTGTGCTCGGCGAGATGACAACCACCCAGGAGTGCACGGAAGAAAACTTTGATCGTGTCATGCGAATTAATTTGCGTGGCGTGTGGCTCTGTATGAAATACGAGATCGGGCAGATGCTTCAGCAAGGTGGGGGAGCTATCGTAAATATGGCTTCCAACGCCGGTATGCAAGGGACGGCCACTTTGCCAGCCTATGCGGCCAGTAAGGCGGGCGTGGTATCGTTAACGCAAACCGCGGCTTTGGAATTCGCTGCGAAGGGCATCCGCATTAACTGCATAAATCCAGGCCTCATCCGGACTGCAATGGTCGAGAAGCAACTACAAACCAACCCGGAAAAAGTCCAGGAGTATAGTCAACTGCACCCGATCGGCAGGATCGGGACACCGGAAGAAATTGCCGAGGCCGTGGTTTGGTTGTGTAGTGATGCTGCCTCTTTCGTTGTTGGCCATCCCATGAACGTCGACGGTGGTTATTTGGCCTGAAACTTCGATGTGGATCAACCAATGGACAAGATCAAGCGACTTGGTTACGTGGCAATCACGGTTACCGATGTGGACCGGGTTTCGCGCTTCTACGAGGAAGTTGTGGGGCTCGAAATTTCGGAACGGGTTGACGATGCAGTTTATTTGCGCTGCAATTCCGATCACCGCTGCTTGGCGATCTTCCCAGGTAAATCACGTGGCCTGCATCATTTGGGGCTGGAAGTCTTTGATAAGCCGGCACTCGACGCCGTCCGGGCGCATCTGAGCAGCTTGGAGGTAAAGATCGAGTCCCGCACCTGGTCAGACCCCGGCACCGGAGATGCACTTTGTGTGCGGGATCCCCATGGCAACCTGATCGAAGTTTATGAGGGGATAAAAAAACTGGCCAAACCGCTCCAAGCCCGGGAGGTACGTCCATTGAAATTTGGTCATCTCACCCTCATGACTCCTCAAATGAAGGAATCTGTGGACTTTTACAGTGCTGTCCTCGGCTTTCGCGTTTCAGATACGGTTGAAGGGAATTTGGCCACTTGGCTCCGCTGTGACCAGGACCATCACGGGATCGCACTGCTCTGTGCCCCGGAAGCCAAGGTAAACCATTATGCATTCGATCTGGAAGACTGGCAGGCTCTGAAGCATTATTGCGATCATTTGGTTCGCCACAACGTTCCGGTCATCTACGGTCCAGGGCGGCATGGACCTGGCAACAATTTGTTTGTCTACATTCCCGATCCCGCTGGCAATATCGTTGAGCTGACCTCAGAACTGCTGCAGGTTTGGGACGAGGAATCGTATCAACCGCAGGATTGGCCCAATGTTCCCCGCTCGGTGGACGTTTGGCGCGCATTGATGCCCCCCCCTCATTTCTTTCAAGGCGAAGGGCGTGATTTCCATGACTGGTCTGCCGGTTCACCCGTCATTGGGGCGGGATGGAACGTAATGCAAGCTGGAGATTTTACCGCCTTCGATCCTTCAGCGCAGATCACACCCCCCAGCGAGCAACTGCCGGAGCTTAAAATCGACATTTCTCGTTTTACGCTGGCCCGCAAAGATCCTCTGGATCATGCCAAGGCGGTAATTCTCACCGACCGTAAATTCCCGGCTGGCGATGGCTTTCGTGTTGGTGTTGAAATGGCCGTGGAAGTCCATGGGACGCAAGAAAACCCTTTCGGTGTTGATTCGGATGACCCCCGCCTGGGCTCTGGTGCACTGGTGTTGATCGACGAAGGCACGGGGCTTGTGCTGAACTTTGAAGTCAGCAACCGGCGCGTTATGGCACTAAGGGAACGATTCGCCATATCGGCACCCAATCCCGACGGTGCGGTACAACCCCTGGCCGATCTCTCTCTCACCGATTTGCAGATCGAGCCGGGCAGCTGGCACCATTACGAGCTGCGCTACCTGCCTGGAGATGACGAGTTGCTTTGCCCAGGTCCCGACCGGGCAGAATGGCTGGTGGATGGAAAGGTAGTTCACCAGGTCGACTGGGTGACAACACTCGAGCCTCCCCGTGCGCCAGTTGTCAAACCGTTTCGTTTTCGGATCGGGCTGGGAATCTTCACTTTGCTGGACGATCTACCCGACGGACAGGGCGGCACGATCGCCGGTTTGGATCCGAGTTATGAGCAAACCGTTTTTGGACAAGGTGTCACTGCCCGTTGGCGGGATCTCCAGTTCGGCACAGACATGTTTTAGGGCTGATTCTGTTTAAGCGTTTTCTTCCAGGATGATGGGACAGCAGGCGGCGGTCCCACCGCACTATCCCGCCGACAACGATCATCAGCGACGTGGGCTCGGGAATCAGGACCGAGAAATCACCTTCATCAGGAAGGGTTTCCGTAGTCGTCGATGCTACCGAAATATCGCCGTTTGCATCACCGGACTTGCGTGGTGATACTGATTGGGATCACGGCGTGGACCTCAGCAACTATAACGTGCTGCTTGCCAAGCTTGAGTCTGCCGGTACTGGCAGATGATGTGTGCATTCCTCGCCCCACCGCGTTTCTCGGTCGGCCAACTCGTACCGGGGGAAAAACACCGCACCCAAGGTGACTTGGTGCACCAGGCACCCAAACCTGAATCGGACGCAAGTCTCTCGGCCAGCAACGATCGAAAGAGGAGAGAAATCCGGGAAAAATTTGACGGTGACGAACTCCGAGGCGTACAATACGGTGCCGATGGGAGACAGGAATTCCTCTCGCCTGGCCGCAGGGTTCGGCGGTGGAACCTCACTGGGTTCATATGGGAGATGTGAGAGTGATCCTGAGTCGGAGAACATTGATGACAGTCTTCTGCAGAACAGTGCCGGGCTTCTGCAGAACAGTGGCGGGATTACAATCACACATTGGATTGAGCCAAGGCCTGGCTGCAATATTGCTAGGGTCAACGCTACTGGCGACAAGTTCATCGGCGGAAGTCATTTGGATGGACGCCGAAAGCGTCGTCACCTCCACCGAACTGTCTCTGGCTTTCAACAATACCAAGGTCGCAGTGCGAGACGGAGAAGGTGTGCTGCACTTGGTTTGGAAGGATGGGAACGATCTTCGCTACGGCCATCAGAGGGAATCCGGCAGCTGGACGATTCAATCGCTTGCTTCAGCCGGACCGGGCGCTGTGCTCAAACCTACCATCACCTTGGTCGGCGGTGGCACTTTGCTCATTAGTTGGTCAGAACAGGGCTCATTAGTTGGTCAGAACAGGTGGGACTCAACCAGCAGCGTGTTGCATTCACGACCTCTGAGGATTCAGGAACCAACTGGTCAACACCGTCCTGGGTCTCTCCCTTTGGCGTGGATGCGCGTTCTGTGAGTTTGTCTGCGAGTGAAGGTGCAGCGGGCGACAATCCCTTCGCCGCCATAAGTTGGCACGATTCCGGCAGTTCCACCGTAGACGTATCCACCTGGACAAACAGTTCAGGATGGACCACGCCCCAGAACCCTGTTGATGCAAGCGGCAGTGCGAAAGATGCAGCCATTGCGGCCCAGGGCCAGACATTGATTCTGACCTGGGAAGACGACAGATCCGCGCAAACGCGTATCCGGTATGCTGTTTCGCACGACTCCGGCGCCAATTGGGGTAGCGACACGCTTCTGGGTGTGAGTTGGGACGAAGCCCTCAACAGCCAAGGCGGAGATCCGAGCGCTGCATTCGGGCCCGACGGAGAGATCCTGATTGGCTACCAGCATCACCAATCGGTCTTCCTTGTTCAATCCAACGACGGCGGAAGTACGTTTTCTAATTTGCATGGCGTGGGCGACGGCCTCTTCATACACCTGGACATTGCGCCAAACGGTTCGGCATTTTCCGCCCGGGAAGA
>CAUZBP010000140.1:0-8960 GCA_963578105.1 Planctomycetota bacterium
CAGTACATCACGCCCGGCAACGCGCAGTCCCTTTGTCGTTCCAGTGGGAATGTCACCGAGTTGACAGGCAGCGTGTCGTCTCATGCCAGGCTGTAAAATTCGCTCGCGTTTTTCCAGAATATATTTTGCCGCAGTGATTCGCTTACCTGTTGCGAAATGGCGCGATCAGGAGAATCGAAGTCCCAGTGAGGATAGTCGGCTGCCTTCGATTGTAATCAATCCAACGTTGAAAACCTATCGATCTTGTTGGAGAGGGACGCTGAACAAGATCGTGGAAGGGGGGGTGTCGCGACCGCAAAAGGTTGTCGAAAAGGACTTGCATTACGGAGCGGAGGAATTTTCTGCTGCGGTTGGCGTCCGATGTGGTTTTCCTTGTTCGTACTGACGGAGGCGCCGTTGGATCTGGTTCGCAAGTTTGCTGTTCTGATCTGACGAAGCAATCTCGATCGCTTGCCGCGCGGTTTGCCGGGCCTGGTCAAAAAGGTCTGCTGCCGCGTAGGCCACGGCCAGGGTGTCCAGGAAGGAGGCGTTTTGGTGTTCTGTCAGTTCAGCGGCATGTTCGGCATGAAGCAAAGCCTCTTGGGGATTGCGAAGATTGACGTCCGGATGCGTTGCCAGAATCCATGCCAGGTCGTTCAGGGGTAACGGCCAGTCCGGTGCCAGACGCACGGCTGTGCGGAAGTGGTTGATTGCCTGCCCGGTCCGGTCAACCTCGTGCAATGTTTTTGCCAGGATAAAATGCGACCTGGCAACTCCGGGGTCAATTCGGATTGCCTGCCGGAGATGACTCATGGCTTCGTTCAGTTTGCCTTGCCGGGTAAGCAGCATGCCGAGGTCGCCGTGAGCCGCAGCGTGTTCCGGTTCCACGCGCAGTGTTTCTCGATAGGCTTCCATGGCTTGATCCGGTTGTTGCAATCGTTGATAGGCTCGTGCCAACAGGAAGCGGGATTGCGCGAAGTCGGGGTTCTGATCCACAATGTGTTGCAAGTGAAAGGACGCCTTTTGGAAAAGTTTTCGCGTCATATAAGCATTTGCCAGGCCCATGTGGCAATCAAAATTGTTCGGGTCGAGTTCCAGTCCGTGGTGAAACGAATCCATGGCCTCGCGGATTTTCTGCTGGTAGAAAAGTGTCACGCCCAGGCTGGCGTACAGGGAAACGCGGTTCGGGTTCAAGCGGAGTCCTTTACGCACGAAGGCCTCCGCCTGTTTGTGATCACCCTGGGCAATCAGTCTTCCCACGCCGCGGGTGGCGAAGTCCGCTTCAATATCTTTCAGGTTGAGGATTCGGACGGAGTGGGTTGCGTCGGCGAAAGAACTGCCGGGGGTGGAACTCAACACGACGTCCACGGGGTCGATGCAGGACTGGATCAGCTTGAGTACCGGCATCTCCGCTGCGGAAAGATGAGGGTTGGTGGTGTATTCCAGGTACGGTCGATCGTCTCGATAAACCGGCGCGTTACCAGCAAACTTCGTCAGGCCGCGCGGCCCGGCAAGAAACCCGGCCAGAAAATTTTGCGGTTGGTTGAGCCAGTGTGCTGAACCGCCCCAGTGGGAAAACGCCAGGTCCTGGTGAATCTGCTGATTGCCGGCCAGCAGTGCCAGGCGATCTGCTGACAATTTGACTTGTTTTTCTGTGGAACCGATCAACAGGCACTCATTGTAGTTGTACCACAGGATACTGTTGGGAAAGACTTGGATGAAACTGCTGACCACCGTGCGAAACTCGTCCATTTGGTGGCTGTAGAAACTCAGCGGTGCAAATTGCGATATCAGGCCACCCGGTTTGAGGCGTGCTTTCGCCAGATGGTAAAAGTCGGTGGTGTAAAAGGAGGCCACGCCCGGACGGAAGGCTTGACCGACTTCCACCGAGATGACGTCGTAACGTGTGTTGGTGTGAGTGACGTAGTTGCGGCCATCTTCGACATAAACGTTTACGCGTGAATCGTCGAGCCAGTCGCCAGCGAAGTACTGTCTGATCAACGGACTCAGTTCCCGCTCGATGTCCACGCAGTCGAGTATTTGCAGAGAGGGGTACATCAGGAACCGACTGGCGGTCTGCCCCGCGCCGATCCCCACCAGCAGGACCGACCGGGGATCCTGGTGTAACAGCATGGGGACATGCGCGGCCATGATCTGATGTGTCTTCTGGTTCTCGCCTTGCCACAATCTGTCAATTTCAAGCATCAGTTTTTCTTTTTTTCGAATGACAGCCACCTGCGAGCTCAGCCCTTCACGGAAGTCGATCAGCGTTCCCTCTTTGGTCAGAAAGTCGGCCGGAAGACGGGTTCCCAGGGAAAGTGGGAGGCTCAGCCAGACGACTCCGCTGGCAATGGACAGTGCAATGCGTACCCGGAATGTCGTTACACGTTCGACGTACAGCCAGGTGACGATTCCGCTGAGAAGGCTCAGCCCCGTGGTCAGCCATAACGTTTGCTGCATGCCCAAAAGTGGCAGGACGACAAATCCGATACTCAAGGCACCCGCAATTCCACCCGCCGTGTTTAAGGCGCTCATTTGTCCGACGACACGACTGGCTTGCCGGGGGTCGGAGACCACCATCCGAAGGGCCAACGGGAAGGAGATTCCTGAAAGGACGGCCGGAACCATTAAAATGGTCAACACGACCCACAGTTGGCTGCTTAAATCTGTGGGGTCCCGCCACTGTTCCCACCAGCTTGCTGGCAACATCAAGACCGTCATGACGGTAATACCAATCGTCGCCTGAAGAGCACCGAATAAAAGCGCCCGGCGACGTAAATGATCCATCCAGCGCGCCGTGAACATGCTGCCCACCACAATGCCGATCAAAATCACAGTAAGTGTCAGGGTGTAGGTGTAGACCGTGTTGTGCATCATCAGCGAAAGAAATCGGGTCCACAAGACTTCGTTTCCAAGCGCGATGAACCCGGCAAGGAAGAATAAGAACGGCACTGCCCGAACTCCGTCGGGGGAAGTATCAACCGCTGGCGAGGTGCTTTGCGTGAAGTCCTGCCGGTCATTGTCGGTCGACGGGTTGACTGCCTGTACGGGCAGTCGCCAGGCAACCCAGCCAAGCAGCATGTTCATGGTGCCGCACAGGTAGATGGATCGATCGACACCAATGTAGCGGATCATCAAAAAGCCACTGGTGGCGCAGCCCACGGCGGCTCCTAACGTGTTGATTCCATATAGGAATCCTATTCGACGTGCAATCCGGCTTTCCGTTTCCACGTATTGACGGCAAAACAGGGGCAGGGTCGCTCCCATCAAAATCGTGGGAGGAAGCAGGGTTGTGGTTACCAGCAGAAGTCGAACGAGCGACAGGACGAAAAAATGGTCCATGATCAGGGGGTAAAAATGTCCGTAGATCAGCTGGCCGACGGTGAATGTCAAGGGACTCAAAAGTGCCAGGGCCCCCACTCCAATCTCTACCGCTGCATACATCCTCAGGGGACGAAGCAGTCGTTGAGACCAGCGGCCAGACAGGTAACTGCCCACTGCCAGGCCGCCAAAGAAAACAGCCAACACCGTGCTGAGCGCAAAACTCGCGGAGCCAAAAACCAACGACGCCTTCCGGATCCAGCAAATTTCCAGCGCCAGCGCCAGAAATCCCGACAGGAAGAAACAAGCAACTGCGGTGATGGTAGACCGTCTCATGAGGTTGCCGGTCGCCAGGGATTCCGTGACACTGGAGGCTACTTCTCCGTCACGACCTTTCATGGCGTCGACGCTGTGGTCCATTCGATGCACCTTTTGTGAATCATTCGAATCGTCCATCTTCTCGGCGAGAGAACTGTGACAGTATAGCCGGGTCAGTAAAGCCGTATTTGCGACCTGTGGCAAGGGCGGTGCAGTCTTTGACTCATCGATTAGCAATCACACCTCACTCCACTATTAATGGTACGTCGCTGTCCAGCGGAGTTCCATTGCACGTCGCCGCCCCGCACAACAGGCCTTTGTCAACGGGCCGTCAGAAGCGTGCCTCTCTGGGTGCGTTGCAGGAAGAAATTCCAAAGGTCCTGTTTGTCTCGCACCTGCTGCGTCTGACGAGTCATGCGAGTTCGTCGCTGCGGAAGGAAGGAACTGCTGATTTGCCGTTTTTTATTCCCTGAACCGGTAAGTGTCTGTGTTGAATAAACCAGTTATTATCGGCAAAGGTCGTGCCAGCGGCGCTCCGGGAGGACCGCAGAAGCCGTCCGGAGACCGTGGCGGGTATTTCCAGGCTTCTCGTCGTCCCTTACAATTCATTTACTCGGTATGTTGGGAATAATTGCTGGAATGTTTGAAAAGAACGGTGCCGGCTGCTCCCGGCCTTTTCGCCTTGGCATTTTTGTTGACCACGATGACTTGGGGGCTAGGATTGGAAGGAGAAGTTCTGGGGCAGATGGTGGTGATAACCGCCTGCCATCCGGGACTTCTTTCTACATCAACGGGTTTGGGTCCAAATGGGCCGGTCACAGACATCCTGAGTCGGTGTGATCTGCCAATAATTATGACACGGCTGCAGTTGGGCGGCCGGAGTAAACACAACTTGTCTCAAGACAACTCGCAGCGCGGGTTGCATTCTGCCGTGCAAGGATGTGGAATCGCAGAAGACAGTCCTGCAGGCTGTCCACGGGGCGACTTTGCAATTCAAGTTATAGAGAGCAGCAGAGTATGAAGAAAATCAACGTCAAGTTCGCGGCTACGCTGTTGTTGGGAGTCATTGTAGTACCAGCAATTGCATTTATTGTGTGGCATTTTCAAGTCAATCGAAATGCCAGTAATCTGCTTGGACGAGCCAACGCCTTTCGGGACGAAGGAAATTTCCGTGAGGCAATCCGTTTGCAAGAGCGTTACCTGGCTTACCGACCTCAGGACACCGAGCAGTTATGCAAGGTAGCTCTTGATTATCTGCAACTGATAGAAAAAGACAAGGAGATCGATCGTCTTGATATCGGTCGGGCATACGGCAGATGTGAAGAAGCGCTGCGGCAGGTACCCGAGAATCACGAATTAAGAAAACAAACCGTTGACTTCATGATAGAGGTTCGGCGGTACGGCGACGCCATCGAGCACCTGGAGTTGATGCGGGACACGATGGGCGACGACTTCGATTCTGATTCACTGGTTAAACTGTCGCGTTGCAAGGCATTAAACGGAGATCCGAATGCCGCCAGGCGCGAAGTGGAGAAGTTGTTGGGATTCGACCCTTTGACGAGTTCTTTTGACGATGAGCAAGCCAAAACCACTGACAACGTGGATGCTTATCTGGTGTTGGCCGCCTTGTTCCGGGACGATTTTGATACGGAATTGGCGGAACAGGTCATCGACCATGCAGTGGAAGTGAACCCCGGCAATTACGAGGCACTCCTGCAACGCGCTAAATCGATTTTGAGGTATTCAACGGCCGACGACCGGATCGAGAAAGCAAAGGTAGATATCGAGAAGGCCCTGGAACTGAATCCGGATGACGAACAGGTCATTTTGACAGCGGCAAAAATTGCAATTGCTGATGAGGATCTGGAGACAGCGAAAACGCATTTAGATCGCGGTGTCGAAAAGCATCCCGAAAGTGTTTCAGTTTTCACGTCGCGGTCGGATCTGGCCCTGGTGCAGGAAAATGCGGAAGAGGCAATGAATTGGCTCCTGCAGGGTCTGGAAGCGAATCCGGAGAGTCCTATTTTGACACTCAAGAAGTGCGAACTGGAATTGCGGGAAAAAAACGTCGAAGCCGCTGAGGAATCACTTGTGTTGTTACGCTCGATGGGCGCGCGCACCGATTGGGTGAATTATCTTGAGGTGCGATTGCTGCTGATCGAAGAAAAATGGCGAAAAGCGTCCAGGCAAATGGAAAAGACCATGACCTCTCTGCTGGCGAGGAATCCTCAGCTGACAAGCCAGGTTTATATCATTTTGGCGCAATGTTATGAAAACCTCGAGGCCTGGGACCTGGCGATTTCTGCCGCGGAAAGTGTGCCAGACAATTCTCCGCAGAAGTTGTCTGCCGTGTTGATCAAAGCACGATCTTTTAAGGCCAAAGGGCAATTTACGCAGGCCATCGAAAATTACCGCATCATCTACGATTCACAATTGGAAGCTGGACAAGAGGCGACCCTCGCTATTTCGTTCAGCTTGTTTTCGTTGTTAGCTGCCCAACAGTCGATCCTTCCCGAGGCGGAGCAGGACTGGACCGAGAGCAAAAAAATCCTCAGGTACATTGCCGCTGATGAGAATGTTGAGGAGCCTCGCAAGTGGGCAGCCTACGCCGAACTGTTGTCGGCGCAAAAGAAGTACGAGGAAGCGCTGGCATTGGTCCGTAAGCAACGAAAAAAAACACCGGACGATGAGACCCTGAAGATCTTCGAACGGCAGTTGGCTGACAAGTTAGGAGAAACGGAGGACAATTTCGACGAGAAGTTTGATTCGCCACGCGAGCGACTGTTGTTAGCTTCAAAAATTGTTCGCAAAGGTGGCGATGGTGTCAAGCAAGCTCTCGTCGGCCAGGAAAAGGGTATCGAAGCCTGGTCGGTCAGGAATCAGATTCAACTGAAGTACGGACTCGTGTCACTGCACCGGAGCTTGAATCTGCCTGCCGGGCACGTGCGACGCCTTCTGCTGGAGATCGCCGAAGCGGATCCGCAGGACATGAAATGTCGCACGCAGTTGTTCACCCTGGGTCTGATCGTCGGCGATGAAGAGCAGATGGGCATTGCGCTTCAAATGATCGAGGAGTTGGAGGGGACCGAAAGCAACGAGTGGAAACTTGTCCAGGCTCAATGGCTGACCTGGTCTTTTTCCAATAAAGACGAAAGCGAAGAAGTATTGCAAGAAGCACGCAACTTGATGCGCGATATTCAAGAAAATCGCCCCAACTGGCCCGATTTGCTACGCCTGCAGGCCCAAGTCAGCATCCTGCTGGGGGATCGTGAATCGGCAGAAGACTACATGAATCAGATTATTGAATCGGGTCACAACGATCCCAAGATCATTGAGACACTGGCGGAACTTTACCTGGAAACGGACCGACCGGAGGCCGCTCGTCAGATGATCGCCCGCCTGCCCAAAACAATGCGTTCGAAGTTGGCCGATCAGAAGCTGATCGATCTGAAGACAGAACACGTAACGATTGCCGAGATTGAAAAAGTGGTTCCGCTGGATTCTGAGGAAGCCGCAGATCTTCTCTGGAAAGGAAGTGCGCTCAGTCGCCACGGTCATCTTCAAGCCGCAACGTACGCCTTTCGGCGGGTCACCGAATTGAAACCTCGTTCTCCGGACGGGTGGCTTGCTTTGGTTGGAAATTTGTTCAAAGTGCGCCAATACCAGGCGGCAGAAGATGCCATGCGCGCCGCTCAAATCAACCTTTCGGAAACCTTCGTACACGTTACGCTGGCGCGCTGTCACGAGTTGGCAGCCAGCCTGGACAGGCCGAAAACGACGAAACGGAGTCTGCACATTGCACGGGCTGAACAATTTTATCAGCAGGCTTTGGACAACATTCCAGATGATCGATCCGTGTTGCAAAAAAGCGCCGCCTTCTACGTATCTCTCAATCGCCGCACTAACGCCCTGCAGCAACTCGATCGACTGCTGGAAGGTGTTGAGGCCTACGATGCCGATGCTGATCAATTTACGACCTGGGCACGCCGTTCCAAGGCGAATGTGCTGGCTGCCAGTGGAAGTTTCCAGGATTACCTGGCGGCGGTGGAGGAGATTCGTAAAAACGTTCCCAAGGGTGCGAGGTTGGCGCCCGACGACCTTAAAATTTTGGCCCAAATCACCCTGACTCGGACCGACACCCTTTCCCACAAGAAAGTGATTCAGGACTTCGAAGGACTTCGACAGGAACGGAAGTTGCGCGATAACGAACAGGTTCTGTTGGCGAATCTCTATCAGCGTGTGGGCAGGCACGATGACTCGGAGAAAGTGCTCTACGACTTGCTGGCCGCAAATCCGGGAAATGTACAAGTGGTGGGCCTTCTGATCGAAATGCTGATCAAGCAGAAAAAGGTGGATCAGGCCCAGGGGCTGTTGCGCAAACTGCCGGAGAATAGTGCTCAGCAGATCAGGGTTTCCAGCCTGGTGATGGCTGGAAAGGGCGAGGGAGAGAAGGCCGAAAAGCAATTGCTTCGCCTGCTTCCTGATCCAATCAGTCGTTTGCCGCAAGAAAACAACGAATTGTTGCTCAATGTTTCTGCCCTGCTTGAGGAAATCAGGCAATATTCAACTGCGGAAAGGATTTTGCGAGAGTACGTCCGCCGGGTACCCCGGCGCACCCTGATGCTGGCCTCCTTCCTGGGCCGTCAGGAGGGGCTGGATAAATTGGACCAGGCTCTCAGCCTGTGCGAACAGGGCCTGAAGAAGAAGGTGTTTCCTCTTAAATCCGTCACCGAAGTCGCTGTCGCTGCGCTGCGACGTCATTCGAACGAGTTGAACAATCATGACGGCAGGGACCAGTACTTCAACAGGATCGATGCATGGTTTCAACAGGGAAGCGAAGAGCTTACCGACTCGCACACGATGGTGCTCCAACTGGCTGAATTCGAAACGATGCGTGGCAACACCACTCGAGTGGTGAGACTTTACCGCGAATTCCTGGGGCGGCCAGATTTGCTGCCACTCCATCGGGCGATTGTTCAGAACAACCTGGCTTATGTGTTGGCGCTCGAGGAAAAAGGGGAAGAGTCGTTGGAACTCGTGGACGAAGCCATTCAGCACCTGGGACCGACTGCAAGCCTGTTGGACACTCGTGCCATGGCCAAGATTGCCGTCGGCCGCTACCCCGAGGCGAGAAATGACCTGAATCGCGCGATTGACGAGGGTGAAACAGCGGCCTTCCGCTTTCACATGGCCTACTGCCAGTCCTTGGATCGTAATCCGGATGAGGCGGAAAGTGAGTTGCGGCAGGCCATTGAACTGGGGCTCAAGCCTTACCAGTTGCATCCGGCCGAGCGGGCAATTTATCAACGTTTGATTCAAGACCTGGGCCTGGAATCATTGGC
>CAUZBP010000141.1:0-8905 GCA_963578105.1 Planctomycetota bacterium
CATGCAATGCCTTGAAGTCACCCAGCTAGCGCCTACTAAAAAATGACCATCGAGCACTACTAAAATAAAAACAGACCCCTGCTAGCGCTATTAAAGTCGCCGGATGGGGATTGAAATCACTATCAGTATACGAGTGATCCTCCATGACAGCTACCGGTCAGAGTTCCTGGACCTTCCTGCACGTGAACGATAGCCACATGGGGACTGCCCGGTCCTATCGTTTTCGTCCAGCCATCAATCAGCGCTGGTCAGCGATCAAGCAGCAGATGGCGGCAATCGATGCTGACTTGGTGCTGCATGGCGGCGACTTGACACGGGATGGAGAAACCCACGAGTTCGAGTACCGGCAGGCCCGGGAGGACCTGGACGAGTTGCCTTTTCCCTCTTTCGTGATCCCGGGCAACATGGACGTGGGGAATAAGCATGCCAGCGAGAACGGGGATAAGAGCAAGGGACCACGCAGCTGGGACTGGCATGATCCGGACCTGAATATGACGGGCCGGCGGCTGGACCTGTTTTCATCCTACTTTGGCCCAATCCACTGGAGTTTCCTGCACCGTGATGTCCGCTTCACCGGATTCTATGCAGCCGTGGCCGGATCGGGGTTACCGCATGAAGAGCGAATGTGGAAGATGCTGGAGCGACTGCCGGAGCTGCCGGTGGGTGAGCACCATGTCGCGGTGATGCACTACTGGCCCTTTATTGAGCAGCTGGACGAGCCCGACTGGGACCTGACCAACGCGGACCAGTACTACGACTGGTATTTTTCCATTGACCTGCCCCATCGCCGCCGGCTGTGGGACCTGCTCAAAGCGGCAGGGGTGGAAATTCTCTTCTGTGGACATGTGCATACCGGCCGGCCAGTCCAGGAAGTGGAGGGGATCCGACTTTACCGTACCCCGCCGGCCGGGAACACCGGGCAGCTTGCCGAACGCTGGTCGGAAGCGGACACGCGTTTTGGCTTCCAGCGTTGTGATGTCAGCGAGTCGGGAATCGAGGTGACATTCGTGGTTGGAGACGAGCAGTGTGATGAGTTTGACAGTTTTGGTCCCTGGGGGCACCCGGCGGTCGAGGAGCGTGATTACTCAGTAGCCCAGGAGCACCCGCCACTGGTCCCGGACCCGCCCAGGCATGACTAGCAGGAAGGTTGGATGATGAAGCGAGTTGTGATTGTCTTGCTGGCGGGACTGGTCTGCTGCGGAGCGAGCCAGGCCGACGAGGCAGCGGACTGGCAGAAGATGAGACGTATTGTTCCACGCAGCTATCTCTGCCGACCTGCCGTTTCGGCGATAGAGGTGGATGGTCGGTTGGGTGAAAAAGCCTGGCGAATGGTTCCCTGGTCACAGGCATTTTTGGATATCGAGGGGACGGTCAAGCCATTGCCGCGTTTTCTGACGCGGATGAAAATGACCTGGGACAGCGAGTCTCTTTCATATTGGAGCCCGAATGCAGGAACCGCATGTCTGGGGGACGCTTACCGAGCACGACTCGGTGATCTTCCATGACAACGATTTCGAGATCTTTATCGATCCCGATGGTGACAACCACCAGTACTACGAGTTCGAGATCAATGCGCTCAATACCGGCTGGGACCTGTTCCTTCCCAGGCCGTACAAGGATGGCGGCAAGGCGGATAATGGCTGGGAGATCCCGGGCCTCAAGACATTGGTGCATGTGGCCGGGACGCTCAACGAGCCTCGTGACCGGGATCGTTTCTGGTCGGTGGAGATTGCCATCCCCTGGAAAGTGCTTGCTAATGCCTGCCACAGCTAATAGCCATCACGGACCTGTGTGAGGCGAGTTCACGCAACCAAATCCCCTCCGCTTGCTTGAAAACTGGTCCCCTTGGGGTCTAAAATCGAACCACAGCGGGGATTAAAATCCCTATCAGTTATCAGTAGCTGATCCGAATCCGCTTAACGCAAAGGTGCAAAGAACCATGAGACATCCCGTCAAGACTTTCGCCAAGAAAGCATCGATTCGGCAAGGATGTTTAAAGGGGTAAGTTGGCATCAAGTTCATACCTTTGCGTTAAAGGGAGTTCAGCTTTAGATACTGGGCAAAGCTAATAGTGACACCTGGTACGGCATCATTTTGAGAATATTCTTGCCTTGTTCGCCCAGAAATAGGGTAGTGGCAAGACATTAAGGGGCAAGAAAATATACTAGCTCTGTTTCTAAACTACGGTTGTCGGACCGTGAGTTCGTCTTGCAAGGCCGTCGATGAGGTAGTTTTTGGCGACGGCTGCCCCGCGGTAGTTGGCAATTCGTTCATCACGACCTCAGTTCGTTGACATGCACCAATCCAAGCGATTGCGATGTGTACTCTTGGTAAGTTTTCTCACCTAGGCCGAACCGAGGTCGCGTAGTTCGTTGCCGGAACAGCGCAAATGCCTCGAGTTGAGAATCAATACTGCGTTCGAACTCGGAATCACAAAAAGCGACCGAAGTTCCAGCACAACCAACCTAAGGAGTTCTCTTTGATGAAGCACATCAATCTCTGTCTTTGTGTACTGGTGTTCATCGTGAACGCGTGCCTGACCGGTTCCGCCGTATCCGAACCCATCGCTGAGGCCGACGCCACAACTGCCGAATCTATCGCGTCGCTACCGTTTGAGAGGCGCGTGTGTCGTCTTAGCGTGGGCGGCATTGAGCCGCTCAGCTACGACCCGTTGCAGGGCAAGGAAGTGCCGCGCCAGCAGCTGTACGGTATGACACCGGAGGAGGTCGCGGACATAGCTGCCTGGACCGGGGCCGACTTGGCCCCCACCCCCTCGCATCAGCGCGGCGTGTGGTTCGCCTCCAAAATGGCCGAGCGCGATCCGCACGTCGACCACGAGCTCCTCCAGCGCTTGGTCGATACTACACGCATTGTTACGGTACAACTGTAGCGCCGGGAAGGTTCTCAAACAACTTGGAGGGAAATTGAGCCCATGTTAAGTTCGTTCGCGTACTGCTGTATGGCTGCCTCTGCCCTACTTCTTTGCTCAAAGGCTGTATCGGCGACATCCACGCCCCAGCCGAACTACTCAGGAAAAATACCCGACACGATCGAGGGGCGTGTCTTCACAGACGGCAACAGGAACGGCGTTCTCGACAAAACTGAGAAAGGCGTAGCCGGGGTTTCCGTAAGCGATGGGTACTCGGTTGTATCTACCGACAAGCAAGGACGCTATTGCCTTGTGCCGTCCGACAAGGCGGTCTTTGTTTACGTCACACGGCCGTCAGGGCATGACATTGTGGGTCCCTGGTACAAGCCGATTTCCGCGCAGGCTGATTTTGCACTTGTGAAATCGGAAAGAGATGAAACGAAGTTCACGTTTATTCAAGTGACCGATACACACGTCTCCACCGACCCCACCAGCCTTCGGGGTCTGAAGCGCTTCGTGCAGGAGATAAACAATCTTCGATCTCCCCCACTGTTTGTTTTCAATACCGGCGATTTGATTCAGTGCTCCAAGAACTTGACCACACCCGTTCATATGGCGCGTTCCTACTTCGACAACTACACCCGCATAATGAACGAACTGAATATGCCCTACTACAATGTGGCGGGTGACCACACCGACGTAGGTTACCGCATGGAGCGGTACGGGCCGGGGAATATCCTCTGCGGTAAGGCAATGTACTGGGAATACCTCGGACCACACTTCTTTTCCTTCGAGTACGGGAAGCTTCATTTCGTAAGCGTGGATACTGCCTATCATTTCGAGGCAAAACTGTCCAACACCCTTGTTCCAGAGCACCTTGCGTGGCTCAGGCGCGACTTGGAGAAGCGCATACCCGGAACTGCGGTAGTCACAGGATCGGAGCATCCTTTGGACCCGTGGATCGGGCTGGATCTCATACCCGACTTCGCCTCTTTTGCGTCTGCACACGCCGTAAAGCTGCAACTCTATGGCGATGACCACGTGGTCCACTACAACGAAGCTCCCGTCCCATCTCGCTGCGGCGGAGCGCTGTCAGGAACCTGGTGGGCCGGAAAGTGTTGTGACCTTTCGCCGCAGGGCTATATGATATACCAGGCTAATGGGCAGGACCTCGACTGTTTCTACAAGGGGCTCGGAGAGGACGTTTGCGTTACGGCGCCTGAATTCGGCTCCGCTGTCAAGGGACTAGTCTCCGTTCATGCACATCTTGTGCAGGGAAAGAGCAAAGGTCCCCTGGAGTACTCCCTGGACGGCCGGGAATGGAGGGCAATGGAGGAGAAGGAGCCTTCGTTCTACCGCAAACAGTTTCTGGCTCGTGTGGACACCACAGCCCTTCCCGACGGACCGGTAAAGCTGCTCGTAAGAGCACGAGATACCCGCGAAGTTCGCGAGAGTGTATTGGTTGTAGACAATGGCAGGGATACATTCACTGCGCATGAAGGCGCAAAACTGAAGCTGAAAGTGGCCAAGGTGGGCTGGGCGGACAAACCGTCAAAACGGATAAACGCCGTCTTCAATGGGAAGATCGTGGGCATCCTGCAAGACAGGAAGGCGTATGATATCCCTATTCCGGCTGAAGATCTGAGACGGGTCAATCACCTCGCCTTTTCTCTTCCGGACAGCGGGATGGGGATGGCTGTACCTGTGCTGGAATACACGGGGAAGATAGTGCACGATCCCAGGCAACTGGAAATTCGAAAAATCCGGCTGAACTGCTGGCTGAAGAGTGAAGTGCCTTACAGCGGCGTTCTTGTGGGAAGAGGAAGGGGGCATTCACTGGCGGTAAGCCAGAATGAGTTCCTTTTCGTGCTGCCTGATCCGTAGACCTTACGGCGCGTGTGTTGCGTCAATCGGCTTTCTTTTCATATTTGATATCGGAGAACATCTTACCGTTGTACCAGCATAGGCCCGGAGCATCGTCGGCGCGGTACAGAATATCCCTCGTCCCGTCACCATTCCAATCATAGGTACATAGTCCAATCGAATGATGCCTGGATCTTTCGCAGTCTGCAATCAGAACATGACCGTGAAGTATCGGGCTCAGGTTGGTACCGATGTTTTCGTATAAGAGTATGTCACCTATCAGCTTACCTTTCATCATTGCGCGAGACGCACCTATCACAATATCGTAATCCCCGTCGCCATCCCAATCACACACATCATAGTTAGTCCGTCCGGCCCTGGCTCCGACCTCGTTGGTCGGTACAACCGGTTCTCCGGAGGCATCCTTGAACTGTGTGCATGCTCTGAGGACCTTCTTGCCCTCGGTTTCCTTCTGCTCGTAAAGCGTTATTGCGCAGGTCTTGCTATTCGGGCCGACAACATCCATCTTCCCGTCACCGTTCCAATCGACACATCCCGGCCGTGACCTTTGAAGAAGCCACAAACCTTCGACTTCATCTACCGGCCGCTTACCCTTCAGCACCGGTGCTTTGCGCGTTCCGGCATTCTCGAACCAGAACATCTGTCCTGAGAAACCCGCAGTGACGATATCGAGATCGCCGTCGCCGTCCCAATCGCAGACGTTGCTGCACGTACGGTCGCTATGCTGTTCACCGGGCCCCCAGGCAAGGGAACCCTTCGGGCCGCTGGCCACCCAGATGGGCTTTCCATCCGCTTCCAGTCGTCTGCTCGGCTTGAATATGCGCCCGGCCTTGTCCCTGCCAATGTTCTCATGCAGCGTTATCACGCCCGGTTCGTTGCCACATACGATGTCGGCATCGCCGTCGCCCTCCCAGTCAACCACTGTGGGGTAACTGCCTCCCACGCATACCGTTGTCCGAGGATCAACCTTTGTGCCGCCCGGTGGTACATAAGTGAGTGCGCCCCGATGTACGAGTTTCAAAACACCCTTGTTGGATTGGTTTTCATAGAACTGTCCAGTGATGAGTAAATCCGTATTGCCGTCACCGTCCAGATCGTAAACGTTCGGCTTGTCACCCATTCCAATAGGATCTTCCGTCGCGGAAAGAAGCACTTTTGCAGGTGCTAGTTTCGGCTCCCTTCTGGTCCCTATGTTTTCGAAGTACAACAGATCCGGAGAACTCGTGCCGCAGACGATATCCACGTCACCATCACAGTCCATGTCGGCCGCAGCCGGTTTTGGTCTTCCGAATATACTCTTTTTGCCGGTCGCAATCTTAACTGGTTGCGCAAAAAGAGGCGCATTCTTCTCGCCGATATTCCTGCAGAAAAAAAGGTCCCCGTGTATGTGGTCCTCCGTACGTATGTGCAAGTAATGAGGGTCGGAATCCCCCACCAATAAGTCCCACTTGTCGTCCCCGTCCCAGTCAACTACTTCCAAGAACTTCATGTGTTTTCCAGGAAAGCCCATATGGCCTTCCGTGCTCGGTATGAGACCTTCATGACTCCAGACAGGTTTTGAGTTTGTGCCTGCGTTTATGAAGTAGTCCAGTCCGTTGGTTTTCACGCGCTCACTGAAGATCATGTCCCACACACCATCGCCATTCCAGTCAACCGGCTTGAGGCTCCTGGAACCTATAGCACGTCTCGGAAAAACCTCATAGGGATCGTCAAACTTGTACGTTGCCGGCGGGTCATCGTCGGTACCGACATTCCGGCAAAGATAGGCGCCCTTGTAAGCTGTTCCGCGGACAATGTCGACTCTTTCGTCACCATCCCAATCCAACAGATTGGCGTAAGGTCCACCGGGCCATTCCTTATCTGTGGTTATGTTGGGATTATTGCAGTAGATCGGGCCCGAATCTGCGGCCCACGATCTCCAATACGGCACCGTCGTCAAAGCAGAAATGCACAAGATCACCAATACGCGTCTTCCAGGCATCTTCTTCCCCTCTCCTGAGAGGTCCCCTCTGACGGCTTGCCATAATGACGTCAACGCAAAAACTGATAGGAATTTTAATTACGGATGTATCCCGTCTTTTGCGGAGATAGTCCAACTGTACCCAGTTCGTCTTACGGTGTCAGCCCAAGCTTGTCCGCGGGGTGGTTTTTGGTTTCGCGACGACCTGTGCATCATTCGATCGATGCATGGCACGAACGTAGCCCACGGAGCCGCGATTCTCAAGCTGCACACCGGAAGCGACACATTCGTGCGTCCCAGCCTCGGGGCATGGATCCTGTATGGACTGGGTACGGAGAACCAAAACCTCCCCGGTTTTGTTACGATCTGTCCCACGCTGGGTTACGGCGGTGTGAAGAATTGGAGTAGCGCCTTCTTGCCGGCACCCCATCAGGGAGTTCCGCTGGCCAACTCGACCGTACCCCCAGAGCGCGCTGGCGTGCGTTATCTGGAGAATCACCGCATTTCCCGCTCGCTCCAGCGGCGGCAGCTCGACATGTTACGTGAGATCAGCCGCGACCACCTGAGCCAGACAGGACCGAATCTGGAACTGGAAGGCAGGATCGATTCATTCGAGCTGGCGTTTCGTATGCAAACGGAGATGCCAGAAGTCCAGGATATCACCGACGAGACCGCGACCACTCGAAGACTGTACGGACTTGACGAACCGGCCACCGCGAATTTCGGCCGGCAGTGTCTGCTGGCACGGCGGTTCGCCGAGCAAGGCGTGAGGTTCATTCAGGTCACACATAGTCCCCTCCCCGGCCTCTGGGACCAGCACAGCACGCTTCGCGCCCATCTCGAGCGGAACGCGCGGCAAGTCGACCGGCCGATCGCCGGACTGCTCGAGGATCTCAAGCAGCGCGGATTACTGGACGACACGCTCGTGATCTGGGGCGGCGAGTTTGGTCGCACGCCGACCGTGCAAGGCAAGTATGGCGAAGCAGCCGGCCGGGATCACAATCCCGACGGCTTCACCATCTGGATGGCCGGCGGTGGCGTGAAAGGTGGCATTCGCTATGGGGCAACAGACGACTATGGCTACCACGCCGTACAGAACAAGGTCCACTTGCACGACCTGCATGCAACCATTCTCTACCTGCTGGGACTGGATCACGAGCTACTCACCTACCACTACGCGGGTCGCGATTTTCGCTTGACCGATGTCCATGGGAAAGTGGCAACAGGCATCTTGTCATGACACGCCTTTGAGCTTCATCAAACCGCTGAGAGGGCCACCAAAGTCCTGTTGCGTGCTGTATTGAATACACAAGCAGAGGTCATCATCGTCGGCGGTGGCGTAATGGGGATCAGTACAGTGCTTGACGTGAAACACACCGGTGCTGATCGAGTCATTGTCTGGGAACGCCATCACGTCAGATCCGGACAGTCAGGTCGGGTGGCGGGCACGTGTTTCTCGCACCAATACGCAGGATCGCGTAAAAGGCTGCCGGATCGAGTCTGCGGCGGGGTGCTTCTCCAAACGATGTGTACGGATAGTCCTTGGCACGCTGTCGAAAGCGGCTTGGTATCGCTCGTTCCACGTCTTCCCGCCGTCCCTGCTTCGCCACACAAATGACTTGCAGTTCTTGATGATGTACTCGGAGACACCTAGCATCAGCGTTCCGTCAGCCAGTTGTCACACATTTCGCGTTACAAATCCTTTCGTCCGCAGTAGGAACTCCTTTGGCTCAACGCATGTTGACGTCCACGTTCGACCCGAACGCCAATTTCAGCGCACGGAGCGGGCAGACCGGTAGCCTGAACGGTCGCCTTGTTAGCGGGGATCGGTGGGGGTTGGCTATAGTGGCGATTTCGTGGAGTGGCCTTCCCCCTTCAAACTGATCCAGTCTTTATGAGAGAATCCTTTCCGGGCTTCGCCCGGAAAGGATTCTTTGAAAGATATCAGTTAGCGGCGCAGCCTTTTCTGCTGCCGTGACAGTGATGCGGGATATTGGCGCGATCAACGCTACAAGTATCAAGGCACGGACCATTGCTTTCTCCATTCGAAAGCGTTCACGGGACCTTTGACCCAGCCCCCTTAAACGAGTCCACGCCCTGATAGACAATCGGGGTGTCAGGACGCATTTCAAGGAGGGCAAGCGATGCCACGAGGTAAGAAACACGGTCCGGAAGAGGTGATCCCGAAGTTG
>CAUZBP010000142.1:0-8695 GCA_963578105.1 Planctomycetota bacterium
GTCGCATCATGTGTTCTTCTCCCTCTTAAGGCAACTGAGTACAAACATCACACTTTTCATCGTTACGAAGAGTAATCAAGAGCCTCCTGCGACCAAGTTTTGAAAAACCGGGTTTGCTCCCACTGGGTAGTGCCCAATCGCGTGCGTACGGATGTTACTCTGTTGTTACCTACTATTTAACACTGCAGGACACGCCACGTCAATAATAATATTACGATAAAATATGTTTTGAGTTTCCAGTAGGCATAGGCACCCTAGTTGCTCGAAAAATGTGTAAAGAGTCACTACCGGGAGCAAGGATGAGAATCATCTTTCCACCGATTCTGACCGCACATGCTCCTTGGTCAGCTTGGTGCGGATAAGCTTCGCCTGGCCGCGGGCTTTGTCGAGTATCCCTTTGATCGAAATCGGTCTTCCGCCTTGTCGTCGGCTTTCGTCTGCGGCTTCCATGAAAGCATAGATTTCCAGCGTTTCCTCGGCGGACACAGGCGGCCTGTTCATCCGGAAGAATCTCACAATCTCGATCAGGAGCGGGCGGTAACGATCCGGCCGTCCAAACGTCTGGATGCCCTTGCTACCAAAGGCCGTTCCCCCGTTTCCACGGTGACCATCCCGGATGCCACGGAACGTGCCCAAGCGGCCGTCTTTCCACAGGCCGACCACCACATCGGTCTTCGACGAATGCATTCGCACAACTTCTTCGCAACCCGGTCCCATCACCGTGAACAGCGTTTCGACCCCATGGATACCGTACCAAAACAGGTCGGGATGAGTCGGCTCCAGCAGGCAGGGGCTGTAAGCCTCGCAGCCAACAATGGTTCCCACAGCCCCCTGGCGAATGTTCTGTACTTCTCGACTGAATCTCAAGGACGATGCAGAAAACACCGGCACATGCAGCCGATGGGCCTCCTGGAAAATGACCATTGCATCCGCAAGGGACCCTGCCAATGGCTTGTCAATGAACACGGGCTTGCCGGCTTTGAGCACGGCCCACGCTTGCTGCAAATGTGGCCTTCCATCGTTGGTTTCCAAAAGGACGGCATCCACTTGCTGGAGCAATTCGTCGATGGAATCGACAATCTCAACGCCCATTTTCCGCATGGCCGCCGTGTACTTGGGGATACGCTTTGTGCTTGATTCAATGTCGGGACTGCCCGGTGGATAGGCGGCAACCACACGACACCCTGCTAACTGTTCATCGGTCCTGGGGGAGTTCAAAAGTTCTGTGAAGGCAACGGCATGAGACGTATCCAGACCAATGATTCCCACCCGAATGCTTCGGGTATGGTCGTGTTCCTCGGCAATGCTCATTGGCCGGGACATTCCAAGGATAGCAACGGCAATGAGGACAGTTCGTTGGGCTATGGAAGCCGTTTTTTCATGGTGATTCATTTGGAAAATATCCGGCATTCTCGGCCAATCCCCAGAGAAAAACCTTTCTCGTACGGCAGTTATTTCTTGCCACTTTACTCGGGTCGATGCCGGGGCAGTTTTGCCTTAAAGTCGCCCAGTCCACGCCACTGGGTTCGTTGGTCAAGATCAACTTCAGCAACTGCGACTGTGCCGAATTCTTCGCCGACTGCCAGGATATCACCCGCGTGATCGAACACGGCCGAGACCATCCAGTGCTCCGATGTGTCCGTATACGTACTGCTAACCAGGTAGACATGGTTGTCGACAGCCCGCGCCACAGCAAGCTTGGGATTACAGCCCCAGACAGGCCAGGCGATGATCTCCGCGCCGTGGTCTACTAGTTTGCGAGCGATTTCAGGAAAGAACCCGTCGTAACAGATCATCATGCCCACTTTACCAAAGCGTGTCTGAAACACTGGATAGTCTTTGCCTGGGGCCAAACCAGCTTCGATTTCTCCTGCTGGCAAAGCGACTTTGCGGTATTTTCCCACTACGTTACCGTCCGGCCCAATCAAGACAGCCACGTTGTAAACCAGATGTCCGGCCCGTTCGAGCAGTCCGGCGACAATGTATAGATCGTGCTGTTTGGCCAAGTTCCCGAAGTACTCAGTCGAGGGACCCGGAACCGGCTCGGCAACGTCGACTCGTTTTCGCCGGAGCCCGCAAACAGTAAGCGTTTCGGGTAGCACCACGAGATCAGCATTCTGTCTGGCAGCCTGTTCGATCAGGGGGGCAAACTGCCGGCAATTGTCGGCCGGCGACCTGCCACCTTTGGGTTGGTAATGAACGGTCGCCAGGCGCACCTTACGACTGTCAGGCTTGGATACTTTCTGTAGTGAGGCGCTACTCCACTTAACATGTCCATTGGGAGCCCAGCGCAGACATAGTTCGACAACTGCTTGGGAAGCTTTTCCGGGTGCCTGAAACGTATCGGAAACGTCTGTCCATCCCAGGGCGTCAGTTTTCCCGTCGGTCGGATATTCTGATTTTGCTCTGCCCGCTCCGAGGCCTCGAAAGTGATCTGCGTTTGGCCTTTCATTCGGGACAGGTTTTCCGGAGTTGTCTTGCCATCGGACTTTCACGAGCGTGCTGCGGCGGGGTACATCGACATTTTGGACCTTGCGAAATACCTCGAAGTGATAGTATTGGCCTCCCGTAACCGGAAAAGTCTTAGTCCACCATCCATCAAGGCCCTTGCGTCCGTCTGCCTCGATAACGAAGGAACCCATGCCCTCTTTGCCACCGTGCGGATGGTAGGAGAAATCTGGACGAACCTCTTCACGCGGCGCAGCAGTTGACCAACCATCCGGCGCATCACTGGTGTTTGCCTTAACCGAAGCAAACAATAAGGCGAAGAGGATCAGCAACGATGTTCCGGTTACCACATTGCACCGGAAAACAACATTCCTTGGAACGAGTGCGTTCATCTGGCTTTTCTGCTCATTCGTTTGATGATGGCGGCGATTAGAAATATCATACAGACAAAAGACGTTTGACAGTTCGGTCCCTTGATTCATTTCTCTAAAGGGCGATATACCTCGTTCCAGCGATACCCCAGTCCCGGACCGCGGATTGAGGTTGTGTTGATCCTCCCGTCGGTCAGCCGGTAAACACCTGGGTGAACCTTTCGTTCTGGGGCATTAGTGCTGGGGTAAAATTGTCGGCTGTTTGATTCGACGCCACGAATGGTTTTAAGGCGACCCGCCAGGCCGACAGAGTGTAGCAGTGCAATACCTGGGTTGCTCAAATCCTGGACTGCCAAGGGCAGCCCTTGCTCTGTGAGCCGGGCGGCAATCACCAGTTCTTCCGATTGGCATTTGCAGGATTTCAGTGCGGCCCCGCTGTATCCCAGTTCCAGGGCTAAGTCCAGGTCTTCCAACGAAGCCAGTGCCTCATCGACGATGACCGGCTTCATCGTCGCCAACTCGCGTACGTCGAGCATCCGCCGCCGCAGGTCCCGTTCACACGGCTGTTCGACATAAAGTAGTGAATCGAACGCCCGCGAGTCGCTTTCCCGGAGTTTTTTCAGTAGTTCGATCATGTATTGTGGCGATTCACACATCTCATTGGTGTCGGCAGTCAGCCACATTTCTTCGATACCCAACCGGGCGTGCTCCTGTCGGGCAATAGCAACAACCGCCAGCATCCGCTCCAGATCCCAAGCCAAATCGGTTCCTCGCAGTTTGACTTTCAGGCAGTGAAGGCTTTCGTAGCGAATCCACTGATCTAACGAGACAGGTAAGTCATCTTGTGGGTCGTCGTCTGAGAGTTCGGCTTCGCTGAGCTTATCCAGGCCACCGACAAGATGAAACGTTTCAACCCATTCCGGTAGCGGGGTAAGGTAATCAGCAATGTATTTGTCACGAAACTCCGGACCGAGCCAGCGAGAGAGATCGTGCTTCATGTGGTTCTTTCCGTAGCCGCTGTAAACATCAATTTGCGCCGCGTTACCCATCGCGTCGTGTAGAGCGGCATCAATCGGTGACGCACTCACTAAGGCCGCCATTCGGGGCATTACTTCGTCTATCTGCCTTTTGTCACATACTTGCTTTGCCAATGGCATCATATGCGGTTCAAGCTGCCAGAAGAGGTCGACCGGATGGTTGTATTCTTTGACGTCTTCCACATACCGACACCACTGGACAACAAAATCTTTCATCAACTGTTCAGCCGTTTCATGTCCGGCGATAATCTGCGGCCATGCCCAAACGTCCATCAGAAAGATGGCTCCCCAACCCTCAGCCCGTTGTCCGGCACGATTCTCAACAGCAACACGGACGTGGCAATAAAGGGTTGTGTCCGCGACGACACCGCCAAATTTGAGCGGCGTACGCGATTTCTCGTACGTGAAGAACGGTTCCACCTCAAGAACGCGAAGATCCGTTTGCATTGGAGTTGTTTTCTCCTGGCGAGAAATCAGCTTGTGCCGCTGGACGGCGAGCTACTCTCTCAAAATCGTAGTTAACCGAAGATCGCGTTGTGAATTGCGGGCCACACTTTTTGTGAGGCGGTGTACCATGCCATTAGGATCAGAAGCACAAGTCCGGCGCCAGCGGCAAGGTTCATCCAAGGACCATTGCGATGCTCGCCCATCACGCTGCGCAGGTTGGTCAGCCAAAAAAGAGCAATGGCCATCAGTGGAGCCGCGATCACTGTGACCGCCTGTGCCATTACAATGGCGGCAACCGGCTTTACATCGGTCTTGATCACATAGAGGGCCACCAACATGCCGACCAGCAAGACAATAGCCGTTAGGACGCGCGGACCTTTATCCTTGGGGGTACTGCCAAGTTTCAGTGCATCAGCCAGGATGAAGCCGCCGATCATCGAGTTCACAATGAACGACGAAAAGGCTGCTGAAAACAGGCCAATACAAAAGATAACGCGACCTTTCTCACCAAAGAGAGGTTGCAACTGGCCGGCAACATCGTTCACGTTGGCCAGGTTCTTACCCTGCAAAACAGCCGCTGCGGTTGACATAATCATGAGCGTGATTAGTGCCATGATCACAGAGCCAACTCTGGCGTCTGTCAACACGGCACCGAGATCTTTTTCTGTCCATCCTTTGAACCGAACGAGATACGACTGGTAGTATGCAGCCGTGATGACAAATGTTGTGCCGACGAGCCCCAGTAACGGTAATCCGATTTGTGAAGAACCACCAAAGGGGACCATTCCCGCCGCCAACTCGCCCAGGTTCGGCTGCGCGAAAGACAGGTTAAGAGCAAATGAGAGTAGCATCAGCGCGACAAAGCATGCCATCAACAATTCCACAATCCGATATAGATTGCGAAAGGCAAAAACAAAACTAATCGACACCACATTGAACAGGACGATCCAGTAATCAAAGTCAACATAGGTTGAGAGTGCGGAGTGAACGCCAAGGTTATTGCCGAACTGAAATGCTGCGGAAATGAAAAACACACCGATGCCAATCAAAACGGCAACTGGCCGACCGGCACAACTGCTCACGAGGTCCCCGGTTGACCGCTGTGTAACCGCCCCCAGCCTGGCCGCTAGCGTGGTGTATATCATCATGAAGAAGACGGCCAAGACAACGACCCAGGCCTTCGAATAGCCGTCTTCTGCCCCGACCTTGGAACTAGTGAGGATGCTGCCCGGCCCGATCACGACACAGGCAGTGACCAATCCCGGTCCGATGTAGCGCAGTAACCGCGAGAACCTTGTGGTTGCGGATGATTCTTGAGTCATGTCCATCATCTTATTGGGAGGAATTCGGACTTCCGTGCTCTGTCAATTCGTGCTTTTTACGCTCTGCTTCCTGCTTGCGGATTTTCCGTGCCGAAATGCTGCGGAACTCCCAAGGGAGCTTGGCGTTCGGTGGAAGCGAATGAAGCTCACGTTTTAGACGGTCATAGGCGCCGGTGGTTTCTTGCTTGTTGAGCGCTAAGGTTTCGGCAAGGTCATGTTTTTCCAGCGGATCTTCTGACAGATCGTAGAACTCGCCGGTCGAATAGAGTTTGAATCGGTGTCCCCGAAGCACGCGGGTCGTATAGTATTGAGTCAGACACCACGGTCGCCATGGCGTATGGGCCGTTTCGCCAAGCAGCTGCGGAGCAAACGATCGACCGTCGATTGTCACACCGGTCGGAAGTTCCGCGCCTGCCAATCCTGCCAGCGTTGGCAGGATATCGCTGGCGTCGATCAGGTCGTCACTTTCTCGGCCACCGGGTACCAGCGTCGGGCAGTTTACAATGAATGGCACGTTGATGCCTCGTTCCTTGAGTGAATAGATTCCTTCCTCCGAAATCCGACCCTGGATGCGGCCCCCCAAACTCTGAAACGCCCCCTGATCCGTTCCATTGTCAGTTCCGTTGTCTGCTGTGATAAAGACGATTGTATTGTCGCGCAGTCCGAGGTCGTCGAGAGCCTGGATGAGCCGCCCGATGAGGTAATCGGCGTAATGGAGCATGCCGGCAAACTGTTGGCGTGGTGAGAGGTCCTGGTCTCTGTTGTGCGGCGTGTGAACAACGGGAATATGCGTGAGAATGGCTGAGTAGTACGCAAAGAACGGTCGGTCGCGGTGTCGGCGCATGTAGTCGATCAAATAGTCGGTAAAGATATCCGGCCCAAACTGCCCCGTTGTGTCCAGCCGCTCATTGTTTTTGATGACATAGGGATCCCAGTAGCGTTTCTTATGGGCCGGATGTCCCTTCTTACCTTCCGGAAACAGACAGTACTCGTCGAATCCGTGATGGAGAATCGCATCCTTCTGCTTCGGGTCGAACAGGTCGTTGATTTGCCACTTTCCCGAGATACAAGTGTCGTACCCGGCCGATTTCATCACCCGAGCCATACAGACCTCGCGATTCCAGTCAAAATACCCGCCGCCGTAAATCGCCGGATCGTGATGTGTATGCCAACCGGTTCTCAATGGATAACGCCCAGTCAGTAACATTACACGGGTCGTGCTGCAAACGGGCGTTACGTAGAAGTTGCGATACGTCAGCCCGGTACGTTCGAGATTGTCAATGTTAGGTGTTTGGTCTTCCTGGCTGCCGTAACATCGAAACCAGTCCTTGCCGACATTATCCAACAAAATGAACAGGATGTTTGGCTGCTGTTCGGGCCGCTGTTCCGAGGCCGTCGCATTCAAGGCGAGCAACGAGACGAGCCCCACCGATACCGTCAAACTGCAAAACACGTTGAATTTCAAGTGAAGCATATGAAGCACTCCCGGTTCAACCCAGCTTCCACGGCTTGCGATATTCGTAGTGCAATAGGTTGTTGGCCAATTCATGGTTTGTGATCTGTTCGCGCTCGGCGTCCCAGTCCAATCGAGCTTGTACGGCCAACGAGATGTTTGCCAGCAAGCTCATCGAGGTAGAACGATGACCGACTTCGACATCGGCTATGGGACGCTTGCGAGACTTGATGCAATCGAGGAAGTTTCTAACGTGCCGGCCGGTCATTGCGAGATTCCGTTCGTCGGCGGTGACAGAAATTGCTTTCGCTCGCGTTCCGCGATCTTGGAACTGCCCGCCTCGTTCAGGTAAAATCTCAAATCCTTTGCCACCGATATAGGCCGTACCTTGCGTTCCACGCAGCTCGATCTCTCCTTGTTTCAGTGCGGCCGCCCCGTTGGCTTCATATTGGCCGAATATGGCCAGGCGCCCGGAGGCAAACTGAAAGGTGACTTCCATGGTGTCGGGTACTGTTCGATCGTCGTCCACGGCAAACTGCCCGCCCATGGCACACACCGAAGCAGGAGCTTTTTCATTGGTCAGCCAGCGTATTACATCGAGAAAATGCACACCCCAGTTAGCCATCTGGGACGAATACTGTTGCCACCAGCGGAATTTGTAGGGAGCGATATTATCCTGGTACTCGCGAAGTGGACGAGGTCCCAGCCACATGTCCCAGTCAAGATCCGCCGGCGGGCTGGAAGGATACGCCTTTCCCATACCACCCGGGTACATATTACTCAAGCGATAGGCCCGACTCACCGTAATTTTTCCCAAATAGTCATCGGCAATTAACTCGGCCAGTTGTGGGTATAATTCAGACGAGCGACGGTGGGTGCCAACCTGGACCACGCGGTTGTTGCGGCGTGCGGCATCGACCATTTTTCGGCCTTCATGAACGGTCGTAGAGAGCGGCTTCTCGACATAAACATCTTTGCCGGCGTCGCACGCGGCAGTTTCCTGGAGCGCATGCCAATGGTCTGGTGTGGCAATCACCACCGCGTCGATGTCTTGGCGATCGATCAGTTTTCGGAAATCTCCATACGTTTCGACAGGGCGATTGAGGAGCTTTTGAGCTCGCTCTAAATTTGGTTGGTAGACATCGCAGAAGGCAACGACATCGACGTCCGGTTTTTGCAGAAATATTTTGAGAAGTTGAATACCCCGAGTTCCCGTTCCAACGAAACCGACTCCGATTCGATCGTTAGCCGAGACCGCGGCGTTTGCAGTGCCCGTAGCTCCAAGTGTCATCGCAGTCATTGCACTGACCCTGTTAAAAGTACGTCGATCGATGTTGTTTGATTGCACGGTCGTTGTCCTGGGATGATTTTGGCTTTGATGCGTTTACGGGCCGCGAAACCAACGGATCGGGATGATCTTCAGGCGGATGGTATAAAGATCTGTTTGGTCGACCAATGGTGCGGGTTCAGTGTTGTAAGTGAGAAGAGCCTCGTCGCCGACGAATGTCAACGCGGGCGTCGAACTAGCCCCCGGGTCGATGTCCTCGATGTTGCGGAAGCTTTCCCAGGTCTCGCCGCCGTCGCGGGAGATCGCCGAAGTCAGTGGATTTCTCGGGC
>CAUZBP010000143.1:0-8693 GCA_963578105.1 Planctomycetota bacterium
GGCTTCCCTCCGCTGCAAAGGTTGCTTCGGCTACGCCTCAGCAACCTTCTCCGCTACGGCAAGCCAGCGGATCCCTAGACCTAGATTTTCTCATAGGCCCTGGATCATAGATCGGGGGAAGCCCACGACGATACGATCGTCGTGTTCAGCTCGGACAACGGTACCTCACACCTTAAAGAGGAAGTGGACTACGAGTTGTTCGCGAGTTGCGCGGACTGAAGGGATCGCTGTACTAAGGAGGGATCCGTGTTCCGGCCAACGTGCGCTGGCCGCAACACGTCGCGGCTGGTTCGGTCAGCGACCAGGTCAGCGGTTTCGAAGACTGGATGCCCACACTCCTGGAACTGATCGGAGCAAACAATCGTGTTCCCCACGACATTGATGGTATTAGTCTCGCACCGACTTTACTCGGCACACACCAACAACCGCGGCCCTTTTTGTATCGCGAGTTTTCCAGTTATGGGGGCCAGCAGTCGATTCGGGCTGGAGACTGGAAAGCAATTCGACAAAACATGACCCGCGGCAACCTGGAAATCGAACTCTACAATCTCCTGTCAGACGCTGGCGAACAGCGGAACGTGGCCAAACAGCATCCGGAGGTCGTTGAGCGGTTAGCGCAATTGATGAAACAGGAACACACACCGTCGCAGTTATTTCCGTTGACTCCGATCGATGCTCCGGTAAAACGTGGCAAGTGATATGGCAACCAGCGTCTGCCTTCTCCAGTTCCGCTGAAAACGAGTGAAATCTGGCAAGCGAGTTACCATCGATGGAGTCATCAATTCGACAGGAAGCTCCTCTGAACCAGGGAATCCGACGTAAATTGGATATTCGGGCACCTGCGAGAACCAGCAACGGGTACAAATATTGGTTATGATTTTCAGAGGCAGTGACGGCGAATTAATGAACAGGGGTAGGATATGTCAGTCTATTTGCTATGTTCCGTGCTCTGTTTGCACTTGAGGTTGAGATGAACCGCATACTCACATCTGTTATTTCAATGGTTGCGTTAATCTGCGTCCCGTTTTCGGCGTGCGCCGCGCGCGGTGACGACCAGCCGGGCGTTCCCGACCATCGAAACGCCGGCACGATCACCAAGACCGAATCGTTTGACCACGACCCCGGCTGGGACGGTGTGCGGAATCACATCGAGCTCCCGGTGGTGGGCAAGCAGCAGGATTTCGGCTACCAGACATCTCATCACGCGGGTGCCGCAGCAGGAGAAATTGGCGGCACGGTGTGGCGCAGCACGTCGCCCGCATATTATGGAAAGACGATTAAGCCACTGACGTTCGAGGATACGCTCCAAGCGTCGGGTACGGTTGCCGTTACCCAATCAGAGACCGGCTTTGGTTGGCAAACCGGCAGTACCGTGTTTGTCGGATTCTTCAATCACCAGGAACAGGGGTGGCGTCCTGTCAACTTCATCGGTTTCCGTCTCGAGACGCACACGGATACCGACTCCAAGAAGTTAGAAAAACGCCCGGCGGTGGAGATCAGTTACGGCACCAGCCGGTGGGCTGCTGGCGGGGTTCACGTCAACACGGTTGGCCCGGCCCAGCAGCGCAACGTAAAGCAACTTGATCAGGATGCGCTTCGCCGCGTGCCGCCCGACGGTTCCCGACATACGTGGGAGTTCCGCTACGTGCCAAAAGAAGATGGTTCCGCGGAGTTTATCTTCGTCTTTGACGGCATCGAAACCCGGATGAGGATCGGCGACGGACACCGCCGGCACGGTGCCACGTTCGACCGCTTCGGCATCTTCAACAATCCGCTTCCCGGAAGTTCGATCACTGCGTACTTCGACGACATCACCGTCAACGGCGAGTTTGACGACTTCGGTGATGATCCGACGTGGGACGAAAAGGGTAACCGCGATTTGATCGAAGATAAAGAGGAGTACGGATCGAATGATTACGGCTACATCGCGACGAATCATGCGGGCGGTGAGAAGCCTGGCGAGCTTGGCGGGCGGTTCTTCAGTGTTGATCCGTGGGAACGGAAGTTCCAGGGCTATTACGGCGACCGTGTCGGCACGCTGACCATGAACGACAAGCTTGTCGCACGAGGCAAGTTCGCTACAAAGCGGTTCTCGACCGACTCGACATTCGCGTTGGGGTGGTTCAACTCGAACGATCAGGGTTATCCCATCAAAAACTTCGTGGGAGTCTATTTTGACAGCTACTCGAATGTCGGGCGCATTGCGGCGCCGCTGTATGGCACGTCGGAGGGACAGAACAAGCACGACATGGGATACGTCACGTTTCTGCCGGACGGCACGTCGTACGATTGGAGGCTGGGATATGACCCGGACGCGGCTGGCGGGCGGGGAGCGATTACATTCGCGATCGGCGGGCAAGAGGTCACGGCGCCGTTGCAAGAAGGTGACAAGGCCAAGGGGGCGACGATGGACCGTTTCGGCGTGTTCAATCTCGGCTGGGCTAACAGCAAGCACTGTGTGGTGTACCTCGACGACCTGAGCTATACGGCGGCTGGTGAGGGCCCCGGTAAAGGCGACTAATCTATGAAAGACAGGTTTAATTGAAATGCGAATACGACACGTTGCCCATTTGCTATCGTTAGTTTGTTGTACACTTGCCCTGCTCATACCTGGTCCTGGAATTGGGGGTACGGAATTCGAAGCGGTTACGGAAGCGGTGGGCATAAAGGGGTTTTGCTGTACCGAAGTCGCGTGGGGTGACTTCGACAATGATGGGTGGGTCGACGTTTACAGTGATGTGCTGTGGCGTAATGAGGGCGGCACATTTGTCCAAGTCGATGGCCCTTTTGAAGGTCCCGGCATCTGGGGAGACTACGACAACGACGGCGACCTGGACCTGTATTTATATGCCGAAGGTCTGCTGCTGCGGAATGACGGTGCAGACGGGTTCACCGACGTCAGGGATATTCTCGATTCACGACCCATGCGGATCTGCCGCAGTGCCGCGTGGGGCGATTTCAACGGCGACGGCTACCTGGATCTTTACATCACTGGCTACGAACTCTGGGAGTCAGACCATGAATGGCATGATGTGATTTTCCGGAACAACGGCGGCAAATCGTTTACGCGAGTGTGGCAGACGCCACAGATACGACGGACTCGCGGAGTGACGTGCGCAGACTACGACGAGGATGGTGATCTTGATATTTACGTGTCAAACTATCGGTTGCAACCAAATTATCTTTTCCGCAACGATGGGAACTTTGAGTTTACCGACGTTGCCGCGGCCCTTGGCAACGTCGATGGTGATGGTGACGCCGGTGCCTGGGGACATACCGTAGGCTCTGCGTGGTGCGATTTTGACAACGATGGGCGTCTCGACCTGTTTGTCGGTAATTTCAGCCATCCGCCTGCCTATCAGGACCGGTGCAAGATTTATCGCAACGTGAAAACTGACGGCGGCTTCAGTTTTCAAGAGCAACCGGGTGAGATTGTTCGCTGGCAGGAATCGTATGCAACACCTGCATTTGGTGATTACGACAATGACGGGTTGATCGACCTTTTTCTCACAACGAAATACGGAGGAGATCACGGTGCGCTTTTTCACAACGGTTCGGCTGAGTCACCAAACGGCAAATGGGTGTTGAACGATGTCACGGTTGCATCCGGAACCAAACACGGCAACCCGGGTTCCACTCAGGCCGCGTGGGCAGATTTCGATAACGACGGCGATCTGGACCTTGCCACGAGTGGCATCTTGTTTCGTAACCCCGGGAATGACAATCACTGGCTCAAGGTGCGGCTCAAAGGCGACGGTGTGAACGCCTTTGCCATTGGTGCACAAGTCCGCGTCCCGATTGGTAATCGGCAAATAACCCGTCAGGTCGAGGGCGGGACTGGCGAGGGCAATCAGAATGATCTGACGCTGCATTTCGGTCTCGGCAGCCAGGCAGATCCTGTCGAGATTGAGGTCCGCTGGCCCGACGGCACGAAACAGGTGCAGACTTCGGAGGTAGACAGGACTGTTGAGATCGTCAAAAAGTAGCGTCTCACTCCGTGCTCGCTACGCGGAATCCTGGTGCCTTTATTTGTAGCGGTATGCTGTAGGTTGCAAACCGAGCGTGACCGCTCAACAGCCATGTCTGGCAGTCATTGCGCACCAGCGCTCCGCGGATCAAGGAGCCAATACTCGTTCCCGGCGAATCGACACTGCTGTCAGGCCAGGTGCGAATTGATATACTCTGCGAAATATGGCAACACAAAAGTTAATACCGACACCATAGTCAGGTACGAATCGTGCACCTAGCTGCCAAATCAGACGAGACCCTTCAAATCACGACCGACCTGGTTGGTGCTGGTGTTGAACGTGTCTGCTACGTACATCCCAAAGATCCCGGCAAAGCCATCAAAATTCCGATCATTAAAGATGATCGACAAAGTAAACGGGAAGTGAAGTACTACCAGAAGCTCATCAAACGTAAGAACATTTCGTTTGACCATTGTCCGCGATACTACGGTACCGTGAAAACTAATTTAGGTGATGGATTTGTCGTGGATTTGATTCGTGATTGCGACGGGGAAGTTTCAAAGCCCTTGAGTTGGTATCTGGAAAACGAGTTGCATTTCTCAGAACTCCCACCCTATTTAGAAGAATTAAAGAACTACTTTGTGAACAACCTGATTATATTCAACTACGATATGGGAATACATAATCTCCTGTTTCAGAAATACACACCAGGTAAGGTACGACTGGTGATGATCGATGGACTTGGTGACACAGTCGCGATCACGTGGCTCAACCTGTTTCGGTCGCATGTGAGGAGCAAAATCGAACGGCGTTTCAGCCGGTTTCTGAGAGAATTGTATGCATCGCGACAAGTACGGGCTCAACAGGAACCTCTCAAGCATCCGATCGAACAATAGCTCTTGAGCGGACAGTAGCTCTTGAGGGAAGTCACGAATGTTTCTTCCCGGGAGAAGACTTCCCGGGATACAAAGACCCCTCGGTCAACCATCGCGACCGACTCCCCCGTGCAGTCGGTGGTGTCATTCGGTGCCAAGCGTCCTACCAGTTCAAGTGGGCTGGTTGCCCGGGTAGAGTCTGCAGGTCTGGGCGATAAAGCCACGGGCCAGGTGGGTAAACGTGTCGGGTCCCGTCTCAGGCAGGAACTGTCGTGGGCATTCAAACCAGCTCAGCCCACCCTGCTCATCACCAGAATCAGGAAGGCCATCGTGCCGGGTAAAGAAGCACTACAGTCCAACGTAGGGTACGGTTTGAAGCAAGCTGTTTACGGCAACGTCTCACGCGGGGTATTGGTCGCCATACCGGCCTTTTTGGACCTTTTGATCCCGATCCTGAAAGTCCTGGGCAGGCCGAGAATTTGACCAACCATTAAGGGGACCTAAACTTACATAGTGTGCATTAACACAGGCAGGCTATCGCCTTCAGTCGAAGGCCTTCAATCGAAGGATTGTCACAAACTTTTGTTCAGAGAGGTTCGTTTAATGGTACTGTCAATCAAGTCGGGGTTCATCACCCTAACCACAGCGATACTCGTGTTTGGCTTTGCTGGTGGGAAAGGGTTTGCCGAGTGGGGACACCAAAGCATGGCCTGGGTACTTGGCCCCGATAGTGCATCCATTCGCTCGCCATACGGCGAGGCACAGCCGACCGGTTTCAGCTGGAGTATTGTTCCTGGGGATGTAGGAGCTGTGTATTACCCCGGTGGAAGTGTCATCGCTGACAGAGTGACTCAAGATATCATGGACTTGAATGCCGTGGGGCTCGACAACTATGAAGACTACAGGAGTGTCCTTGAGAGTGTTCTTGATGCGTGGGCAAATGTCTCGGGGATCCAAAACCTGGGATATGTCGAAAAAACTGGTGATGTTTTGGTGGGTGGTATTGATGACATAGTCAGTCGAGGACCTTCTTCCGGAGTCGGCCATATTCGTTTTATGGCTTATGACAGCCCCGTAATCCCCACGAATGTTTTTGCTTCGGCTACGTATATCCCTGAACCTGGGGTTGCAACCGATATGGCAACGAATCGAGCCCGGGCTGGCGATGTGCGTTTTCGATCGGATGCAAATATCTGGTCGTCGGGAAGTGATGACGGATTTAACTTTCGTAAAATCGCGATGCATGAAGTGGGGCACGTCTTGGGATTCGCCCACAATTCGGTTTCGGATTCGGTGATGGGAGGAGGGCTCTATTCTCAACTGGGTCTGGGTGAAGGCGATATCGAGGGTGCGGTTGCAATCTACGGCGTCGTGCCCGAACCAACGACAGTTCTACTGCTGGCCTCTGGCGGACTTTGCCTGCTTTCGTGCAGACGCCCTCGTGCGGGGTGACCTTCCCCTGCTGCCTGCCAACCAGAATGCTCCCAAGACGAGGCCGACCGAGAAGGTCACGAGGCCTTCTGGTTCGGGGACCGTGACGACTGCCAGCGAATAGGCGGGCAGGGTGAGTTGGCTGCCAAGCGAGGCGTGGCTTCGATTCACGTCGCTCTCCTTCAGGATGTGTTGCCGGGGATCGGCTGAGAGGATCAACGCTCGTTCCCAAGTTCCAGGCATGGTCGCCAAGTCGATGATCAGTTCCTGGGAGGAGAAATTGGTGAGGAGCATTCTTTGGTCGTGGTCATTTTGCAGAAGGTAACCGACCAGGGCCGGGTGGTCTACCACGTCGGCATCGAGTCCACCGACCACGGGCACCTGACCAAAGTTCAGCGGTGCAAGTTGGGTCATCGAAGCGACAGCCCCGTTGACCGCGGACAGGAAGAGCCCGTTGGCCGAGAGCTCACCGGGGGTGGTGGCCAACGAGTACCCGAGATCGATTCGCATGTAGGGAAATTCGTCGTCTTCGAAAAAGACCGCTCCGAATTTGTGACCGTGAAAACTGTGCGAAGAGATCAACTCGATCGACGGGTCATCGAACATGTTATAGAGCATAGCAGCAGAAAAGAGCGCCTGGGTCCAAGTTCGCGCGACGGGTCCGACTTTGTCCATCAAGTTGAATTCAGTAATCCAGGTGGGCATTCCATCGGTTTGTTGCGTATTTTGCGCGATATCGTCCATGTAAGAAAACGCGGTGCCAATCACTTTGTCTGGCCCATCGGGAGCAAGGAACAATTCCCACTGCTGCTGTTGGAGTTCTTCCAGTGAGCCGCTCGCGTTCTGAGGATCCAGTAGTCCTGCCGCGCTGTAGTCGTGTCGGACCAGGGCGTCGAAGGGTGACAAATCCATGGTATTCAGGTCGCGGTTCCAGAAATATTTACGATTCAGGTTTGCCACGTCGCTGGAGCGGATGACCGTGTCGACCGGGGCAATCTTCGCTGCTGGAAATTCAGCCTTGATTTGCGTTGCCCAGTTACTGGCGGTGGAGTAGTAGTCGGCCGCGTCGAGAAACCCCCGCATGTTGACTTCGCCGAGCGAATAGGTCTGTTCGTCATACATCGGGGAATAAAGTTCGTTGCCCAATTCAATACGATCCACGGGCAGCCCGATCTGTTGGGCGTGCCGGAGCATGGCCAGTTGGCTTTCCAGGGCCGACGCGTAACCGGCAATGCGATGGCTGGTCACCAGATTGAGGACAAAGACTGGCTCTACTCCGGTAGTTTGATAGGCAGTGAGTAACTGCGCCATGCGGTAGTTTTCTACGTCGATCGTGTGGTGGGGGTGGGGCTCATCAGGTGTGATCATATCACCGGTGGTCCAGTCGTAATAATTTGCGACTATTCCACCAGGAAAGCGGAGATGTTCGACCGCCAACCGCTTGAGATTTGTTTGATCGACAGCGTTTTCCCAAAGACCAGTTACCTTGGCACGCGTGTTGACACCCAGCAGGGTCGGTGGAATCGGGCGGCTGGCGCCTACTGACAGTAGAGGGGTAACGACCGTTTGACCCGTTAGTGGAACCGCAGTTCCACCACCCAGGCAGGCCAGTACGATCAAGTTGGCAACACGTTTAGCCATCAGGGTTGATTTTCAGAACCAGTTCTAACCGGGCATGTGTACCAGTACAGGGGTATTTCTCGACGAGTTTGTTGAACTGGCCTGGTTGTCGACAGAATCTATTATACACATAACAGCCAACTTGGGTTTTTCCTGCAGTTTTCCCCCTCTCGGGAGTGTGACGTTTGACGAAGGTGTGTTGCCAGAGTTCTGAACGCTATTACAACGTGGCTCTTCGTTGAGTGTGGATTTTGGTACAGCGAGGTGAGTATTCCAGGGCGTACCGAAGCGGGTGGTTTGTGCTTTCCGAGTACAGTGTCACAAAAAAACCCCGCGTCATTTGCATGACGCGGGGAAGTGTTAAGAAGTTTTGTTGTCGGAATTATCCGGCGAACGTTTTAAAGTTTCTCAAATTGCAGACGTGGTTGTTTGGCTGGTGTTTATCTGCAACGTTGGCGCCGTCGTAAGACGGGGGCAACCAGGCTGATCGCCAGTAAAACCAACGCACTCGGTTCGGGAACGGGCATGCCGATGATGCTGCCCGAGGATTTTCCGCCTGCGAGCGAACCACCAGCAACGCCGATTGAGGTGAAGGCTGCTGCATCGAGCCCTAAGGCGCCGGCGTCATAGTCCTGAACCACGAATTTCCAGGTTTCACCTGGTTCGAAAACACCATTGGAGAGGCCGCTTTCGGACAGCAACGGTTTGTTGTGACCTTTGTCGTCGATCCGAAAAGCCAGTCCTACCCCGTAGTCTTCAAATCCTTGTTGACCGACATATCCGTCCCAGTTTGAAATGT
>CAUZBP010000144.1:0-8656 GCA_963578105.1 Planctomycetota bacterium
TCAGAAGCTCTCCAGGAACGTGTCGATGTCGACGTAGGTCAGCTCCTGGGGCTCGTCCGCTTGGTCCAGAGATTCGAGCGAGCTGTCTGCAAAGGCGGCATCCAGCTCCAGGACCAAATCTTCTACGTCCGGTGGCGCCCGCGGCGCCGAGGCCTGCCATAAACCACAGTGCTTCAATATCGCTTCGATCACCTCGGCCTGGGCCGGCTCGATGAATGAGACGACCTTCATCTGGCCGCCGCACTTTGGACAACACAAGGGGTCCACTTCATAGACCCGCTTGATCAGCATGGCCCAGGATTGGTTGCAACGAGAAGCTGCGGCGGAAGCGCTGTCCTCACTCTCGCTCGATGGCTCGGCGGATGCTTCCGCCGCCGCCTTCTTCCGCATCCCCCGCGCCTTGTGCGAATACCAACCATAGTAGCGAATCAGATGCGAGCCCTTCGGCGGAATGTGCTGCGTGAACTCCGCCAGGAAATCCAGTGGCGAGAGGATCTGGAAATTCCGTGGCACGCCTGCCTGTGTTCCGTCTCCTTTCGGATCGGGAAACGCGCGGCAAGCATGCTTCTCGGCCTGGTAGACGACTTGCCCCGTTTCGCCATGGCCCAACTCGGACTCCTTCCCCCTTCAATTTTCCCCCTTCAATTAGCCATTCTCCCCTGGTACTCTAATGGTCTGGTGCTGAAAAGCAAATTCCTATCAGTTCATGCAAGAGCAGACCAGACTTCACACGAGATACCGGGTTTGTAATCACAGGTGAGTTTGCCCATGTGTTTGTGCTTGGTGCGCGACACAACATCAATACCTAGAACGGAGTAAGAACGAATGGCACTGTAGACATTAAGTACCGGTTTGCCCCTTCACCGTGAGTGACATTTCAAGGCAGATTCTTATTTCCTGTTTGCCGGCCTGCCGGGAGCACGAATGCACGTAATGGATGCATTGTTTGTCGCAAATTCTGCGACGCACACCTCGTAACTGTTAGGATCCTTGTGATGTCGACCAGGAGTAGAAAGAAGAAGATGGCCTTCAAGAAATGTAATGCCCGCCGTACCCGTCAGCGCAAACGGCGCCTGGTAGCAGAAGCTCTAGAGCCGCGCGTTATGCTGTCGTCGACGCCGCCGATGCCCTTAGAGCCATCTCAAGCCATGGCCAGCGATGTGGAATTTAACTATGTGGTCGGGGGTTTGTTTCCTCAACTACCCAACGGGGGGGGGGCCAACGTCATCATCTCCGACAGCCTCCGTTATGACGAGGAATCAAAGGCTTACGTTGCGAAAGAAAGTGAGCAAAGGGGCACCCTCGAAACCCACCTGCGCGTGACCACAGACCCCGTCACGATTCCAGGCACCCACAATTTCCTCAACGACTGGCTGATTCCCCAGATCACCGACAATATCTGGGGGGACGATCTGACCAGTAACGACTCAATCTTTACCCGCTACTATACGAAAAGCGTCCTTCCGGGCAATCCAAAAGCCCCAAACATACCACCCGGGGCACCCGTCCCTAAGTGGGAATCAGGGTCCCGAAACATCTCGATCCAGAATCTCCTTAAGATCGGCTACCAAGGACCCGGCTCTGAACACGCAGCAACAAATGACACTTTCTGGAATGCGCCCGGCACGATCCCAGGTGCAAATATCCCCGGGACGGATATTAACTTGTACGACGCCGTAAAAGATCTCAAGCACTACGATCCCGGGGCCCTGTGGGCCAAATATGACGGAACGACAGACACTATCTTTTCGCAGTTTGATACCGATACACTGCGTCAAAACCTTGATGCGGCACCCGGTTCGGAGCCAGACCTGTGGTTCCCCAACCTCTTCTACACATTTCAGCAGCAGGACGTCGAGGGTGGAAACTTCAGCGGCCCGATGCTGATAATTCAACCAGGGGATGACCTCAAGCTCCACTTCACAAATGACATCCAGATTAGCGACCTCTCAGTTGATGAGCTGGAAAAGACGACACTCGTTCGCAACAGCACCCCCGGATTCACCGGCAGCGAAGGCCTAGGTGGCAGCACGTCGGTCAACTTCCACCTGCACGGATCGCACACCAACCCCGCCGGATTCGGCGACAACGTGGTCGCTCGGTATACCACGGGCCAGCAGTGGACCACCAACATTGAAACTCCGCCGGACCATGGGCAGGGGGCTTACTGGTACCATGCGCACTATCACCCATCGGTTAACCAGCAAGTGTATGGCGGCCTCTCCGGCTTTATGCAGATCGGAGACCCCCTCAGCAAGGTTCCCGATTTTGCCGACATTCCCCGCAACCTGGCGGTGATCAAACAGACCCAGATCGGCACGGAGGATGGAGGAGAGAAGCTCACCCTCACCGGTTACGACAACCTCGGCATCAATGTCACCCGCGCCACGATGATGACGGTCAACGGCGAATTCCAGCCAGAGGCCGATGCAGGCACAGGAGGCTGGCAGTCCCTCACCCTGAGTAATCAGACCAACAACGGGCAATTCCAGATCTCACTGATCCACACAGATGACGGAGGGACGAAAACACCACTTCCGATCTTTCAGTATGGCGAAGACGGGCACCAGTTTCCGCAAATCAGGCAAGTCAAGGGAGTGATAGGCCAGGATCAACCTGGAGGTCCACCCGATCCGTGGCCAACCAGCTACGCGCAGGCAGAGAATTTAATCTCCCTGGCACCAGGTAAAAGAGTCGACCTGTTGTTTTTTCTTCCAGATGGGAAAACCGAGCTTGCTTCGACCTACAGTTTCAAGAGCCCCGACGACGGGCCAACCTATTCCGTGAGAAATGCGGGCTTCTATCCCAATTTCACAAGTGCCAACATGATGGGTGCTGAGTTTATTACCAGTACTGGTGAAATAACCACCAACTGCCATCCTGGGCCTGCAAAAGATCGCCCACTTTGTCGGTTTACGTCGGCTGGGCCGCTGGCGACGTTCAAAGTCACCGACGGTTCCCAAGCGCCCGACCTCTCAGACCAACGCGCACAAGTCCAGGCGGCCAATGAAGGGACACAAGTTCAAGATATCGTCCCCACGACCCGCCCCGAAGAGTACGATGTCGGCGCGGTCCCCAGCATCAATCTTTTTGCTACCGATGATGGTGAAGAGGTCTGGAATCCGATCCGGCAACGGGAATTCAACTGGTCACGTACCCTTGTCGGGCCGGAAAGCGAGTGGGACGCCGATACCACGGCGGCGATCAACACCTATAACAAATGGGCCGAAGAGCAGGTGTCCCATTCGTTAGCAAAACCGGATGAAGGATGTGGTGAGATTACAAGTTTCACTATCAGTCCCTTCGTACCAACAGCTGAACAGGAGTTCGCTATTGTCAAGGTCGGGGACGAAATCCAACCCAAGGGAACCTATACGATCAACGGTCCTGGGAGCACTATTAAGTTCAACGACCCGCCTGCCGAGGGCGAGGAAGTCCATATCTCCTACCCCACGCCCAAGTTCGAACAATATCGCACCCTACCTCCCAGTGGTGGAGAATCCCCCCTGCCGGACTGGCTCGGCTACGCCCATCCCTGGTTTATCAATGACCATGTCTTCCCTAATGGCAACCTCACCATCGCCCAGCTGGGAACGATCGAAGAGTGGCAACTGAACAACTGGAGTGTCAGCAGGGTCGCTGCGCCGGCGAGAACGACGCCATTCCAATACATCGGTCACCCCTTCCACGTTCATATCAACGACTTCCAGGTCAAGGACTCCGACACCGAGCTCAAGGACAAAAGGAATCTCCAGGACGTCGTGATGCTCAATTCCTCGGGATATCGTGCTTTTGACTCAACAAATAAAACCCACTCGCCAACGACACCGGCTAAGGGAGATGATTCGATTACAAGTTTCGATATCAATCTTCCCGTACCGCCAGCTGAACAGAAGGTCGCTGTTGTCACGGTCGGGGGCAAAACCCAAGCATGCGGAACCTACACGATCAGCGCTGATGGGAACAAGGTTGACTTCAACGTCCCGCCTCCCGATGGCAAGGCAGTCGAAGTCACCTACACCACGCCCAAGCTCCTGCACGTGTCCTCACAGTCCGGGGAACTCATCCCAATCGATCCGGCGGTGAATCCGGATACTGTCGCGGAGCTCGGTGCATGGGGAGCCAACACCCAGGTCGTTCGCATGGTATTCCAGGATTATGTCGGCACTTATGTTTTTCACTGCCACATTCTTCCCCATGAAGATGCCGGCATGATGCAAGTTATCACGGTGATCGAGAACACCGACTCCAGCTGGCTTGCCCCCTCTGAAGATTTTGATTTCAAGGTTCGCCCGAACAGTCGGGGGGTTCTGCAGAGCTTCGATGTCTTCCTGGCCCAGGATTACGAGCCCTACCGAGTCAATGTCCAAACCGGTTTTGGCCGCGAGATGCTCCAGCGCGTCGCCTTCGGCGACATCACCCCAGGATTTACCCAGGATCTGCTGGTTAGTTCATCAGGCGACGGCACCGTTCGGGTCATCGATGGCGATGACCTGCTGCGCCAGGGACCAGGCAAGCGGGGCTCCAGAACGGAGGTCCTCAGTGAGATCCAACCCTATGTGTTCAGCGATCTTGCTCCTTATGCCTTTGCCGAGGACTTCACCGGTGACAACCGCCGAGACCTTGTCACTGCCGGGTACCGCAGTAACGACGGAGATTTAATTGACCTCGAGAAATTGACGATCAAGGGCTGGCTCGGCAGCGAAGATGGCCGTCAGTGGGATGAGGATCTGACCTTCAGCCCCTTCGACTCGGGTTTCCCCGGTCATCTCGCCACCACGGGCAAGGTCCATGACTCGGGGATCATGACAGACGGGGGTTCGGTCGGCGAGTACGGCACCGTCTCTGTGAATCACGAGTGGACCACGGTCGAATTCGATGGGACCTATCAGCATCCCATCGTCGTTGTCTCCGATCCCGGATCCAGGGGCAGACAACCCGCCACCGTCAGACTCCGCAATGTCGAGAGTGGATCCTTCCAACTCAGGCTTCAAGAACCCAGTTATCACGACGGGAGACCCCTTTACGAAAGGCTGTCCTACGTCGTGATGGAAATGGGTGAATGGGAGCTGGCCGATGGCACGCGCATCTCGGCAGGACATACCAACACCGACCTCCTCACATTAGGGGTGTTCGAAGCCATCTCCCTGAATGGCTTCGAGTCGACCCCAACGGTTCTCACCCAGTCCCTCACCTACAACGAAGACAATTGGGTCACCACCCGTGTTCGCCAACAGGACAAAGACGGTTTCGAACTTGCACTCCAGGAAGAAGAGCGTTTCAATGACAGCCATCAGGCCGAGCACGTCGGGTGGATCGCCATCGCCCAAGGCTCCACCACCGATGGTGACAACCGGCTGGAAGCCTTCACCACCGAGGCGAACTTCTCAAAACGTTCCCGCAAGATTAATTTTGCTCAGCCTTTCGCCGACAATACGACCCCGGCAGTGATTGCCAAACTGGGCTCCTATGAGGACAGCGATCCTGCCACTTTGCGGTTGTTGAAAGTCAACGAAGAGGGCTTCCGTGTCTGGGTTCAGGAAGAGCGTTCCAAGGACCGTGAGACTCGCCATGGCCGCGAGGCCGTTTCGTACTTGGCGTTCGAGGGAAGCAGCGGCACCATTGATGCCATTCCATTCCCCACCCCAGTCTCGGACGAGCACCGCATTGATCCGGTGAGTGGCCTCACCGCGGACCAGACCGGCATAACGATGGGTGACTTCAACCTCGACAATTTCAACGACTACGCCATCGCTTACGCCACTGACGATGGCATCCGGGTGACGATCTTCGACGGCGCCGCCGTCACGCTTCTCCACTCGACAGGACAATTCCAAGGTGGTTACTTCCCGGGCGAGTCGGTGCTCGCCGATGCCGTGGTGACCGATTCATCCCTGGAAAATCTCAACTCGCTGGTTCTCACCGCCGGTTTCAACAGCTTCTATCAATCGGCTATCGAAAACCTGGTCGCTACGGTGAAAACGGACGATGGAATCGTTCAGCAACTGACGTTCCAGTTGAATGCTGGCCACTTCATCGCCACCTCCGAGCCTGGCAATCCGGATGGATCCGGAAGTGAGACATCCGCCCACGGCGGTCACGGCGGCATGACTTCTTTTCCCCATGACGACAAGGTGATCAATCTCTTCAACCAAACGTCCACCCCTTTGCACCTTGCCGATATCGCGCGGCTCACCGGTGACGATGCCGTGTCGACACCCGTGTTCGCTTCGGTCCTCGGCAACGGTGCTCTGGTGATTGAGGATCAATTGCTGCTGCCCCAGGGCAATGCTACCAGTGGCGTGCCCTCCACCTCCGACGACCTGTTCAACACCGCCCAGCAACTCGTCATCGATCTGGAGGGCCTCAGAAGAGTCGATCGTGACGATTTTGCTGGTATCCGCCAGGGCAACTTCGCCCCCGACGAGGTGATGGAACGCAACAACCTGGCCAACCTCACCTACGAGACCTACTTCGGCCGGCTCCCCGATCCCAGTGGTGCCGCCAAAGCGGCCGCCTCCCTCAGTGAGGCGGACTCGATTGCCGATTACGTCCACAGCTTCCTCAACAATTCTGGGCACCAGGCGCTGGTCGCGGAGCATTTCGGCAGCAATCTCGAGGACGCCAACGTGGCGCACATCGTTGAGACCACCATCGAGACCCTCTATGGCCGGAAGGCCAAGCGAAAGGAAATCAAGCGCTGGACCAAGGCCCTCGACAAGGGACTGTCGAAAACCCTGCTGCCCATGGCCATCCTGCAAAATACCCATGAAAAGGATCGGCCGCGGGTAGAGTTCCTGTCGGCGGCCTCCCAGTTCAGCAACGCGCAGTGGGCTAACAACGCCGTCCTGCGAGGTTCCTTTGGCCAGGGCTATAAGACCAACATCGACCGCTTCGAGGACCTGAACCAGATCGTCCAGGACACCGGGCGGATCAAGAAGCGTGCGAAAGCCCAGCAGCACTTCGATGCGTTCATGAACGAGACTGTGGACTTGATCGCAGGTAGTAAGGTCTCCAAGTCTGGCTTCTTTTGATCCAGCCCCGCCGCGACCCATAACCATTGACTATAGTAGACAACATCAATACCAGAAACTCCTCATGCTCAAAGGCCATAGCGATAGAAACATAGGCATGGTTGAAGAGGATGTCTTCCTTCGCCAGGCGGTCAAAGGTCGGGGTCTTGACCACCGGGTCACCATAAGCTCCGGCATGAGGCCAAACCCAGTTGCTAATGGGGTCGCCGCATGGCGTGTCCGCTCGCTGGGAGGGGCGCTGTAGACCTTGAAGGGGCCGCTCTCATCCAGGTGTGACCTCAGCACGCCGTGGTCAGCCGGTGGACTTCCTTCCACCACTGCCAGGTAGCGTTTTTCGACCTCGTGCAGTTGCTCACCTACCCGCAGGTCTCGACGAGCCTCGGTTGACACGTTCTCCACAGCGGGCCGCAGCTCTCGCCTGTGAATATCGCGACGTATCTCTCATCATCCCAACGCATTTCCGCTATCGGTGCCTGTTTCGTCCAACCAACAACAAGCTCATTACCAGAAGCGATAACGTTGTAGGTTCGGGGACGACTGAGTGCGAAATCGCGAATCCGGTCGCATCGCCATACGCTCCGTCGAGCATTATTGCGAAATACAGGTACCATTCACCATTGTGGTTCTCAGGTTCAAGATAGAATTCGGCGGTCTGACTGGAGCCGTCAGCGAAGGAGTACGTGACTTCGGCAAGACCAGCACTCGTCCAATTGTCTCCCGGAACATCGAGCCCATTGACATCGCCAGGGCCGTCGCTAACAGAGTGTGCGATTCTGTTACCAAAGTCGAACTGGAACGCCGTGGGCGTAAAAAACTGCTGGGTGGCGAGGTCGGTTTGGGCGAAATCGCCGATCTCCATAGTCTTGAAGCTCGCACCGGTGATCGTGTTCAATTCGAGCGTGATGTCGTGGCCGGTGGCGGTTTGGGACGTCGAGTAGCTATGGGAGAAAAGGGGTGTTTCTTCAACGTTCGAAGCAACTCCACTGAACTCGTGATCTATTGCAAGGAACGAGTTTTCAGCCCAGGGATACGGGTCGTGGGTGATCGTAAAGGCAGTCAGGTGATATTCAGCCGATGCCAGTGATGTGGCAGACAGCATTACTGTGGTGACAAGAAGTTGAATTACTGTGGTGACAAGAAGTTGACACTTCATATCTTACTCTCCTCGATTTTAAAGAATATGCTTTAGGAAGTTGTGCTCTAAAAAACGTTACCGTTACCCAATTAAAGCTCCAACAAACCGAGACACCACCCAACGGTGGCTGGCAGCCCCCCAGCTGTTGAAAACCAAGCAAGAGGCGGGTCTGAACGGCCTGCCTCAGAGTTTCCCTACCCCCTCCCCCCCAATATCCCTGCTTCTACCCCCTCCCCCCCAATTCCCCTGCTTTGGTCTGTGACGTCAACCCTTTAGATGAGAAAATTTGCGGGTCAAGTCTGTCGTCGCCATGCCCTGGAAGCTGTCAATCTTGGGGCCTTTGGACAGGCGTTCAGTATTATCTCGTGCCGCTTTCACGCGGCATCGGTCAAGCTGCCAAGGATCGGCTGTCCGCTTTGCGATGCCCGACCGCCTGTCGGGTGTGTGGCGTGCTGCTCATGGCTCAGCCCTGTCCCAAACTGTCGCC
>CAUZBP010000145.1:0-8505 GCA_963578105.1 Planctomycetota bacterium
CGACCACACATTGCGAACTTGTCGCTGACCCGCTCCACACACTTCTTTCACATCGTGGAAATGTTCTTCGATCGCCCAACACGCCGCCACCGTTTCCAGAATGTCACTCACTTCCGCCGACGTGTCCGTGCAGAAATAGGGCGCCCAACCGCCGTCCTCAAAGCGGACAATCACCACCCGAACCTCGCCGCTGATCAAACGTGACGTCGCCAGAAACGTCTTATACTGACGCGTCACCTCGACGCCGTGGCAATGATAGGTGATGGTGCTCCCACCTTTGCGGTGTCCGGCACGCTTGGCCAAACTGACTTTGTTCTTGCCATAGATGCAGTTGCCGTGAGAACCCTCAGGAGGCAGGTCAAACAGGCAGGCGTCCCCTTTCGCAAGCGGCTGACGACCACGGTGCCCAACTCAAGTACGGGCAAGAGAAACGGCCGCGCCGCATAGGCACCATCGACAACTAACCATACTTTCGCGTCGACACCCAGCGTGCGAATCGACTTCATGAACCAGGCCGACAGTTTCACGCCAAGTTGATGCTTGGTGCGAAATTCCCGGTCATATTTTCCGCCAGTTTCGGCACGTCGACCTCGCGGACGTACAGCATCGACCGCAGCGGAAGCGCAATCACGCCCCACGCCGGGTGCGTTGCCAGCTAGGCCAAGGTGACCCAGTTGTGTCTGTACAGCCACTCGCCGTCTGCCGGTCCGGGAGTCGGGTTGTGATGGACGCCGGTACCTTCGACGTGCCGTCCGTAACGAGAAGTGGGCGAGTCGTCTATGCCCAACAGGATTCGACCGGCGAGCCCCGGAGTGAACTTCTCCACGACCAGGCCGAGTACCGCCGTGGCCAACTTTCCTGAAGTCCGCCCCACACTGATCAGGCAATCGTAGAACCGGTCCCAATCATCTTGCACTCCTGCCGCGACGAACCAGGCACTGGCGGTGCGTCGATCGTCGGCCAGCAACATCCCGGCCACCAGGATCGCCAGCCGAAAAGCGATCCTGCGATCCATGACCGCTTGCAACACGGAGACCGCTGTCTGCATCGCGCCGGTCAACGGCACCTTGGCGTTGGTTGTTTTCTTGCGTTTGGGATTCGGACGATCAAGTCGCTTGCGTTTGTCGTGCTGCGACTTCGTTTGTTTCTTGTGTTTGGGTTACGGACGCTTTGAAGATCCCTGACGCTTAGCCATCCTTGACTCTCCCGGTGGGTTTGATGAATTTTTCGATCACCAACCATCGCGGAGAGCCGCTTTTTTGCAAAGAGCAATCTAATCGATCAAAGCCTGAGTTCGCCTAAAGTGCAGTAAAAGAGCGTCCCGACGATATTCAAGTGCTGTTCGAACTATTCCTAGATGAATATCGGCAGCGGTTCGGAAAACCGGTCCACGGGATGGAGGAACCAGCCACTCGTCTGGTCCAACAATACAGTTGGCCCGGCAACGTCCGCGAGCTGAAAAATACCGTCGAATTCGCCGTGCTCAGGGCTAAATCGAATCTCATCGGCCCCGCGGACCTCCCACCGGAACTCATCGAATCCGCTCAGCAACCGGTCATTTTTAGCTCCGATCCCGGGTTGGAACGGCAGCGAATCCTGGACGCGATACGCACCGTTGGCGGAAACCGCAAAGCAGCCGCGGAATACCTCGGTATCAGTCGGGCCACTCTCTACCGAAGTCTGCACTCGCTAAACATTGTGTTTGATCCAGCTCGGACAATCGACTGACTCATAACCTAGAACAACCTGTCCTCGATCCGATTGCCAAAACCGATCCGGTTTTTTTCGTGCCGCCGGAAAATCCCAGTAATTGGCAGGAAAACGTATGATTTCAGCCAGGGATGAATAACCACGAAAAGCACGAAATGAAGACTATCCCACAGCTTCATATCTTTTTTTCAGAATCTCTTTCCGATTCTGGACAGACTTGTTGCTCTTCATGATGTCAGCAAAAGGGCCGATCGAATCCATCGGGTCAGAAAGTGAGGTAATTGATTGATCCAAGTCGCCCCTTTTGTTCGCGTCCACGCCACGCCAACAAAGCGAATTGTCCCTTTACCAGTATCTTCCCCATTTCCGAATGACAATCGCATCGCACACGAAATCGACTCAGGTGAACAAGGTTGCTCCTCCCCCCTGGGCAATCTTGGAATCACCAATCGTAGGTCGTTCCGCACCAGTTGGAATCAATGACTTCGTTTTTTCCACCAACCCAAAAAGGAGCCAAGAGCCAATGATCACCACAAGCCCCCAGATTCTCGATGACGAACTGTACGACCAATTCGACAACCACAAGCCTCTTGGCGCCCGTCGCCGTAGTGTCATGCCAGTAGCGAGCCAATTGTCGGCAGTTCGGAGTTCTCGCAAGACGTCACGTGGCCGGCAGGCCCAGCATCGTGTCTCTCGTACGAAGAGCGGTAGTCATCATCGCCGGCAGCGCAAAGCCTTTGCTCAACTGACCGCACTGTAACGATGTCACCGATGCTGTCCTGCCAACTTACCTGTCCCGAAAAAAGGAAATAGACGCTGAGAATCGTTTGCCAACGAAGGCAAACCCCGACTGTTTTTTTCCTGGCTTCAAGGAGTCCCACTATGTTATGCCGATTGTTTGTTGTTCTCACAAGCGTTTTCGTGTTGGTCGCATCGGTCACCACGACCCAGGCCTCGCAAACCGTTGTCGCCCACAATGACGACCCCAATCACTGCGATCCGCTCTTCATCCCCTTCGAGGTGGACGAAATCGGTAATGCCGCTGTATTCCCACCAGGCGAACAACTGAGTTCGGACACGCTTGGGCAATCCAATCCGGTTTGCTTCCCTCACGATGATCCGAACACTCCAGATTTGCGCGTCTCGATTCGAAACGGAACCGGTCGCGACCTGACTGACGTTTGGTACGTGGCCGATACGCAAACCGATATTTCCAACTGGGACGGACTGGCACAGGGAATCGCGGGGGGAGCCATCGACTTGCCATTTAACGAAGCCTTCCGACTAGACCATGACGTTTCTGATCCAGGGGGCACGCACCACCCGTTGGTAGCAGAAAGCGTCTCGTTCGATGGCATCTGGCAATTCGGCGAGGAGTGGCAATTCATTCTGCAAGATTACAGAAACAGTTTGGGACTTCCTGCCCATGCGCTGTCGTCCATTGGTGTCGGAGCGGAATCTCTTGTGCTTCCAGGGGCTCTGGAGTCCTCCGGGAGCATCATCGCGACCCCGATTCCAGAACCTGGTGGCCTCAGTCTGATCTTCCTGGGCCTGGGCCTCGTTGTCGGTTCTCGCCGCGAATCTGCGGTCATCGGCCAGTATTATCGCGATTCCTGTGCCTGAGCCGGCCAGCGTCGTACTGATGGTTCTGGCACTGGTCACCCTTTCAGGAGGAACTTGCCAACGAACATGAAACGCCTGGCCCGCCAGGGCATGGGCCGGCCAGGACGCCACCGCGCCAGCCGGCTTGGCTGGGCAGTACCAGCCAATTGGGAGAGATATCAGGAGCGTTTTCACTCCAGACACTCTGACTCACGATCGATTTTCAGACCCATTGTTAAGGAGACACTTCCATGTCATTTGCACGCAAAGTCCTCGCCGTCGTTGGCCCGCTGGCCGCACTTTTTATGTGGGCAACCATCGCCAGCGCGTTTCAGACGGCGGTAGAACACAAGGACGATCCCAACCATTGCGATCCCCTTTTTATTCCCATCAAGGTTGACGAGCTAGGGTCGGCCGGAATTTTTCCGCCGGATGAGGGGATTGACCACACATTCACGCAAAACGGGCCCACGGTCTGTCTTCCTTTTGACGATCCGGACATGTTCAATCCGACCGTTACGATTTTCAACGCCTCGACCCAGAAGTTCAACGAATTGTGGTACGTGGCCGATCCGGAGACAAGGATTTCCAATTGGGACGGAGTCGCGGAGGATTTCGCAATCGCTTCCTCCGGCGTAGCGTTCGATAATCCGGCTTTTCGCATCGACGCGGATTACTCTGATCCGGGAGGCGTTCACCACCCGCTGCTCAGTGAAAGCATCACTGCCAACGGCATCTTCGAGATCGGAGAGGCCTGGGAGTTCGTGTTGCAGGACTACGGCAACACGTTGGGTCTCCCGCCCGACGCATTTTACTCGCCAGGCGTTGGCGCCGCTTCCGATATGGTTGTGACCACATCACCTACCCCGCTGTCCTCCGGCAGCATCATCGCCATTCCGGTTCCCGAACCGGCAGGTCTCCTGATGCTCAGCCTGGCTATCGTCCCTGGTCTGGGAATTGTCCGTCGCGTCAAGAAGTAACGCGCCGACGGATTAAAAGAAAGAGTGTTGCCGACGCGTTTCGGCGACACTCGCGCTCCCGGGCTGAATCCATCGATGCAGCCCATCGAGCGGTGACAAATTCAAGGAGCAGAGCCATGGAACCGAAAAGTCATCCATCCCTTTCCTGATCCGGGGCAGCCGTCCTAACCTGCAAAGGACCCTTGCCATGAACTTACGATCTATTCGCCAAGAATTGCTGTTGATAGGGGTCGTCTTGTCGATCGTATCATGCATGGCCTGCCAGTCCGTAGTGGCTGACCCGGGTGATTTACTCGGTGCCGACGAGGTTTTGCTGATCCCCAAACCCCAGGGCATCTCCCAACTAAACATCGGTGCCAACGACCTCGCTGCGATCCCGCCCGATTTCTTGTTTCCCGGTTCACCCGAAGTCATGGACGTGGTGGAGACCTGTGACAACCGGGATCACGACTGCGATGGTGTTTCGGACGTGGATGACGACAACGATGGTGTGGGGGATGGAACGCTGGTCAACGTGTTTGAAACCAGCGACCCACTGAGGTTTGAGGCCGAATTGCTGCTGCATACGGCCCGTTCGAGAGATCCCTTGGAAGTCGATGTTGCAGTCTGGCGGAAACAGCATCTGGGGCAATGCGTTTTTCCGAAACAAGGGGGATGGTACGTTTGAAGAAGTGTCGGACGAAATCAACGCAGAAAACTATTGGCCCTGGGGCCTCAGTGTGGGAGACTTGAATGCGGACGGATTCGATGATGTGTTTATCGCGTCGAGCATGAATTATCCGTTCCGCTATGGCGTGAATACCGTGATGCTGAACAATCTCGGCGACGAGTTCCTGAACAGCGAATTCATCCTTGGTGTGGAACCGAGACAGGGGCCGCTGGCTGAACCGTGGTTTGAACTCGACTTGGATAATGCTGATGCCGACCACATGCTGGCCATGCAACTTTCTGGATGCGTCGTCGTTTGGTCGGCGCGGGGTACGCGGTCGTCGGCCATTTTTGATTTGGACGAGGACGGCGATTTGGACGTCGTGACCAACGAGTTCAATTCCTGGCCGATGGTGCTGGTGAGCAATCTCTCTGAGTCCAAGGACCCGCTGAACTTTCTGAAAATCAAGCTCACGGGAACCCGATCCAATCGCGATGGACTTGGCGCCGTTGTCCGACTGCGAGCGGGTGATCAGACTTACGTCAAAGTCTACGATGGCCAGTCCGAACACCTTTCGCAGGGTCTCTATCTGCTCTATTTTGAACTCGGTGACGCAAGCCAAGTTGACGAAATTGAAGTCCTCTGGCCGTCCGGCACCAAGCAAGTTGTTCCTGGACCTATCGCCGTAAGCCAATCCTTCGAAGTCAAAGAGAAGGACGCCGAATAGGGCACCGCCGTGAAGGATTTTTTCGCCGGTAATCCCGACATTTCGACCTTTCCCTACGCCGCAAGTGGTACATAACTGGTGGCCCAAAATAACGAAAAGCGATGTAGAATCAAGGCGTTTTGTATTCTCAGGGTGTCAAACAGTGTGACTCCCAAAAATCGCCATCCATGTCCACAGTCCACAGTCAGCAGTCAGATGGCCTGGACGAAGTCCGTGCCAGGTGTCGTACTGTGCTGAGATATGTGGTAAAAACGGGGTCTCGCCTGTACGATCCAATCGACCGGACCTTCCGGTGGACGACCGTCAAGGTGAAGGGGCCAAGGCCTACAGGCCTTGAAGGCATCCGGTACGGTAAATTGCTGCTTGGGCTGCGAATAGCCTGAGAAAAAGAGGCCATCTTAACCCAAGGGACGCTCAATGATCATTCGCGTACATGCGTTGGTGTCAGCCGTCTTGGTCGCCAGCTGGACCACAGTCGCCTGGACTCAGGACGTAACCGAGCCGCAGCAACGACCCAGGCGGAACATCGTGGCGGACCGGTATTTCGCACCGGACCTGGTGCTGAAAAACGAGGAACGGCTCGGCCTGACGGCGGACCAAAAGTCGGCGGTCGAAGGGCTCTTGGCGGAGGCGCAATCCGAGATCAAAGGGGCGCAGCAGAAACTTCAAGGCGACATGAGCGATTTTGGCGACACCGTTGGCGTCGATCCGGGCGATGAGACGGCTATCCTGGCGAAGATGAAAACGGTTTTACATGGCGAGACTGACATCAAAATTGCTAATTTGATGCTCTTGGTCAACGTCTACAACGTGCTGAATTCGGACCAGCGGACGGAATTGCAGACCATTAAGCAGGAGCTGATAGCTGCCGCCAAGGAGCTCCAACAACGAATTCAGCAGAAAGTTCAAACGGTCCAGCAACTGATTCAGCAACAGGCCCAGGCTGGCCAACCGCCCAGGGCGGTCATTGAGATGATGCAGCCTTTCGGCCAGTTAGTCCGTTCGCGTCAGGGGGCTAAGGCCGAGGCGCTGCTGGACGAGGCCTTAGAGCAGTTGGAAGCCAACCAGAATACTGAGCCGATTGACGTGGGCGAGCTGTTTAAATAACGCCCGTCGTAGGACCCCTTGCCTGAATCCGCAGTTGGTCTAAAATTGTCCTTGCTGATGGTGGAGATTACAACGGGCGGAGGGCCGGCTGGCGGTCCAGAAAGACAAGGGAAATCAGGCTGTATTTTTATTTCCCGGTTCCACCCTCACCGCGGTTGACAGCCTGCCACGCAACGCTTAGATTCGGATGTTTCCCCTGACGCGGAAGGGATACAGCTAAGTGCCGGTGGCTCGGCACTTAGCTCTGTCTCTTGGAGGCAGGTGGGCGGCCATCTACTTCGTAGTTGGCGGCTTTTTTGTTCTTTGACAATTTGGTTGTGATTTGATGGCATCTTTGCTGGTGAAGAACGTCGATGGATGTTCAGCCCTGTTTAAAACCATGGTTGAATGCATTGATTGATGTTTGGAACCAGTACAAGACTACATTGTTGTCGTTCTGAGGAAGGTCGCATGGATTGTCCATGGGACCTGGAATTAGGGCGGCAACACCGAGCAAAGAATTAATCGTTACAAAAGGCGATTGCAGTCGAAGTTAGAAGCTTGAAGTTGGGAGTTTGTTTGGGCGACTGGGTAGTACCGGGAGACTGGTGAATCTAAGTGGTCAGAACAACTCTGGACCGAAAATCTTCGAGCGGCGGCTGGTAAAAGCCTTAGTAGGAATCACATGATTCATTTGTTTTGGTGAGCTTGATCGGCGCTACTCTTGAGTCGAGGATTCTGGGGTAGAGTTGGTGAGGCGTAGCTGAGAGAGTTGAATTTATGCGGTCAAGCTACTAAGGGCGCACGGGGGATGTCTTGGCATCAGAAGGCGATGAAGGGCGTGGAAGTCTGCGATAAGCCTGGGTGAATTGACAAACGAGTGTTGATCCTAGGATTCCCGAATTAGCTGGCGCTGAATACATAGGCGTCATGCGGCCAACCCAGTGAACTGAAACATCTAAGTAACTGGTGGAAAAGAAAGAAAAATCGATTTCGTAAGTAGCGGCGAGCGAAAGCGAAACAGCCCAAACCGCGGGAGTTTCTCCTGCGGGGTTGTAGGGCCTCTCACATGAGAGTTACAAAGCAGCCGATTAGCAGAACGTTTTGGAAAGAACGACCATAGAGGGTGATAGTCCCGTAAGCGACAGTTGAGCTGCCTCTCGAGGGGTACCTGAGTAGGTCCGGTCACGTGGAACCCGGACTGAATCTGCGGGGACCATCCCGTAAGGCTAAATACTCTCTGATGACCGATAGTGAACTCAGTATGGTGACTGAAAGATGGGAAGAACCCCTGCTAGGGGAGGATAGTGAACCTGAAACCGTGTGCCTACAAGCGGTCGGAGCCCTATGGTTTGTCCAGGGTGACGGCGTGCCTTTTGCATAATGATCCGGCGAGTTACCGTCGTTGGCTTGGTTAAGGCCTTACGGGCTGGAGCCATAGGGAAACCGAGTCTTAATAGGGCGAATATTGGTCAGCGGTGGTAGACGCGAAACTGAGTGATCTACCCATGGGCAGGTTGAAGCGCGGGTTATACTGCGTGGAGGACCGAACCCACCTAGGTTGAAAACTGGGGGGATGACCTGTGGGGAGGAGTGAAAGTCTAATCAAACTCAGAGATAGCTCGTTCTCTCCGAAATATCTTTAGGGATAGCCTCAAGTTAACTATGCATCGGGGGTAGAGATACTGAATTGGATGGGGGTCCTTCCCGGGATACCCCACCGAACCAAACTCCGAATACCGATGTAACTA
>CAUZBP010000146.1:0-8473 GCA_963578105.1 Planctomycetota bacterium
GTACCAGCGGAGGCGAATTCGACCTGCTGATGATTGGTGGGACGGGCAACCTGGATGGCACATTAGATCTGGTCCCTCTGGCGCCCTACACCGATCCCGCTACCCGTGGTACGTCCGATGAGTTTGTGATCATTGCTGCCGGTACTCTTAGCGGAAATTTCAGTACGGTTCACTACGACGGATCCGCATTGGCAACCGACTTTGGGCCAGACGGCAATGGTTCCTTTCGCAGTCACGTGGGTGGCGGGCTGTTCCGCAACTTAACTTACACGGCCACGTCGGCCCAGCAGTGTTCGGCATGGTGCAACGTAGTGTGGCTGCAAAACCTGCTGGCTCTGCCCGGAGACACTGACGGTGACATGGATGTGGACCTGAGTGACTACAACGCACTGGCTTCCAATTTCAAACCGCTTGGATATGGCGCGGCAGCCGTACCAGAACCTTCGACCGCACTTCTTGCCCTGCTGGGAATGCTGCTAATCAGTGTATTTGGCTGGAGTTGGTGTTAAACTAATTGCTTACCGCTACCGTGTTTTTCTGCGGAGAACATACTCATGCGAAAGCCGACGATTTATTCTTGGACTGCGTTGTTTTTGAGTTGCTTGATCGGTTCGGCAGAGGATGGTGTCGAAATCACGGCCCGACCGACGCCACCTAAAATGTCCCGTGCCCAACGGGCCTTGGCAGCCCCTATCAAGAAGCTCATGACACCTGAGCAGGTTGATTTAGGTGGACCGATTGTTAACAGCATCGACATCGTTCTGGTGCCGATCCCTGCCGGTGAGTTCACGATGGGCAGTCCGGAGTCGGAACCCGATCGCCAAGGCGGAGAAACCCAACATCTGGTAAAGATCACAAAGCCATTTTATTTGAGCGCGCACGAGGTAACGCAGCAGCAGTACGAGAGCGTGATGCAGGTTAGCCCGTGGGAAGGCAAGGATTACGCGAAGAAAGGACCTGGCTACCCGGCGACGCATGTGAACTGGGACGATGCGGTGGCGTTCTGCGGTAAGCTGAGTGAGCAGGAAGGTGTGGAATACCGTCTACCGACCGAAGCAGAGTGGGAATACGCCTGCCGCGCAGGAACGACGACCGCTTACAGCTTCGGGGATGACGTCCGTCAGTTACCACAGCACGCATGGTACAGCGGCAGCTCAAACGGCAGCACGCATCCGGTTGGCGAGTTAAAGCCGAACGCCTGGGGCCTTTTTGACATGCATGGCAACGTGCGGGAGTGGTGCCAGGACTGGCACGGCAGGTATGAGAGCCTGGAGGTGAGCGACCCGACCGGCGCGGCGTCGGGCAGGCACCGTGTGTTGCGTGGCGGGGCGTTCTTCCATCTTCCGATGTACGTCCGCGCTGCCGTTCGCCTCTTCAACCTTCCGGTCAACCGTTACCACGTTAGTGGTTTTCGTTTGACCAGAACTTACAACTTATCCCCTTAACCACTTTACCCTTTACCCGGCGAAGCCGGGTCGAAATTTGAAACGAAGAAATGGGACGCGATCTTACGGGTTAAGAGCACCTGGTGGCACACACACTGTGAACATGCGAATCTTGACGGGTCAAGCCGCGAAGTGATCGTCTCCGGGATTGGCTTCCCCTGGGGGATTGCGGTAGTGCCGGAACCAAATTGCTTTATCCTTTTTTTGATCGGTGCCTTTTGGCTTGTGGGCTGCAGGGTCAGATGAAAGATTGAAGGCGCCCTATCAACTGGGTGAGAAAGCTGGAGGGCCCTACGCCCGTTGAGGCGAACCGCTACCCCACCCCGGCTCCCTGATGCCTAGTACCAGTAAACTCTCTCCGGCGCAAGGTGTTTTCACGGCTAAACTATGTACTGCTCGAGGGTCAAGGTCTTCCAGCGCCGGATCTAGATCCGCCAAGCGGGTGTCAGTGACACCCGTTAGTGACCCTTAGTGAGTGTTATTGGGTGTTCGCGTAGGAGCCAAGGCGATGCGGAAACTATTTGTTTCATTGGTTTATCCGCGAGTTCTTGCGTTTTCTAGAAATTGTCACGTTGCATTAGAAATCCTATTCGCCGTACCATCTAGCTATGTTTGCATCTACCGATACTTTGGATATGGTCTGGGGTTTGTCGTTCGATCAGACGATGTTGCTGGGAGCGATTCTTCTGATCGTCATCGACATCTTTTTCGCCTCCGACATTCCGACACATACTGGCTATGTCTTGATCGCGGTGGTTGTTGGACGTTTCGTGCCCGCACACGTCATGCTCCAGGTTCTCTGTGGAGTAATTGCATGGTGCGGCATAGTTGTATTCCATTACACCCTGTGGCGAACATTCATTCAGGCGATTGTAAATCGAAAGATTGCCCCAGACCGCTATCAGCCCAGTACCCAGACGCTCAACGGATCGGTCGGACGGATTCGTGAGATCAGCGGCGAACAATTGATCGAAATTGACGACGAACTCTGGCTCTTCACCGGATCCGATGATCTTGTTGTTGACGATGAAGTGACCGTTGTTTCTTCTCAAGGTGGGACATTGGTAGTTAGGCGACGACAACGAAAGGAATAGAACAATGTCTCAGTTGATCTTTACTGTTCCCCAATCCCATTGCGTTGCGATCGAACGATTTGGCAAGTTCAACAGACTCTGTCCTCAAGGACTGCATTTCAAAATTCCAATCATGGAAACTATGCATGTGGTCAATTGGGACGGAATCGCGAACAAGTACGGCTATTTGATCGAATTGGCGGAGCAACAGTCAGACACATCAGCGCGACAATGCCATACGAAAGATAATGTCGCGCTGAGCGTAGACGCTACTATCTATTGGCGGATCGTTGATCCGACCAGGGCGCTTTACGCGGTTGACGTCCTACCCAAACAGCTCGAAGATAGTGCGTTGAACGCTCTTCGATCAAACATCGGCGCACTTGAACTTGATGCTGTTCTCACCGGAAGACAAAATCTGAATCAGCGGATTACGGCCAACCTTGCTAAGATCGCACAGAAATGGGGTGTGCGGGTTCTGCGTGTAGAAATTCAACAACTCGACACCTCTGACGAAACCGCTACGGCTATGCGCCAGGAAATGGAGGCGGAGCGTGGACGACGAGCGGCTATTGCAATAGCAGAAGGCGAAGCGCAGGCGCAGGTCAGAATTGCAGAAGCAGAGCGTAAATCCATGATACTTCGTGCGGATGGACAGGCGAAGGTGCTAAGGACGATTGCTGACGCTGAGTTGAACTACCTTCGACAACTCGGGGAAGCCATCTCGCCCGGTCAGGCAGCTCAGGTCTTGATCGCACAGAAGGTTCTGGAAGGTTTTGACAAGATCAGTGATAACGCGTCACACAAAGTCTTTTTGCCGAATTCATTCAACGGATTGTTTTCGCTCCCTGTAGACAGGGCCCAAACAGATCAATCGCCCCCCCCCGGGAGTTAGGCTGCCGCTAACTGATGTCAGTTTGGCTCAACTGCGAAACGCGGGGGCCCTTCTTGCACTGCTCGCTATGCTGCTGGCGAGTGCGTCTGGCAATTCCCATATGCCTTGGCTCCGCAAACGTGTCCGGAGTGTTACCGGGCAGTGAACTGGCGGTTGCGCCGCGCGCCGATAACCAGTAATCAGCCGGCGCCCGACGGGTGGGATTTTTTTTCGGGGCGGACGGTTTCGCCATGATGTCACCTCCCGGTTGTGACGCTCGGATAAAGAAAGCACGGCGGACCGTTCCGAGAAAGACGGCAAGGGGAGCTACCCTACCGCCGTGCCCGAACCTTGCACCGCACTTCTGGCACTGCTGGGCATGCTGCTATTCAGTGTATTTGGCAGGTCGTCTACCAGGCTGAGAAGCAGGCGTGCCACGGAATTTCCGGATCCTTTCGCCGCTGGATTTCCCGGCGGAATTCACGTACCCCTGGGATTCGGGATCCTCCCTGGTAGACTGGCTGGAAATCAACATTCCTATCGGTGATCAGTCAGTTAGAAAGGTTCAGTACGTGACCATGGACAGAAGACGCTTTTTAGGTACGAGCCTGGCGGCCGCTGCGGCCACGGGCGCTGCGTCGGTAGCGGAAACCACGGCGCGGCCCAAGTCAGTCTACGGGATGGGATCCCGCCGCGAGTTGTTCCTGGACGATTACTTGGTGGAAACCACCGGGGGTGAACTGAGCTACCAGTTACACCACCCCGTGGCGCGTGAGGAGTCGATCCATCATCACCGTGACTGGGAGGGGACCTCTTCAGGCTACCATACGGTTTTTCGTGAGGGTGACACGTACCGGATGTACTATCGAGGTTTTAACTTCGACCTGGTGAATCACCAGATCCGCCCCACCAACCGCGAGGTCACCTGTTACGCGCAGAGCGCTGACGGCATCGAGTGGGAAACGCCCGAGTTGGGCTTGTTTGAGCACAAGGGGTCCAAACGTAATAACATCGTCTGGCAAGGGCCTGGCAGTCACAATTTCAGCCCTTTCCTCGACGCGCGGCCGGGATGTCCTGAGGAAGAGCGGTTCAAGGCATTTGGCGGATTGAAGAATACCACCGGTGGCATGGCCTTGTTTGTCTCTGCCGACGGCATCCGTTGGAAACGAGCGCACGACAAGGCTGTGATTACGCATGGAGCGTTTGATTCCGGCAACATCGGGTTCTGGGACCCGACGATCGAAAAATACCGGGCCTACTGGCGGTACTTTACGGCCGGCGTCACCGAGGCCGACAACTGGAAGCCAGCCGGAATTCGCGCCATCCGTACTGCGGTTTCTGACGATCTGGTGACCTGGTCGGAAGAAAAAGAACTGGCGTATACCGATTCCCCGCAGCAGCAGATGTACACCAACAACGTGGTTCCCTATTTTCGTGCGCCGCACATTTTAGTCGGTTTCCCGATGCGGTACGTCGAACGCGGCTGGAGCCCCTCGATGCGTGCCCTTCCGGAACTTGAGAAACGCGAAGTGCGGGCGGCCGCGCACCTGCGCTACGGCACGGCGATTACCGAGACGCAAATCATGGCGAGTCGCGATGGACACACCTTTAAACGCTGGAACGAAGCGTTTCTCCCGCCGGGAATTCAGCGACCCGACTCGTGGTACTACGCGCATCATGATGTGGCCAGAAACATGGTGACGACGCGGTCGAATTTGACCGGCGCGCCCGATGAATTGTCCTTCTATGCCGGCTCGGGAAGATGGCACGGCACCGGAACCCGGTTGACGCGGCACACTCTCAGGCAGGACGGTTTTGTATCGGCGTCTGCACCGTTTGCGGGGGGAGAATTGGTGACGCGTCCCTTGACCTTCACAGGCAACACGCTGGTGATCAACTTTGCCAGCTCCGCTGCCGGGACACTGAAGGTGGAGATTCAGACTGCCGCGGGTGAACCTGTAGAGGGGTACACCCTGGCGGATGCGGACGAAACGTTTGGGGACGAATTGGACCGGGTGGTCACGTGGAACGGGTCACCCGACGTGGGGCGGCTGGCGGGCAGGGTGATCCGGTTGCGATTTACGCTCCGTGACGTCGATTTGTACACACTTAAATTCAGTTGAACGCGCAACCTTGCAGCGGCAGGCGCGGTGTCCACTACATGGTCCAGCGGAGTTGCCGTCCCAGCTGCGGTACAGAAATCAAGTTTTCTGTCGGTTATCAGTTGGACATCGAGTTTCACCACGTGTATGCTCACGTCGTGGCCATAAGGTAGGTAAGGGCGCCCGGCAAAACGCCTGTCATAATCCCTGATTTTCAAGAGGGGCTTCGAAGTCGTTTCCTACGTCAACAGGCCGTCGGTCCCGACGAACGCGGGCGGACTTTCACTTCTGCAAACAGACTTGCCGGGCTGACGCGTTGCTACCGATGTGCCCGCTGGACTTTGCTGTTGCCTGACGACAAGTCCGGCAACACGTGGCTGGTCAACGGCCACCTTTCGAAAGGCTGAAATCGGATGGGTAGGCGAGCAAATCGCAGGAATCGACGTGGCCGCCCGCCATCCGAACGGTCGGCTCGACGTGGATGGAGCAGGGAAACCAAATTAGCGTTCGAACCGCTCGAGACCCGGCTGTTGCTTTCACACACGCCGGGAACCGACCTGCGCACGGACTTAACCGACGAGGGGTTGCTAAGTTTTGTTGACTGGCTCGATCCCGGCGACGAGCGCACTGGTTGGATCGACGTGCGTCACCCGGTAACGGGAAATCTTGACTTGAATAATATTCCGACGGACCCGATCAACGTCGAGATCGATCATGCATCATTGAAAGACACGTCGCTTGGCTACGATCGCAGTAGCTTCCTCGTTAATGTCGACAACAAGATCATCACGGCCACAAGCATTACCTGACAGTGACGGACGAACACTTCGCGACGGCCACCACAATTGGGGACAAACGGGGGACGCAGACGCCCGTTTTGTCTCGCAGCGACTCGCAAGAGAAAACCCGCACTGTCCATCAAGTGCCGGAATACGCGAGTTTTTCGGAAGTTGTGGGCATCGTTGCAAACACCCAAGTAGCGGAGGAGGGTCTCGAACCCCCGACACGCGGATGATGATTCCCGCGCTGGCGTGCTAATAGGTTTTCAACACCCTGCGAATACTCGACAAACGAAAGTATTCGCAGGGTATTTCCGACCGTTGCGTGTCGGTAATTGTCGACCGCTGGTAACACTTTGTGAACCACAACTCCCGGGGCGGGGTCAGCGGCTTAGAGAAAGTACTTCGCGCGGGCACCTCATACCACCGTATGGGGCAGAGTAAACACCGGACTGAGCGGGGGTTAGGTACCAAAGTAATAAGAACTTTTTGGAACTAATGACTTGAACACGTCTAATTGGTGGGTAAAATCGAGTAATTGAAAGGGTAAAATCGACGGCAGTTCCCTGCTGTTGCTCGCGGTGCACTTCTGTTTATGTGCCGAACGTTTACTTGACTGAACGGTGAGCAGCATGTGTTCCTGCCTCTTGATGTAACTTTTCCGGTCCTTGCTCACGGACGATGGCTACACAGCACGGGAAATACAAGGCCCGTTAGATTCGGCACGCGATTAAAATCGCAGCGAAGGGCCCGACTTGCTCGAAACGGCTGCACCACGTGCTGTAACCCACTGCGCTTTTATTCGCTTGCTTTAAAGTCATTGAATCGATGTCTTTGGCTGGCGGAATTTTGGACGTTGGTTAGACCCTCCATTGCTACAAGATCCCAAGAATAGGTTTTTCATGGCTATTGACCGCACAGAAAACACAGTCGACTCCAAAAAACAAAAACGACACGCCCAGCAGCAAAGTCCCGCTGATCGACAACTTCGCTTTGAGCCATTAGAAGTCCGCCTTTTGCTGGCCTCCGATTTTGCTGATACGCTGTCACCGTATCCGACAACTTTGGTCGAAGACGGAGCGCAGCATGAGGCGATCAGTTGGACACTGGGTGACACGTCGGATATAGAAACCGATGGCACCCACTCGGCAGTCGCCGACGCGGATGGATCCAACCATCAGAGCGTTAAGGAACTGAATATTGATCTCAATATCCCGGGAAGGCCGGGGGACGTAACGACGGTCTCAGTTGAGTTGGGCGATGCCACAGGAGCAATATCGGCGACCTTCAATGTGCTCTACGATGATGCGGTGCTGAGCATCACTAACGACGACGTCAAATATGGCAGCTTATGGCCGCAGACCGATGGCTGGTCGTTGGCGAAGAACACGGCGATAGCGGGGCAAGTTCGGGTGGTGATGTTCAATGTCTCCTCCACAGCCACAGGCCCCGGCGAGATTGCCCAGCTCGACTTCACCGTCAAGGCTGGGGCGGCCTCTGGTTCAGCACTCCTCGATATCGAGCCGGTTGATCCGAATGAGGGTGGTCTGCAGTGGACCGATTCGGATGGCAGCATCCTGGTCAACCACGCGCCGACGTTGGATGCGTTTTCCGACGTCACGATTGACGAAGACTCACTTGAACAGACAGTCAATCTCACCGGCATCACCGCCGGTGGCGGCGAATCTCAGTTACTGGCGGTCACCGCCGTCAGCAGCAACACCGGGGTCGTTCCCAACCCGACGGCAGCTTACACCTCTGCCGGCTCAACGGGCAGTCTGATGTTCACTCCCCAGCCCGACCAGAACGGTACGGCGACGATCACGGTCACCGTAGAAGACGCCGGGTCCGATGGTGACTTCGCCACGACCAACGACAATGGCACATTCAGCCGCACGTTCGAGGTGACGGTCAGTCCAGTCAACGACGCGCCGACGGGCACGGTGACGATCAGTGGCACGGCCGGCGAAGACCAGACCCTGACGGCCAACAACACCCTGGCCGACGAGGAAGGACTCGGCGCGATCAGCTACACCTGGAGCAACGGAGCGACCGGCGCCACGATCGTCCTGAGCCAGTCCGACGTGGGCAACCCGATCACCGTCACCGCCAGCTACACGGATATGCATGGCGTCGCCGAGAGCGTGACCTCGGATCCGACCGCGGCGATAGCCAATGTCAACGACGCCCCGACGGGCAC
>CAUZBP010000147.1:0-8359 GCA_963578105.1 Planctomycetota bacterium
TTCCCTACCGCGTAGGCCACACCCGACAAACAGGCTGCACCGATCCCGCCAGCCAGTAGCCCAAACGACACCTGATCGATTTCTAACTGCCGGACCGACGCCGCGCTTTCATTGGCGACTGAACTCAGCACGACAATCGAAGCGATCAACAACAGAATGGCCAGCAACGACCGCACCGCTATGGGCTCGGCAAGCCACATCCGACCGAGCACAGCTACACCGATCAAGAGCGTTCCCATGCACAACGGAACGGTCAGCGCCAGACCGATTTGCCCCAGCGACCACTGGAAGGCCAGGTTGCCCGCCAGTTGCATGAAAATCGCCGCCAGTACCAGTCGCATCAGCAAGGCTGCGGAGGGCCACACACGGTGCCCCTGCGCGGCATTGACGATCATCACCAGACTGCTGACCAGGGCAATTGGAATGGCTTTGATGAACGAAACCGTGGCGGGGTCGCACGTGGTCGCCACCCAACGCAAACCAAGGTTGGCCCCCGTATAAGAGCTGGCACTGAGAATACCCGCCACAAGACCCACAAGAAACGGATCCCAATGCTTTGCCGGCTCAAATAATCTCGGAGGCGTGGACAGTGATCGAACCCTTGAGGGCAAGGCTGCAAAGACCGGAGCGTCGGAGTTCGTGATTATAGAGTTCGGACGTTGAAACACCAGCCGTTTTGCCGCAGTGGAACTCTCAACGGGACAGCCTACGTCGCTGGGAACGTCGAAAGCGTGCCACGTTCAAAACACAGCTGCGGCTTCTCGCAACAGGTTCCACCGGAACAACGCCGCCAACCGTGGTACCACGACCGGCCAAGAATGGGCGTGCCAGCACTATCAGGTACCTGCGGCGGGCCCACGGAGAACTACCGCTGTGGAGTCCCGAATCAAGACGCGCGTCTCATTTCAAGATTCCCGACCACCCCGGGATCGTGGCACCGGCAACAGCAATATGTCCTAAATCCCATCTAAATAATTACTTAGATCTCGGCATGACAAAAACCACCACTTCTGGCACACCACTTGCATTTCTACCAAACCGTCGAAATGACGGGGAACCACTTGAATGACGACGTAGCCCGTTGGGGCTCGCAAGTAGTGGCCCAACGCAAGCTACCTATCACTGAAACAACCCATTTACTTTCCATCAGAAAAGAGAACATCATGGCCGCCAAACATCAGATGAAAAACCGAAAAGTGTCCCTGCAAGCCCTTGAAGATCGCAACATGTTCGCCGGTAACATTTTTGCCAACCTGGTCGGTACCACCCTGGCAGTCGGCGGGGATGCGCTTGACAACCAGGTCGAGATCGAAGAAATCGCCCCCAACACGATCGAAGTGACGGGTTTGATGGGGACCACCGTCAATGGCGCGCCTTCTCAGATCTTTGCGGCCAACCTGATTGAGAACGTTTCGGTGCGAACCGGCGCTGGTAACGACATCGTCAGTATCAAAAACCTGTCCTTGACAGACACTCCGAATGGTAATCTCAAAGTCCACACCGATGTTGGTGACGACTCTGTTTACATGAAAAATGTGCACACCACCCAGAGTATCGGAATTGACACAGGAGACCACAACGACCTGGTCAAAGCCTTCAGAGTGGGAACCGGTGGCACCTGGAACACGAATTCCGGCAATGGTCATGACCGCGTGTCCATGCACGTTGTCAAGGCCAGCGACATGAACGTCGACATGCTGGACGGTGACGACAAGTTGCGGATCAGCGTCGCCAAGACAGCCAACAACTTGACGGTCGACACCGGTACGGAGAATGATCTTGTTAAAATCGAGCGAGTACGTGTCGGAAACGACCTCCATGTACGAACCGACAAAGGCCTGGACCGCGTATTCATACAGCAGTCCATTGCAGGCAACGATGTTGGTGTGGACACCGGAGAAGATGCTGACGAGGTACACTTGAGGATGGTCCACGCCCGCCGCGACGTGTTTGCCAAGACTGGAACTGGCGACGACCTGCTCATCATGCACCGGGTCAAAGCCCAAAACCAGCTCCTTGTGGGCATGGACTCCGGCGACGACCAGGCTTATATCATGCAGGCCAAAGCCCACGACGTCTACGTGGATACCGGTGACGGTAACGACAACGTGTACATGGACCAGGTTTTCGCGGACACAGCCACCGGCAACCTGCACGTCTACCTGGGTGCCGGAGCTGACGTCTTACAAATCGCAAATTCAGACGCAGCCAATCCGTTCTTCGATGGCGGCACAGAGGACGACATTCTTTATGACGCTGCGAACGGCTTTGGAATGGCATCAGCGTTCGCGGTCAACTTCGAGGCAATCCTCTAAGGCTGCAATGGCTTGAGTGAAGTCACGGCACCCCGGTATTTGGCGACGTTGGTTCTGGAGATTCTCGCAGCCGCTTGGTTTCGGCGACCCTGCGAGCAATCTCCGGAACGACCCGCCAACGACCGGGGTGCTTCTTCGGATGTCACTCACAGGCCTGGCGACCACCTTCAAGGCACCTGGAACTTCTTCCAGGTGCCTTTTTCTTTGAGTTTCCACCAGCCCGACTCCGCACCTTCATTCTGTTGATTTCCAAGTGATGACGCTGACGGAACAACCACCAGTCTTGGTTACAAGGCGGGACAGCGACGGACAATCCCCAACCCTCCGAACAGGCCCAACACAGCAAGCACAAGACTTGCCGGCTCCGGCACGGTGCCCGGTTCACCATAGCCCTCGGGTGAAAAATTACCCGCCAACGCGCTGTAGTCAGCCAGGTCCACATCCTGGTCCTCGTCAAAATCACCTTGCAACCAGGAATATGGTCCGTCCAGACCCTCGGGATCGAAATTTCCGCTTAACAAGTGGTAGTCCACCAGGTCAACATCCCGGTCACCGTCGGCATCGCCCTTAACCGCCAGCAAGTTCTCGATTCCCACCTCCGTCGGGGTATACGTGATGTTGCGAAATAGTCCCCCACCCTGATGACTGCGGAATGAACCATTTCCGTCGAACCCGACACTGGCCGACAACGTCGTTCCGTCGTACTGCACACTGGCAAACGTTCCACTGCGAGCTCCAGCCGTGAGGACAACAAACTCATCCGACACACCTCGCAGCGTGGGATCGCCGTATTCGGGAAAAGGCTTCAGGGCCAGGGTACCGTCCAGCGTCGCACTGCCGGCGATCGTGATCCGGTCATGTCCGCTCCCCGGTGTGATAGCTTTCAACTCGGCTTCAAAGGTTGCCTGGGCGCCGAAAATCACGTCGCCACCAAAGTCCACCTGGCCGGAACTAGAGCCGGGCGCCAGTTCTCCTGCAAAGAAATTCGTACCGCCCCCGGGGAAACTACCAGATCCCGAAACCTTTCCAAAATAGCTGGCCGTCGAGTTGGCCATAACCCGTACACTACCATCGTTCTGCAAGTCGCCTTCAAAGTTCGCCTGGCCATTCGCCACAACCATAATCGTGCCGCCCGCTTGATTCTCGACGTCCCCCGAAACGGTGCCCGTAGAAACGGTCAGTCTGGATTCGTTACTCAATCCTCCGTGGAATCGCAGCGTGCCATGGCTTACACGGAGATAGCCCGTCAACGCGACGTTGGTCAGTTTTCCCTGGAATTCAATGTCGGCTGACTGCGTGGCATTTCCCAGCGCGACAATACGGCCCGCGTTAGACTGAGCACCAGCGGCAGTGAAGTGCATCTGCTGGCCAGCCGTCACGTGAACTTCACCAGCGGGTAGGTTCAGCAGCAGGTTGTCAATCGAGCCGCTGCCCTGCAACCGTCCTGAATTCGTCAAATCGCCTCCCAGCAGGGAAAGTTCCTGGTCTCCCAGTGAGATGACGCCCTGGTTGATAATACCTCCCGCAGCCTCCAAGAGGGCACGGCCAGGAATACTTTGCACCGCAGGAACGCTACCATGTTCGTCAAGATCAATTCCCGAGACACTGTCGAGGGCCGGTCCCGATGATTCTGTCAAATTGTAATAGGTTCCTCTGCCTTCACTGAATCCCCATTCGGACAGTTCCGCAGGTTCAATTTTGTTTGTGATCTCGTCCCAGGTGGCACCGTTTCCATCATTCCAGAAGGCGTCTTCGATGGCATCGACCACCTCCAACGCGGGGACGGTGGGCTTCGCCGTGAATGCCCTTGTCAATTGACCGTTCAGGCCTTCGACCGGTTGTGGTACACCCCAGGCGGTCCGCGCGCTCGCACCCAACACAAACCCCGATCCCTGGGTTCCACCGTCAAACAATCCATCGGCGTACGGCAGACTGGCGGTCCACTCCGGACGGTTGTTGATACGGATGCCAATCTCATCGTTGTCGGCATCGTGATAGGCCAGCACAAAGTACCATGTGAAAAAGTCGGGTTGAAATGAAACGTCGATAAAGGACGAGTAATCACCATCAGGAGTTACAATGAAGGAAAAGTAGGGAGTTCCGTCGTTCTGCGCCACCAGCGCATAGGACGCCTGGTCGAGGTTGAACGCACCAAATCCCATCAGGTATTGCGACAACACGGTCCCTTCCATGCGCATCCAGCCACCGAAGATCATATTGGCGTCATCTCCTGACTGGGTGGTATTGAAATCGGTAGCCAGGAAATCGTCTGTGAATGTCGGCACCACCGAAGAAACCCCGCTGAAGTCCCGTGCGTTGAACCTCCGATGGGCACCCGTCACTTTGCTCGCCGGGTGAATCGTCAGTGACTGGCCGATGAACAGATCACATGACGGGCCCAAAACCACGTTGGCAGAGTCTGCCTGTTCACTCCCCAGCCTTAACGATTGGATCTGCACCGGAGAATTCGGCCCGTCCACCGTCACTCTGGTCGGTTCCACCGTCAGGCCCCTCTCTGCCTGAATCACGACGTCGTCTCCGGCTCCCGGTGCTTGAGAACCGAGCCAATTGAGCCCGTCAGTCCAGGAGCCACCAAGTTGGTTCGTCCACACCACCTGGTTGTCAACCTCCAGGGTACCCTTACTGTCAGCCCGGGTTATCCTGACAACTTGACGCTCGAAACCGCCACTCGACTTCAAGCCATGGACCCCGACCGGGTGGGCGGCGTCGGTTCGCTGCGCCCTGCTCACTGGTGTCAATGGACCGACCAACCCCATGGCCACCAGCAACACTCCGCAGCCCCACAGAAATACGCCAGTCGTGCACCACCACCGCAACCAGAGCAGACGGGAAAATATTTCTCTACACACGACCTTCCAACAACCGGTATCAGAACCCGTCTCGCACATTTTGCCTGCACGCATTCGCATCCGCGTTTTCCTGTTGGAATTGCCGCACTGGCTCATTGCCTGCCGACGTCACCTGACGCAAACCCGTCTCCGGCCATGTGGGCTGCACAGCCAGATCGTCCAGGGTGCGAGGTTGACTCCGGTAAATTTACATCGCAAACGGTAATGAATAGCTACCCTCGAGACGTTGTGATCAACGAGACGAAAACAGGTGAATTCAAGTTGGCCAAAAACTGAACAACCTGCGGCTCTTGTGATCACTTTTTCCGCTGGCGGAAAATTTTCAAGGAATCCCCAATGAACCAAAAATCCGCCGACATTCGACAAGCTAACACGCCCGATTACCAAGCCGGGTGGCTGCAGATGAACGGTGACCTGCCATCCACCCACCTCCCGGCTTCACACGTTTGCTTCCCCCAATCCACCACGACCCCCTACCTACACGAGTATAATTCCGGCGGGTGGGAATTCAATGAAATTTCAACCATCTGATTCCGGTCCCGCCGTAACGTCGCCGTTTGCAATCAGCAATTCACATTCGGTCTTGAATTGAGATCCACGTTCGTCACAATAAGGCTTCACCACGGGCTTTCAATGAAACCGGCCAGACCCCCGTCAAGATCTTGGCTATGATGTTCACCTGCCCGGTATGCGGGCATCCATTCCAGCGCTCAATCACCACTGAAACGTTTCAATGCGCACGCTGCGAAACGGACTTCAACGCCAGAGAACTCGGACTCCGCGTGAAGTACCACGGAGAGTATGTTTGTACCCAATGCGCTACGCGTGGCCGGGGCATCTGGAAACTGGCGGGAAGTGGCGTCATTGAAATTGCCTTGTATTTGCTGTTTTGTGCGCCGGGCGTGATTTATTCCGTGTGGAGGCGCAGTGCCCAGTACCACGCCTGCGAACATTGCGAATCCCTGGATTTGGTGCGAGCATCTTCACCCAAAGGAAAGAAGTTACTGGAACAAAACCCGTAGCAAGCATCGTTCCCCAACCCCTGCTCAGGCGGGAACGACTCTACTTTTGTTTCACCAGAAGCAGACCTCCGGTCCTAGTCCAAAAGAACCAACCTCCAAACCCCGCTCAAATGAAACCGCTCCATCTTGCAATCCGTCTCGTTTTTATGATTTCCGGGTCCGCCAGGTTGACTTTCCACCGCCAGCGACTGAATACAACCTCTCAATCGATGAGCCTGCTGAGACCGAACTGATGGCGATGACGATCACCTCGCCCCTCCAGACCCGGAACCCTCAATCCGGACCGTTCGGAACGGTGTTTTTTGTTAACTTGAATCAACAACAAAACTTCACAATGAAGGAACACTGGGGTTTCTTTCTTTAGATGGCACTCGTGATTCTAGTCCCGTGATGACGCCAGGTTCTCCCGGCAGGTTGGTTAGCACACAACCTCTACAACGTTTCCCAAGGGGGGTTCGTGATCGGTCATTGCTTGAAATGAATCACTGTTCGGCATAAGTTACGGGAAGTGATATTCCTTTCCCTTGATACGCGCCTCTGCAGCAGTATTCGCTCACCGATGAAAACGCCTTGCAGGCCGGTCGGCTGACTCCTTTACAACCCGGACTGAAATTCTCCATGACAGGAAGTCCCCAGCGAAGACCAAACACCGTCTTCTCCGTTCTGGCGATTGCAACCCTCGTTGGGTTGGGCGCTGCAACAGGTTTGGGAACTTGGTTCCATGTCGAATCCTGGATCTCTTCGGGGACCGGCTTTGACACCGGCACACAACACCATGTGAAGCTTTCCGCGGGAGAATACATTTTCTTTTTTGAATCACCGCGGGTGCTTCCCCAGGATTCCGAGAAAATCCAACTGTTCATTCAGAATTACCTGGGAGAAAAGGTACCAACCTCTCCGCTTCCCTACGATTCGGAAGAACAGTATCAATCCGGGCGACTCCTTTCGGGCGACAGGCTGCTTGGGCGCGCCATGTGGAAGGTCGCCATTCCCGTGGGAGGAGTCTACTCACTGAAGTGCCAAGACCCCCGGGGGATACAGGACCCGAACCCCGATCGCATCGTCGTCGGCAAAACCCCTCCCAGTTTTCGAGCCGTGAAGAGCACCAGTAACCAGTTCAAGGTCGCAGGTTTTGCAATGACTGGTGGCTTGACTATCATCTTCTACCTTTTTCACGGCGTTATCATTGCCAGGCGTTCCACACCTCTCCCCGGCAACGTTCGGAAACGTGACCGCGACGCCGAAGCTCCGGCCCAACCGGTTGCCGTAACCCGACATCCCGCATGGGCCCTCCTAGCCCTCGGTGGAATTCTTCTGATGGGCGGCCTGTTACGGGCAACTTACTTGCAGGAACTTTCCACAAAGCCTGATTTTTCCCATCCCACGCTGGACCATCTGTACCACGACTACTGGGCACGCACTCTCGTATTTGACGACGTGCCGTTGCCAAGTGGGGCTCCCGAACCACAAATCAATAGTAACCCTTATTTCAGACCCCCGGGTTACTCGTTCTTCCTGGCAGGAGTCTACCGCGCGCTGGGCACCAATCCTCACGCTCCCAGGATGGTTCAAATGTTGCTTGGCATGACCACTTGTCTCCTGGGTTACTTGTTCGCCAAACGATGGTTCGGCACGTATGTCGCCCTGACCTTTGCCTGCATGTTGAGTGTCTCCTGGATCTTCATCTACTACGAGGGCAAGCTCAATGCGCCTTCCCTGCTGGTCGCATTAGCAATGCTACTGGTTTACCTACTGGGCCAACTGGTCGAAAGGGACCGCCCCGGACTGGCTTTCCTGGCGGGCGTCGTACTGGGTCTCTTCGCCCTGGTACGTCCGAATGTTCTCACCTTTGCATTGGCCGTACTCATCTGGCTGTACTGGGTAAAACTCAAGTCCGTCCAACCTCGACGCTTCCTCCCGTCCGCCGCAGCACTTTTGCTCGGTTTGACCCTGACAATCGCACCGGCCACCATCCGGAACTATGCTGTGTCAAAAGATTTCGTTCTCATCTCCGCCAATGGGGGCATCAACTTCTTCTTCGGAAACAACGACTACAGTCAGGGTATTGAGGCTTCTCATCCTGAAATTGGTTCGTGGTCCTGCTTTGATTATTCATCGATCGTCCGCAATCTGGAAACCAAACTGAATCGAC
>CAUZBP010000148.1:0-8246 GCA_963578105.1 Planctomycetota bacterium
CAGATCAACGATTACGATCCGGAACTGGAGTGCATCTTCGCCATGGTCGATTCCGAGGGCAAGGCGACGGTTCTCACGCTCAACGCACAGAAGCTCGACTCGACTCCGAAGCGGCTCTACGAAGAGAGCATCAAGAGTCAGCAGCTTGTCCCGAGCCCTCCCGGTACCGTGGTCCCGATCCCTTCCGATACCGTGATCCGGCTCAACATGATCCTCTCGCGAGCCGGGGAGGACGAAGACGGGGACAAGGATAAACCTGGGATACTGTATAAATGCCCCTCGTGCATGCAGTTGTGGCAAGAAGGTATACTACTCCCGGGCAACTGCCGAACAGGTTACAAATATTGTGCAGATTGTAAGAAGAAAGGGGGAGAGTAATGTCTAGCGAACTTGATGAAATATTCAAAAACAGACCAACCGACCGAAGAAGTGCACCGGGTACACGTAGACTTCTGGGAGCAGTTCGAGGCGACGGGAATCAGGGTAATGGGGCGCGAAGATCGCGAAGGCTGAAAGATTCGATTCAGGGAACGGGATGTCCACTAAAAATGAAGTGACAGCCCTGGGATTGAGACGTATGTGGAGCAACCCAACTGGAGAGGAGTAATCCAGCGAAGGAGAGACCAAGGCGGTCACGTACGTCTACTTTGAACATACACGGGCGACCGGAAAAATCAAGCCGTGGGCCTACCCAATTTCTTCGATCTCCCTCTTCATGACAGGTCTCCCGTTGCAAGAGCCTGTCGGGATCGGGGCGATCCGCGAGGAAGGTGTCAATGAGTGCTTCCGACCATTGCGGTCAGTGCTCGCACCATCATGACTACCTTGAAAACCCCGGGGCCGTCAAGTAGGTTTCGATCGAAAAAGCTGGCCCGGAGGAAAGAAGCGGATTCTCGTGGGTTTTGGTGGATCAGATGGGCCAGTCGTTCTACCCTGAAACCGAAATGAGGGGAATAATGACAAAGCGCGATTCAGGGGGTATTGACGAGACCAATCGGTCTCGTGATGTCCTGCATCAGGAGACCGTTTGGGCTCTTCAATAAACTGTTATGTTTGAAGAATGAAGAAAGATGAGTCAGCCTATCCCGCCTTTGCCCTCGTACGCATTGACGACTTTCAGGATGAAGCCGACACAGCTGACAAGATAACCGTTAAGGCTGTAATCCGGGAGCGATCGCTGGCAGGATATTCATTGCTGGTTACTGAAGGACGAGCGAGACAGAAGGAAGACATAACCAGAGCATGAAGCAGGGTTCCTCCTTCGGCGAAAATTGCTTATGCATTCCGTTGAACAATTGAGAAGGACCGACATGGAGAAGCGCACAAAACAAACACTCCCGCTCAGAGGACGCAAAGTCGAGGCGCTTGAGTCCAATCTCGGGGAGAAACTTGAAACCGTGCTATTGAAGCTTCGTGACGATGGTCGATCGGCATCAGAGATTCATCAGCATTTGTCTGGAACAACTGGCGTTTCATTTGAGAAGCGGCAACTCCAAAGATGGCTGATTGCCGTAGGCGTTGAATTCACCCGTGAGGAGGCCGGGCGTAAACGTTGGGAGCAAGGGCTGATGGATGAAGTTCCCAGAAAGGTGAAACACTCTCGGGTGCGGAGCACACTGATTGGCTCAAAGATCGAAGATCTTATCAGGTGGGCACTGAAACGGCATCTGGACGAGCGACAGGAGTTCGAGACGATTGTTGGTTTCACAAACTGGAGCATTCTTCCGCGTTTCGAGGTCGATATCCCTTTCGTCCTTATTCGACGGTCGGACCAGAAGCTGTTCAAGTTTGCTCTGGAGGTGGACGGCGAGCGCTTTCATGAGGATCCGGCAGGGTGGGAGAACAAGAAACGTCTCCTTCTTAAGGCTGGGTGGTATCCCCTCAATGCAAGGATCACTGACGATATGTCGAAACGCTATGCATGGCAGATCTACCAGAAAGGGAACGTTATGTGCCTTCCTGTCATGGCGCAGATATTCACCGAGATCGATGTTGTATTCAACAGCCAACAACTGAGTCCACGCGATTCCCGTAAGGCCGCGGACGGCCTCACTGAAACGCGTGACTCATAGCGTTCAACCCCTCGCCCTCATCCCCTCCTCGCTGATCACCCCAGCGGTCCGTTGGCAGCGAGATCATGGTTAGGAAGTTGTTATGAAGATAGAAGACTGGCCTGAAGAGTATCAACTACGCACGGTCTTTCAACGCCTGAGCGAGGAGGACAAGGACAGATGGGTGACTTCAGCGGTAATGGGTCTCGATGTGGCTGCCGCCGAACTTTGGAATCCGACGGACTGCCTTGATGATGCCTCTAAAGTAGTCAATAGGATCTACAGTCAAGATTTGGAAGAGCCGTTTGCGAAAGCTCTCCGAGGCTACGCCGATGACCAGGACGCCTTATTGGCTGCATACGGTGGCAGTTCCCAGACGGATACTTTCAGTAAGTTACAGGTGATCAGCATGTTGAACTGTCGCCCGGAGACAATATGTCTCGCGGCGCTGTCCGCCATCGCCTACAAGGAGCGATCGGTCAAGAAGGTGATCGAGGGATTTGAGCCAGCCGCCGAGGTGTATCGCAAACCAATCAGCGGAGACTCCGATCAGGAATCCTGATCCGACATGGTCGTGCCACCCCTCATCCCCTCCTCGCTGCTCACGCCAGCAATCCGGTCCAGCTTGAAGCTCATGCTGAGGGTGTACCATTCAACGTCGTGTATGGCAGGAAATGAGAAACTCAATCCTTAGAACCACGACATGAATCGAATACAGCGAACGATAATCGTCTCGGGCATTCTTATTCTCGCCTTCATGATTCACGTTTACTTCTGTGATTGGCGCTTAGGTCTTGGCCCCGCTCCTTTACTATCTCTTGGAAGCCGGGAAATAAGTGGGCAGGAGTGGAAGAAGCTTGAGCGCAATTTGTTATGGTCCTATGAGATGCCGGACTCCCGATTGAGCGAGGAGGTGATGGAGAGGATGAACATCAAAAAAATGATTGTTGCGCGGAGAGAGGCCATGGAGGAGGTCTCCGATTATGCGACCAAAGAAGCGACTTTTGGTCTCTATTGGACTCAGGGATTGAAGCCTTCTGTCGGAGGATCCGTTAAACGTACTGCCTTCGTATACGGAGTGGTCATCCCGTTTGTGTTGCTCGTTACCGCTGGCGTCGTTGCGGCTGGGAAGAAGAAGGAATGATCGCTGCCCACGCCAGCGATTCGTCCGAGCTCGAAACTGATGCTGAGCGTTAACCACTCCACGTCTGGTATGGACCGCGATGGGCAACTCGGGGTTTCATCCGCCTTTCGGGCGAACAACAATCAACCTGGCCCCCGCGGATAAGAAGAAGGAGGGCCCCAGTTTCGATCTGCCAATTGCACTGGGCATGCTTGCGGCAGACAAGGCGATTGACGCCGCGGCGCTGGAAGGTGTGTGCCGTTCAACGGTTCGCCTTACATTGCAGCAAGGGCTTCCAGTCTAGGCAACTGTTCTCAATCAATTCTCTCCCTGTTCGCTTGGCTTCGGAGTCCGTTCAATCTGCACTGAAGAATCAGGTTCCTCGTTTAGATTGTATTTGTCTCGTAGAGATTCAGCCAGAAACGATGCCTCAAACACAGAATGATGTCCTTCTGGTTCTTCGTGCAGAAGAATAATTGTGCAAGAGTCTCTGGGCTTGCTAATGACATGTGTGGATCCACCTGAGTAGTAAGTGGTGGAGGACCCGAATGATCTGTTGGGCCGGTGGATCGCGGTGCCATAAGTCTGTGAGGTGCCCCCTGTATGTATAGTAGCTTTCCTTTTCATCGTGCCTCTCATTCACGATGAGGAAATGCGAGTACCCATGCTCGAGAGCGATTTCAGCACAGCGCAATAGTGCAAAATCGGAGCTTCTTTCCTCACTTGTGTAACCGTTGCCCTTGAAGCGAACGATGAAGCCGTCTTCCTTAAGTTGGGTTTCGCTGTAACCCCCAGTAAGGCTTTGGGGCCCATAGGGAGTTGCGCAGCCTGATACTATGATGTCGAGCATTAACACCAGGGGAAGCAAAGCAATATGCCTTCTTTTCATCATCGATGTTTCCCACATGAGAACGGAAAGTGTCAGAAGTTTTCGTTGCAGCAGAAAATCGAACGCACACTCTGGTTATGTCATCTTGGCCGGGCTCACCGAACTGGTCCAGTAGTTATGTTAGTCCAGGCACCAGGTTCCAGGATCGTTCCTTCTCCGTCCGCTTGTCTCAATATGCGGATCTTCTCTTCCGTCGTCCGGCGTTTGCCCTTTATTCGTCTGCCTCCTTGGTTAAGGTGCGCAGACTAACACCGTTCATGGGCCAGTTTTACGAGCCCCAACCACACCGCCCTCTGCTTTCTCAGGATGGTGTCTCACTCACATGGGCAAAGAGGGGTCGAGCAGTTTGTTTGGCTGGGAGGAATGTCACCATATGACAGGAAATTCAAGATAACCTTCGCCAACCAACCGGCTGAAACCAAGCCTTATATCGCTGGTCTTTATGATAAAATTCACACCCCCACTGTTCCAATGCGAATTGTTGGCGGAGGGGGAGCAAGCGTAGGAGCCGGAGGGGGTCAAGGGGCGGATTCACCATTGGTAATCATGGGCCTACTCGTGGATCCAGAGGACCTATACGCTGCTACGATCCCGACTACACTTGACAACCCGAAAATCGAGCAGGGGCACTTGGTTGCGGATGTTCTTTTTTCTTCACCCAGGCCGCGCATCGTCGCCGTTGCAACCAGCGAAGATCTGTCCACCTTTGACACAGACGCTACAGCAGACCTGGTTGAAAGCGAAAGCCCTTCGATTGCAGCAGTCACGGTTCCTGCTGACTCGTCGAGCAAGTTCATCACGGTGACAGCCACGTCTAGGCCCAAGTAGGCCATGATTGACGAGGCCCAGTCGTGCTGTCATCCAAGTGGGTAACGAGACCCATTAGAACTTCGGAATTAGACGGGGTAAAAAAACAGTGCGCTTTTTGCTCAATTTGCTAAACGGCCGAGCGACTTCATGGAAGAAGAAATTCCGCGCCCCGTGCAAACAAATAAACGCGAGAATCTATAGCCGTGGCGAAGCGCAGGAGGAATTCAGCGGAAACATCGCACAGATCTTCACGATCTACATAGATTTCTCGTTGGACTTCATCGACATAATGCCTGCCACATTCGCTTGGGCCGTGACCGCCCGTTTTTCATCCTCGGAGGGAGAACGAAAACGGTTTGGCTTCAAGGAGGAGTCCTACGATGCAGTATCACATCAGCTTCACAATTCAACCGGAACACCGCGATGAGTCTCTGGCCGAATTTAAGGAAATTAGCGGAATTCGGTTAATTGGACAGTGGAACCGAGTTAGTGGACTCGGCGGATTTGTCCTTGCTGGAGCAATCTTGCACGAGGATTTAGCCAAATGGGTGCAGGAGTGGCCCGGCCTGTTGACGTTCGAGATCGAACCGGTTCTCTATGACTTCGGCTTTAAGGATGGGTAGTGATGATTCGAAAACCAATGTGTCGCTCATGCGTGACCGGTACCGTGTGGCTCAATAACACGGAACCGTTAGCTGCATTCCCAAGATACGTACTCCCTGTCACAAGCCGCAAGTGAGAAGTATAAACTACTTCAGAAGTCCATTCTGTTACATTTCCACTGAGATCGAAGATGTCATACAAGTTTGCATTTGATCGGGTTTGAAACGCGGCACCAAGTTCATCACGACGCGTTCCGTCGTAATATCCGACGGGTGTGCTCCCAGGTGTAAAAGGGTCACCGCTATTTTTATAGTTCGCATCCTGCTGATCAATCGTGTCTCTGCCGAATCCATACACTGTATTCGTTGTTCCGTTCCACGCCGCAGCCTTGTAAAATTCATTGAAGGCATTGACCGCGCCAACATTAGCCATTGGCAGTCTATACCCCTTCAATTGAAGCCAATCACTTCTCTCCGGGGTTCCAAAAAATGCAAGGTGAAATTGAGACGCCGTCACAGGTGCCCAATCAGTGGCCAATGGCCCTTCTGAGTAGCATCTTTCGGATTCCCCCCTACCTGTGATTGTGGTGAGCCAATTACAGTATTTGACTGCGCCATGCCATGACATTCCTACAGCCGGATGATTGTGGAATGATCCACCTCCCAGCGGGATAGACTGCTTCACTGCATATCGCGCCCCGATTGGGGAGACGGAATCGTACAGAATTTGTGAGTCGCCAACATCAAAAATGGATGGAAATGAATGGGAAGGTTTGCCACTTCCGAGTACGATACATCCGTTCGAGAGAAACGTCATATTCGTTCCCCTTGAACTCTCGGGGTTAGCTTCCGCATCATTTAGAAAATGGACAAATTCGGCATTCGTAATGTTGTAGCGGGACATATAGTACGTGTACTCCGGTCCGCCTCGCTGGTATGTCCCGAACCCATTCGGATATGCGTTTGTATCTGAAAGCGCCGCCTGCTTGTCTGAGGGGTCATACAGCACCTGAACCATGTCATTTCCGATTGGCGCGTATGAATCCTCAACCACCCGATACAGTCTCGGAACACCTGCGGTCATGATGTCGTGGGTGATCGGGACGTGGCGGAGGTGATCCCACGTGCGATGCCACTCCCCCGTTGGTGTCGCAGCCCACTCGATGCTGACGGCCCCATCTGTAACATTGCTCCAGATGATTGTGCCGTCAGGGTTGTATGCCAGAATGTTCCCCGCAAAGGTGGCGCTTGAAATCGCGGAAAGAAACAGAGCTGCGGTAAAAACTGCCGATACGTTTTTCATGGCCGATCTCCCATACCTACTGATGCAGGGCAGAGTTTACGGACAATCATCTATATTGGCAAGCATCCACGCTTTTCCCGCAGTTGCGCATAAATCCGCACTCCATTCGTAGTTGAGAAGGCGGCTGCTCCTGGGTGGTCGGCTTTTCTGTTTCCTTCTAGCTAACCCCGCCCCCCGGGATGGTATCCTATGGCCGTCAGTCTGAGTATACTTGTTAACCGCGCTGAGGCTCAGCCTGCATAAGACGGGGTAAATTGCTGCCGCGATACATTGTACGGGCGGATAGCTTGTTTGCACCGCTCATGGAGTTGAACCGGGAATTGGCGGACTTTGAAAAACAATGACCACTGTAGTGAAATTCCCGAATCACGCTCCGACTACATGTTGTACTTGTTTTTGAAATACTCGTAAGCCTCATTGATTGCCTTCATTTCAATGTCTGCGACGGCGCGAAGCTTTGGTCCCAAGTGGCTGACTTTATCTGGGTGATACTGTGCGCAAAGTTCACGGTATTTTTGTTTAACGTCTGTCGGAGTAACTCGTCCCTTGAGCCCGAGGATTGATCCATAGTACTTCTCGTCTCTGATTGTGCTCCGACGTGAGTTGCTTCGGTCTTCTTGTTGTGATCGCGAGCGTTCCCTCTTTGAATTTTCACTGGCTTCATCCTCGCGTCGTGCTCTCTCCTCCTCGGCCTTGCGTCTTGAAGACTCTCTCTGACGGCGACAATCTTGCAGTCGTTCATTTTCCCGCTTCTGGCGCTCGCGTTCGCTCCTCGCTTGCTCTTCTTTTTCGCGTCGACTGCGTTTTTCCCGGTCATCTTCGATCTGTCGTCGCCTGTCACGTCCGCAGATAGTTAGAAGGACAAGACCAAAACTACAAAAGATCAAGTTTAAGATCATCATGACACGAAAATTCTGCCAGTCGCCCCAAAATGTGGTCGTCTCGAATAGAAAAAAAAGCGAAGCTATTAAAACTACAAACCACCCGACAAATTCTACAGATGTTCTAAATGTCTCTCGAATCATCATCTCACCAATGCAAGGTCCCAATCTCAAAATACTTTTTGAACTCCGCGGATGCGTACTGGCATCGGCTTTCCCCAGAAACACCTCCCATGCCCTGACCGTCACTGTGACCGTGTTTGGTTAGACGGGCAAATCTTGCGGCCAATTCACTGTAGTATAGGGGCTCAAGAAAACCCACCGATTGATAGACATGCTTTATCAATTCCACGAGAGAAGCTCTGGCTCGTTCTTCTTGTGTCATAGTTCTCATAATCCTTCTCGCTGTTCGTGCCTCACAGCAGTGATCCCCGTCGCCTGGAACTGCTCCCAGAAGTCCACATGCACCCGGTGAACCTCTTTGGTCGCCACGACGTCCCCATCCTCATCTTCACCGGCCCGAGACAGGATCATGTCGGACTTCTCCTCACCCAGGAACACGAACCAGCCGGGTTCGATGTCACCGA
>CAUZBP010000149.1:0-8096 GCA_963578105.1 Planctomycetota bacterium
GCACACGAGCTGTCATTGCGGGAACAGGCGGGCATGAAAGCAGCCGGGCCGCTGTATATTGTAGCCGGTACCCCGATCCATGCCGGCAACGGAGGCGCATATACATCAAGTGAAGTTACAGCAATGGTCTCAGAGATTGTAACGTGGGCCCAGCAGAGAGGTTATTCAGATGTGTATTTTATGGGTAATGATGAGGCAACCGGTGAGAGACTTGTTGCCCAGCGTCCTACGTGGGATGCAGTCCATGCTGGTGGAGGTAAGATTTTTGCTGCTAACTTTGCCGGTTTCTTTCCATATGTCGGTGATATTTTAGATTGCCCGGTAATTACTCATCCAGCAGGCAACCCAATGGACGTTTCATCACACGGAGAGGCTGACCCTTGGCTGGATTACGTTCCAACCGCGCCGTGGGCTCTAGATCCCATCGATTGGATCCTTGACCCTTACACCCATACTGAGTTTAGCCCTCCGGACTATCCGGTTTTGATCCAGAACGTTCACAACAATGGTTTCAAAATCTTTACATATATGGATTCTTCTGCCGGTAGACCTATCCCCGAGGTCCATCGTCGGCTGCGCGGTCTTGGACTTTACAAGGCAAATTTGGACGGCACGATGACCTGGTCATATAACCACTACCTTTATTCCCCTAATCTGTCGGCTGGTCCAGTGGATTGGTCAAACCTCCACAGTTTTGTTCTTCGCGGAGCCGAAGCTCCTTTTGATACGCTGCCGTGGGAAGCGTATCGTGAGGGCTATGACGATGCCAGATATCTGGCTACACTTCAGGATGCCATCACTCAATGCCGAACCTCAGGAAGACGTCTGGGAAGGATCACTGAAGTGGAAACATGGCTTGATGAAATTCCTACAGACATTGACCTGGATGATTGGCGTAGACAGATGGCGATATACACTGAAATGCTCCTGGGTTTAGATGCTACCGTTACGCCTGTCAGGAACCCGCGTTAAACACTCACGATCCTTTTTTATTTGCTAATTATTAGAGACACCCAATGACCACCCTGCATGAAAGATCGCATTTCGCATGCAGGCGGAAAACTCGTGCGTTTGACGCTGATCACAACTCAGCTCAACCGCTCGCCACGTGGCCCCCTCATCTTCACTGATGCAAACGCCATTGAGCGACTCAGAGGTAAATAACATCACGCCACTGGTGACGATGGCACAATTTCCATGATGCGCTGCAATGGGGCCCACGTGGGCTACGTCAACGTCGCTGAGGGTTTTCAATTCGCCAATTGTCGCGCGTGTATGATCCATTCGACGGATGGGGGCCGTACCTGGACGGATCGCACGGAGGTCGAGTTACCCTGGGCGGATCCTTATCCCTATTTTTGCGAAGCTGACTTTTTGCGCATGCCGGATGGGCGTCTGCTTGCCGCGACGCGTTGTGAAGTGCGGGTGCCGCTGAAAGATAAGCCGGTGCCCTATCCACCCGGTACCATGTCAAACGATCACTCTGCCGGTCACATGATGCTGACTGAAAGCACGGACGAAGGTAAAACCTGGTCGATGCTACGCGAGTTTTTGCAATACAGTGAAGTGCATGGCCAACTTACTTTGCTCCGCGATGGTCGACTGCTCTGCACCTATGCGAACTATCACTTACCATTCGGCGTCGTGGCCGTGGTCAGCAATGATTATGGCCAGACCTGGGATCACGAACACCCCTTTCAACTGGCCCTGTCGCTGGGCGCCAGTACCGGCTGGCCGACGACACGTGAACTGGACGACGGCACCCTGATTACCATTCATGCACTGGAACCGTACTCTATTGAACCACCGGAAACCGGCCGCACCGTTTGTCATACCGTACGATGGCAATTGCCACCTAAGCAAGGTTGATTGGTGAACGTGGGAGCAATGGAACATTGAAAAATCCATTTTGTGTGAAGGATCAGGTGGTATTGGTTACCGGTGCTGCCCGCGGCGCAGGCAAAGCCATCGCTGAGGGTTTTGTTAATCACCGCTGTGGCAGTGTCTCTGCGCGCATTTCTACGACTTCATCCAAGCCTACCCGGAGAAGTACGCGAAGAAGTATGGCTTCCTCAAGCCGGTGGTCGAGGAGGTGGTCAACAACTACCTGGACTGCGGGGACCTGACCAAGGGCTTTGCCCGCATCTATTGCGAAGACTGCAAGCAGTCCATGCTCTTGCCGTTTTCATGCAAGGGCCGGTGGTTCTGCCCCTCATGCCACGAGAAGTCGACGACCCCGGCCGCGAAGCGCGTCGGGCCTGCTCTTCGGGGAGTTCATCACGGGCACAATCGCCTTCCCGGTGCCGCACCGTCAGTACGTCTTCAGTTTGCCCATCATGTTGCGGGTCTACTTCCGGAACAACCGCCAGCTTCTGAAGTGCTTGCATCCCGGCCGCGAAGCGTATCGGGGAATCTTTGCCGGATTGCCAACGAGTGTCTGCTCGAATTCCTGCGCCGCAGCTTCAATCGCCCAACCGGGCAACTCGGCATGGTCATGACCATCCAGATCCCGCGACTGCGGGACGAGTACATGGGGTACAATTGCCATATCCATGCCCTCGTGGCCGACGGGCTCTTCACGGACAACGGCATGTTCTACGTCGTGCACTGGCGGATATGGTCTCATCTACTCAACCCGGTAAGCAGACGTGACTGCCGCAGATCGATAGGGAGCTAAATCCCAATGAAAACGATCCTTATGTACTCGACGCGCGAGTTCGCAGTTTTTCGTAGAGACCGAGGCGATCAAGTAAGATCAACTTCAGGCCTTCGCAAATCTCTTCGGAATTGAGCGCCCGCGCACTCAATTCGGTCTGAGCATCCATGCTGTCCATCACCGCTGAAAGGATCTCGCTGGTGAGGTCAGGCGAATTGGCAAATTGCTCTTTGGAGTTATTGGCTGCCTGCTTCTGCAAGATCTCGGATTCGAGTGTCTTTTCGGCAACCGCGTTGGCATACGACAGTTGATCTCCCTCGGTTGTATCACTGCCAAACAGTGTATTGAGCTGCTCGATGATCTCACTGAGCCAGGCTTTGTCCTTCTCTTGGACCTGACCGCTGCCCGCTTCGGTGATGGGATCCAACGTCGGTGTATCCCCGCCCGGCAACACAAGGTTCTGCTTCCCACGGTTTCGCAGATTGTGATGGGTGAGCTGTACCTCCGAAAGATCCACACCTTCCCGTTCGCGCCCAAACTTCAACAGCCTCACCAGCGCCCGATAGAAAATCGACCGTTTCTCAAAGTCAGTGTTCCCATAGTCAAAGATCTGTGACAGGAATGTATAGGCCCTGAGGTACGTTTGTATGTCTGCCTTAAACAGAATGAGCGTGTCCATCACATCCTTGGTCGCCTGCGTTGCTCCGTCTTCCTTGGCAGCCAGAGCCTCTTTATGGGCCACCTTGGCCGCTGCAAACTGCTTGAGCAGACGGTCAGCCACTGGTGTAATCGCCGCTTCGTATTGTTTTTGTTTAGCAGCTGGGTTCATCACGACGTTCACCACACGGCCGATCTCGTGCTCGTCGTAAAGACCCTGTGAGTCGAGCTTGGTTCTCAGATCCAGAACGATATTTGGGTCCGTGACGTCCGACAATGTGGCCGTTGTGTAATACGTCTTAAAGGCTTCTAGAACCTCGTTCGGGTCATTGACGAAGTCCAGTACGTAGGGTTCTTCCTTTCCGGAGTAGCAGCGATTGAGGCGAGAGAGTGTCTGCACCGCCTGGATACCCGCCAGGCGTTTATCGACATACATCCCGCAGAGCAACGGTTGGTCAAACCCGGTTTGGAACTTGTTAGCCACCAGCAGAATCTGAAACTGGTCCTCAGCAAAGGCTTTGCGAATGTCGCGACCCTTGAGTCCCGGATTCAGCTCTTTACTAGTCTCGCGGAAGGCTTCTGGTCCAGATTCCTTGTCGTTCACCTCGCCCGAAAAAGCCACCAACGTCTTCATCGGGTACTTTTGGTCCTTAATGTATTTATCCATCGCAATCTGCCAGCGCACGGCCTCAACACGGCTGCCAACCACGACCATCGCCTTCGCTTTGCCTTCTAGCAGCGGAGCAATCGTTTCGCGAAAGTGCTCGACGACAATCTGTACTTTCTGGGCAATGTTGTACGGGTGCAGCCGCACCCAGCTCATCAGGCCCTTCATCGCCACACTGCGTTCCACCTGCTGGTCGTCTAGCTCTTTACCGCCACTTGCCAGTTTGAAGGCCACACTATAAGACGTGTAGTTACGCAGCACGTCCAGAATAAAACCCTCTTCAATGGCCTGGCGCATGGAGTAGACGTGAAACGGCTGGGGCAGGTTGCCTTCGCCCGCTTCCTTGGAAGGATCAGGGCGTCGGCCAAACAGTTCCAGCGTTTTGGCCTTGGGCGTGGCAGTAAAGGCCACATACGTGATCCCCTCGTCCTTGGCACGCGCTGCCATTTCAGCAGCCAGGATGTCTTCGCTACTGATCGTGCCACCGTCGGCCAGCTCTTGTTGTTCTTCGGCGGTGAGTACCTGTTTGAGCTTCGAGGCTGCCTCCCCGGTCTGCGAGCTATGCGCTTCATCGGCAATCACGGCGAACCGCTTACCCTCGGTTGCGGCCAGTTCGCGCACCGCTTCTAGAGCGAACGGAAAAGTCTGAATCGTACAGACAACCACCTTTTTGTCACCGGAGAGGGCTTCGACCAGTTGAGAGCTTTTACTGCCCTGATCACTCTTAATTGTCGCGACCACACCCGCCGTGCGTTCAAAACTATCAATCGCCTCCTGCAATTGACTGTCAATCACGTTGCGGTCTGAGATCACAAGCACCGTATCGAAGACTTTCTTGTCGTCCGCATCATGCAGATCCGCCAGGAAGTGAGCGGACCAGGCAATCGAGTTGGTCTTGCCCGAACCCGCCGAATGTTGGATCAGGTATTTTTCACCGGCTCCTTCGGCCAAGACGGCTGCCAGCAGTCGGCGGGTCGCATCGAGCTGGTGGTAGCGAGGGAAGATGATCTTGGTGATCTGCTTCTTGTCATTGCGCTCAGCGACCATGTACCGACCGAGGATCTCCAGCAGGCTGTCCCGCTGCCAAACCTGCTCCCACAGGTAAGCGGTCGTATGACCCTCAGGGTTGACCGGGTTACCGGCGGCTCCCTCGTCGCCCTGATCGAACGGCAGGAACGTGGTATTGAATCCCGCCAGCTTGGTGGCCATCATCACACGGCTGCTACTGACTGCAAAATGGACCAGTGCTCCTGAGGGAAACATCAGCAGCGGTTCGGGTGACTGGCCTTTGGGACGAGGATTGCGGTCTTTCTTGTATTGAATCACAGCATCATCGATGCTCTGCGTGTTATCGGTCTTCAGTTCCACCGTGGCGACCGGGATGCCATTGAGAAACAGTACCAGGTCGATGTTGTTTTCATTGTGCAACGAGTAGTGCACCTGCCGCACGATCCGCAGCCGGTTGGCAGCATAGCGTGCGGTAATATCGGGGTTCATAGCCAGTGCCGGTTTGAACTGGGCCATTTTGAGCCGGGAGTGAAGTCCCAACACGTCAAAGCCACCTCGGATCACGCTCAATGTGCCAGACTTGTCGAGCGAATCGCGCAGGCGACTACAGAGTGTGTCAGTGGCAGCGCTACCGTGCTTCTTTTCGAGTGTCTCCCAGGCGTCGGGTTGCGTCTCTTGCACCCAGCTGACCACGTCGGCGGGGAACAGGGCCAGCTTGCGGTCGTAGTCCGCAGCGTCTTGCTCGGCGTACAGCCAGCCATGCGCTGCCAGATGTTCGCAGACTTCGTCTTCGAATTCTTTTTCGTTGTGGATTGCCATCTTAACTTCCGACATCAAGCAGTTTGATTTTTGGTTGTATTGCTAAGTGCAATGTGTTCATGACTGCGATCATCTGAACATGTATTTCAGGCCACTCCTCTTCAGGCGATCGGTATCCACCATCGACATTAATCTTGATACGGCAGGCCCGTTTACCATCCAGCCGCTCCCAACTGATCGGCATTCCAACGGTTTCCTCAATCTCTTCTTTCGAGGTAAAGAGTTGGTCGAAAATGGATTTATTTTCGTCGTCGCACCGTTTGCCGCGATCGATATACAACTCGGCTCCGCAGGTGTCCTTGGTAACAATGTAGTTGAGATTCAGACCTCGCACGCCTGCTGATGTGCCTATCCAGTGGTACGCGCTGGGGGTGATGTGTGCATGAAGTTTGGCGTCGGGGTGGGCGACAACCTGCGTCCACCAGTTCCGCCTGATATCGTACCGTTCGGCGAGTTCCTTTTTCTGGTTTTGCACCGTGGCATCACCGGAGGGGCCAACGATGACCGTCAGTAGCGGTGCGGCAGGTGATTCTTCGATGCGGACGGCTTCGACCTTGATCAGGTAGAAATCGGCACTCGAAGAGTCATTGAGCCAGGCAATCGCCGCCACATGCTCGGGCCGTGGATCGGAGACAATCCAAATGGCGGCTCGTGCGGACATGGCAGTCAAATAGGTAATCAGCTTGCCCAGATGGTCGTGGTTACTCTTTTCGAGCTGGTTTTCAATGATGATAGTGCCGCCGTTTTCATCTTCGGCTACCAGGTCAACACTGAACGCACCTGCCGCCTGCTCTCGATCGACGTTGACGAGATCAAAGTCGAGCACATTGTTGAGCACATCGATATTGTCCTCCATCCACTGCGTGAAATCATGGGCTTCATGTTTCCAGACCTCAAGGAGAGGAACCCGGGTCAACTTGCCAATGTCGATCATGCGTAGCTGCTCCTTTGCGGAGTAATTCTATTTCGCCAGCTCATGCCACTGTCTCCTCCGTCGCGAACTGACGCACGTCGATCTTGCCGGTGACGGCGGCCGAAATGAGGGCGGTGCGGCGTTCCTGAAGTAGCTCGATGGCTCGTTCGGCTTGGGCGATGAGTGAGTCAAACCGCTCAACTTTAATGTCAAGAAACTCTGCGATCACTGTTTGTTCATCCAACGGCGGTGACACCACGGAGAGGTTGCGTATTTCATCAACGTTGATCCGCTTGAATGTCGCTCCAACCATTAGGACGGACATCTGTTCCACGACCTCAGTTGACTTAATCAAGTGCTGCCAGTAGTCAGGCGAGCTGTCGCGGTGAATACGCCGCATTAAACACACATCTTGCCCCATGGCAAACTGGGGCGTGTCAATCTTAACTTGAGCAACTTCACCTACGGTGGCGTTTCGGCTGAAGATCAAGTCGCCGACCTGTGGTTGACGTCCACCGCCGATAAGTAGGTCGTAAAATTCTTGCGTTGTACGTTTCGCTTCGCTGAGTTCTACCCACTTGCTTTGAACTTCGCGGATACTGGCCAACGGTATGCCGCCTTCATCAACGAATTCGGCAGTGACGTGTTTACAGTCGGTGACACTCCAGAACCGCTTTAGCGGACCAACTTCCCACCCCTCCGGCACCTCACCGAGCCACTCGATGCCGCTGTCCTTCATGGGCACATCGGGATCGAGTCCTTTGGTGACGGCGTGACTGATGACCGCCTGCCGCTTTTCCTTCAACAGCTCAATCAATCGCCGCTGCTCACTCACCAACGCGTCGATCTTCGACGTCTCGGTGTCCAGGAACGAGGCGATGGTGCGTTGTTCGGGGAGGGGAATGATTGGCAGATCGACTTGGACAAAGTGAGAGAACCGTAAATCCTGTCCATCGCGTATCAGGTTCGTTGTCGAACGCAGAGCTTGGATATATGCGATGCTCTTGAAAAGGTGAGCGAAGAACGGCTCATAGACGTGTTTGATAGGAGTCAGGACGACGTAGTGAAACGTGATAGCTCCCTCGATCCCTGACCATTCGATCCCGCCCTGAAAGCTGCGAAGACTGATTACGAAGTCGTTTGCCTTTACACGTCGGAGCGTGTGAGCCCCCACGATGGTCTCAACGACTTTTCGGCCTTCGCGAGCGACAAACTCATCTTGGTAGAGTATCCCGTACTGCTGTGAGGCGGTGACTTGTCGATTTGCCCGCGTCCGCTGCGGCGACTGCGGCCACGAAATGTTCGTGCCGTTCTCTTGCCAACAAAGATGTCTCTGTCCGAGTTGTCATCAAAAGCGGTCGCTGTTGGCGGGCGAC
>CAUZBP010000150.1:0-8017 GCA_963578105.1 Planctomycetota bacterium
CCAAGTCGTCGACCGCCCTGGACGGTCCAACCGTCCCCTGGTGGGCTGCATTGGTGCCGGCAGTCGTTGGAGCTCAGAGATTGCCGGACAAGTGATGAAATACGCTGATGTCGCAGCCATCTGTGATGTCGATGGGAGCCACCGGAGGATGGCCCGGGCGAACGTGCTCAATCATCAAGCAAAACGAGCCCGGAACATCGAAGTGACCAGCCACGAGGACTATCGAGCAGTCCTCGATCGCAAAGACATCGATGTCGTTGTCATCTGCACTCCTGAACACTGGCACACTAAGATCCTCATCGATGCCATGCGGGCGGGGAAAGATGTTTTTTGTGAAAAGCCCCTCACGCTGACCATCGATGAGGGCAAGCAAATTATCAAGGTACTGGATCAGACTCAAAGGATTGTTCAGGTTGGTACCCAACAGCGCAGTAGCTCGATGACGTTTTTAACGGCGATCGCCATGATTCGTGCCGGGCGTTTGGGTCAAATCACCAATGTAGAAATTACCATCGGTGAGGCACCTACTTGCCCGCCACTGTCTGTTAGACGCATTCCGTTCGGATTAAATTGGGAGAAGTGGCTTGGCCAAGCACCCGAGGCTGATTACGTTTCGGGACCGTCAACCGACGCGACGCGGGGATTTGTCAATAGCCGCTGTCACCAAAATTTTCGCTGGTGGTACGAATACTCTGGCGGCAAGATGACCGACTGGGGGGCACACCACGTTGACATTGCTCAATGGGCCCTCGACATGGACCACACCGGTCCCCTCTGGGTGGAAGGAACGGGGACATTCCCGGTGCCCATGAAGGAGGGACATCCGACAGTCACGAACCGATTCAACACAGCGACTCATTTCGACGTGACAGCCCAGTTTCCGGGTGGAGTCACCATGAAAATTCTCAGCCATTCCTCGAATGACAGAGGTATCTTGTTCACCGGAACCAAAGGCAGGATTCTGGTTAATCGTAACAGGTTGGTTGGGAAACCTGTGGAGCAGTTGAAAGACAATCCGTTGCCACAAGATGCCTTGAGACAGATCCATGGTGGGCGGCCACTCAAGGGCCACATGCAGAACTTCATGGATTGTGTCGCCACTCGTGAACAGCCGGTATCAAATGTCCACTCCCACCACCGAACCTTGACCACCTGCCATCTGGCCAACATTGCCATCCGGCTCGGCAGACGTATCCACTGGGATGCGGAAAAACAGGAGATTGCGGGAGACGAACAAGCCAATTCGTGGCAGACGCGTGAACAGCGCAAGGGTTACGAAATTGACGTGTGAAGAAAGACTCGATAGGCGTCTGCCACTACTGCATGTGTTCTAGTGGTTCGAAACGTACGCCAGAAACGTGCAGCTCAACAATGCTGGCCTTTGCGTAAATGCTTCCTTTTCTGTCACACCAACTCGAGACCATCGACACGCGGCACCGCCCGGTCGGCCCCCCCACGAACCTTTTCTGCACTTGCTTCCCACGTGGTAGAATTAGTTCATGTGGCTTCCATTGATGAAATACACTTCGCGTCACCGTAGGAGACTCCGGAGATGATCAAGGCGTGCGGCCAACTGTTCGTCCTGCTGGTTTCGTCCATTTTGCTGGGCTGTAATCAGCCGGCACCAGAGGTTTGGCCGCAGTTTCGTGGACTAAATTCGCAGGGAGTCGCGACGTCGCAAAATGCACCAATCGAGTTTGGTCCGGAAAAAAACGTGCTTTGGAAAACCAATTTGCCACCGGGTCACTCGTCACCGTGCATCTGGCACAATCGGATTTTCCTGACCTCCCACGATGCAGACACCAACAAGTTGGAACTGTGGTGCATCGATCGCGGCAGTGGGGCAACACTCTGGCGACGACCGGTTCCCGCCCGGCAAATTGAAAAAGGCCACCCTTCATTCAATCCGGCCAGCAGCACCCCTGCCACGGATGGAAAACACGTCGTCGTTTATTTCGGATCCTGCGGATTAACCTGCTTTGATTTCAAAGGCAGACAGAAGTGGAAAGTTCCCTTGCCGTTGGCTAAGACCCTGGCAGGCAATGCAACGTCTCCTGTCATTGCCCAGGATCGCGTGATCCTCTACCGGGCAACCTACGACCAACACTATGTGTTTGCGGTCTCCCTGGCTTCGGGAGAAGAACTCTGGAGACACAATTTCAGGTCGCGTTTCAGTGCCTCCGACGCTTGTTCCGCAACGCCTGTCCTGTGGCAGGACCAGGTCCTGCTGCACTGCAAAGATGGTGTCAGTGCCCACTCTCTGCACAACGGAAACCGGCTGTGGTGGCTGAGGTCCAGATCCACCGGAACGAGCACACACGTCCTGGGCAACGAACATTTGTTTGTGGCTACCTGGTACCAGACCGGCGAGCCTGAACTGCTGCCCGAGTATCCGGATTTCGACTCCCTGCTGAAAGAGAACGATCGGAACGGCGACCAACAGCTGAACAGAGACGAACTACCCAAGGACCTGCTTTACTATGCCAGGCCCGAGGGGAACGCGCCGAAATCGTCTTATCCTGTTGAATTTCGAGAGTTGGATCCTGACGAAAGCGGAAAAATGGAGCGGCAAGAGTGGACTCAATTTCTTCAATTGCAGACCCGTCGCCGCCAGCGCAATCGCAATCACGGACTTCTGGCAGTCAGACTCAACGGACAGGGAAACGTGACTCGGACCCACGTCCGGGTTCTGGAAACGCAGTCCATCCCGGAAGTTCCCTCGCCCATCTACCACAAGGGCCACGTGTACCTTGTCAAGAACGGAGGAATTCTGACGTGCGTCAACACCCAAACCGGTAAACGGGTTTACCGTAAACGGATCGGTCCGGCGGGCACGCACTACGCCTCACCGATCCTTGCCGGCCATCGACTTTACCTCAGTTCCGGAGGAGGCCGTGTGACGGTGATCGACGTGACTTCAAAAACACCACGTGTGCTGGCTCAAAATGAGTTCGACGAGAACATTTTTGCGACGCCCGCCATTGTCGATGACACGCTCTACCTCCGGACAGAACAAAGTCTGTATGCCATCGCATCACCATGAATGGCGAGGTGAAAAAAAGACTCAGCAGAGCCTTTACCTGCTTCCTTTGATCTTGAGGGTAAACTACGCTTAACCTGGTGGATGAAAGTTTCTGTCACTCAGTCCCACGAGCCAATATTCCATGTTTGATGCTGCCCGCGTCCGGCAGTTTGTCGCATCGTTGATCGCCGTCCTGGTCGGTACGGCTCCCCTTGCGGCCATGATGATCTGGGGCAGCTCCCGCATCCCGGAGGGGGCTGTCGAGGCGCGCTCCCTGTACCGACAAGCTCAAAAGTTGTTCTCCGAAGGCGACACCCGGACCGCCCGCACAACCTGTCAGCAGGCCATCCAACTGCACGGGCAATCCAGTGATGCGCTGATCCTGATGGGTACGATCAAAGGCAGGCAAGGTGACTTGCAGGGAAGCATCCAGGATCTGCAGCGGGCACTGCAGATCCATCCCAACCACGCGAAAGCCCACCAGCGGCTGGCATTTGTGCAGCAACTTCTGGGGAACCACCAGGAAGCGATCGTGCACTACCGCCAGGCATTGCCCGGAAGCGGCAACCAGGCCGAGGTCCACAACGGCCTGGGACAGGCCCTGGCAGCGCAGGAGCTCGATAAGCAAGCCGCCCAACACCTGCGGAAGGCAATCCGCTTGAATCCGGATTTAGGCGACGCGCACTATTACCTGGGCACCGTTTTACAGAAACTGGACCTTCCGGAAGAATCGCTCGCCCATTGGCAACAGGCTGTGGAATTACGGCCGAACTGGGTAGCGCCGCTGCTCGCGTTGTCGAAGGCTTACGCTGCCAGCGGTCAATTCCAAGATGCGATTCAGGCCGCGGAACAGGCATTACAGTTGGCTAGGGCCAGCGGGAACGACGGCCTGGTGCAAGCCATTCAGCGCCGCCTGGATCGACATCGCCAGGGGCCCCTTGCCACCCCCACAAACCCTTAACTTTGATCCGCCAGCATGATGGAAAAACCCAAGTCCGGATTCATTGCCGGCCCCATCGCCGATACGGTCTTCCTGATCGCCTCTCCGCTGCTGGCCATCGCACTCTTCATCCCGTTCGCCACCCTGCCGATTTACCGTTTTCCTTTGCAAAGCGTGACATCCTCGATCGAAACGCCCAACCTGTGTGATGCCTTCATCCACGTGGTCATCTTTGGACACCTGTTCATTGTTTTTTTTCGTAGTCACCTCAATCCGTCCATTTTCAAACGTCACATCTGGCGGTTCACCGCAGTGCCGGTCAGCCTGTTCCTGCTTGCCTACAGTTCCACGTGGTTTCTGGCGGCCTTGACTGTCCTGACCGTCTGGTGGGACGTCTACCACTCGGCTTTGCAAACCTTCGGCATCGGTCGAATTTATGACATGAAAAAGGGCAATCATCCGCTCGCCGGTCGGCGACTGGACTGGTACCTGAATCTACTGCTCTACTTTGGCCCCATCCTGGGCGGGACCAGCCTCATGCTGCACCTTCTGATCCAGGAGAAGAGTCTGGAGAGCATGCTGGGGTTCAATGATCTGATGGCCGCCCTGTTTGACTGGAATCCGGACAGTTCCGATCAACTGGAGCAGGTCCGCCGCTGGCTGAGTTACATCTTGTGCGGTGTTGGCATTCCCTTCTGCATCTATTATGTCTACGCCTACTGGAAACTGGCGCAGCAGGGTTACAACATTTCGTTCCAGAAGGTCTTCCTGCTGTTGATTCTAGCCGTCGTCTCGATCACCTGCTGGGGCTTCAACCCGTTCGGATCGGCGTTTTTCGTGATGAACTTCTTTCACGCCTGGCAGTACTTTTTCATCGTCTGGTTTATGGAACAAAAGAACATCACTGCATTCTTTCACCTGGGTGGTGTTCCCGTGGGACGGTACATTGCCCTGGCAATGTTTGTTGCGATCGGCATGGCCTACGGCGTGTGGACCATCGTTCCCGGCTTGCAACTTAACTACCAGATCATGATGTCGATCACCGTCGTCGTGTCCCTGATGCATTTCTGGTACGACGGTTTCATCTGGTCGGTCCGCAGGGGCCAGGTACAGTAGCGCCCTGCTCGTACTGAACCAGAAATGACCACTGACTACGGCCCAACGGATGGACCCAAGTCAGGCCCCTTCACTCACCATGGCACCCACCGATGTAACGGCCTGCCAGAAAAACAAAACCACCACGTCCAGCAGCGGACCCGTGCGCCCATCACTGAGCCCTATCAGACCGTAGTTATTTTTACTTGCTTTCGAGTTTCCGGGCACCTTCCTACCCGGCCCGCAGGTTGCCCGGGGATTCCGCTGCGTGTTTGTGGTAGAATCCCAGGTTGGTTGTCTGGTGTGGCGAATTTGTCAGTAGTAGAGAGCGTTGGCTCGACAGCATGAACACGCGGGTAAACAAGCACGGAAGATGGCCACTTTTTGGCCTGCCGACTGTGGCCATCCTGCTCGTCTTGACTTGGAATGTTTCCCTGGTTCGGGCCCAGATGTTTACGGAGGTCGTCTCCTTCGGCGACAGCCTATCCGACACGGGCAACATCTACGACGCCACAAGCAATTGGTTCAACGCACTGGTGCTGGCGTTCCTGTTCCCGCAACTTGATACCCCGTATCCACAGTCCCCCTATTACGACGGGCGTTTTTCCAACGGGCCGGTGTGGGTGGAACACCTGTCCGATCAACTGGGGTTGGGCGCCGTGGTACCCAGTGAACTGGGTGGTTTCAATTATGCGGTTGGAGGGGCGACGACTTTCGACGACGGAAATGTGTTTCTCAATCTGGTTCTGCCTGACGATGTGGCAGACCAGGTCGATGATTATCTCTACCGGCGGACGATTTCGGGTGGCGAGTTATTTATCGTCGAGGGTGGCGCCAACGACCTGCTTTCGGGCGGCGTCACGGATGTCAATCTGCCTGTTGGAAACCTCGAAGGATTCGTCACCGATCTGTACGACGCGGGGGGAAGAAATTTTCTGGTGCCGAATCTGCCGCCACTGGGCCGTATTCCCGGCGAGGTGGGAGGCGCGTATCAAAGCATACTCAACGCACGATCTGCCCAATTCAATCTGGAATTGAGCAATCGCCTGGACAACCTCGTTCAGACATTACCCGGAATCACCATTCACCGCGTGAATTTCCACGCCGGCCTGACAGCAGTTCTCGAGGATCCCGGTACTTTTGGGCTTAGCAACGTCACCGGTCAGGCTTTTAATCCTGTTACCAACCAGGTCGTGCCCAATCCGGATCAATACCTGTTCTGGGACAACATTCACCCGACTGCCTCCGCCCATTGGTTGCTGGGAAGTTTGGCGGCCGATGTGATCCTGAACCCGGCCACCTGTGATCTTGACGCGAACAACACGTGTGATCTGGCCGATGTGAACACGATGTTCGGACAGGGAGACCTGGTGGCAGGGGTGATCGTTGGTGTCGGCAATCCGTCGGATCTCAACAAGGATCTGCGGGTGGACGGGACCGACCTGGACCTCTGGTTAGCCCTGGCGGCCACCGAAAACGGTTACGCCTCACCCTACCTGCGGGGTGATACCGATGGTTTGAACAACCTGTCTCCCGTCGTGCGAGACATCGATTTGATCGATTACAACAGCCTGATTATCAACTTCGATTCTGCCGGTCTCAATGGACCTTTTGGCTGGGACGACGGAGACACCGACGGCGACGGTGATGTCGATCTGGCCGACTACAATGCGCTGGCAGGTAATTTTTCCGCGCATGGATACGTAGCGACAGCCAACAGTGTGCCCGAGCCATCTTCCGGAATACTGATTCTGTGGGGACTGGCCCTGGGGACAGGCGTTGCCATCTGTCGCAAACGAGTTTTCGGCCGTGTTCCAGCCAGTACCACAGGGAACAGCCGTTGACCTCTCGGTCACTCCGGACGGCCAGCGACCTGCTGATTGGACAAAAACTCGAAGGCGCTCAAACCCGCAACGTCGAAATTGGTGATTATCTTCTTGCATCGCGCTGCAGCGCCCGTAACCAAATGCTGTCGATCCTGCCCAGCAACTGAGGACCCAGCAGGGACCTGCAACGTTCGAACGCACGGCAAGAACCGGCTCCGGACGGTCAGCCAGCACAAGAAAATCCCTAATTTAGTAGAGAAAATGCGATCCGCGTGAACCGATAGAGTAGCAAGGACGATTGACTGGCCCGACTCGCCTAATTATAAATCAAGAGGCCATGAACGTGAAACCGAACAAGTCGGCCCGCTGGTGGTGCCTCTGCAGGCTAACCGTAATCGTCATCACAGCAATGGACGCGGTGAGTGTCGGTGCAGAACTTCTCGTGAGCCCCGCTGCGGTCATCTTGAATCTTCCCGATTCTTCCACGCAGCTGGTCGTCAGCAGTGCCTTGTCTGACCGGGGTGCCTTGTCTGACCGGAATGTCATCGACCGCACACACCAGGTCGAATATCGTTCCCTGGATCCGGCTGTCGCGATCGTCCAGGCCGGTGGCAACGTGGTGCCACGTGGTGACGGGCAGACTCGCATTATCGTCAGCGACGGCAGCGATCGGGCGGAAGTCCCGGTCATCGTCGACGGGTTCGCCAATCCGCGGCCCGTGTCGTTTCGGGACGAGATCCTGCCCATCCTGAACAAAGCCGGCTGCAATGCGACCGGCTGTCATGGAAAGAAGGAAGGTCAGAATGGCTTTCATTTGAGTGTCTTCGGCAGGGACCCCCTGGCCGACTACCAGTCAATCGTGCTGGCCGGACGCGGGCGCAGGATCGCTCCGGCCCGACCGGCAGACAGCCTCTTCCTGCTCAAAGCGGCCGGGATCCAGCCTCACGGTGGGGGCTCAAGGATCGATCCTGAAAGTACGTGGTATCAACGCATCAAACGCTGGATCGGCGAGGGTGCCCCGTTCGAAAGCGACGGTGCGACCGGGGTGGCCCGGATCGAGATCGAGCCGGAAGAGGTGGTCCTCTCTTTCCAGGGAACGCAGCAAATTCGCGTCATCGCGGTCGATGGAAAGGG
>CAUZBP010000151.1:0-7990 GCA_963578105.1 Planctomycetota bacterium
CGGCCCCAACCGATTTCCGCAATTCGTGGTTGCCATCGAGTGGTTTTATGGAGTTTGATCGAGATGACCTGGCCGATATGGAATCGAGCGGGGGTTTGATTGATTTGATCCTGCACGAAATGGGTCACGTTATTGGGATCGGTACCATTTGGAGTGAAACAGGGCTCCTGGAAAATGCGGGTAGTAGTGATCCGCGGTTTACCGGTACAGCAGCTACCCAGGCGTACAACGAGATCTTTGGGAACACGGAAACTTCGGTTCCAGTCGCCAACACGGGCGGCGGCGGCACTGCCGACGCCCACTGGCGGGAAGAGATTTTTGCGAACGAGTTAATGACCGGTTATCTCGACTACGGCAGCAACCCGTTGAGTCGAGTTACGGTGGGGTCACTTGCCGACATCGGCTATGTTGTCAATCTTGACGCGGCCGACGATTACGCCCCATCCTCTTTCCTGGAGAGAGTGGCACCAATCTCTCTTGGCGGGACTGGCGAACCTGGGCTTTACTATGCCCAGCAAATTCCTGAGGGTGCGAACTCTGCTGCGGAGCAAGCGCCACGGCAGGTCGCGTCTGGACGATTACAGAGCGGTTGGCCAGCGATTGACGGGCCGATTGGCCGGCAGCACGAGCCCACCAGCCGGGGAGAATCGCAAGCCTCGCGAGATCTTTTGAGGACGCCGGCCGAAGAAGTTTATTCCGCTGTTCGGGCGCGCCGCCAGTCTTCGACGCCGTCAAGTCGACCTGTGGAATGGGAAAATGAGAGGGAGGTTGATGTCCTCATGGAGAGCCTTTCGGTGGACGAGGGTTGGGTTGGTCTTTCCTGGAAAGGGGTTGGCTGAACTGCTGGTGTGTCTCCCGTAGAGGCTGACGCAGGTTCTGCAAAGTAAAACCCCATGGCCGTCAAAGGGGGGCCAGTGCCCTGCTCTTTTGGGTCGCAAGCGACTATCAGTGGAACCGTGTCGGGGTGTAACCTTTTCCGGATGGCATCGATTTGCCTACTTTTAAAATAGCTCGATCGACCCCGATACTCTCTCAGGTTCCCGACGCGGTTCAAAGGGGGAAGGTCAATCAGCCGCGGATCATGCATGTTCAGCTTCGCGAAGAAACGGTTGTAGCATCGGGCAATGATGGAGAATGTCAACGCTTTGTAATCCCGAAAATCGGCCCGCGGGATATCTGGTTGATCACCAATTAGCCAGAAGTTGCCGGGCGATTTGCCTCAAGCAGGCCACGCGGCCGAGCGACTTTGCATCTGCCTTACAAAAGCCTCGGCAAACTCGGAGCCGCATTCCAGGCCTCGAAAACGGTCCATTTGATCGTGGTGTTTATGGATCCATTCGGGTTGCTGGCTCGCATGGGCCATGATGGCATCGTCCTTGCGGGATTTTGTTGACGTGATGTCCACGTAATCAGTAGGATGAAAGTTGTGTGACTGTTCGCCCGTAAGCACTTCGTAATAGTACAACGCGAAAGATTGCCCCGATTGAAGCCACGCATCATAGGTCAGCAGGGAGGTTGCCCGATGATCACGATGGGCATCAATTGGCCAGTGGGTGAAGACGACGTCGGGTTCTTCGGCATGTAGTAGCTGGATGAATTCGGCATACCGTTGGTTGGTGACTTCGGCGCTCCCATCGATTTGGCCAGCAAAAACGGGTCGAGCCTTCATGATCTTGCAAGCTTTTTCGGCCTCGGCAGAACGAATTCTGGCAGCTTCTTCGTAGGAAGTTCCCGGCATACCTGCCTCGCCACGGGTGAGATAAATCGCAACGACCTCATGACCGGTGTCAGCATAACGAGCGATCGTACCACCACAACCACTTTCGGGATCGTCGGGGTGACCACCAGCGACGACAACCTTTTGACTTCCAACGGGCTTGCCAGATTTGTCGGAGGCAGTCGCCACCGAGGGGAGTTGAGCCAGTGCTGCTGCGCCGGTTGCGATGGTGGAAGCTTGCAAAACGTCGCGCCGTGTGATGTTAGACATCGATCATATCTCCGGGGAAATTTTAACTGACGGTTGGGTGGTGGTGTGGGAGTGTTGGAAGAGGCAACGAGCACCACAGGCTTTGATTTTCCGACCAACGTTGGTCACAGTTGTTTTTAAAAACACTGCAGGTATGCTATCTGGAAGTTTACGGTATTTTGCAGGAATCAACTACAGTTGGAGCAAGGGGGGCCAATAAACAGAATGGATTCATCCTATTTTTATCACGAACGGTAGGACTCGGCGACACCGGCTGTTATTCGACCGGGAATACTTCCGGTCCTCTGTGTGTGGCTCGCCTGATTCGCTGTTTCCAGAGCACGTCGACGGCGGAAAACTTTGTGATTCCAGTGACGAGACCACATTAGATTCGGGCAACAACATTGGCGACCTGCCCTAAATCGTTTACGATCGAGTCGGCAGGATTCCGCAACACAAGGTCGGCAGGATTCCGCAACACAAGTTAGACGACCTTGCGTTAATCATTTATGATTAATTGAAGGCTGGCGGACTGAATTTCGTACCAACCGAAAGAGCTATGCAGGACTTGTTTTGTATCGTGTTTTCCATTGGGTCCGTTGCTGTGACTTGGGAGTTGGCTCTCTGCCAGTCGTTTCGTCACTTTGTCGACGAAGCAATTCAACGGCATCTGCCCGCATTAACGCAACCCGCCGACCGTCCTCTTTCTTGTTGCATTGGTGTTAAGGGCAAGTATCCATCAGAAGGTCTCCACAAGTTGCTGCCATGAGTTCTGTTTTCGATTGTCCGCTGAATCAGCTTTTAAATCCGCAGCCCAACTGCGAAGCAGGTGGGACGGCAAGGCAGTGTACTTCGTTGGTGCGTCCAACGGTTCATTGTCTTTTGCTGTTGGGCCTCGTGCTAAGCGGGTGCGAGTCCAACGATCATGTAAGAGGCGCTGCGGACAAGCGATTCGAATGCCGCTGGGCCAGCGGTCCGATTGAGATTGATGGGCAAGCGGACGAAGCGGCCTGGGAACAGGCCGAGCTGATTGATCATTTCTATTTGCCATGGCTGGGGGTTAAGGGTCAGCCAGTCAAAGCGGCAACCCGCGCTCGGCTGTTGTGGGATCGGCAGTACCTTTATTTCTTTGCCACCCTCGACGACAGAGATATTTTTGCCGATATCACCGAACACGATGCGGAAATCTGGTTCAATGATGTCTTCGAAATGTTTATCAAGCCGGCAGTCGACAAGCCTGGCTATTACGAATTTCAGGTGAATGCTGCAAATACGCAACTCGATATGTTTATCCCAAGGTGGGACGAAACGTTCTTTGAGCAATACGTTTCTGCCCGGCCATTTCAGCTCGACTCGGCAGTTGTCCATCATGGTACGCTTAATGTTCACCACGACCGTGACCAAGGGTGGTCGGTTGAAGGCAAAATTCCCTGGACCGATTTTATTTGCACGGGTGGGCGGCCAGTTCCGGGCGAAGAGTGGCGGTTTGCCTTGTGTCGTTACGACTATACGGTAGACCTCGACGAACCGGAAATCTCGACATGCGCGCCACTGACAAAGGCCAATTTTCATCGCAAACAGGATTACGCACCGCTTGAATTTGTGGGAGAGGTGGATGCCACACTCGACCAGGTACCGCCGCCCGTCCCGTGGACCACTTCGCAGCTCGTGGGATCCCCTGAGCCACCAGCACCCTTTCGGGTGGTTCGGGTATTTGAAAATCTCGACCTGGAACTTCCGATTTGCCTGCGGTATGTGCCGGGGACGGACCAGATGCTGATTGTCGATGAACCGGCCCCTTACGCGCCCGCCCGGTTGTTGCAGGCCAGGACCGATCCGGCGGTTGACTCCTACCAACTACTGATTGATTACCAACCGACCTTCGGCGTAGCCTATGACATCACATTCCATCCCAGGTTTGCAGAAAATGGTTTTGTATTTATCGGTAGCAATTTCAAAAATGCTGATGAGATCGGCACGTCACGCGTCACGCGATACCAGATGCAACCCGAACCACCCTTTCGGTTTGACATAAGTTCGGCCAAGGTCATCATCGAGTGGCCCTCCGATGGTCACAACGGTGCAGCGATTGTATTTGGCAACGATGGCATGCTGTACGTCACTACTGGCGATGGAACCAGTGACTCGGATGAAGATGTGGTCGGGCAACGACTCGATCTGCTCTACAGCAAGGTTCTGCGGATTGACGTGGACCACTCAGAGGAGGGGCGTAATTATGCAATTCCCGAGGACAACCCGTTTCTTGAGGAGCCCGGTGCACGACCCGAGACTTGGGCTTACGGACTGCGCAATCCATGGCGTATTGCCGTCGACCGGAAGACCGGACATCTTTGGCTGGGAAACAACGGTCAGGATCTGTGGGAGCAGGTGTACCTGGTTGAGCGCGGGGCCAATTACGGCTGGAGCGTCTACGAAGGGGGGCATCCCTTTTACCTGAATCGCCAGCGGGGTCCGACGCCCATTTTACCCCCCACGGTCGACCACTCCCATGCCGAAGCCCGGTCGCTGACCGGGGGTATTGTGTATTACGGAACGGAGTTTCCCGAACTTGTCGGAGCGTATGTCTACGGTGATTACGAAACAGGAAAGATCTGGGCCATAAAACATGACGGGGAAAAAATCCTTTGGCAGCGCGAACTGGCCGACACGACGTTACGGATTACTTGTTTTAGTGAAGACGACCATGGCGAGTTGTTGATTGCCGACCAACAAACCAATGGCGAGAGTGGGTTTTATCGACTCGAGCGGAACCCGGTTGCCGAGCGTAAGGTTCCATTCCCCCAACTGCTGAGTGAGACCGGTTTGTTTGTTTCCACGGCCGAGCACAAAGTACAGCCAGGAGTGATGCCGTATTCGATCAATGCACCTGGCTGGAACGACGGGGCCGTGGCCACAAGATACCTGGCGATCCCCGCTCAGCTACAGGAAGATCAGACGTGGAAGACACCTCTTCTTGATTGCCATTCTTCGGGAGGTTGGACGTGTCCTGACGGAACCGTGTTGGTACAGAATCTTGCCCTGGAAACCGAGCCAGGAAATTCCCTCTCGCGTCGTTGGGTCGAAACGCGACTGATGACACGGCAAAACACCGAGTGGGAAGGCTATTCTTATCTTTGGAACCAGGAGCAGACCGATGCCCAGTTGGTCGGAAAAATGGGGACAACCATCAAATTCATGATTGGCCAGGATCCCGACAGGCACCAACGCACGTGGCACGTTCCCAGTCGTAGTGACTGCAAGGGGTGTCACTCCCGAGCTTCATCGTTCGTGATGGGAATAACCACTCCCCAGATGAACCGACCTCATGACTACGACGGCCACGTCGTGAACCAGCTTCGCTATTTTGAACACCACAAATTGTTCGTTGCTGATTGGCTTGGTGAGGCAATGTGGCATTGGAGGTCGCTGATCGAGCAGGAATTGACCGAAACCAACGCGGTTGAAACGGAGGATGACAGGGTGCGGTCAGCCTGGATTGACTCGCGATTGGAGGTTTTAACCGATAGCCACGACCAGCGAGAGCCTCCCGTAACACACCTGATGGTTAATTCGCCGGCCGAATATCCGACGCTGGCTGATCTCAACGAGGCTACGGCAACCTTGGACGAGCGGGCCAGATCGTACTTGGACGTCAACTGTGCCTCTTGTCATGTCAATTCGGGAGGTGGAAATGCCCAGATGGTTTTGAGGTTTGATACCCCTACCGAAGAGCTTGGGGTATTTGGTGAAAAACCTCTGCATGGTGACTTCGGACTGACCAACGCCCGCCTGATCGCGCCGGGTGCACCACACTGCTCTGTCCTGAACTACCGTATGTCTGCGATTGCGGGCGGACGCATGCCACGTATTGGGTCACATCAAGTTGACATGCAGGGGGTCCAGTTGTTGCGAGACTGGATTCGTTCCCTGCAACCAACCAGGTACGATGACGATCCAATCACACATTCCGTCACGCAACTTGTAGCTGGAAATACCGAAAATGTCCAAGGCACAATCGACGAGTTGTTAGGTTCCACCAGTGGAGCCTTGGCGGTCATGGATGCAATTGACCGAGACCGAATGCCGCCCGGTATCACTGCAACCATTCAACAAACAGCGCTCAGCTCTCCCCGGCCGGCAGTCCGACGATTATTTGAGCGGTACCTGCCGGAAGAAGATCGCAAAGAGCGACTGGGGCCGAATATCCAGGCAGGGGATATTTTAAGGCTTAAGGGGAATGCCGCGCGTGGAGAGCAGCTCTTCTTGGCGGATGAGACCCTGGCGTGCCTGAAGTGTCACCGGTACCAGGATCGAGGGCAGCAGGTGGGCCCGGACCTCACTGGGATCGGCCGTGCAGCTGGCGCCAACAAAAGCACTTCGCGAGGGGAAATCCTCGAGAGCCTGCTGGACCCGTCACGCAAGATCGACGAAAAGTACGCCGGGCATGCGGTGCTGACGGTAACTGGAAAGGTCATCACCGGTGTGATTGTAGAGCGTACCAGCGAAGTGGTTGTCGTCAAACAAATCGATGGCAAAACGGTCAAGATCAAGACAGGGGAGATCGACGAACTCGTGCGACAAACGAAATCTCTCATGCCCGACCAGTCGCTACAGGACCTTTCTGCCCAGGAGGCAGCCGATTTGTTGGCGTTTTTACACGGGCTGTATCAAAAAGACTGATCCGCTTTTGGCGGGGTTACTCGTACAGCCAGTCAATGTGCACACGGGCCAGGTGCAGATGCATTCGCGTGCGACCTAAGGCGCCGGGTGGAACCAGGCTTTGATACTTCGATGCCTCGTACAGGATCATCAAAATACCACCCCGGGTAACGATCGCGGTAGGGTTGGTGAATTCCCACTCTGGATCATGCTCAATGATCCTGCTGGGCAGCCATGAGCGGCCATCATCCTTGGAGATGGCCACCGCCAGTGGCGAACGGATTCCGTAATGGTCAAACTTTGGGTCGTAAGGACTGTTGTTCCAAATCAACATCAAGTCGCCAGTTTGAGGGATACGAATCAACCCCGGGCACGATTCAGGCGACTGAAGGCCGGTGGTTTGTGCATCGGACCAGCTGGCCCCACCATCTTCAGAGAACGATTGGAACACACTGCCCAGCTGAGTTCGCATCACCATCAGCAGTCGCCCATCCTTGAGCTCTTCGATTTTGGGTTCCATGGAGCCGCGCATGGGGAGATAGATAAACTCATCACAAACGTGCCAGGTTTGACCATCATCGTCGCTGTAAATAGTTCCCGCCTTGCTCGTGTTGGTGGGTGCCAGTCCCTCGCCGTCGTCTTGCAGGGCATTCCCTTCCATGTAGCAGGCTGGAATAATGATGCGTCCAGTAGAAAGTTGGCGGATGTCCCCTTGAGAGCCAACGAGGTGGGGTGAATTGTCGATGATCGTCACAGGGTCACTGAACGTCTCGCACTCGTCCTCGCTAAAGACGGCGTAGGACGAAAGACGCCACGGCTCGTCTTTGACAAAATGATGCAGGCGTTCATAGCGAAACATGAGTTTGCCATTCGCAAGCAAACAAAACGTGGGACTGTAGGTCGCTGTTTCACCCGGTTTACGTGCGATGACCATTTGCTGATTTTGCCACGTATCGCCACCGTCATACGATTCAATTCGTACAATGTCATGGGGAGCGTCATCCCCGGCGACCAATTGAAGTTCGCTGCTGTACGCCATCATTCGAAAGAGCAGCAGGCTGCCATCTTTGCGCTCCAGCAGCACAGCGCCGCCATTGCGAGGATGCTCAGCGTTACCTTCAGCCGCTCGTGTGATAACTGGACCGGGAGTTGCCATTTGGTTCCTGCCTGTATAGTTGAGTGTGTGTCCTGAAAAGTTGTACCCGACCAGGGACTGGCGGTCCAGGTGCGGGGGCTGACCGCCAGGAGAACTGCAAAGTCAGGAATTGAGCAGTTTCAGTCCAATGGCGGGGCTCCAGGCGATGTAGTCGGCCGCTGCTCGGACGGGTAGATCGGGGTCAGATCTTAGCCGATGGATCGAGAGAG
>CAUZBP010000152.1:0-7758 GCA_963578105.1 Planctomycetota bacterium
ACCTGAGCGACTATAACACCCTGGCCGGTAACTTTGCCGCAGCTGGATACGCCGGAGCAGCTGGCGTTCCTGAGCCGTCCTCGATGGTTCTGTGCATGCTCGGTTTGGTATTCGGAAGCGGGATTGCTTTCTGTCGCAAACGACTCTGGTCGTAAACGACTAAGCTTGTAACTTGTGTCTCCTAAGCGGGGTGGAGTCGTCAGATTCCACCCCGCTTTTTTATTACTCTCATCTAGACGGCCTGCGGCCAGCCGGTGATGGCGGGTTATTTTTAGACAACCCGTGAAACCAACACTCCGTGCCGACCGGACCGGCTATTCAAACGTCAAACATCACAGGCAACGTCTTCAGCATGCGGAGCCCGGTGGATGCGTGCCAGAGGGGCCGTTCCAGGGCTGACTGCTCCACTGGCCGGAGCCCGGGCAATCTTTGCAAAATCGTTGTAATTGCAATCTGTCCTTCCAGACGTGCCAGGGGCGCGCCCAGGCAGAAATGTGCGCCGCTGCCAAACGCCAGGTGGCGGTTTGGGCTGCGGGAAATATCCAGCCGATCCGGATCTGAAAACTGCTGTGGATCACGGTTGGCAGCACTCAACATCAGGGCAACGGTCTGTCCTTCCCGGATCTGCTGTCCGCCGAGCTCGAGATCCGCCATGGCAATCCGGGAATTGCGGGGGGCCGGACTCTCGTACCGCAAGAACTCCTCAATAGCGCTCTCAATCCGCTCCGGACGGGCACCCAGTTGTTCAACCACCTCCGGATTCTGGAGCAATAGCAGGAGACTGTTTCCGATCAACGCTGACGTTGTATCGTGCGCTCCCACCAACAGTTGAACACACATCGCCAACAGCTCCTGGGCATGGAGTGCGTCGCTCCAGGGTTCTGGAGACACCAGTTGGCTGATCATATCTTCCCCCGGCTCATCTCGCTTGTGCTGAATGATCTCCATGAAATATTGCGACAGGCAAGTCAGGCCAGACAGTGCCACTTCCGCCGTCTCCGCCCGACCGGACGCCGGAGCATCGGTGAAAGCCACAATGTCTTCGACCCAAGCCTGGAACCGGGTAATATCCTCTAGCGGGATGCCCATCCGTTCACAAATCACTGTCACCGGCATGAGGTAGGCGAAGTCGCTGATCACATCCATTCGGCCGCTCACCGCGACGGCATCAACCAGTTCATTGGCGATGGCGGTAATGCGGTCCCGCATCGCCAAAACATTGCGCGTCACAAACGGCTGCTGCACCGACTCACGCAGACGTTTGTGTCCCGGTGGATCCGTGTGCGAAACCCACAGGGCAAGGTGCTTCCCCAAACCGTCAACCCGGGTTCGCAATTCCCCGGACAGCCCATTCATGATAATCCGTGCCTTGTCGGAGGAAAGACGTGAATGAAGATGGCCCTGCTGCACATCGTCATAGCTGGTGACGATCCAGCATTCCCACGGTTCGCACCAGTGCACAGGTTCTGTATTTCGCAACTCACGCAGGACAGGATAAGGATCAGCAAGCTGTCCCTGACAGAAAAGTTCGTAGTCCCGGGTGTGGATAATTTTTGCTGCCGGCATCGCTTCCGGATTACTCCACCACGTGCGTCTTCCCGTTTACCCTGAGGTCCAAACCCAGCGCATTCATGACCCGCACAGCGTTAAGCGAGTCCGATTTTTTTCAGATAGGCGACGCTGCGTTGGGCGATCGGCAGCGGTTTGTCGAACGGGGCGGGAAACATGTCCTGCTCGACGATGGCGAATCCGTTGTAATTCACTTCCTGCAGCACATCGCGAACCGCCTCATAATCGACAGCCCCCTCTTCGGGCCCGCAAAATGCGTCCAAGGCGGCCGCTTGCCCGACGTGGATGCCCTCGGCTGCAACCCGCTTCATCACCTCGGCATCGATGTTCTTGAAGTGAATGTGAATGATTCGCTGGTGGTGACGGCGAATGAACTCGACGGCGTCACCTCCGCTGTAGGCATGATGACCGATATCCAAGCACAGCGAGACGAGGTCCGTTTCCGTCTGTGCCAGCAGCGTCTCGATCTGGTCTTCCGTCTCCACATGCGTTTCGGCGTTGGGATGAAACACCAGCTTTAAACCAAAGCGGTCACGCGCCATTTCAGCAACACGATGAACCGTGTCGATTAGACGTTTCCAGGCGTCACTGTCCAGACGCGCCGGGGCGGTCGGTTTCCCCGTCACCAGATCGGTGTAAGAATCATCGATCAACACCAGAAACTCCCCACCCAATCCGGCCGCCAGTTCGCCACCTCCCAGGACCTGGGTCTCGACACCGTCCCAGTGCGCAGCCTCTTCCAGATTCCCTTCGACGACACAGGCGCAAACTCTGAGGCCACGTGCGCCGAGTTCGTCACGCAACACGGAAAGTTGTGTGGGAAGGTAGCCGTACGGCCCCAATTCGATCCACTCATATCCCGTTTCAGCCACTTCATCAAGAAATCGTCGCCACGGTATCTGCCGGGAATCGTCGGGAAACCACACGCCCCACGCGTCCGGCGCCGTACCCAGAGTAATCCTCATAAATCTTCTTTCGCGTTCACTTGGTCGCTGTGTAACCGGAAGGTTCTGGCACAATGATGGTCGGGCGTCCCGGTTTCAGTTCCGGCGCCGGCAGTGTCACCGTGTGGTGCCTCGGAAAGACCACGGGATCACCGCTGCGGTGATCAAGAAATTCTTCGATCCGACTCATGCCAAACGAGAGCGGTGGGAGGTTGTAATGCATCGGCACCACCCACCTGGGGCCAAGAAAATCAATCATCGGATCAAGTTCCTCATGGGTCGGAGTGTTCATTTCTCCCGTGATGACCAGGAACATGTCACAACGTCCGACAAAGGGCGCCAACTGCTCGGGTGTCAGTTCATATCCCAGGTCACCCATGTGCAGAATCCAGAAGTCACCCGCTTTGAACGCATACAAGGCGTTGTCGTTCGGACTGTGTTCGTTGTGGTCGGGGTGCTCACGGGCCTGTACCGTCACCACTGGTTCGCCGTTGATGACGGCTTCTGCTTCTCCACGCGCCACGTCGAGCGCATTGATCACACGGGGTTCACCGGTAACTAGCTTGACATTATCGTGCGCCGGATCGGTGAGCGAACTGACAATGACCGTTTCGGCATCCAGCCTGCGGCCTTCATCTTCCAACTTCACCGTGGAGTGCCCATAGGGGTCCATGACGATAGTCGGGCGTCCATCCTGCCAGAGGCGAAAGCAGGCATGTCCCACAAACTCAAGCTGCACTTTCATTCTTCATCTTCCTTTCCGAACTGCCGTTGTCCGTGGTATTCGGCGTACTCCCAGTACTTCGTGCCGACGGGTTCCTCCAACATGATCGGCTTGATGAAGTCCGCTGACTTCCTGAGCCCTTCCTCCACATCCATGTACTCGCACTCCATTTCGAGAGATAGTATGTCATTGTAACCGACGAAACGGAGCGTGGTGATAACCTCCCGCCAAGTCGCCTCGTCGTGCCCCCAACCAACCTGGGTGAAATTCCAGGAACGATCCTCGGGGTGCCGTGCGGATGTGGTGTTGTTCATCCCCTGCAATCGACACACATAATCATTGACATAAGTGTCCTTGAGATGGATGTGTTGTATGAGCGGACCCAAGAAGCGCAAGGCGGTGATTGGGTCGATACCCTGCGCCCACATGTGCGAAATATCAAAGTTACAGGCGACCACCGGGCCGATTTCTTCGTGAAAACGTTTTAGCTTGACCGGGTTGTTCAGCATGTCGGCGACCTGCATCTCGAAGCAGAGCGTGACGCCATGGTCGGCGGCGATTTTTCCCTGTTCCTTCCAGTAGGGGATCAACCGCTGGTCCCATTGCCACTGCAGCGTGTTCATCCAGAAACTGAGATTCGGCTCCTGGGTCTGCTGGGTGATCCACGACGGACAGGACTCTCCCTCGGCCGCCTCGGGCAGGCCCGCCACCAGGGTCATCCGCCGCACACCGATCTTCTCCATCAACTCACACACCTGCCTAAACTGAAACCGGTACAACTCGGCGATCTGTTCATCAGGCATCAACGGCGACCCGTGACAGCTGAATGACGAAATCTCCAGGTCGTGCCGGGCGTAGGCGTCCAGCCATCGTCGTCTCTCACCATCGTCAGCGAGCAGCTTGTCGAGATCGCAGTACCTCTTGGAGAACTGTCCGCCGGCCGCGACCTCCATGCCCTTCACACCCAAATCCTGCGCAAATTGCAGCCCCTGTTCGAAGTCAAATTTCATGATGAAATGGGTATTGATCCCAAGAAACATCGCTGCCTCCAGACGTTGTCGGACGGGACATTCAGGTGCCCCACAAGATAGCTAAAGGAACAGAGAGACGCAATTGGCAGGCACCCTGAAGCACCGTTCATCGAACAAAAAGAAGGGCCTGATTGCAAACTCAGCGAAAGCTCTTTTCCGGTCAGATCCGCCCAGCCCTTCAGTCGCACCGAAAGGGAACAGAGTCCTCAACGCTGACTGGCTGCCGCCCGGTTTTCCTGGCCACTCAGCGCCTTTGCTCAATGTCAATCGAAAGACGGCCCAGAACCTGAAAGACGGGCAGGAAGGCCGCGTAAGCCTTTGCTCCGTGAAGATTCGAATCGCCCAATTTTAAATGGGCAGCTCCGATGCCTCCTCGACCAAGGGTGGCATCCAGCGGTACCCATCGATCTTCTATCCAGACTTCGCTCCACATATGATACGCAAAACCCATCTCTTGTGGATAGTAAACCAATCCCATCGCCACTCGAGCGGGGATCTCTCGGGCCCGGCAGAGAGCTGCCAGCAACACCGCATGTTCCGTACAATCACCTTGTAGAGTTTGTGCAACTTCCGCAGCTGTGGCAAACGCTTGAGAAAAACCATGAGTCTGCATTTTGTCGCGCACCAGTTTTTCAAGTCGACAAGCCACGTGCCAGGGATCCTGGATCTGCGGATGGATACTGAAAGCCATTTCAACCACACGCGCGTCATCGCTCTGGATCAAGCTGCTGGGCTGTAAATCTTCGGGAGACGTCCCTGCCGGATGCCCGCCGTCGAGCGTCCTCGGTGATTTCGGGTCAATCGCCCGCACGACAATGCGGGCCGTACGATCGTCAATGCTTTCGATGCTTTGAGACAAACAAGCGGCAAAAACACGGCTGGGGTCTTCGTCCTTCAAGTGCACTCGATACACCACTTCCCGCGTGTCATGGGGACGGGGAAATTCGCCTTCGATACGTACCGTGCTGAAATCCCCCAGGTCAAAGGTTGCCCCCGCAACATCGGGAACTAAAGCCACCGTTCTGCTGACCCGGTAAGAGGTCTGACCGATCGATGGGACAAAGGATTTCACCGTGACACCTTCTCGATTGGCCCAACTCACGGTCTTCATCGGGGCGACTCCGGAAAGATCTGCTGAACTCTCGATCCTGAGCAGTTCCTGCTGTCGCCCAAGAATTTCAGTAGACTCGTAGTCACCAGCGGTTAAGGTCACCTTCGCCACCTGGTTAAAGATCGGGATCAGTACATGGAGCTTCCGTACTTCTCCCGGTCGCATCGGATTTCTTTTCAGGGACTGCTCCGTGGCGAAGAAACCTTGCGACGTTCCGTGCCATGACAATTCCGATTCGACCGTTTTGCCTACGGTGGTGGTCGTGATCACCAACCGATTTCCGGCCAACCGACCTTCCGTAACCACCGGCACGGGACCCTGGCTCAATTCACTTCGAAAACGCACCAACTCACCCGTGGGCAACTCACTTGTTTCCAGCCTTAACGTCTGGGTGATCTTTTGTCCGTATCGTTTCAAAGCAAGATAATTGAAGGCTGTACTTTTCAGTAATGATTGTCCATCCTTTTGAATCATGCGTTCGGTGATGTGTCCGTATCCAACTTTCGCACCTTGAATGTAGTAAACTTCCCAGGCATCCACCCCTCCATCCTGGTCCTGTCCCTCAGCGTTCTGGAGTGGACCATCTACTTTCACACTCGGTGCTACGGGTTCGGTTTCCGAACCACACGCGAGAAAAACCGTCACGATACCCGCTGCAATAAAATCCAACAGATGGTGTTTTTGGAAAGACATGCCAAGATTCCTTTCACAGCGTACGCCACTGGTAACAACGCATGCTGGCACTGATTGGCTGTCAGATAAGATCAACCGGGCGACGCCGGCGGCGGATCGTTTTCAGACACTTTTCACAGACACCAGAAACGATGAAACGGTGTCCACTGACACGGAAGTGATGGCCGTTGGCCACTGCATCTCTCAGGACACGGAGTTCAGCCGATTGAAATTCGATCAAACGATCACACTTTGTGCAATGCAGATGATCGTGTTGTGGATACCCGTAGTCATGTTCATAAACCATGCGACCTTTGAGGTCCATTTTACGTAACAAACCAGCTTCCACGAGCTCGTCGAGCGTTCGATAGACCGTGGCCCGACTGACGTATCCTTGTTCGTTCTTGCCCGGCAACTGCTCGATCAGGGTATCTGCATCAAAATGCTCGTGGTGACTGAAGATCCGATCCACCAAAATACGTCGCGGCTCGGTGTTCCGCATGCCACGACTCTGCAGATATTCCCCGAATCGCTCTTGCGGGCTCAGCGAAACCTCCACGGAGCCTAAAGCGTAATGATTCAACATCGGATTCCTATCAGTCCACCATGATGATTCACGATTATTGAGACAGCCTACCTTTAATTATGTAAAAACTGCCGTGATTTTCAAGTCCTGCGTGAGCATTCTGTCTCAATAAAACATCGCCGGAGTAAAGCTGGCCGTGTAGCAACATGGCCACTGACATCGCTGCGGACACTCCAACTGGGACCACCGGGACGTAAAAAAACCCCCTGCAATCACCCATCGCAGAGGGTCGTGTGCGTATTGATTTCAACGGGCTTGAGCACCCGGATTCAACCCAGTTCGTCTAGCAGTCGATCAAAGGCCGCTTCGAGTTTTTCAGATGTCTCATACGTCCCATTGGCAATTTGCGTACGAATTTCAGCAACTCGTTCGTGCCGAACTGGCGCTGCCTCCAACGCCTCGCTCGCAGCCCGCGCTTCGTCAGAGATATCCAACTGGTCGATCTGCTGCAGCCCGTCGTTTACCGCTTGAGGACGAGATACGTTATTTTGGTGCGGCGCGTTAACAGGTTGTGGTCCGTGAACTTTTACGGGTCCGTGAATCTGCATGGTCTATCCTCCCCCGAGGGTTATTCTACGACGACTGGCAAAAGTTTGTCATCAGCTGACAAAACTGGTGCCACGCCCTAGGACACTAAATGGGAACCGATCAAACAAAACGTGTGAACGGAATTTTCGGTCGGAAGAGGATGCTGTTGTTCCTTGCGGAAATCCAATTCCAATGGATTTCCGCGAACGACTGGCTATCAGCCGAAGAAACCTCCTGACATCTACACGTTCCAAACGGTATCGTCATCCGTTCAAACTATAGGCTACCGCTGTATCGATGGCTCGCGATCCGTGTCAGGAAGTTGACTTTGCGCGCGCTCGAACAAAGTAACTCTTTCATCGTCCCGCAGCTGCCATAGAAAACACGGAAACCTAAACATACCTCCTTGTACCATTCACAAGTGTCGCGGCTGCCTGTGACGAATCTAGCGATGACGTAACACTTACAAGTTGATGAACAACAACCCGGGATGCCATTTGACAACACTGGGAAAAACGTCGAAATCTGACACCCCATCACCACGTTATGCACATCCGGAATTTTCTACGCAACCCGGTCAGAAAATGTTCACG
>CAUZBP010000153.1:0-7648 GCA_963578105.1 Planctomycetota bacterium
GGTCAACGTCGCGATCGAGGTCGCTGTCACCACCAAGGTAGGGAGAACCATAACCGTTCTCTGTGGCTGCGCTGGCGAGCCAGTCGTTGATGGCCGTGGCACCGCCGCCTGCCAGAGTATCAAGATCCGCAATGTCACAGCTGCTGTCACCGGTGAGGTCACATGCTGGACCCTTACCGCCTGCAATGGTGAAGTTCACCAAAAACAGTGCGACCACTACCCATACGAGCGTCAGCTTCGCAGCGCTCGACTTCTTCATACTCGACATAGTCATTCTCCCTATGAAAAAAAATAATGTTCTTTGGCGACGTCTCATGGACGCATAAAAAAGCCACTGTCACCCTGTGCAGTAGCTACACAGAACGCCAGCGGCTTCTCCGAAGTCCAAGAGCGGTTCTTCAACTGGGACTGATGTTTCATTATCAGACTACCCGGGTTGACCATAGCAACTAAACACACATACTCGCCCCAAGGTCAGGAACAGCCTTGAGGCATTTGACTAGTTTACCAACAAAAATAACGATTACAAGAGATAGGCTAAGTTTTCCCCACAAATAGTTGAGAGAGTGTCTGGAAAATGTAGCGAGCCAGCCGGGCCAAATTTCGCAAGAACTGTCTACAAGTTGACCAATTTTCAAGAAGTGTTCAGACTTTGAAACATGCCGGGCCTCTCAATCCAGGGGGCAGAGGAATTTTCTGGGTTTTGTGTTGACAGCAAACCGTTTGCCCCGCAGTTGGTCGGGCGTTACCAGCCGACGCTGCTAAAGCCATACATACGATCTATTCAGGGCTGTTTTACGTCATAGCAAAACAGGAGTTCTTGATCGCGGAGGTACAATCGCCCATCAACAATGACCGGATGGGTCCAAATTCGACCGGAAGGTTTGCGCCGTTGCGACTGTGGGTCCAACGTAAAACGTCCTCGTTCGTTCCAGTGTTCAGGCGAAGCGTCGACCAGCGCGACGATTCCTTCTTCTTTATCCAAGCAGTAAAACATTCCATCAGCATATGCGATTGACCCTTTTCCGAACTCATCCCGGTTGCGCCAGACCCGTTCACCAGATTCAAAATTCTGGCACAGCCAGCCGACTCCGTCAGAATAACCATAGATGTGGTTGTTCAACAGGATCACACCTCCGTGATGATTCTTCATGAGTTTGTTGTCAAATACTTCCAATACGGAATTGTCCGGACTTATCTCCACCAGTTTGCATCCTGCGCCGTATCCAGAGGTAACGTAGACTCGATTTCCATCGCAGATGGGAGTTGTACAGACAGCAACACTGCCTCGCCAGTCTGTTTGCCAAACGAGGCTTCCGTCCCCGGCCGCAATCGCAACCAGATGTTCCTGGGTAATTTGGAGGTATTGTCGGATTCCGTTGATTTCAGTCACAATCAAGGAAGCGTATTGTGCTTCATCGGTGAATTCGGAGCTCTGCCAAATCAGATTCCCATTCTGTTTCGCCAAAGCCACGATGGCGCCTTCTGTTCCACCTGGAGTACACACGATCTGCGGGCCATCCACCAGAACCGACTCACAATATCCCCAGTTGGGTAGCGAACCGCCAAAATCTTGCATGTTCCTGCGCCAAAGGACCGCACCGTCCGTTGCCTGGACAGCAATCAGGTCCCCCTGAGCACCTAGTGCATACACAAAATCTCCGTCACTTGTAGGTGTCCCTCGGGGTCCATTGCCCCATCGGTTTTCGTATTCCGGTCCAATCCCGACAGACCAGATCTCGGAGCCTGAACGTGAATCCAAGGCAATTAACTGCTCGGCACCACCACGTGATCCCATGATATAGAGCCGATCGTGTACGACAGCAGGCCCGGAAAATCCAATGCCAGCCGATTGAAACAGCCAGAGACGGCGTGGACCCGCTTCCGGCCATTGTTTGAGCAGTCCCTCTTCGTTCGACAAGCCCGTACGTTGTGGCCCGCGCCATTGTGGCCAACTTGGTCGGTCAGCTTCTGCCAACGAGACCATGGAGGTTAAACATAACACAACGGAGAATAGGAGAAGTTGGACACGTCTCATGCGAATTGGACCTGCAAATTCTGATGTTGGATTGTGGTGAGTAGGGGATCGTAGAATTTCTCAGAAGATGACAGAAGTCTTTGCGTAAGTTCACCCCATGAGAAACAGAAGAATAAGTGACGCGGTGACTCTCGGCAAGGGACAGCCATAGGTGCGAGGTAGTTTCCAAGTGGCCATCAGAGATGCGTTGCCTGCTGCTTGACTCCGCTATAATCAGTGCAAATCCCGTAGTAAACTGGTGGTCCGACTCCAATGCGACACAAGGGCGCATGGAGAACTGAAGGGCTATTTGCTGGCCATCGTATTTGTTCTCGTGACAAGAAAGCGTTGCGGGGCACTGGACAAGCGGCACGATCATGTCGAAATTCAAAGCCTGTCACTGTTGTGGAATGATACACCAGTTACCCGCTCTGACGTTTGGCCAGATGGCCACGTGTGTGCGCTGTCATGCGATTCTTAAAAAACCAAATCCCAGGGGAGCGGTTCTACAACGTACTGCGGCATTCGCATGGGGGGCATTGATCCTTTACTGGCCCGCAGTGTTACTTCCCATTTTGCGGATTGAGCGGTTGGGTCACCATCGCGAATCCAGTTTGTTGATGGGAACGTTCGAACTGCTGAAACATGGAAATTGGTTTGTTGGGATGGTCGTCTTGTTATTTTCCATCATGTTTCCCCTGATTAAGATTCTGCTACTGTTAGAGCTGAGTATGTTCGAGGTAATGCATCATCGTCACAAAGCTTTCGCTTATCGTCTGATGGAGAATGTCGGTAAATGGAGCATGATGGATGTGATGTTACTTGCATTTCTGGTAATGCTGGTAAAACTTGGTAAGCTCGTTGAATTTCAAGTAGGACCTGCTGTTTTTGCCTTTGTGCTGTGTGTCGCGTTAAGCATGTTTGCGTCTTTCTGTTTTGATCCGCATGCAATCTGGGAGGAAGATAGATGAACGATGACTGGGACCCGAATGAAAGTTCCTCTCGAGAACATCAACGGTCCGCTCAAGAATTTCCAACGGCCGACGTTCGTCCACTCAGACCGACATTGTACCGACGTTTTCTGTATTCCGTTCGAATGTGGCTGGTGGCCTGTATGTGTTTGGCGATTTCCGCCGGCCTGGTAATTTATTCGATCACTTCAACGGATGCCGAGATTCTCATCCACTTCGATCACGGTCAGGGAATCAAATCGGAAGACGCGCTTCGTTTTCGTGGAATTAATGTGGGCGAAGTTCTGGCGGTCGAATTAAGTCCTGAATTGCAAGGCGTTGATGTGCGGGTTTCGGTTAACCATGCCGCAGCGGGTGTCGCACGCAAGGGTAGCCAGTTTTGGATCGAACGGCCCCGAATCAGTCTCACAGAAGTTCGCGGACTCGACACGTTACTGGCGGGACAGTTCATTGCAGTAGCTCCGGGTCCGGCTGGCGGCGCTCCAGTGACGGAGTTCAACGGTTTGGCGGCTGCTCCAGCGGGAGATTTAGTAGCCGGGGGTCTGCGAATCGCCTTGCGTGGAGCTCAATGTGGCGGGATGCGTCACGGAGTGCCCATTTTGTACCGTGGGATCCAGGTGGGACATGTGCTTCAAGTTGGCTTGTCTGACGACGCAGCGAATGTTGAGGCAGTTGCACTTATCCTGCCGGATTTCAAACGGCTGGTTCGAGAAGATTCAAAGTTCTGGAATGCTAGTGGCATTGAGTTGAAGTTTGGTTTGGCTGGTATTCAACTCACTGCAAATGCACTCTCGACCATTGTCTTGGGGGGAATATCGATGGCAACGCCAAGTAATCCAGGTGCGTATGCCCTGCCGGATCAAGAGTTTCAAGTTCACGAGAAACCTGAGGACCATTGGTTGGATTGGCAACCCGATTTATCTACTCCACCGACGTCCTGATACAAGTTTGGAAGACTGAAAAGCGGGACGTGTTAAAAGGTAACAAGGCCAGTCGAAAGCGTCGTGCGTGCGTCGGCCAGCGGGTAAGGATAAATCACGAGGTCCTTAGCGGGGTGTGGTGGAGCGCTTCCCAATTTGATGGTTTTTCTATTGAAGTTTAAATGTCATGACGGTCGGTAACTGCACACAAAAAATACGTGGCTGGATATAAAAAAAGCCCCCGGAAGCGGTGGGTCCCAGGGGGGCAAAGGACTCCAAACTTTCCGGGAGCGATTGGAAGCGACAATGGAAATTGCGCTGCCGCAGCAGTTTTTGTGGTGGGCGAAGTTTTCGAAGCGGACGTCAGCCTCCTTGCCGACGTTACGCTCCGCGGTCCGCAGAAACACAACCGATCTGGGTGTGCTCCCAATGCGGACTCTCCGCCACGTGGGGTTTCTCCTGTATTTTATGTTGGTGACCGGTTGCGTTGGACACGGTCGTTTACCAGATGGGGCGGGAGAATAGGCGATAATTAACACACGGTCAAGAGCGGTTTCAAACAAATTCCAAAGATTTCCATTTCCACCAAGGGGTTTTTTGAAAATCGTCAGCCGCTTGTGAAATTACCGATTGGCAGTCACCTGTTGTCTCTTGTGTCAGACCCGTGGAGGGCAGAAAGCAGCTCCGACACCTTGGGTAACTCTACAGAGGGCTTCTGCACAGAGGCGGTCTGTCTGCGCATGGCGAGAAACGGAAACCTGAAGTCAACGCTAGCGTGCCAGAATCGCTGGTGACAAATCTACCAAGACTCAGGATGCAGGGGGCATTCGGCAATGAAAGATTGCCCGATTTCAGACGCCGGCCCGACGGTAAAGTCACTGCACACCAGCGATTCAGAAAACTTGTTAGCGAAGTTGGATCGCGTATTTACAAATGTCGAATTTTTCACAGGCCATGCACTGACCGAAAGACAAAAGCTAAACGGTAAGAGGCTGCATGCTCTACGAGTGGGCCGCATTCCACTGTTCTCGCCAGATTGGAACACTCCACCACACGTAGAAAAGAAACGCAAACAGTGAAGCTGCTCCTGCTACTAGAAAGATACCGGAAAACCCCCAACGGTTGGCCAATGTTCCCAACAACGGAGCACCGACAAACGCACCAAGGTCGGTACACACAGTGAACAACGCCGACCCCGTGCCGCGCATTGGATTCGGAAAAGGGCCCAGAATGAGCGCGTGGATCGCGGGAAAACAAAGTGCGTGTCCCGTTCCGGTAAGGATGGCAGGGACAAACAACAGCCACCAGCGTTCAGGCGTTATGAAAAGGAAACTCCACAAGCCGACGGCCATAATCAGCAGGCCCAAGCAGAGTATCTTTCGACGTCCGATTCGGTCAGCAACGGCCCGTGACAATATTCGTACGAACAATCCCCAGCCCCCGTAAATCAGAAAGAAGCAGCCTACCGGTGAGGCTAAGCTTGTTGAATTCAGCGAGTGGTCCACAAAACTTGGTAGAAATACGAACGGTACCGTCATGCTGATTCCGAAAGCAATGCAAACCAGAACGACCGCACCGGGCCAATGGCTTTGAGATGTGAAGCAGAACTCCCTGATACCACCTACCGAGGTGCGGGACGAACTTAACCGTAAAGGCTTGACAAACGACCACAGGAATATGGTCAACAGGGTCAATCCGGCCGAAATGCAAAACAGACAAAGATAATCAGCACGCGTACGCTGGCCGGCACCCAGAATTAAATCACCCAGGTAAGGTCCGGTCATAATCGCAACGAATCCAGCTGATCCAAAGGTTGCGAATGCTTCCGTTTGACGGTGACGAGGTGCTCGCTGGGCAATGTGGGTTAAGGCACTGATATAAACTAACCCGCTTCCGATCATCATACTGGCTCGCAGGAAATGGAGTGTCCAACTCATCGAATGAAGGCAGGCATTGCTCAGAATGCTGATCCCGAATACCACCAACCCGATATTCCAGACCTTGCGGGTGCCCACCTGGTTGATCAGTTGGCCAATCCATGGACGTGCTACTAACGCCAGTCCGGCACCCAGTCCCATGACCCAACCAACGTCCGCCACAGAGCCTCCCAGGAACTCCACCCAGCGCGCGTAATGCGTCAGTACCATATTGGACAGTACGAAGCAAAGCTGGCCGCCAAAAAGAAAAGCAAACTGGCTGTCGTATAAGACTTCGTCGTGCGTCTTGGGGGGGGGCAGATGGTCTCGATTGGGCAGAGTGGTAACGCTCACGCTGGAATATCAAAGAGGAATAAAGGCGGGAAGATCAAGCGGTGGGGAGGGACGAACCACATAGCATCGACAATAAAACGTCGGGGTGCAAGGCCCCTGGTGTGCCTTCCAAGGCAACGTCCTGCAAGTCTTCGGTGCATTGCGTGAGGTCAGGCCCAATTCTCACAACGGTGGTTGGCTTGGCTCCCGGCTGCCACATTTTTCCAGTTAGCTAAATTCTTCCGGCCGCATCAACAGAAAATGTCAGGCTGTGGCAGGTTGTTTCAATTGGCGTGGTGGAGTTCGATAAGAAGTCATGGGGTCAAGACTATTTTTCCTGCCAGTGTTCCTGCTTTTCCGACAGTATTTTGTTCTTGAAGCGAGTGGGCAGAGGCAGTTTCCGAGAGTGGCAGAATTCGGTCGATATGGGCCAGGATGTTCTTGTTGGTTAGCCAGGAGTTGATGTCGTTCGCGCACTTTTGTTGTTCCTGATAGCTGGCATTGAACATGGCAAAACCGACCATCGTACATCCCTTGACATAAAACGGTCCAACAGGAAATTCTGGACGTGCTTCCCGTCCCGCCATGAGTACGATGCGACCCCGCTCAGACAAAGTACCAACAATCTGATCAAAATCGGGTTCCCGCTGGGTTTCCCAAAAGACATTTACACCTGTACCGCCAGTAAAGTCCAAAATACCTGTCGCTACGTCTTGTTCCCGATAGTTCAGTGCAACATCCGCTCCCAATTCCAGGCACTTGGCGACCTTTTCCTGACTTCCCGCAGTTGTGATGACGCGAGCACCCGCTGCCTTGGCCATTTGAATGACCATCGATCCGATACCACCGGTCCCGCCTTGTACCAATATCGTTTCACCCGGCTCCAATTTCGCATCTCGAAATAACCCCAAGTGAGCAGTAATCGATACTAAAGCACAAGCGGCTACTGTCTGGTCGTCAACGTTTGACGGAGTGGGATAGAGCCATTGTTCATCGACCAGCGCGTACTCTGCAAAAGTTCCTTGTCGCCCCAGTAGTCCCTGGTTGCTACACCACACTCGGTCACCCGTTTGAAAACGTCGGGCTTGAGGACCAGCGGTCTCTACGACACCCGCCAGATCGCAACCCACGACAAAGGGTAGGGGAAGATCAAACGAAAGCATGCCGCTGCGCACGTAGGTGTCCACGGGATTGACAGCCACAGCGGCAATCTTCACTAAAACCTCGTTGTCCTGGGGTTGGGGTGTGGGAATGTCTCCGTAGATGATGTTTTCAGGAGGGCCAACCTTTTCAATGTATGCAGCTTTCATCGCAATCCTCGTTGTTGTGGGTCGTCATGGTGCAGACCCTGATTTTACGCCTGTGGCGGTGTTCGTCGACCACCTGAAGCGAAACGATGGAATAGGAGTACGTTCCGGGTGGGCAACGACGACTGCTTATCCGTTGGCGGCATCCGTGCGCGAAGTCCGGGTTCCGACGACGCATTGACTC
>CAUZBP010000154.1:0-7590 GCA_963578105.1 Planctomycetota bacterium
CGTTTTTCCAGGACCACCAAGCACGTGCGGGGCAACAATGTAGGCTGCACCCACACCTGTCGCTGCACTACGGACAAACGAACGTCGGGTGAATTGAATGTTTTGCTGGTTCATGAGAGTCGCCCAGGGTTGACCTGGTATCGGAAAGGGAAGCGATGGCAAAACGTCACCGCAGGTTGGAGAGCTTGTGCGCTCCATCATTGTGGTTTCACGTGGAGTCGTTCGTTGCCCCGACTTCCTGTCAGTCCAGCTCTTTTAGCTTCACCATGCGGTATTCGATGTAATGGCCTTTCGGCACGTGTGCGTCCTGCAAACCTATGTATCCTGCCAACGGTTTGCCCTTTGTCTTGTCCGTTGATGCCTGATCGAAATCAACACATTTCACGCCGTCAGCAAGGACCCTGATGTGATGATTGTGGCATTGAATTTCAAACCTATGCCACGTGTCATGAGATTCGTCGGGACGTGGGTTGACCGCCGCGTATCCGTAAAGCGATCCAGTGCAATGTGCATCGTCACGCGGAGCATTGGTGATCTGCACCTCGTAGCCAGTAGTCCATGGCAAGCCTTTTTCAGCGGATCGAATGAAGACACCACTGTTACCGCCCTGCGACACACGCCACTCAACCTTCAAAATGAAGTTCTTGTACTGTTTCTCGCTGCGAAGCCAATTGCCACCCGTTTCTCCTGCAGAATGAATGACGCTATCTTTGATTGACCAACCCGCCTCCTGACCCATGTTGACCCATCCGCTGAAGTCTTTCCCGTTGAATAGCGAGACGAATCCTTCTTTATCCTTCTGCGGTTCATCCGCAGCGACGGTTAAATTTGTCAGAACAAGCGCCGACAATGCGGGAAGTAGCACGAGACATTTCACAAGGATGCTCCAATTTCACAGGGATGCTCCAGGGGTTGAGAAGAATGCTAATCGCTTTGGGAGGAAATCTCAAGGGAACAAAAGCGATTGGCCGCGTGATAGAATCTCGGCTTGCACACATGAACCGTCCATGGTGCCCCTGGCTATGATTCTCCTGTTGTTTCCCAGTAAACGAAGCTCCTGGCGAAATTAAATCTCCTGTCAGCCATTTTTAATTCGCCAAGTCCAATGGTCGTAACCCCACGAATTAGGCGCCATTGAATTCGTCGAATGCGTGGTCCAGTAGCGACAAGTGAATTCGGGAATGACGTGTATTGAAACGAGTCGATCGCGTCGCTGAACGGTTTACATCGTCTACTGTGGGTTGCTGGGTCGACCTCTTGGTCGATGCGAAATGCGGAGTGCTGGATATCGAGTGTTCGTTCGTCGCTGTGTTGACTGCGCTGGTTGGGGCTGGGGTGGTTGGGTCTACGAACACGACGGCCCTATTTGCGTCATGCCATGAATTGCCACTCATCGCACTGGTGAAATTAATGATCGCCGTGGTTAAGTCGGCTGTGTCCACATCGCCGTCGCCATCGGTGTCACCTTGGCTCCAAGTTTTTCCAGAACCACTTGCGCTGGTGAAATTGATGATGGCGTTAGTCAGGTCGCTGGTATCTACGTCGCCGTCCAGATCTGTGTCTCCGCAACGGTCTGGTTGACCCGGTTTGGGGGTACGTGCCGTCCAACTTGTCACATCGCTGCCTGGGGAACCGGTGTCTGTTCGATGAAGCGACAATCCGAAACCGTCGGCCGCGGTGGACCAGGGGGCCAGATCGTCGTATAACACTTCGTCCTCCAATAGCATCGGAATCAGCGTTGGTTGTTCCGGCGGTGGTGCATCAGGCCTTTGCAGCTGTACGCGACCTGAGCCATTGCTTAACTGACTTTGGAATCCACCGACAAGCGGCACTTCGGGGCCAATTCCAAAATTCTCACGGAAGGCTGCCAGTCGATTTGCATTTCCGGCGTCGTTGGGATCGAAGGAAACGACTACCAGTGTCCTGCCGGCCTTGATCGTCATGCCCGCTGTGAAATCATAGTCCACTTCGCCTCGGAGTCGCCAGTTGGTCAGATCCACTTGCTGAGCGGTCGGGTTCAGCACTTCGATAAATTCCAGGTCGTTGTCGGTGAGTGTCGGTTCGATGGCTAAGGCTGCCGCGGACGGGGTGGCGGGATGATAGTTCACTTCGCTGACCAGAAGCGGCCCCACACGCGGATCGGCGTTTGTGTTGGCCAGCGTGGTGGCTTGCAACGGCTGTAGCCGTCCGCTGCCGTTAGGTACCCGCCCAAACGGTTCGCCATTGGGAGAGGCGCCAAAGTGCACGTCGTCCACAAACGACTGCACGCTGCTACTGCCGTTGGAGATCACGAGCCACACATCGTCACCATCTGTCCCGCTAAGCGAAAAATCATTTGGACTCGGTGTCAGGGGCGTGGGATTGAAGTTGTCTGCGTCGAAGACGATATACTCGCCTGCCGCCAAGACGCTGGCGTCAGGAATCTGGTATTTGAGCAGGTTGCCCGCCGAGTCGCTCAGTCACCAACCACTGATATTGATCGGCGCAGCGGTCGGATTGTACAACTCGATCGAGTCCGTTTGCGATACGGGTGGATCGGCATGGGCCAACACTTCGTTGACCACGATTCCCACTGGCGGTGTGCCAGCAGCATCCGGGGATCCACCGAAGTCGGTACTGCCGCGCCAATGATAGTGCTTGCCATATTCGGCGACGGTTGTCGAGGTCGCGTCGACAATCTCCAAGGTCCCTCCGGAACCGTCAGCGCGTTCGGGCCAGGGATCGTTGTCTCCGTAGGAGAAGCTCAAAATGCTTTGCCCTTGACTATCCACCAGCGCCAGATTTTCACCACCGTTGGCCAGCTTTCCATCGTTGAACTGCCCCAAAAGCCGGTCTCGTGAAACGGCCCCTCGCAAACGATCCACTATCGCGGAAGATATTTTCATCTTACGGGTTTAACTTTTCCAAAAGCTGTCGTGCCCGCTCACGTTTGGACTGGTCAGAATCACGTGAAAGGATGCGTTCGAGCACACTGCAGGCGTTCGCATCCCCGTTCTCGGCCATCTGGAATGCCATCTCATCACGCTTCTGCACATAACTGGTATCGTATTGGTTGATTTTCAAATTCCATTTGTGCCAGTAGTACTTGTCAGGATGTTGGTCCGGCCAGTTTTCGTAAAGCTCGTCCCAACTGATCAATAATCCGTGTGGCTGCAGCGAGTTGGGTGCCACCGGGTCCGATGCGCGCTGGTACCGAGCATCGATCGATAGCCGTAACCGCTGAGTGGAATTTGGCATCCCCTTGTGCACCGTCAAACTGTGAAAAATAACCACGTCCCCCTGGCAAGTCGGGCTGTAAACCCATTGGCTTTCAGCCAACGCATCGGTAACCTCCGTCGCGCCGGCACCCAGCGCCGGTTTGAAATCATAAACCCCGCCATGATGTGAACCCGCGTTGAGCTGCAAACCACCCAGCGGGCGGGGAATGTCCGACATGGGCAGCCAACACGTGTAGGTCTCCCGGCACCCCTGAATCGGCACCCAATCCTGGTGCGCGGGCGTGGTGTACTCGGTCCGCTTTGGAAAAATCGTCCGCCCAATCACATTGGGCAACGTTAACACGTCCCCGCCCAAAAGACGTTCAAACAAACCCGTCATCTTGGTGTGCAACGGCAGGGCCCAGAATTCCGGCAATCGGTAGACCTGGTGCATCACCGCCATGTACTCATCTTGCGGTTCTGCACAAAATGCCGACAGGTTGGCCAGATCATCCGCTGACGAAGACTCTTGAATCCATCCTGCCTGATTCGCAAAATGCAACCATCGACGCCTTACCGTTTCGACCGCATCGGTTGGTAGAAACCCCCGAAGATAGAGATAACCATCTCGTGCCAGCCGCTGCTTCAGCTCGTCGGTGTCCCGCTGCACACCGGTAGAATCGAGAAACGGTTGCATCTAATTTACCTTCATCTTCCAGAAACAACTGTCTTTACCGAAAAAGCAAAACGGTATCCCTCTGAAGAATTGGCTGGCTGCCAAATCGCCCGCCCGGGACTTCACAAAGCACGCCCTCACCGGCCCAGCATACACGCCCCCACTCGTTGGGTATAGTCTGGCCGCCCGCGATCGCCACGCCTGCCTTGGCTAACACCGGCAGGCCTAGATGCGAAACTCAAACTGGCTTTTCCGGCCCGCTTTGATCGCCGCACAGTGCTCTTCAAAGTTGACCATCTCCAGCAAGCTCGTCCCGGCAGACATGCGTTTCAACAACTGGTCCTCCTTTTGCTGAACTTCTTGTGCAACCGGAATCAACTGTAAAAATTCCTTTTCGGTACCCACCAGCAGACCGTCGTCATCTCCAACAACCCAGTCACCCGGATCGACCGTCACGCCACCACAGATAATCGACACCTGGGTTTCAAACAACTGGTTGGTGAATCCGGGAACACAACACACCGAACGTGCGTAATAGGGGAACTCCATTTCGCGTACGACGGCCGTGTCGCGACAAGGACCGTCGTTGACAATTCCGGCAAGCCCCTTGCGCTTTGCTTCGGTAGGAAACAGTTCGCCGGTAAGGGCTCGCGTGCTGTCCTGTGAATCGATAACGATCACCTCTCCCGCTTCTGAATCCCGCAACGCTTTGATCACAGTCAGGAAATCATTATGACAACGGACCGTATGGGCACGTCCCACCATCCTGAGTCCCGCACAAATCGGCCGCAGTGCCGGCGACATCACGCGCAGGCCCAGACCCAGTCGTTTTTCGGCATCACAAAGACAAGCCGTATCTAATCGACGCAGTTTTTCCGCCGTTCCCTCTGCCATGTTTACAAAACCTTTCTTACAAAACCTTTCTTACAAAACCTTTCTTACAAAACCTTTCTTACAAAACCTTTCTTGCAAAACCTTTCTTTCCCAACCTTTCTTGCAAAACTTTTCTTTCCCAACCTTCCAGATTCCCTTGCCAACACACCGCGTGCAAGCCCATTGGCCAACGGTCGGTGCAATACGTGTATCGCTGTTTTATGTTTTACCCGGTTTTCCGACCAGAACAAGAAGTCCACCCACCGTTCACACATTGCGAACTTGTTGCTGACCCGCTCCCCACACTTCGTTCACATCGTGGAAATGTTCTTCGATCGCCCAACGCGCCGCCACCGTTTCCAAAACATCACATACTTCCACCGACGTGTCCGTGCAGAAATAAGTCGCCCAACCACCGTCCTCAAAGCGGACAATCACCACCCGAATCGCGCCGCTGATCAAACGTGACGTCGCCAGAAACGTCTTATACTGACGCGTCACCTCGACGCCGCGGCAATGATAGGTGATGGTGCTCCAACCTTTGCGGTGTCCGGCACGCTTGGCAAAACTGACTTTGTTCTTGCCATAGATGCGGTTGCCGTGAGAATCCTGAGGAGGCAAGTCGCGAAGGTTGGCGTCCTTTCGTAAACGGCTAACGACGACGCTGCCTAAGGCGAGCGTCGGCTTTAGAAACGGTCGCGTCGCATAAGCACCACCGACCGCCAACCATACTTTCGCCTCCACTCCGAGCACGCGGATTGCCTTCATGAACCAGGTCAGCAATTCCACGCGGAGCTGATGTTTGGTGTGGAATTCCCAGTCATATTTTCCTGCCAGCTTTGGCACATTGACTTCGTGAACGTACAACATTGACCGCAACGGCAGTGCGATCATGCCCCACACTGGATGCGTCGCCAACCAAGCACTCGCAGTACGCCGATGGTCCGCCAGCAGCATCCCCGCTACAATGATCGTCAGCTGAAACGCGATTCGCCGATCCATGACAGCCTGTAACGCCAAGACCGCAATTTGCATCGTACCGGTCAGCGGTACTTTGGCCTCGGCTGTTTTCCGGCGAGACGTATTACGACGCTTGAGTCGCACTCGCTTATCATGCCGCGACTTCTTGGATTGCTTGTGCTGATGTTGCGGACGCTTTGAAGAACCCTTGTGCTCGGCCATCCTCGGCTCTCCCCGTGGGGCGTGATTTTGTAACAACCACACCATCACGGAGAGCCGCGTTTCTGCTAATACCTATTATGCGCGCAATTAAAACTTCTCCTAAAGTGCAGTACCAAAGTCCCGATGTCAGATAAGCGTGAGATGACCGTTGTAACATCAATAGAAACCAGAATTCGGCAGGAATTGAGAGACTGACATGTCCCACAGTGTAGACGCCTATCGAGAAACCTCACGCCGGGCGGCACGCTGGATTGTGGCCAGACAAAACCCAGACGGATCTTTCTTCGACGTCGAAGACGGCATCGGAGGCTATTACAAAGTTCCTTATGCGCTGGCGGTTTCGGGTGAGGTTCAGGAGGCGGTGAAGCTTCTGGAATGGGTGGGTGCGCATCACTTCACGGGCGAAGGAGATTTTCGCGCTCCGGGACGAAAGGCCCGGGCCGCCTTTCACGACGAATGGCCCGTCTATGGAAATGCGTGGTTAATTCAGGCCGCCCATCGGCTCGGGTGGTTCGATTTGTCGTTTCGCGGCGCGGAGTTTTTGCGACGCTCTCAAAGTCCCAGTGGCGGCTTTATCGTTCTGGAGCGGGGGCAACCCTACCTCGAGGGCGTCTGCACGTCTTGGGGTGGGCTTGCACAATTAACCGTGGGAAACCTTGAATCGGCCGCGCGTGCGATTGGGTGTCTGCAACGGCTTGTTGAACAACAGCCCGACCCCGCGAGATTTTATTTCCGGCTGACGACCGACGGGGAGTTGATTACCAAAGTCCCTGCCGAGGTGGAGCTGTCCTATTACGTCGATTCCGCTCAACGGAAACAGGTCTACTATCAGCCGGGAATCATGCTCATCTTCCTGTGCCGGTATTACTTGGCCACCCGGGACGAAACGGTCCTGGAAACTGCGCAGGAAGTGTTCGAATTCACGCAGCGTTGTGCCGACGACGTGTACCGATTTCCGCCCAGCGGGAAGCTCGGTTTGGGGAGCGCTTTGTTGGCGTCGATCACGGGCCGACCGGAACCTCGGCAAGCGGCTGAAACGGTCGCCCAGTATTTGATGGACACTCAAATCCACAACGGCTGCTGGTCTCTCCCCGATGAGGAAGTTTACCGGACGATCAAAAACAAAACCGATCCGGAAATCGTGATGGACATCACTGCCGAATTCGCAACATTTTTGTGCGAAATCGCAGGCCTTTTGTCTGGTGTGCCGTCCCGCCCAGCGTGATTTCGGCACCATGCGCGTTCGAACGACTTCACCCAGTTTATTCGCTGAATCGTCGCTACTCATTGAGAGAATGTGCGAATGAGTTACCACAACTATGATTTTTCACGAAATTCTCAAGAATCCTCAATGCGGTGGTGGCCCATCGACAGGAATAGTGAACACATGTATCCACTTTTATTCAATTTCAATATGCGCTCCATGACTGTACTTCCCTTATCGAATGGAAAGCGGGCGTCCCCGTGGTCTGTTTGTCGCCCCAGGTCGCAACCGTCTACCGGCCTCGCCAGCCGAGGCAGTCGCCGCTCTACCAGCTAATCGAACGGTACTATCCGGAATTTGAACGCAGCTACGACGAGCGTTACCAGCAGCGTTACGGAACCTGGCGGCCCATCATCGGCGAGGTGGCCCGCAAGTTCCTCCGCTGCGGCGACCTCCAC
>CAUZBP010000155.1:0-7439 GCA_963578105.1 Planctomycetota bacterium
GAAGTATAGCAAAAAAATGGCATTTAGGAAGGGGCAGGGGGGCATTTGGCAGACGCCTGAGAGGCTGGGATTTGCTGTAAATCGCTGCAAGTGATTGCGTGGTGGAATGCCCGCTGCCCGTACCGAGACAAGAAAGCTGGCGGTAAGAGAGTTCTCCTCGGCGGTGGCGTAGTGGTGTCGAAAACGACGGCTCACTGACCGCGATGGAAACGTAGCATTTGGTAGTTTTTTAATGATCCAAGTTGTGACGAACTGGTCGTGAGGTACCTCAGGTTCGCCATGTGTCATGATTGGACTGGTCGAGCGTGCACTGAAACAATGGGGTGTTATGAAACGATATATTGACGAAAGCCTGAGTCACGATCCGATTCACGGATACATTCCTTTTTCGTCGGGTCGAGTCGCCACTGACGAGATTACCGAACGTGATGTCATCGATCATCCTTGGCTGCAGCGGTTACGCCAAATTCATCAACTTCAAACGGCATGGTGGGTGTTTCCCACGGCCGAACACACGCGCTTTCAACACGTAATCGGGGCCATGCACTTGGCCAGTCGGGCTGTCCAAAGTCTTTATCAGAGCCTCGACGAGAATTTCGCGGACGTACCCAGCCGTGGGTACGTGGAGTCGTTGTTGCGGATGGCTGCACTGTTACACGATGTGGGGCACGGTCCTTTCGGCCATTTCTTTGATGCCCATTTTCTGGCAGATTTCGACCTGACCCATGAAACCCTGGGGGCTGCCATCATTCAAGGCGATCTGGGTGATCTCATCCGTGGAATTCGTCGAAATCCGTTTAGTGAATTGCGCGCTTCAGAACAGTTAGACCCGGCAGAGATTGCCTGGCTGATTACACGACCCCGGGAGGACGACACAAGAGACTTTCCCCCTTGGCTGGCTGGTTTGCGGAGCTTGTTGTGTGGGATCTACACCGTTGACAACATGGATTTTGTACTACGCGATGCTTACATGTCCGGCTACAGTTCGCGTGCCTTTGACCTGGATCGATTGCTGCACTACAGTTTCTTCAGTCCGCAGGGGCTGACGATTCATGACCGCGGCCTGGGCGGCCTGCTTCGTTTCATGCACGTGCGGGCTGAATTGTTTAGCACGGTGTATTTTCACCGCACGGTTCGAGCGATCGATTTGACACTTGCCGACTTATTTGCCGATAGCAAAACCTACTTGTTCCCCGGGAACCCCATGGAATGTTTGGACCGCTATCAATCTTTTACGGAGTGGTCTTTGTTGGTTGATGTTCGAGGGTGGGTGACATCCGACGATCAAACCAAACGCAGTCTGGGCCGGCGGTGGGGGCAAATTCTGGAAAGATCAACGCCTTGGAAGATGGTTTGTCAGCGATCGCTCGTGTTTTCAGCAGGTGACGCCGAGAAAAGTAGCATCTTTAGCGAGCCTGAACTGGTGGAAGCAGCGCTCCGCAAGGTGCTGCCCGGCGAGCTCGCGAAAATTCCTCTACGTATCGACATCGCACGCCATATCTATCGTCCGCACACCGGGGGCCCGTCGAAAGGGCAGAATTTTTTCTTCGATTCATCGCAGGAGCGCGTACGGCCGTTGACCGATAGCCAACTCTTTCAAAAATTGCCTGTCAGTCACCGTATTTGTCGAGTCTATTCCAACAGGGTGACGCAGTCTCGCCAAATCTCGTCAGCGATGGACAACTTGCTTGGTCCAGGGGGCATCGATGATTTGACAAATATGTGAGAGACTAATAGCACCCGGCGATCTGCAATTTCGTGCTGCCACCAGTGTCGCGTGATTTGACTATTTCTGAACCACATTTTTGCTGAGTGAACTAGATATATGTCTCAGGACGTCTACCAAAACCCACTGATTTCTCGCTATGCCTCTCCGGAAATGGGTCACCTCTGGGGCGACCAGAGGAAATTTTCCACCTGGCGGCGCTTGTGGATTGCGTTGGCTGAGGCTGAACACGAGCTTGGACTACCCATCATGGAAACGCAGATTCAGCAGTTGCGGGATCATGTGGACGACATTGATTTCGATGCAGCAGCAAAATACGAGCGTGAGTTGCGACATGACGTGATGGCCCACGTGCATGCTTATGGAGATGTCTGCCCTGAGGCCAGGCCCATCATCCACCTCGGAGCGACCAGCTGTTTCGTCACCGACAATACGGACTTAATTGTGCTTCGTGAGGGAATGCAGATGCTGGCCGGTCGCCTGGCGGGAGTGATCGATCGGTTGGGGCACTTTGCTCAGCAGCATCGCGATCTCCCCTGTCTTGGTTTGACTCATCTGCAACCCGCGCAACCGACCACCGTTGGCAAACGGGCAACTTTGTGGGCTTACGACCTGGTGCAGGACTTGGCCGAAGTGGAACGCCGGTTGGACAGTTTGCGAGCGCGCAGTACACAAGGTACCACCGGGACGCAGGCGAGTTTTCTCAGTTTGTTCGAGGGTGACCACGGGAAAGTCCGCAAGTTGCAAGAATTGGTAGCACAGAAACTGGGCTTTTCCAAGACGTATGCCGTCACCGGACAGACCTACCCGCGCAAAGTTGACGCGCAAATACTGGATTCGCTGTCGGGCATTGCCCAATCAGCCCACAAGGCGGCCACGGATCTACGACTGCTGGCTAACCGGAAAGAAATAGAAGAACCTTTTGAGAAGAAACAGATTGGTTCGTCGGCGATGGCCTACAAGCGGAACCCCATGCGTAGCGAGCGTATTTGCGCGCTGGCGCGTTTTGTGATGAGTCTTCAATCCAGCGCAGCCAATACCTTGGCAACGCAATGGATGGAGCGAACGTTGGATGACAGTGCCAACCGGAGACTTGTACTACCACAATCCTTTTTGGCCGTTGATGCGATTCTGATCCTGTATCAGAATGTTGCCTCAGGGCTGGTTGTTTATCCAGAAGTGATCCGACGTCAACTGAACGAAGAGTTGCCATTTATGGCGACCGAAAACATCCTGATGGCTGCGGTTGCTGCGGGCGGAGACCGCCAAACCCTGCACGAACAAATCCGTCAACACAGTCAGGCTGCTGCCGCCCAGGTCAAGCAGCACGGGCGTTCGAATGACCTTCTCGACCGGCTCCGGGCGGACGGTGGGTTTGGAAGTGTTGACTTCGACGCGGCCACGGAAGCGTCCCAGTTTGTGGGTCGAGCTCCGCAGCAGGTTGACGAATTCCTCCAGGAAGTTCTCGAACCAATCCGCCAACGATATGCCGACTCGCTGGGCGGTTCGGCAGAAGTGAACGTCTAGCGGAGTGCAGGAGTGGTTTTGATGTTGGGACACCTGACGGGCGTGGCATTTGCCTGGCCTGCCCGATTGACGAGGTTGATTAACTCGTTTTCAATACAACGGATAAACACAGGGCCGAGTGGCGGAATTGGCAGACGCACGGGATTTAAAATCCCGTGAGGGTATCCCTCGTGCGGGTTCGAGTCCCGCCTCGGCTACTGTCGTTATCATTCGCATGCGTTCGCAATGGATCGCCGATGGCGGCCGCGGATACGATTACGTTGGAATCGGTTTTGTGCCGTTCTTCGAGAAGCAAGGGGTGACCTGCGAGGCGCTGGACGATCTGCTGATCAACATCCCCTGCGGTTGGAACAGAACCCATCTGGGATATGTCGGTCAAGTACTCAATCGGAAAAGTAGATGGCACGTACCTCAATCGAACATGGCGTCAGGAACTGGACTCTACCCGATCCATTTTCGACAGATCCAGTGGCTGCACGAACGCGTTGGACACCTTGCAGGCCTCACACAGGAAACCTGAAATCCGATGAGCGTACATTGGTGGTGGTCAATGACCGACGGCTCGTTTGGAAGGTACGGCGGGCGAAGTTGCGGAACCACGCGAAACTAACCAGCGTCTTCCTGCCCGCTCTACTCACAGGTATCTTCTTGATGAGCATGATTTGGTCCAATCCCGTACTGGGGATATTCATCTTGTTCCCGATTGGCGCCATTCTTGCATTGTGTTCAGGGTTGATACTCTGGCAAGTTTATTCGTCACGATGCGATGCAATCTTTGATCGGGAGCGGGACCACCGAAAGGGCCTTGGAGGGGGGTTATTCGATCGGGACGCCGCTTCACCCGTTCTCAACAGCGCACCGCAACTCCGCGGAAGCGCAAAAAGCAATCACAGGGAGGCCGCGCAGTGGTAACCTGAATGATATCTATGCCGTGCAAGTTATTAGCAAGCTCGTGAACGCTCAGATTGCGCCCGAGAGCTCATATGGGAAGACTCGGGAACGCCGCTTGGTTGCCAATGCTGACGAGTGGAACACGCCAGTGCGCAGCAAAATGCCAACAAAGAACATCCAAACCTATGAGCTGAATATCGTCCTGAAATCAGGTATTCGGGTGAACATCATTGATCACAATGATGTCGCTGTGATCCGTGAAGAGGCGTCCACGTTGGCAACATTTCTGACGGTGCCAGTCTGGGATGATTCCGATCGAGGTTTTTGGAGGTTTCTGTTGTCCGAAAAATTGTCCCCCAAGATGTTTTGGCTGTGGACAATCAGGCGTGCCGCACCCGGCGCATGGCTGTTTCTACCGGGGAAAGTACGGTGGGGCATTACAGCGAAGGATACGCAATGGGAATTGGGCTATGCCTATTTGATGGACTATGTCGAAGTAAAGGGGCATGCTCGTGTTCATGAATCGGATCAGAGCGACGACTATTTTTTTGGACCTTTTCCGCTTGGTAAATGGGTCGCGCGACAACGTGCGGAAATGGAGACCTTGTCCGCAGACCAAAGAAACCGACTGGAGATGTTAGCTGGTTGGGCAACGAACGATTAAAGTTCTTTTTGCCTATCGGTCACCGATTCCTGCGCCCGCTGCTACGATGCATCCCGCCAGCCTTCAACTTGCGGCGGTAAAGTTCTCGACCCACAAGCCCGTAGGGTCAAAAAACTCAGCCGAACTCTAAACGCCTTTAAAAGTCGTGGGTTGCAGCGACTCAAATTCTCTCATCTCAGCCGGTTGATTCTTCACCAATCTGTCCCAATGCTGTGCGGTTTCCATCGCTCGCTGACGGCCTCCCCAAGCCAGCGGCGTTCACACACCGACCGGCGATTTCTCGATCACGTTCGGTTAGGATGATTTGCAGCAGGACTTCTGACGCCATGCCAGCAGCATTTTGCGGTATGTCTGACCACCAGAAGTGGGTCGAGACGGGAGAAAATGACGCCAAGTCGTGGAACGGCACGCTGTCTGAGGAAATCACCGAGTCAACTGATCGCCGGCTCCATCGGCGTCGCGGCTCGAGTGAAACCCTCGATACGCGACCCGGCATCCACGTGATTCCCCCCACAGGTCAGCTTGTCGCGTTCGCCGAGACGCCGGAGGATACCATCACAAACGGCACCTTTGGCGGTCCGGACTTGCGGACTCTTTACATCACCTGCGGCAAGTTGCTGCTTAGCCTCCGCACGCGAATCCCGGGGAAGGGAAAAGTGGGGGGCACTTGAGACACGTGGACAGGGTACCGCCCAGGTTCGTGTGACGATCGGATGCACCGGGAGAAATCGAGCGTCGGTCAGCCATACAACTCGTGGATGGGCTTTCCTTGGTAAACGAAGTGGGGACGATCATGGATGTCAGGGTATTGGGCGTTTTGCGGAATCCCCAGCGCGTCGTAAATCGTGGCGGCCATGTCCTGCGGGCGTTTCGGATTGTCGGCGGGTTCACCGCCGAGTTCATCGGACGCCCCGACCACGGTGCCGCCCGTGACGCCGCCGCCTCCGAAAAAGACGGACTGGACTCTCCCCCAGTGGAAGCGCCCGGGTAGTGTTGCGCCGACGGGGATTTCATAGGCCGGGGACCGGCCGAATTCGCCCGCCATGACGATCAGCGTGTCGTCGAGCAGGCCGCGAGCGTCCAAGTCGTCCATGAAGGCGGACAGTGCCCGGTCAGTCTGTGGGAGCAGGTGGTTTTTCAGAATGGAAAACGCCCGGCTGTGCAGGTCCCACGTTCCGTTCCTGCCCATGTTGACCTGAATCATGCTGACGCCGGCTTCCAACAGTCGCCGAGTGAGCAGCAGCGACCAGCCGAATTGATTGCGCCCGTAGGCGTCGAGCACTCCGTCGCTGACGCCCTTCAAGTCGAAGGCCTGACGGGTCACCGCCGAGGTGAGCAGCGAAACCGCTTGCTCCTGGTAGCGATCAAAGACGCCAGCCTCATCAGCTGCGTTTTCCAGCTTGCGCCGCGACTGGTCGAGTGACTCCAATAAGGACATGCGCCGTTCAAAGCGGGGCTGGGTCACCTCATGCGAGAACCGCACATTGGGAGGATCGAACACGGGGTAGGCCGTGTGTTTGAATTCCGGCTCTTGATAATGGAAGCATTGCGGGCAAGGACCCAACCCGCGGCACTTGGCAGCGGCGTGGACCTCCCAGGGATCAAACTTTCGTCCCATGTGGCCGCCGTATTGCCCGGGAACAAAACGGCCTGTATCACGCAAGAGGAATTGGGGGACGACCACCGCGCCGGGAAGGTGATTCTCTCCCGGACGGAACCGGCCCCCGACCGCTGTGATTGCGGGGGCATCCTCCGAGTCCGGATGTTTCTTGTTCACGTTGGGCGGCAGATCGGTGAGCCCCGTACACATGATGTAGGAGCCTTCGAGGTGTTTGTTGCTATGATGGGTCATGGAGCGCAGGATGGCGAACTGGTGGCTGCGCTGGGCCAACAGGGGTAGATGCTCGCAGATTTCCAATCCGGGTGTCCGGGTGGCGATGGGCTTGAACTCGCCACGTACCGTATCCGGTCCGTGGGGTTTGAGATCAAAAGTTTCGTGCTGCGGCGGACCGCCCGTGAGGAACAGGTAGACGACCTTCTTTGGGCTGCGCGCGGACCCATGATTCTTCCCGGCGGTCGCGGCAAGAGCCTTGTGGCGTTCGACGTCCCCCATCGAAAGCCCCATGAGGCCAATCGCCCCGATTTGGAGCATTTGCCGTCGGTCCACAGCCGGATGTAGATGGTCGCAGCCAATGCGAAAGTTCATGTTCGCGTTCCCGGCTGGAAGATAGCCCTAGTCTTTGCGCGAAATGACGAAGTTTGCGGAAGATCAGGTGTTATCATAGCTGCTATCCGAGTCGAAGCAAGATTGGTTCAGTGGATTGGGAACACACCACCTGCGGACCTTTGACAACGAGCCGAACAATTCTTTGTCACGTTAAAGTTTGTTAACAGTTCTTCCTTTCTTGACGTAGGGGGCTCCAACGCATTTTGCGGTTTGAAGTTAGGCCTGGACGTGTCAACTAACGTACCACGACTTAAAGTAGTGCGTAGGTCGTCATCGATGTGAGCGTTCTGCGTATCAGTTGCTGCGCCTGGCACTGCGCCGTTCTGAATATGCGCCCTTTCTTCGGAGATTCCGAAGGTTGCGTCGGGATTTAAAATCCCGTGAGGGTATCCCTCGTGCGGGTT
>CAUZBP010000156.1:0-7232 GCA_963578105.1 Planctomycetota bacterium
TTCCTGGAGAGCTTCTGAATTCATCCCCGACGCAGAGCGGCATGGGGATGATGCGCCCAATCCGTGGGATCGCCGGGTATTTTGCGTGCATCGCCACCTCCGGCAGGCCCGAATTTGGCTCCCCGCCGCGAGAAATGGCAGGGGTGCGTGTGTTCAAAGACGGCTGCAGCAGTCTTTGAACACACGCACCCCTGGAATGAGGGATTCATCCTGGTAGACTACCGGAAATCAAAACTCCTATCAGCTATCAGCCAGTGGAGGATAAAGGCAGGCTGACACGGCTAGTTCAACATCTTCAACCGTGCGAACCAGCGGAGAAACAATACCGTCGGCCCCGATATCAAGAACCGGCTTGATCAAAACAGGATCATTCCACGGCACGCGCACCAGTGCTGCCATATCACTTCCCTTGGTTGCCATAATATGCGATTGGACGGTTTCGAGCGTCAGCGCATTGTGCTCCATATCAATAAATGCAAAGTCGAGTGTGTGGGAGAACAACTCGGTAACGGCGGGATCGATAAAACTCACACCGGTGCCTAGCGGAATCTCTCCGCGACCCAACTTGTCTTTAAGTTTTTTCGCGTTTTCCATCTGCGCTTGTCCTCTTGTGTTCTGTGGTGGGGCAAAAATGCTATCCGATTCCGAGGGATTGCAAGTACGCTCGATTACGTTTGGCAATGGGTAGCGGTTTGTCGAACGGGACCGGATACATGTCTTGTTCAACGATGACAAAGCCGTGGAAGTCAATTTCTTGCAACAGATCGCGAAAAGCTGGATAGTCCACAAGGCCTTTGGCGAGCTCACAAAACATGCCCATTTCTACCGCATGAATAAAGGGGATTTCCTCGCTGACGACTTTTTGCCGCAGTTCTGGGTCGACGCTCTTCAGGTGCAGGTAAGGAATGCGTTGGTGATGACGACGAACAAAATCAACGGGGTCAACCCCCCGATAAGCCAGGTGTCCAATATCCTGACCGAGGCATACCAGTTCGGGGTCGGTGTCTTCCAACAGCTTCTCGATTTGATCCTCGAAAGCGACGTGGGAATCGGGGCTGGAATGGTAGGCCAGACGCAGATTAAAATTATCGCGTGCAATCTCTGCCACCTTGTGAGTGGTGTCGATGAGCCGTTTCCACGCATCATCATCCAGACGTTCGGGCTTGATTTGCTTGCCGGTAAACCAGTCGGTGTGCAGGTCATCGATCAACACCAGAAACTTCGCATCCAATCCCGCAAGTAACTCGCCGGCGCCCATGAGGTCCGACTCCAATTCTGGCCACGCCTCTGGATCTTCGAGGTGAGCCATGAGACACGTCCCAGCGACCTTTAACTGTCGCTTGTCGAGTTCCGCGCGCAGCACGTTGAGGTCAGTCGGTAGGTAACCGTAGGGTCCCAGCTCGATCCATTCATAGCCGGCCTCTGCCACTTCGTCGAGAAAACGTTGCCATGGGATCTGCTTGGGATCATCTGCAAACCACACCCCCCAAGAATCTGGGGCACTGCCAACCTTGATATTCATCAGTCGAATTTCCTTGCGGTTTTCAAAGTAAAGTGACGATGGGGTGTGACCGCTTGGGCAATCCTGGACCGTCTAACCGCCACTCAAAAACTCCTTGTGGATTGTAATCAACGTGGAGGTTGTCGCCACCGCCAAATAAAACAGCCCTGCCAAAAACATTGCGATGCAGGCAAACCAACGAGGCCGCAATGGGGGTGGTAACAAGAATCGGTTCACGGCCAGCGTATGCCAGCAGCTGATACCGAAAGCAAAATTCATGAGTAGGGCGGCAATTAACAACAAGGTGGTAGGCTTCCCGACGATGAGCATCACAACGCTAGGCACGATATAGATAATCAGCACCGCGAAATAGATGTAACGGATGTATCGCGGATGGAGGCTTCGCAACCGGCTACTGGAAGTCCAAAAGACATCCACCCAACGACGCAGAAATCCATCGGTAGCCGGGCCAATACTGACAGCCATCACAAGAAACCCGCAGAGAATGATCATGAACCAAAAGAAATATCCCCAGGTGGGTCCAACATGTTCACGAATCGCATCCGCAGTCATCACCGACGCGAGCCATTGGTTTTCCACCTCGAATCCGCGCGGTAAGAACTGCACCGACAACATGGCCGGCAGGGCAACGCCAAACAAGCAAGCTGGCAGCCAAATGAAAACCTGTTCTCGGCGGACATGGTGGTACCATCGCTTCCAGCGGGGGAGCGTCTGGTGGTTCACCGGGAACACCATTCCCACGTGAGAAAGCTGAATATTGTGGCCGCCGATGATACTGGGTATTGCGCCCATATGCGATCCCATGCCCCAGCCTTGGTCCCGCGTGTAGTTGCTGATCGGCGTATTGCCGAGCCCTCCGCCCCCGGAGATGGCGACTAACGCGCAGAGCAAGCCGATCATGGAGGTATCGATCACCAGGGACCGGCCTTCCAGAATCGCCAAGAAAACGTTGTCGGTACGATAACCGTCGCGCTTCCCGTCGCCATCGAGGTCTTCTGCTGCCTCGAGTTTCCCATTCTTGTCGGAGTCGGATTCGATGACGTCGAGGTGCCCGTCGTCGTCCCAATCTTCGCCTTCGTCGAGCTGGCCGTTACCGTTGAGATCCTCTGATTGTTTGACGGGCACATTACCAAACTTGACGAACCCACTGGCAATTTCTATCCAGGTTGAGGATGACGAATAGAGTACTGCAATCACCAGTAAAGTGCTCATGACGACGACCAGTTTGAAGCCGCCCAGCAGTTTCAAAATGTTAAAGATCTTTCCGCCAATGATCAGCGGAATCATGGACAACAAGAAAACGCTGATACTGACGATCCGCAGCAGCATCTCGTCCTGTTCCGGGTCAGGTAGCTCCCCACGCCAGAGTGCGACCAACGGTGTGGCGGCACTGCCGGCCAGGTAAGGAAAAAACATGCCGAAGTCCAACAGGAGGTAGATCCAAACCCAAAACATTGGGCCGGGTGGTGTGCGGAACTTGCCGGTAAAAATCGGCTCGCCTGTGTAGAGCGTGTAGCGGCTGATCTCAATGTTGTAGATGAGTTGACAGAGCAGGGCGAGTAACGCAAGCCAAAGCAGCCCGGCACCAAACTTCGCGGTAATCATAGGACCTATGAGCCACTCGCCACCACCGATGGCCAACGCGCCCATGAGGAACCCGGGACCAAACATCGCCAACCAATTTCTCCCCGTAAAATCCGGCGCGTCGGGGAGATTACCCAGCTGCCAACGGGGGATCTGCCGCGATCCTGGATAGGGCGCCAATTCGCTGGTCCCACTGTGGTTTTTAGAATCACTCGTTTCGGTCACCAGAGAAGCTCCACACGAAAAAGTGTTCGAAAATGTCAGTCCCCACGTGCCACTACTGCTTCCACTCTGGCAACCCGGTCAAGTTTCCCCGGTGTTAACAATGCGTGTTTACGTGATATTCCATCGGTAAATGATAACGGTTCCAATCCCAATACAGACACCCCACGCACCGGTTGGACCGATTTTTGCCTTCCTTTTTTCCCAAGTTCACCATTTTTTTTCCATTTGGCCACGTTAGGGGGCAATCCGGGCGGCTTTTGGCACGACCCAGTCCGTGACTTCCTGCGGACCGCTCTAAACAGTTGAGCATCGCTTACCACTACGAGGATGAGGGGTAAAAAGCTACTTCGGAAATCTCTATCTCCCAAGTAGGGATTTCTGGTAGCCAATTCATCGCAGAAAACAACACAAGCCCTTAAGATATCAAGGGCTTGTGCCACTACGTGCGACAAGGGGCGAGTATCTGCCACTTCATCAAGCGGAGAGGACAGGATTCGTGTCCCCCGCTTTTCGTAACACGTTGCCAGGCAGCATTTTTAATAACAACCGTTTTCGGCGTAACGAGTTAGGTCAGTCTGGTTGTTCCCGGTTGTTACCGGTTATTTCCGGTCGTGGAGTTTTGCCGAGATGGGACGGCGGATGTCCACCATTATCTGGATCCTGACTTCGACCGTAAGATGCAAATTACTGGAGATTCTGTTGATCCGGTATTGTATCTGCGCGAAGGACAATTCCTCCTGGTCCTGACTCAGAATGAATCTTACGGAAAAGAATGTGACATTCGTATTTCACTTGATCTGTTGGGGACTTCTTCGTCCATGTTGCGTGTAAAAGACTCCGTTACAGGTGATAGCATGGATGCAGCCATTCACGACGGATCACTGATAATATCGGATATTGTGCTCTCAGAGATGCCACGAGTGATTGTCGGACTGGTCCGACGCAAACTGTGGGACACTGGTCCGACCGAGTGACCTTCAGCCTCTTTTAAATTGTCCGTAATTCGCCGAACTCCCTCACGGATTGCCCAACGCTAAATTGTTAAATCGTGAATGCATATTCTTCAGGAGACATGAATTTAACGACGAGCGACGGTGGCAAACAGCAACTCTGGCAACCACACCATTTCGACCCTTGTTTGGCAGTTCACAAACGACATTGTCCAAATAGTTTATAATTAGGTCTGTATCCTGGAGCATGAGAAAATGGTAATGGACCTGTGTCTGGCCATCTTGAAGCCTGTGTGGACGCGCCGACTGCTACTAAGCGGGATAGCCATGTCGTGTCCGTTCCTGTGGTTGACAAGCTCCACGACGGCAACACCAACGGCAAAAGTGGGTGCCTACTATTTCGAGGGATGGTATCACGACGCACCGGGGCTTACGGCAGCTTTTGCCAATCACGAGTTACGGACGCAATTTCCAGAGCGGGAACCAATCTGGGGTGGGGGTCTCTGGAGAGGGGATACGGTTGAGATCATGGAGCAACAGATAGATCTCGCGGCCGACCATGGCATCTCGTTCTTTAGCTTCAACCTGTACTGGTACGGCAGTGCTTTTGCCACGTTGAACGACGGGATCAATTCAGGCCTAGTGAATTTCATGCAAGCCTCTAACCGAGATCGCATGGACTTCAACATCAACATTATCGATGTCCACCCAACACCGATCAACAGCGATGCCGAATGGGAACAAGTGGCCGATATGTTGTTGCCATATTTGACAGACTCTCAGTATTTGCGGGTGGGTGGAAAGCCATTGATCACCAACTTCAACGCTGCTGGCATGACGCAAAAAAATTACAACTATTTCCAACAGATTGCTGCAACCGCGGGTCTCGGCGGCATTGACTTTGCCGCCAATGCGGCCGGTTCTTCTTCGTTGTATTCACACGTCACGCGCTACAATGCGGTACCGGGCTGGGGCGCTGGTGAAGTGGAGTATCCCTACCAAAGCCTGACAGAATACGTGGAGGGAAACGACACTTGGGCTCCCGGCATTTGGAATACCGAGAACACGATTTCACAGTCGTATATCCCCATGATCATGGGCGGCTGGGACGCGCGACCCTGGAACACTCCACCCACCTGGTATTTCAACCCCAGCCGGACGCCTGCGGCCGTGGCAGCTCATCTGCAGAAGGCCATTGATTGGATCGACGCCAATCCAAGTCGTGCCACTCCTGAGCGTCTGGTGATGCTCTATGCGTGGAATGAGTTTGGTGAAGGTGGCTACATCGCGCCTACTATAGGTGACCCCGATGGAGCGTATCTAGACGCGATTCGTTCGGTCGTCATGAGCCCCACCACGGGAGGCAGTTGCGATGCGCCCAGCTGTGTACCGCTGGGCTCCTTCGAAACCGATGGATTCAACCTCCATGCCAACGCGCCGCACGGTTCGTTACTCCATAACGTGGCCGAAGTGATATCTCCGTTCTTTAGTGATGGTAGACGTCTTACGGACGTCCATCTTTTGAGTGGTACATCCGTGCAAGCCAGTTTGCAGCCGGACAATTCCTATCAAACCGACGATTCGTTAAGCATCTCCATTTCGCCGCATTCAAGTGGAAACGTGACCGTGTCGTACGACGGAAGTCGCACGGCCAATTTGACCGGGAGCGGGCGGAATGCGCTGGAGGTTGTCTTGGAGCAAGCACCTTCCGCCGGCACACTTTCTGTCTTTGCCGAACAGGGCCAGGCCTGGAATTACGCGACTAGGCCCATCAGTGGACCAGGCAGCTACGTCTTCGCGTTGAGCGACCTGGATGAACTTCCCTTCAACGTCGATTTCACACGACTTCATCGCGTTGGCTTCGGGATTCAAGCCCAGGCGGCTGGAGCAACTCTGACCTATGAAGTGTCTGATTTTCGTGCAACCACTGTTGGTGCACTACGGTTGGCACAGTTGCCGGAACCTTCGACATTCATTTTGTCAATCATTCCTGGAGTGTTGCTGGGGGCTATCCGATCGAGGAGGCGTGCCTAGGGAATTTTTTGGGGCTTTTGCGCAACCCCTTACTGTCTACTGGTGCAAATCAATGTGTTTGGTCGTTTTAGCGAGCCGAATGTGATGACGTTGGGGGAGGAACCGCTAGAGACATCGCAACAGGCCAGCGCCGACGACTGATTTTCAGGGATCGCGAAAAACCACGCCATCACAACGATTCGAGATAGGGCTGCAGTTCGACGGCCTTCTTCAGCTCGGCAACGCCAGCGTCAGTGACTTGGGTGCCGGTGAGGTTGCGAGTAAGACCTTAGCAGCTGTGTCTCAATTGTGAACGACTGGGTCACAGCTCGATGGCCGTCGCAATTCCAAACATTCGCATGCTCTCACGCGGCATACCACCAGGTACTCTTAACCGTTAGCCGAGTCCTGTATCTTCACCTCAAATTTCGACCCGGCTGCGCCGGGTAAGAGGTAAAGTGGTTAAGGTGATAAGGGGTAAGTTCTGGCCAAACGAACCCCCAAACCCTCGCCATGGTGCAATAATGGTTCGCTGTTGCGGCTGGCGGATCGGCAAAACCTCGGTTGACCGACAGCCGACCCACCCCGCAACACACGGCGGCTGCCCGACGTGGGACCTGTCGGGTCGATGAGGACGTTCTCACTGCCGTACCGTCTGATCCCATCCAGACACCATTCGTGAACATTACCATACATGTCGTACAGGCCCCATGGGTTGCCTAGTTTCTCGCCAACGGCGTGTGTTGTGTTACCCGAGTTGACCTTGTACCAGCTGTACAGCGCGAGCTTAGGTGCGTCGTCTCCAAAACTATTCTCCTGCAAGCAGAGGTGTACCTGTCCCTCCTGCCACCAGAAGCGGGCGCTGGTGACCGCGATCCACGTGGCCCAAGAAGTCTGCTCGCCCGTGGAGCATCGACAAGTCGTTTTGACGATCCCCA
>CAUZBP010000157.1:0-7226 GCA_963578105.1 Planctomycetota bacterium
CTTATGACAGGTAAGATCAGTAAGCCTTCACGCCACGTCCGCTGAACCAGTAAACTACCGATGTGACGACGAAACAGGGATTTAGATTAAGAACAGCCGTTCCCGGCCGAAGGCCGTGAACGGCTACCGCAAATGGAACCACAACACGGTGGCGGCGATTCTGAAGAGGGCCGGATAGATGCTGAGACCGCCCGGGTCCTGGGAGAGTTGGCCGACTGGGTGCGCAACAACCCCGACCGGCTGACGCGGCTTAAGGATTATCTGGGGGAGCTGGAAGAGGAAGATGATCTCGGACCAGATACGCCAAGCCGTGATTGATTGCCCGCTTTCTCTAAGCGCCGTTGCTAAACGAGCGGGCATGCCGCAGCCAGTGTTGTACAGGTTCGTCCACGGGGAGAAGCAGCCGGACGGCAGCTACGTGTACCGCAACCTGTCACAGAACAATCTGGACATCCTGGCCGAGCTGTTTGGCATGCGGCTGACCAAGCCCAAGAGACTGTGTTGAATGCACACGGCTGGGTGAAACTCTCTTGAAACTTGGTCGTAGCACTGCCATCATCAGACATACAAGGAGCAACCAACGAATGCCAACGCCCGTCAAAGTTTTAGTCGCCCCAGCGATCGCTATTACCACGCTCATATTGATTGCCACACCGCGAAGCCATGCGGCACCTAGGTTGCAACCCGGTGTCCTTCACGAGGCCCTCGTACTCCCGGCCGATGGCGCAGGAGTCTATGAAGCGCTTTTGGAGCAGCTCAAGGACGGTCGTCTTTGGATGCTGTTCGTGGATAACCGTAAGATGGTCGGCAAGATTTCGGCAGACCGAGGCCGCACTTGGAGTGAGACTCGGGCACTGCAAACGGTTGATGGACAGGGAATCGCGGTGGCGAATATCGTCGGCCACCATAGTCTACTGCACCTCAAGTCCGGCAAGTTGGGACTCGTCTACGGCGGCCCACGCGCTCGGCCCGGCCGTGATGGCACGGTTTGTTTCCGCACGTCGAGCGACAATGGTGAAACGTGGTCCGACCTGATCCACATCGATCCGCGCTTCGCCGTCTCTCGTAACCAATCCGCCCGTGTGCTTAGTACTGGCCGTATTCTGGTCCCCGTCATGAAGTGGATCAGCCCTTACACGGGCGGCGAGTCCGAGATGGAAAGCAACAACCTCTGCTACAGCTGGGTGTACTATTCAGATGACGAAGGACAAACATGGCAAGCCAGCAATAGCGAGTTGTTAATCATTGAGGAACAAGGTAAGGCAGGCTGCTACAATGTTGAAGAACCGGTCGTCGAAGAGCTGAGGGATGGTACTCTGTTATTGTATGGTCGCACTGAGTTTGGTAGGCCCTACGAATCCTTCTCGAAAGATGGCGGAATCTCTTGGACGCCTCTTCAACCAGTGGAGCTGGCTAGCGGCTATGCGCCTCACACATTTGCCCGCCTTCCTAGCACCGGCGATCTGTTGCTTGTCTGGAACCAGGTTTCGGGGAAAGAATCGGTGTCCGGTCTTCAGCGACACCGGCTCTCCACATCCATCTCCCAGGATGAAGGAAAGACCTGGAAGCATTTCCGTAACCTCGAATCGCTCGATAACCGGTCTCGCATCGCACCGCCCGGCGGACGGACTCGGGTCTATCGGGCGAAACGAGAAGAGCAGCCGACCGACCGCCGCGCCTACCCGCGCGCCCCGGGCGTCTTGCGGATTTGCTACCCCACGGTGGTCGCGACGGATGACGAGGTGGCGATCGCTTATGACTACGGTCAAGGCGGTCCCGGCCCGTTGGAAAACGGTCACGCCACAAAAATCAAGATTGTCTCCGTGGATTGGTTGTATGAGCGCGACTAGGAGTTGAAATGAACGACTTGAACAGAATCCATTGGAACCCCGGATGGGCCGGGTGCGCCGTCACACTGCTCGCTTTAACGTGCAGTGCCTACGGTGAACAGACGCAAATCATCGATGCCAATCTTGCAGGGCAGGCTGACAAATGGGGTGAGACTCCGCAGAATGGCATCCCGTGCATGCAGACTTATGCACCTTATGCCTCGCTAATCTTCGATGTGACCGTTCCGGAGCCTGGAGCCGTTTATAAGATGTCCCTGTCTCTGGTGAAGGTGACCAATGGTGGCTGTCTGAAGGTCTTCATTGACGACGAGCTTCAAATCGAGGTGGATACGTTTGCGCCAGCGAATGCACCCGTAGCGATCCCGGTTTGCGAACGATTCTTTACGCCCGGCAAGCATTCCATCAAGATCAAGAATGTTGGTCAGAAGAGTGTAGGCGGCGGCAATCACCTTTCGGTGATCGGGTTTGAAATTGTCGGCGGGAGTGGTAGTGGAAAATGGCAGGTGGAAGAGAAGGATTTTAACTTTACTCCACTCAAGAAGGAAGACGTCTCCGGGCAGGCGAACCTTCTCCTGATCGATCTGCCCCCCAGGCTGCAAGAAGAACCATTTTCAATTCCCCCGGACAGCGATTCGGCCGACATTTTTTCTCACCCGCTGGTCCTGGTCAACAAGATTCCGTTCCGGATCCCCAAGGTCAATGACGTTCCTGAAACGGGTCACCTGATCGAGGAACAAAGACCGCTTCAGATCGAGCTTCCCGACTCGGCGCGTGAAATCTTTCTGCTGATCTGGTCGAAGATTCCTCCGTACGATACCGATGGCGGACCCTCCAAGCCGCCGATTGCCCCGATTGACCAGAGTGAACGTTTCACCGCCGAAATCGTCTACGGCGACGGCAGTTCCGAGCATGTCATACCATTCAATCTGACCAGCAAGAGCTATGGCCTGGACAACGGGCTTTCACTTTACGTGCTCCACCCTGGTCCCAGAAAGGTCCCGCAACGACTGGTTTTTCACGACAAGGTCTACAAGTGTTCCTTTACACTAGTGGCGCTTACCTGTAACCCAGACAAACCCATCTCGCCTGAGCCCGGACCAGGCGAGATCTCTCCCTGGTATCCGGTCGTGGATAAAAAGTTTCCAGCAGTCACCAGGAAACCTGAGTCCAACGTTCAACGGAACAGTGCCCGTGTATCCGATGGACTCATCGCCGCGGAAGTTAGTCTTCAACACGGCTTGGAATGGAAACGGCTTGGTTCGCCGGTATTCGGTGAAGTCACTCTGGATCAATCCCCGGTATTTGCGATCAAGCACACCGACAATTGGATCGGATCGGACCAGTGGAAAGTGGTGGACAGTAAAGCCTCGGACAATGGGCGTATTCTGGTCAATCTCGAGTACCAGGACCAGAAAACAGATCTTAGGGCGGCGGTAAATATGGCCCTGACAGAAGACGGAAAAATCAAGATGGGCCTGACGCTGGTGAACGAGGGAAGCCGATCTTTTCTGGGCAGGGTCCGGTTCCCGATCCTGGAGGGGCTGAAGCTCGGTGCGCGCGACGATACGTGGTACTACTTTCCAGAGAGTGGTGGCGCGGCCATGATTCACCATGTCGAGGGGAATGTTTACGCCTCACATGGGGCCGGGCATCCGCTTCAGGTGGACTCGTTCTTTAATCCAAAGCAATGGTATGCGCTGACGCTATTGAGCAATGACCTGCAAGGGCAATTTCACTGGTATGATGTGGGCAAGGAAGAAGATGGAGGTTGGTATCGCTTGGAATATCTCGAAAACCAACTGAAACCCGCCGCGGTCTGGAAGCTTCCCGAATGTGTCATTTCCATTTCACCCGGTGACTGGCGTGAAAGTTTCCGTTTGTACCGGGACTGGATAGGCACCTGGTACCAACCCAAACCTCCCGCCCAGGACTGGTACAAAAGGTCATTCTTGACAGGGACGTGGTACGTGTATTTGGGATTGGATCGTCTGATTGATGGAGCCCAGAAGGTTCGTGATGTCTTCGGTTATTGTGATGCCGTGACCCTCGCCGGGTGGCACGCCCGGGAGCATCCCGACAACCCAACTCATCATCCTGATTTTACCGGTGACCACAGGCAAGAGTACTCTGGTGAGTATGATCGACAGGCCCTCTTCCCGGTTGGAGGCGAAGATCATTTTAGGTCCGTCATCCGTCAGGCCAACGAGGCTGCATTCCCATCAGCCTCTACACGAATCCGATTCTCATCAACGAGAACGCATACCAGTTTGGGGCGAAGCGACACGAATGGGGTATTGGGTTTCGACCTGTCGACTACGGGAACATGATGGGGTACGTGCCCTGCCTCGCGTTTCAAGAATGGCTGGATTATATGGTGGAATCGGCAACGTTTCTGGCCGGCGACCTGGACGCCAAGATCATCTATCTGGACCAGCTGGGATCCGGAGCCAGCATCTGCGAGCGGACGGATCACCAGCACAAATCGCCGGAACCGCACTTCTATGGTGAACGTAAACTGACCCAAAGAATCAGGGAGGCTATCCCGGAGGACGCGGTGATCTGCTCCGAGGCACATCCGGAAGATACCCGGCTTCAGTTCCAAAATGCCTTTTACCAGGGGGGGATTCTGCGCTACCTCACGCGGCAGATCCAAGTCCCCATGAACATGACACGATTTGCCTTTCCCGATGTCAAGTGTTTTAACAATATCCACGGGTACGTCTTAACAGACAACAACTGGGAACGTCTCAAGTTCGTGCTGTTCAACGGGGACGCTTTCTTTATGCCACGGGCCTATGATCCGGCGTCGTTTTTTGGGAAAGAAGCAACCCTGGATTTCAGAAAACTGTTTCGGATCCAGCACGAGTATGCGGACGCATTCACCTCATCTGACGTCGAACCCCTCATCCCAACGTTGATTCCTGGGACCTTTGTCAATCAGTTCAGGGCAGATGAAAAGGTCATTTGGACGGTATTTAATGCCAACTATAGAACAGCTAAAGGAAAGCTGCTTGAGATTGCGGCTAAGCCAGCTACCCAGTACGTGGATTTGTGGAATGGCGCGCCGATCACTACCAACACCGCAGGCGACACCACCTGGCTCGTGGTGGAAATTGGTCCAAGGGATGTGGCCTGCATATCAGAGGTTCCCGAAAAGAAAAGCACAAGTCAACTCTCGATTGGAGCGGAGTAATGCACGGAAGTTAGCTGGACATAGAAGCGCTCCTGAAGCAGCAAGAAACGGTTCAGCTGGCCACGCAACGCGAACAGACGGAAGGTGGAGTGTGGCTTTTTTCGATGGTGTCTTCTTTTGGCTCCAATGCGATTGGACAGCTTCCAACGCCTGTTGATTGAAGACTTCGAGCGCCAAATGATGCAGGTCGCGTGATTCCCCGGGAAAGATCACCAATCAACGGTGATCCGAATTGCACCGCAAATAGACTGCATGGCGTTCGGTCAAAAAGCTGAAACGGTGCTAAATTGGTTTGCCGATCTGGTTTTGACGCGATCAAGGAAGCAGAAATTGGGCCGATGCTACACCAGGCAGCCTGTTCAGGGCGAAGGTAACGAGCTTCTCAAGATGAGTCCCGACAGCCTGGAAGACATGCTTAACCGAGGGGATGTCGGTGTTTGCGGATTGCGATCAGCTCCTCGACGCAGAACTGGAACTCGCAAAAACCAAAGAACAACGATATGCGCTGTACCGTAAGAAAATCGACAACATGTGTGAACTCGAAGAATTGATCACCAGGCGCTATAAGGCTGGGCGGAGCCCGCTCGAAGCTAATGTTCTCGGCCACAGCCGCGCGACTGCAAGCCGAGATTGACCTGCTCCGCGAACAAGGGTAAACACGCCGCTGGCGCGGATAGCAATCGGGTAGGCGCCGCCCATCGCTGACCGCCCTTCCCCCACACCACCGTACATGCGGGTCCCCACACGGCGGTTCGACGAAGTGGAGCAAGCTCTGCCATTTACCAAGTCGGTTTTCTGCCAGTGTCAGCTTTTCTGGGGCTTCGTGATGTTGTGCTCACTCGCCTGGTCGACCCGGCCTTGTATGACGTTTCTGTTCGTAGCAAGCGCAGCTTTGACGAGAATGCGACCGGCGGCGAAGACAGGCCGGCACTTATGCACGCATTCGCAGGCTTCCTCCCCACGGTCGGTCACCCTTCCGCAGTTGCCTTCGGGTACTTGATTGGGTCGGTCTTCGAACTACCGGTCGACGGCACGCCCGTATTAAGGCCGGTTTTTGGAAAGCGATTCGACGCATGGGCGCGGCTTCCAGATGAGCGAATTTGCGATGTCTTTGTGCGGAGGGAACCGAGGACGATGAGAGTTTCGGTTGCTCCATCGTGGCATCACGGTGATTTGCGAATTCCGATTCGATACGACGATCGTAAAAACAGATATGCTTCTGTGTGTTGGAACGTCGCGTTCGATATGAAGGGAAAAGAGATTACGAACACGGGGATGAAGCCTATTGGATTCGACCTTGGAATGCTGCCCGTCCAGGTGGATCGTAATGAGATCTGGGTCTGCCTAGACTCGACTCCACGCTGATAGAGCCGAATTCGGGTAGGCGACTCCATTGCTGACGGCGCCCCCCACACCACCTAGCATGCGGGTCCTCATACGGCGATTTGGCGAAGCGGAGTCGGCTCGTGCGGGAATCACCTGTGCACGGCACACTCGCCCGGTGATCCCCAGCCGATCCACGGTGTGGCAGAATAGGGCGTGCGACGCTCGTGGGTGATTGACAATGTCGGCAAACCGGTGACACGGTCCGCTGATCGGGATATATTGCACTTCAGTGGGTTTTCCGGTTGAGTTGCTGATTTCGTGTGTTCAATGGGAAAACCTCTGAATTTAGAGCTCGTCGGCTGAACGAAGATTGACACCAAACCCATATGAATCGATGGCGTCCACGTCATCGCCTCAGCACCAGCGGCGTGCTGTCCGCCGTTACCTTGTCGCATTTGGCCTGGCCGTTTCTGCAGGTGCGATTGCTGCGATACATTGCGCGGTGCTGATCAACCAAGAGTGGCAGGTCTTTCCGACGAACGGTTTCGCATCTGAATTCAACGTAAACGGTCGCCCAATCGCCAATGCCACCGTCATCGCCTACTCGTGGGCTACTGGCGTGCTGCTGATATTTGCCGGATTTGTGTCGGTAGCCGTCGGTTTCCGAAACTGGCGTGCAAACAACAAAACATTGTCTGACTGGCAACGATGACCTACGAAGAAAACAACATTCAGTAGTTCCAAATACAGCCAATTTCTATGGGTGAACGCAAGCTCCCTCTGGTACATGACTTGAGTCGTCAAAACACGTCATCTCCAAGGAGGGAGCCATGCGTTCACGCGGTCAGTATATCATC
>CAUZBP010000158.1:0-7002 GCA_963578105.1 Planctomycetota bacterium
GTCGTGAAAGCCCGAGGTGACGAAGCCTTGACAGCCGTTGAAGGGGAAATGTGTAGCGGGTGCTACCAGATGATTACCTCCCAGATGCTCAATGATCTCTACATGTCCCGACCGGTATTTTGCAAGTCTTGCGGACGATTATTGTATTTGCCCGAAGATCCTAAGAATGGCTGACCCCGGTTGCACTTCTCCGAGGTCTCTCTGAAACTCCCTCTATTTAAAATTCGTTCAAACACTTCACGAGAACATCTCTGCGCGCCCTTCCGGTTGAGGTAGGTCGCGTCTTTTTTGCAGGAGCTGTTAACATGTCAAGTTCCATCCCCATGAGCCGAACTGGCTACGAGAAATTTCGCGCCGAGTTGGAACAAAAGGAAAACGTCGAGATGCCTCTGATTGCCGAAAATATCGCGGCCGCCCGGGCGGAGGGAGACTTAAGCGAGAACGCCGAGTATCACGCACAGCGAGAAAATCAGGGCATGCTACAGGCCAAAATCAACCTGCTTCGGGACAAGCTGGCGCGGGCTACCATTATCGACATGTCGAAACTGCCCAAGGACGAGGTTGCCTTCGGAGCGACTGTGCTCGTCAAAGACCTGGACTGCGACGACGAGGAACGTTTCACGCTTGTAGGGGCTGGTGAGGAAGATTATGACACAGGAAAAATCCTCTGTACGAGTCCAATCGGAGAAGGACTCATCGGGAAAAAAGTGGGAGATCAAGTCAAGATTGCCGTTCCCAAAGGGACGCTCAAATTCGAGATTCTAGAGATGAAATACGAAGGACTCTAGGAATCAATCGAATCCAAGACGTCACTTCCACACAGTAATTTCCAGGGCGTCTTCAAATGCCCCGGCTCGCTGACGTGAAACAGTGCTCCCCGCGTCTGTCGTTTCTCAATGACTAACTCCCTGCATGAAGTGCCGGCCGGGAGCAGTCGAACCCCAGACAGTTGGTTCAGGTGATTTGAGCAGGCCCTCATGCCAAACAGAATCTTTTACCGCGGGGGTTTAAAATTTTTCTGAATACGACGGACCCCACGCGCTACCGATAAAACGCATGAGGCAGATTCGCGAGGGAATCGCAAGTCACTCAGGAACGAACACCCTCAAACAGAGCAGAACCCACTCGTACGATCGTCGCCCCTTCGAGAATCGCCAGATCGTAATCTCGACTCATGCCCATGGACAGTTCCTCCAGTAAAACTCCCTCGGGACATTCGGGTCGTAAACGGTCCCGCAGAAGCCTCAGGTTGGCAAAGTCCTTGCGGGCTCGGTCACGGTCTCCTGTCAAACTGGCCATGCACATCAATCCTCGCACCTCCAAACGGGAGAATTCGCCAAGACGGGGCAGCAAAACTTCTAGTTCTTGCGGAGTGAAGCCGTGTTTTTCCACGTCACCGGAAATATTGACTTCAATCAAAACCGGCAGCCGCAACGAACGTCCACCAGTTTGTTCTTCCAGGGTCTCCAGCAATCGGACACTATCGGTGGACTGAATCCAACCCGCGTAATCGAGCGTCCGCTTCACCTTGTTTCTCTGCAGGTGGCCAATCAAGTGCCAGCCAACTGCCAGATCCGACATTTGGTCAGCCTTGCGCCACAATTCCTGAGGCCGACTTTCCCCCAGATCAGTACAACCCGCTTCGACCAGCGCTCGCGCAATTTCGATCTCCACATACTTGGTGACGGCCACCAGCGTGATTTCATCGGCGTCCCGGCCACTACGCCGCGCTGCATCCTCAATCCGTGTCCGGACCTGCGCCAGATTTTCAACAAGGAGAGATAAAGCCATGGAGTGAAAGATCAGTATAAGTGTTGCCAGACCGGAGGCGAGCAGCCGAGAACTGCTGACATGACGCAACTCCTGAGGTCAAGGCAGGCATGAAACCCGGGAACAAAAAACCCAATAACATTTCAACCGTTTTAAAATATTTTGGCAACTCCCGCGTCGCATCTTACCTTTTACTCAATTTCTACGAATGGCGTGTGCGTCCCGTCCCGTCGAAACCCGGCAATGAGACATTCTGAAGAAAGGTTTTGTCCTAGCAGCGTGCGATTACAACGCGGCGTCAGGGACCGGTAGAAAAGCCATTGCTTTTTACCTACCTGAACTCGATAACCAACGGCACGTTCCGGCGAAATGTTCTTCAAATCCTCCCCCACTGTCAGCTGGCGCCACGTCAGCGCACGACCCATTCTGCGCTTTGAAAGATCAAAAAACCAAGGGGCATACAGGTTTTTCGCCCGTGCCGTTTGAGTCAATTCAAGTGTATCTTCAACACAGCAGAGGGAGCCAATGCGGTGATCGCTGCGCCATTCGGGCAGCGCCAACGGAAGACAGAGGGCATGCGGGTTTTTTAAGGAAGTTCCCAGATAACCCTCGCGTGTTTCTTCACGGACCATAAAATCAATACCATCTGAAACAGGCAATCCTAACCGGTAAACGATATTGGCCGGCTGCGTTCCCAGAAGCACGTCGGCCATGTAAAGGAACTGATCCGCTCGAGCCAGGAAATACTGGCGTTGAACTTTCCAGCCTGCATCGTATTTTGTTTCAATCTCCAGATAATCGCCGTCCTTGTCCGAAAACCAGCAGACAACTTCCCAGCCGTCGCAGGGGTGGATCACCTGATCATCAATTCTAATTTCCGGATTCGTCTGTCCGGACCACAACACGTTACCAGCATTCTCCAACTCCGTTCTGACCTGCTGATCCGCATGAGCAATACTGAATCGCGCGTCCTTGCGCCGCCAACCGGTCCGAAGCACTGAAACCTCGGACCATTCAGAATGGACACTCGGTTCCGGTAATGGCTCATCGTCCCGCCCATGACGCTTTCCGGTCTTCTTCAAAGATCGTTGCGCAATGGCGGCAGCAGTGTCCGCTGGATCAGCCGTTAGTCTGAGGGCTTCCCGCAGCAATTCCACCGGCCACTGGTCGCCCTGTCGTTCCAGCAAGGTCTGGCTACCATCGGATCGTGTCCAGCGCAGCCCCTGGCGCACACTCCACTCGTACTGATCTTGTGCCCGACGTGGGACCGGGTGCTTGTAAAGTGATTTCGCAACCACCAGGCACCGAGTCCATGACGCCAGGAGTGGTCTCCAACGATCCAAATCGCAAGCGTGGGGCAATCCCCCCCCATCGAGTAATTCGAGCAATGATTCCGCGAGTGTCTCACGACCCTGCTTTTGCATTGACACACGGAACTTGATTTCAGGAAAAAGATAAGCCAGCGTTAACGCCAACTCTCCGGCCAATAACTGTTTTTCTAATGGTTCCTGTTTCAGTGAAAGTCCACTCGCATCCTCAGCGGCTACGGCCAGTGAGTGGAGTAGGCTCCACCAAATCTCTGGTTCCAGTCTGGCAGCCAGGTTTGGCAACACATGGCTTATCGCAAGACATTCCAACGCCGGGCCAATCGAAACCGAACGGTCTTTGGAATCCGCCTGCCAATTCTCCAGGTCCTCGCCAATGCTCTCCAGTTGCTGTGTCTTACCAAGGTGAGAATAGCGGAGAAATTGTTGCACCAATTCCACAGAGTCGCTGCCCACAATTCCTGTTGGAGTGGCCCACAACAGCGGGGAACTGTCCTGGCACAAAGGAAACAACTGACTGATCGGTTGAGGATTTTTTCGATCCGCCAGATGTCGAACCCAATCAGTCCAGAGAACCTCGGGAAGAATATCTCCGTCCGTCGTCCAATTGATAAAGGACTTGATCTTACCGCCTGCCTTTTTTTTCCTTCGCAGAGACCGGAGATTTTTCGAAATCTGGGCTGCTTGTTCTGGCGAGCTGGCAGGACGCATCCTTGATTCACTTCCCTTGCGCTGTAGGATTAAAAACAAAGAAGGCACGATGAACCGGGACGAACCTGTCGCACCCCGCTCGTGACCGGAATTATTTTAACAACTGGATGTTGATTTGGCGACACCCGGGTGGCCCGTCGCTGGTTCGGACCAGCCGAATCAACCTGGCAGATGGACACCCGATTTCGACGCACTTCCACAATGCGGGGTGTGCGCTCCGGCACCCTGAGATCGTCTGAAGTTTGATGAGCGCACTACTGTGAATAACGACACGTCCAATCCGGAAATCATTAGGCCACGGCCAATAAGAAAATGAGGAAGGAAAGATGAACAAGCGACTTTCGTGCAGAACGAATCTCTGTACAGTGAGCCTATGGTTGTTCGTGCCGCTGTGTGTATCGGGCCTTGATGTAACACGTGCCGACGACACACCCGGCGGCAAGTCCGATTTGACCGCACCTCAACCGAAAGAAACGCCTGACAAGGGACTGACACGACTTTCGTCCCAGGATCAATGCTGGGTCGATTTCAAACGCCGGCTTGTCATCGTCAACGGCAAGATCTGTCAGCGTCGTGGCTTACTGGAAATGTTTGCGTGCCCACTGGATACCAAGGACCACGAGTCGATCCTCTGCGTCTATAGCCGCGCCTATGTGATTCACACCGCGCTGTTAGCAGTGGGTGCTATACCGGGAGCTCCCGTCAAATATGTACCTGAGTACGAGTCTGCCCACGGAACCGAGGTAGACGTCTTTATTCTGTGGGAAGATGACAAAAAACAGAAACAGAAGACCCGGGCACAAGATTGGATTCGAAATGCGCAGACCAAGGAACCCATGAAACACCCATGGGTCTTCGCCGGTAGCGGGTTTTGGAAGGACAATGACGGTAACGAACACTACATGGCAGAAGGTGGGGAACTGGTGTGCGTTTCCAACTTCTCGACAGCAATGCTCGATTTACCCGTCAAAAGCAGCCAGTCAAATTCGGAGTTGCTGTTCGAACCCTTCACGGAACGAATCCCTCCCCGGGGAACAGAGGTGCAACTCGTGCTGCAGCCCAAACAAGCCCAGCCCGGGAAAGTAACGTCCACTTCCGGGGACAATCCCTGACGCGACAGGGAAAGCACTGCCGAAGGAACCACCGCAGAGTTGCGACGGAAGCTGAAAAGCAACAGCGAGGTCCCGTTAAAACAAACCCGCACGAACCCTTGTGAAAGAAGCCTCGTGGTTCCGGCCGAGTCTGCTGTCGAAATCGCCTTGCCACAATCCCGGTTTAAACGCGGTCTGAAATCCTGCAGTGCTGGAGCATTTCCGCGGGGGTCGTGGTGTAACTGGTGTAAAACGGACCAAACTCGGCGTAACGTGCACTCGCCTCGTCAAATCGCATGCGATAAACAATGTCCTTGAGAAATTCCGGGTTCCGGGCCCACAGGGTCACGCCCCACTCCCAATCGTCGAATCCGACTGCTACCGTGATCAACTGGGATACCTTTCCCCCGAAACTCATCCCGGTTTTCGCATGTTCCGCCATCAATGCGGTCCTCTCCTCGAAGGGAAGATAGAACCAGTTTTCACCAGTGGCTCTTTTTTTGTTCATTGGATAAAAACAGGTGGCCCGCCAATCCGGGAAATCGGGTGTCAGTCGCTGACGTCGCATCATCGGTTCGCGTTTCGTGTAAGCCGCGACTTTAGCCTGAAATACGGGACTCCCCTCAGGTTCTCCTTCGGCAACCAATCTTTGCGAATACTGCTCGACCGAAGGTACGTACTCCGAGATTTCCGTCATCGAAACAAACGAGTATGTGGACGAAAGTGCTGGACCCAGTGGACTGGCCAGTAACCGTTGGTGGACAGCATCAATCCGCAGCGGGTCAGGATCCATCAGCATCAGGCCAAAATCGGCCTTATGTCCGCTGACAATGGAGGTCTGAATTCGTTCGGGCGCCTGTCCACCTTGCGGATCCAGAACTACCAGAAGTTGTTGTGCCCCCTCATCGAGCAAAGCGGGACTCATGTTGGCCAGCACCGCCCGCTCAAATTGATAGTAAATGTGGGTGCAGTGCCAACCTTCTTCGGGTGTGAGTGAACTCTCGACGGGTTCGGAATTGGACAGGGGTCGCGACATGTCGGATCATTCTTTGGAGCGGACGGGTTCAGAATCTTGAAACAGCAGACAATGGCCCATCATAGCAGCCCGACGACCTATCCAACAGAGAGGGCACCTGGGGACGTCCGGCCCTCATTCAGTTGCGCTCGCTTGCTCTCTTCGTTTCAGCTTGTCGAAAGGTCGTCGTTTCCAATTTCTCACGATCGGGACCAGTCTTATGAAACCCGGGCGCACCTGTTCCCGCAAACAGCGTTGGAAGCGTCAGCGAACGCTTCACCTATTTTCGACCGTGGCCACGAAATCTGTCGCCAATCGCCCCATCACATCCTTCGTCACCTGTCCAGCTACTCCCTGCCGCACCGCACCGGGAATCTTGACATAACGTCGTAAGCTAAGACCACTCTGGCGAACCAGCAACTCGTAATAGCGTGTTCCATCGTCGTCCTGGCGAGGCGGATTGGAACGCATCTGAATCGTGGCACCTTCGGAATCAATTTCGATCGGTGCAATCGGCTCGAGCAAATAATTCAAGCGTTCCGCCAGGTCGTGTCCCACTTGCTTCAGTTCCTCGGTCCCAACTGCAGCCAGGCGAGAGGTCGAGAGCTGCAAGTAGTTCAAGTTGACGGCCATCGAATCGACTTCCGTCAGTTCGAATTCCAGCATCCCCAATGAGACGTCTAACTGTACAAGATACGGACCGCTCGAGCTGCTTGCCCCTTTTTCTAAAAGAGCCAATTCAGCGTCAACCAGGTTCGAAATAGTCATGATGTCGCCTCTACGCCAGGGTTGTCAACTGTCGCCCTCGCCCCACTCACATCACCTTCTAGCATCGGCACGTATTCCGTCGATGCTTTCGGTGGCCGTTCCCTTGATTCTTTTTCCCTCCAGGCCCCTATGCCGCTTCGTCCGGTTCCTCCCTCCACTTTTGTTCTGTTTTTTGCACTGCATGTTCGGAACCATCAAAACTCGCTATGCAAACCCTGTTTGCCAACACGGTTTCGATGTGAACGGGGCGGTGCCACAACGCGTAAAGGTTTTGCAGTGTATCGGTCGCAAATGACATCTGTAATTCAACGCCTTGGAAATC
>CAUZBP010000159.1:0-6936 GCA_963578105.1 Planctomycetota bacterium
TGGCCAAGCGATTGCAAGACTGGGCCAAAGTCGCCATGGCAACACGATCAGTCATTGGGATTAAAGCCCATGTCGGCGGCGCGATGCACTTGCCGGAACATCCCGTGTGGTTGATGAACCAAGTGAATAGCCCGTGGATTAAGTGTGCGTACGACTACAGCCATTTTGAGCTGCGCGAGGTGGACATGGCCGATTCGGTCAAGACGCTCGTTCCGCACAGTGTCTTTATTCACGTCAAAGACAGCCGTGGCGACGCCAGCAAAGTGCAGTTCCTATTGCCAGGCGACGGTGGCATCGAATACGTAAAACTGCTGAAGCTGATCGCCAAAGCCGGTTATCGCGGTGACATTGTGGTCGAAGTCAGCGGACAAATTCACGGCCGGCCGGGTTACGACCCGGTCGCCGCCGCCAAACGCTGCTACACCAATCTCGCCCCCGCGTTTGAAAAGGCGGGGATACTACGTGGATAGCCTCAAGCTGGCGGGTTGAAAACTTGGGATTGCGGTAAATTGCGTTCATCCCGGTTTTGTTGCGCTAAGTAGCATGGGCCCCTGGCCGGAATAAAGCGTTCCACACGCGAACAACCAACGGAAGGGCGAGGCTGGGGTGTTGTAAAGTCGGCCTTGACACGGTTGAGAGCGTGCTAGGGTCTGATGCTTTTCCGTTTCAACGAAACGTCCCAATAGGGATTTTTTATTCTCGAACGATTGCGAGCTCATGGCTGAGTCGCGACTGCTTCTCGGCCACGTGCCCGGAAGACCGCTACGAGCTCGCTCGTGGGGGTCGCCAGTTGGGTGTGGCGAAATGAGCCAAGGCGTATGATAACGACTTGCCCGTTGTCGTCGCCGCCTCAACAACAAGAGCCCTACCAAATGAAATCGATGAAACTCCTGCTGGCGGTTTTTGTGCTCACTTTTGCATCAACTTTCTCAGAAGGACAGGAACCGCGCATGGAATGGCAATATCCGTATGGTCCGGAATCGCTTGGTCACAGTGACATCCCCCGCGGTGAATTGACCACTCATGTCTGGAATGACAGCAAAGTGTTTCCTGGGACAATTCGCAAGTACTACGTTTATGTGCCGGCCCAATATGACTCCGCGCGCCCCGCGGCTTTGATGGTTTTTCAAGACGGTCACACATACATCAAGGAAGATGGTGACTTTCGCGTACCGGTCGTGTTTGACAATTTGATTGACAAGGGGGACATGCCGGTCACGATCGGCGTGTTTGTCGACCCGGGGCACAAAAACGACGAACTGCCACCCGAGCCCGGTTGGCGCCCGCGACCGGAGAATCGCAGCTACGAGTATGACACTTTAAGCGGCGATTACGCAGAGTTTCTGTTGACTGAGATTCTTCCTGAGGTGCGCAAGCAGTACAACATTACCGACGACCCGGACGGACATGCCATTTGTGGAATCAGCAGCGGTGGCATATGTGCTTTTACCGTCGCGTGGGAGCGACCCGATCAATGGCGTAAGGTGTTGAGCCATGTCGGTAGCTTTGTGAATATTCGTGGCGGCGATGTTTATCCGGGAAAGATTCGCAAAACCGAGAACAAGCCGCTTCGTATTTTTCTGCAGGATGGCAACAACGATCTAGACAACGAACATGGAAATTGGCCACTGGGCAATAAACAGATGTTCTCTGCGCTCACGTTTAAGGCTTACGACGTGAAGTTCGTCTACGGTGAAGGTGCACACAACGGAAATCATGGTGGCGCGATTTTACCGAACTCGTTGCGTTGGTTATGGCGTGATTACGAGTTAACTGACTGATCAATATGTATGTCAGTCATCGATTGGAAGAACATTTACACATCGCTGATCGAGTTACGGTCCTGCGCACGACCGATTTTCACAGCTGGTTCGCGGAACGTGGTATGGCGTGCCAATCTCCGGGTTCTTATTTCTCATGCTGGCGATCGCATTTGGCGTGAATGACTGCGGCGGATTCCTGGAAAGGAGAGTCCACATGATCATGTCAGCAACTTCCAATCGAATGAATTCAAAGAAGCCGTGCATTGGATGCCTATGTCAAAAGGAAGAGCCGGTTAAGTAGCTAGCGAATGTCGCTAACTTGGCTGATTATTCCGGTCCGTTTGCCTAGGCAAAGTCCAACGAGTGGGATTTGAGTTTCTTATTGACGAATTGTACCGACAGACCGGATCGTTCTGGAAATCACTGCGGCATTCGTCGGCGGAAAGTCCAGTGGATAAAGCCGGTTTAACGTCTGCTTTGCCCGCTGTGAATCTCCAATCCCTTCCACTGTAACTTCATTTTTGAGGTGACGAGGTGGCCGATAAGTCACGGTTTCTCTGTATGGGCCCAGTTTACCTCGCTGCACTGGTGCTCTTTTCATCAACCACGGTACAGGCGCAAACCGATCATGACGAGGGCTTGTGATTCGCATTGTTCTCCCAGGGAAAGATGCACGTAAATGGATGGAGTTGCCACAAACTCAAGTGGTGGTTCGATGGACACATGCGACTCCTTGACGACTCTGGCGGGTTTAATCAGAGTATCGTCCGTCCAGGCGTCGGCTACTCACTGAGCGAGCGCGCTACGATTTGGGCCGGCTATGGATGGATTCGCACATCGCCGCTAGCAAGCACCGATTTTGATGAACACCGGATTTGGCAGCAGCTGACCTGGTCCAGAACAAGTGACCTCTTGAAATTCGCATACCGATCGAGGCTGGAGCAGAGATTCGTCGAAACTGGTGATGATCTGGGTTGGCGGTTCCGTCAGCTTGTTCGCGCCCAACATGAACTACCGAGTTTTCCACATCTTACCCTGGTGACGTGGGATGAGTTGTTCTTCCACCTCAATGACACCGATTGGGGAGCGGAAAGCGGCTTCAATCAGAACCGAGTGTTCGCAGGGTTTGGTTGGAAGTGCGATCTGCAAAGTCGTTGGCGCACGGAAATCGGGTATTTAAATCAAGCGATCAACGTTCCCGGGCGTAACGATCGTAATCACCACATAGTGTCGATCAATTTTTATCACAGCCATTGACACCCATTTGTCACAACCATTTTGTCTCTATCGAGTTACGGCGTCCAGCTTCACTGATACGATACACATCTTACTCGCTCGCTTGAATCACTACAAATGGGTCCGGTATTTCACTGGCTGGTAGCATGATTACCAATTCACAAACGCCACTACCTGTCAGTCAGCTGCCAGTTCGACCGGACGGGCCAACCCATGCCCGTTTCGGCACCCTCGGCTGGCTCTGTCTGGCTGCCACCATCGCCTATATCTGCCGCAACAGCATCGGGACGCTGGAAAGCACGATCCGTAAGGATTTACAGATCGACGAGGTGACGATGGGATACATCATCAGTTCGTTTTTTCTGACGTACGCCATTTTTCAGATTCCGACCGGCATGCTTGGTCAACGCTGGGGCAGTCGTCGCTGTCTGCCATTGTTTTCCGTTGCCTGGTCAGTGGCTGCGGGGTTAATGTCTTGTGCGGTTGGTACGGTTGGGGTTGTCGTGCTGTTTGTTTCACGATTGTCGAACGGTGTATTTCAAGCGGGCCTGTTTCCTTGCGCGACCAACACGGTTTCAAAGTGGTTTGCGCCGACGGGGCGAGCACTGGCCATGGGTGGGCTGGGGAGTTTCATGTCGATTGGTGGAGCGGTCGGGGCTGCCTTGAGTGGATTGTTACTGGAACCACTCGGCTGGCGCCTCACCATGTTAGTGTTCAGCAGCTTTGGGCTGGTTTGGGCAATTGGTTTTTATCTCTGGTTTCGTGACCGCCCGGAGGATCATGCGGCCGTCAGTGAAGTCGAACTTGCTCTTATTCGAGCACCCGATCCGCAAGCGCCCACTGCGGATCAGCCGGCAGCCGGTAACCCGGAACCGGCCGGTGAAGCAGCCGAGCCTGACGAGCCCATTCCCTGGGAGGCGCTGCTCTTGAACTCGGCCACCTGGTGTATTTGTGGACAGCAGATCTTTCGAGGTGCCGGCTACATCTTTTTTGCCAGTTGGTTCGCCACTTACCTGCAGGAAACACGCGGCGTCACTCCAGCAAAATCGGGTTTACTCAATTCACTTCCCTTGCTGGCAGCAGTGGGTGGTACCTGGGTCGGTGGTGCAGTCTCCGATGCGATTTATCGGCGCACGTGCAGCCTGAGCGTGGCACGCCGACGACTGGCAGCTTCTTGCGTGCTGGCCTGTGCGGGTTTTGTGCTGGCGGCCTACTTCATTGCCGATCCGCTGTGGGCTGTGATTGTCATCAGTATCGGTGCCTTTTGCGCTTCTGTTGCAGGGCCTTGTGCCTTCACGATTACCATCGATATGGGAGGTCGCCAGGTGGCAACCCTGTTTGCGACGATGAACATGTGCGGCAATTTCGGTGCGCTGCTGTTCATTAACGCGGTTCCCTGGTCGCTGAGGCTGATCGAACATCGTTACCCGGACTACGCAGGCAGTGCCTGGGATGCCGTCCTGTTGCTGTTCGGATTAATGTATGTCGGTGCTGGGCTCTGCTGGTTTTTCCTGCGAACCAGTGGTACGGTGCTTGACCACTCATGGGTTAGCCCTAAACGGGGCAGTCAAGGATCGAGGGACCAGCCATGACGCAGCATGTTGAAACACCACAAAGTCATTGCCGTTGGGGCGGAGCGCGGGGTGATATTACGCCCCCCGATGGGATTTATCAGCGGATGTGGGGGGCGGCCACCCACGAACGGGCAGACGGAATTCACCGGCCCTTAACGGCCACCGTGATGGTCCTGGATCGACTGCAAGGGGAGCCGAGTCCGCACGTTTGGATTGCCCTGGATCATTGCCTGCTCGGCCATCGTGAATTACAGCCGATGCTTGACCTTATTGAGCAGCAGGCAATCCCTGCTGAATCGGTGACCGTGACGTTTTCTCATACCCATGCCGCAGGCTTGCTCGGTCAGGATCGCTGGGAACTGGCGGGAGGAGAACTGATTCCCCCTTACCTGGAAAAACTGACAGCAAAAGTAGGCGAGTTGGTGGCGGCAGCCGTCGAGAGCATGCAGCCGGTGACGATCTGTTACGGGCAGGGGCAGTGTGACCTGGCGGCTCACCGCGATTATTGGGATGAGTCGAGCCAGCAGTTTGTCTGTGGTTACAATCCGCAAGGCGAAGTTGATGAGACGGTTCTGGTCGGACGGGTTGATGATGTCGAGGGGCGCACCCTGGCGACCGTGGTTAATTATGCCTGTCACCCCACCACGCTGGCCTGGGACAATCAGCAGATTAGTCCGGACTATCCGGGAGCGATGCGAGAAGTGGTGGAAGAGGCTACCGGGGTCCCCTGCATGTTTATTCAGGGCGCAGCAGGTGACGTGGGGCCCAAGGAAGGATTCGTGGGAGACGTTGCGATTGCTGATCGCAATGGCCGACAACTTGGTTACGCCGCTCTGTCGGCCCTGACGGCATTGCCGGCAGCGGGTAAACGCTTTGAATATGCGGGTCCAGTTATTTCCGGAGCGACCTTGGGGACCTGGCACCATGTTCCACTCTCGGCGGAATCGCAACAGCAATGTCAGCACTGGCAACTGCGCCGCCTGACAGTGCCGCTGGCCTATCGGGCAGAGTTGAGTGCACCGGAAGAGGTTGAACGGGAGCGGTCGGATTGGCAGCAGCAGGAGCAGTCGGCGTTGGAGGCTGGGGATGCCCAGCGGGCCCGTGACTGTCACGCCCAGGTAGAACGTCGCACTCGTGTACTCGGTCGCCTGGAGAATTTGCCTTCTGGGGAGGCATACCCGTACCAGATCGTGATGTCGAGAATGGGGGGAGCCATCTGGATCGCAGTCCAGGGGGAACCTTACAATGAACTGCAACGAACGCTGCGGAAACGATTTCCGCAAATGGCGATTGTGATCGCCACCGTGACTGGAGCCTGGGGGGCTTCCTACTTGCCTCCGGCAGATTGTTATGGAAAAGATATTTACCAGGAATCGATTGCCGTCTTAGAGCCCGGGTCGTTGGAACAGGTGATCGAAGAAATTTCAGGGGAGATTGAGCGATGCTTAGAAGAAACATGCTGATTTGACTGGTCGCCCTGCTGCCGCTTATGGTGACCGTCGATCTCCAGGCCCAAGTTGTGATTCGCAATGCTCAAATTATTGACGGGGCGGGAACTGGTCCCCTGGTGGGGGATGTGCTGGTTACCGGGAATCACATCACGGCAATTGGAAAGGATTTGAAAGTTCCGGCTGGGACTCGCGAGATTGACGCAACCGGCCTGGTACTGGCTCCCGGGTTCATCGACTTACACTCACACAGTGACCGTACGATCGTGAAGGACTCGGGTCGTCAGAATCTGAATTACCTGGCTCAGGGTGTGACCAGTGTGTTGACAGGGAATTGCGCCAGTGGTCCGGTCGACGTAGGTGCTTACTACAAGAAAATCGACCAGGATTCAGCCGGTACGAATGTGATGCATTTGGTGCCCCAGGGAAGTGTTCGCCGAGCCGTGCTTAAGAATGAGAACCGGACGGCATCTCCTTGGGGAAATCCAGCGAATGGTTGCCCTGGTCGACAAGGGAATGCGTGATGGTGCCTGGGGCATGTGTACGGGGTTGATCTATCTGCCCAGCTCTTAGGCAAGTACAGACGAGTTAGTGAAACTGGCAGAGCGAGTTTCCATGCACGGTGGGATTTATGCTTCCCATATCGCAACTAGTAAAGCCGGGAGACGAATCCGAAGTCGACCGTGGCAGCCGGGCAATTCTCCCGAGGAAACGTGGGGTGTTATCCAAAAGAGGGTGACCGGGGTGAGATTGTTTGCCTGGCATTTGATGACCTGGTTGCGATTCTCTTGTTGGTTTCCGGCAAGTGTCATGGCTAGTCCTGATCACGCCGGACAAATCCACAACGGTCGACGGCTTGAGGGTTCACGTACGACTCAGGCAGGAATCCCTGGGCCATGTCGCAAACCGCTTCCA
>CAUZBP010000160.1:0-6902 GCA_963578105.1 Planctomycetota bacterium
AAATCAGACGGCCTTGTCGGGTTTACACGAACATCCTTCAGAAGTTACAAGCCCCGTCCCGGTGGAAAGCCCTCCGGCCACCAATCCCAACGGAAAGGCAGAAGGTTCTGCCGACAGTCCGGCGGAGCAAACAGACACGGCCCTCGCAGCAGTGCACCGGGGAATCCCAGGAGTTACAAACTCGGTGATTCGGCTATAATTCGACAAGGAAAAAACCTCGTTCCAACTGCCCCGTCCACCTACAAAACCCCAAATAGCACGTTAGGAATCCGCTTGAGTAGCGCAAATTCACCCCAAAACGTCACCGGTCCGGAACCGGCAGTTCCTCCTGCGGGACGCCCCAGCGAACCCGTTTCACAGAACCCGGCTCCCCGATCTCCTCAACTACCCCTGCTTTTCTGCCTCTTGTTTGTACTGCTCGGGTTGTTGGCGCTCCGTTACCTGGTGCCTTACTACGTTGAGGAAATCAATTACGCGGCCGCACGCGGCCGCGAACGGGCGGAAGTCGAATCTGCAGTGGAAGGGCTGGAAAAACTGGATCTGGATGGTCTTTCGACTGCCTTTCAACTCGTGTCCAAACGAGTTGGACCGAGCGTCGTTCACATCAAGACCACAACCGAACCACAAGCCACCGGCAGAGAGATGCCGGCAGACGAGTTCGGTTTCCTGTTTGGACAACCTGACGGAAACCGCTTCAGTAGCACGGGGCAGGGCTCGGGAGTCATCATGGACGAGGAGGGTTACATCCTGACGAATAACCACGTGATTCAGGGAACCTCGCGCATCGATGTCTCCTTGAGTGCCGGTCGCACCGTTCGCGCCATCCTGATTGGACAGGACCGGATGACCGATTTAGCGCTGATCAAAATCGACACGCCTGGACTATCTGCTGCCGATTGGGGAAACAGCGACGACTTGGACGTCGGCGCCCTGGTTTGGGCCGTGGGAAGTCCTTTCGGATTTGATCAGTCGATCACGGCGGGCATTTTGAGCGGCAAGAACCGACCCGGCATCAGTCCCGTGCAGCAGTTTCTACAGACCGACGCCGCGGTCAACCCGGGAAATAGCGGCGGACCGCTGGTCGATGCACTGGGTCGGGTGGTGGGAATCAACACAGCCATCATGGGAAAATCGTTTTTGGGACTCAGTTTCGCAATACCGAGCAGTATCGCGCGAGAAGTTTACCAAGAACTAAAAATAACCGGAAACGTGGCCCGCGGCTGGTTGGGAGTCAGTTTGTTGTCACCCGACTCCAAAGAGGCTCGTCAAATGGGCGTGAGTGCCGAACAGGGAGCCGTCATTTCGGGGGTGGTGCCAGATTCTCCTGCCTTGAGGGCCGAAATCCAGCGCGGCGATGTGATTGTCGCGTGGGACGGCCACGAGGTGGACAATCCCACCACCCTGAGTCGTTTGGTTGCAACCACTCCAATCGATTCGAAAGTTCAAGTTGTCATTTGGCGCGAGAGAGAAAAGCTGATCCTGGAGGTGATCGTTGGACGGCGTCCAACCCAGTTGGGTTGATGACACGCCTGGAATGACCGCGCCGCAAGCAGCGATCACTCGCTCCCGGACCTCCCTCCATCGCTTCCCGCTCATTTGACGACCGTGGTCCCGGCCTCTGGCATGTACCCTCCGCGGTAAGAACTGCAGACCAGCGGCCACCGGCAAATCAGTCAGATGTTCGGAGAGAGAAAAGCAGACTCCAAACTTCCTCCTTTTTCCTGTCCGGACAGGCGGAGACTGTCAGCATCTCATGCAGAATCGCAGCAGACAATCCGTTTGACGCAGTGAATTCCACTGCCCAGGTGATTCTCTGCGCCATCGAATACCGAGAATACGATCCTCCCAAAAGCACCTTTGCATGCGGTGCTGTCTTGAAAATCTCGCTCCAAACCACGTTGCCCCCCCATTGCATCAGGGAGCAAGACCGGCTTCAATAAAAGGTCCAGCAGGGCTCTTGTCGTCCACTGGATAATATTGACCGCGCACGGGTGCTATCACTATAATTTGCCGCCTGTGTGCTAAGGAGAGCACCATCGGTGGTTGACCCACTAACGGCGGTTGAACTTCGGGTTCCGGAAGAACCTTTCCTGACCGTCGGGCCACAGTTGGCAGCTCTCTCGCATCCTTGCACGGGAGTTGCCAGTGTCAACTGGGTTCGCATTCGACGCCAAAGACCAAGTTCGAGCTGCGAACGACATCGTTGATGTAGTTGGCAGCTATCTTCAATTACGGCGACAAGGCCGCGGTTATGTGGGGCTCTGCCCCTGGCACGACGACACGCGTCCTAGCATGCAGGTCAACCAGGAACGCCAGACGTACAAGTGCTGGGTCTGCAATGAGGGGGGCGACGTCTTCAGTTTTGTGATGCGCAAAGAAGGCATCGAATTCCGAGAAGCACTCGAATTGCTGGCCGATCGCGCCGGGATCTCCTTGGCGCCCACTCGGTCAGGTGGCTCATCAGATTCTACAAGCAGCAACAACAAAAAGATTCTTTACGACGTGATGGCTTGGGCCCAGCGGCAATATCACGAGTGCTTGTTGAATGCTGACCTCGCCGAACCGGCACGCCAGTACCTGGAGGAACGCGGAATCTCGGGGCATAGCATGGCTCGTTACAGTCTTGGTTTTGCACCGGCAGGTTGGCACTGGCTGCTTGATCGAGCCAAATCAACACCCTATTCCACTGGACATTTGCAGGCGGTGGGACTGGCTGGGATCAGCACCAGAACCGGCAAGCCATTCGATTTCTTTCGTGGCCGAATCATGTTCCCAATTTGCGATACCCAGACCCGGACCATTGCCTTTGGTGCGAGAATTCTACCTGAATTGGCGGACAATCGTTCAGGAAAATACGTCAACACGAGTGAGACCCGACTATTCTCCAAGAGCGACCAACTCTACGGTTTAAATATCGCCCAGGACATCCTTTCCGCTCAGCGCCGGGAAGCAGGATCCACAAGTAACGTCCTGGTTGTGGAAGGTTACACCGATGTGATCATGGTGAATCAGCACGGCGTGGAAAATGTCGTGGCGCTGCTGGGTACGGCACTAGGTTCACGTCACATTCGTTTATTGCGACGCTATGCCGATTGCATTACGCTGGTCCTCGACGGAGACGCAGCGGGACAGAAGCGTGTGGGCGAGATCCTGGAGTTGTTCGTGGCTGAACAAATGGACTTGCGGATTGTGACACTGCCGGAAAATATGGATCCCTGCGAATTCATCCAACAGCAAGGGCCTGCGGCCCTGCAGCAATTGACCGCCACTGCGACCGACGCCCTGGCATACAAGATTCGCCTGGAAACCGAAGGCATTGACATCCTGAGGGACGTCCACGCAGCCAATCGTGCGTTAGAGAATATTCTGAAAACGATTGCTCGTGCCCCTCGCCTGCAAGCCAACACCACCACCGAATTAAGATTACGCGAACAGCAAATGCTCAATCGTCTCTCTCGTGAGTTCCGCATTCAGGAGGATGAAATCCGGCAACGGCTGACTGTCCTCCGCCGTTCAAATCCCCAGCGTGTCGAGACACGACCGGCGGATTCGGAAATCACGACCCGCAACACGCCTATCGACGCATGGGAGCAGGAGTTGCTGGAGATTCTGGTACAACAACCTGACTTGGTTGCCGTGGCGTCCAAATCAATACGCCCCGAACAACTGCAGGATGACGCAACGAAAACAATCTATGCGATGCTCTGCCAGTTTCACGAAAATGGAGTGATACCTCAGTTTGATCGAATGATCACACATCTCGAGCAGCCCACATTAAAAAGTTTGCTTGTCGACCTGGACGAGCGTTCCCGGCTGAAAGCCGAAAAAGCTACCGAAGATCCCGCGACACGATTAGCAGGCTTGATTCAAAGTTTCCATCACCGAAAGGAGGATGATGAGCGTCGTCAAACTTTGGCGGCACTCCAAGACGACAGCAAGACCGAACAGGAAAAACTCGAACTATTGCAGCAGCTCTATGAGAAAAAAAGAAGCCGGCAGTGTAATTTTGCTTCCACGGATGGTTAGCATACTTGCCGTCTAAACATTGATCCGGTGACCCAATTAATCGGTCAATGTTTACAACGTTTTAGCGCAGGAGGCACAGACACGTGATGTATACCGACCAGGAGTTGCAGAATCTGATCACTTGTGGAAAACAACAAGGGTATCTCACTTACGATCGGGTCAACGCATATCTTCCCGACGAGGCCGTGAGTCCTGAAAAACTGGACAGTCTTCTCACGGCACTGGACGAACAGGGAATTGAAATACTGAACGAACCTCCGGAAGGGAATTTTGAGGATCAACCCGCGAATCATTCCAAAACAACCAGAGAAGAATCCGAGAAGTCGCCATCAACGGAGGAGTTGCCCAAACTGAGCGACGATCTATTGCGCATGTATCTGGCGCAGATGTCGCAGATCGATCTCTTAACCCGTGAAGAAGAAATAGCCCTCGCCAAGAAGATCGAGATTACCCGCAAGCGGTTCCGTCGCAGCGTGCTCAGTTGCAATTTTGCACTTCAGCAAACCGTTGATACATTAGAAAAAGTATTCAAGGGCCAACTCCCGTTTGACAGAACGATCAAGGTTTCGTTGACAGAGCGTCTCACTAAAGAGCAAATTCTGGCCCGGATGCCTCACAACCTGGCCACCTTGAAACCACTTCTTGAGGAAAGCCGCAAGGATTTCTCTCTGTTGATTCAACGCAGCACTCCTCCCGGCATACGACGTTCAGCTCGAAAACGGTTTCTGGCCAGACGCCGTAAAATGTTGCAACTGGTTGAAGAACTCAGCTTGCGCACTCGTCGCGTGCAACCACAAATGGTCCAATTGGAGGAATTTTCACGTCGCATGGATCATCTTCGAGTACGCCTTCAACAGCTGAAAAATGATCCGCACGCCGACCGCGAAAGGAACACTCTCCGTCGCGAGTTGCACCAGATCATATTGCAAACACAAGAGAGTCCTCTCAGTTTGCGTCAACGATGTGAACTAGTACGCAACCGGTTTCACGAATACGAACAAGTGAAACGCGAGCTATCAAACGGCAACTTGCGACTGGTCGTTTCCATTGCAAAAAAATACCGGAACCGGGGACTAGGTTTTCTGGACCTCATTCAAGAGGGAAATACCGGGTTAATGCGTGCCGTCGACAAGTACGAGTACCGGCGAGGTTTTAAGTTTTCCACCTACGCCACCTGGTGGATCCGGCAAGCCATCACTCGTGCCATCGCCGACCAGGTGCGTACCATTCGCATCCCTGTGCATATGATTGACGTGCTTTCGCGTTTACGAAACACTGCCAAACAACTGCTACAGGATCTGGGACGCGAACCCACCACGGAAGAGGTTGCCCGGGTAGCCAAAATGGATCTGGACGACGTCAGACGCGTGTTCGATATGGGCCGACACCCTGTAAGTCTCGATCGACCCGTGGGGGAGAACGAGGACAGTAGTTTTGGTGAACTGATCCAGGACAAGGGATGCGAGACGCCCGTGCGATCCGCATCCAATGGAATCTTACGTGATCAAATTGATTCAATCCTTAAAACACTCACGTATCGCGAACGTGAAATTATTCGACTTCGCTATGGCCTGGGTGATGGATACTCCTACACCCTGGAGGAAGTGGGACGAATCTTCAAGGTCACTCGGGAGCGGGTTCGCCAGATCGAAGCCAAGGCAGTGCGCAAGCTGCAACATCCCGTTCGCAGTGAGCGACTGCAAGGTTTTCTCAAGGCTGCCTGAAAACTGTTTGGTTTAAGTCTTCCAACCGCTGGCCAGCTACTGCCAGCGGTTTTTTTGTCGACAACAACCCGCCATCGACTGTCCCGAATCAAACCGACAAGCACGAAACGGATCCAAGGACCCGCAAACTCCTTTCGACCGCCTGATAAACTCTGCCACGCGCCGGTAAAGGCACGGGCCGTGTTTATCGGTGAAAAGGGTATTGGTTAACACTTGTTCGAGACGACCCGCCAGGATTCTTATAAACTGAACAATATTTCACTCCTCCTGGAGTTGCGCGCAAGGCTTTCGCCCGATAAAATCAACAGGGAAGTTGCTGTTCGGCGTCAAAAAAAGATTCGCTAAACCCTTGTTGCTGAAAACCGCTGGAACATCAAAGGTTTTCAACCAGGAACAATCTCGGCTCCCCCCTTTGTAGACCCTATCCTTTTGGGATATCATAGGATCGGTTGTTACCCACTGCCTCAAGCACACTGCTGCACATGAACTTAACTACTGATGCTCTAAGAAAACTTCACCGTATCCATCAGCAGTTGGCTGACCTTCGCTCAGAACTTGAGCGAGGTCCGTTACAAATCAAGGCCGGCAACGCCAACCTGGATCGGTTAGGAGAAATCAACGAGGCGGCTCAAAACCATCTGACACAGGCGAAAGTTGCCTCCGCTGCGAAACAGCTTCAACTACAGACGGCAGAAGATCGAATCACAGATCTGAAACGAAAACGGAATGAATGCGGTACCAACAAAGAATTCCAATCCCTGATCGAACAGATTGCCGCCGACGAGATGGCAACGAGTGTTTTATCAGACGAGATCTTGGAAACCATGGAAAAAATTGATGGGGACCAGAAAACGGCGGATAAGGCGCAGAGTCAGGTTGAAAGTGTTCAGGAGGATTTTGAAAAGTTTAAACAACGCATCGAGGGGAAACGCCAAACTCTTGAAGCTGATATCGTACGCGTTAGCGACAAACTGGCCGAAGAAGAAACGGTACTGCCTTCTCAGTTCAAGACCGATTATGACCGCGTCGTGAAAGCCCGAGGTGACGAAGCCTTGACAGCCGTTGAAGGGGAAATGTGTAGCGGGTGCTACCAGATGATTACCTCCCAGATGCTCAATGATCTCTACATGTCCCGACCGGTATTTTGCAAGT
>CAUZBP010000161.1:0-6898 GCA_963578105.1 Planctomycetota bacterium
GTGGTGTAAATTCCTGAGCGTCTCGCGGTCGACGGGCACCTTTTGCCACGAGATGTTCGCGTGTTGGTCGTTGGTGGACATGCCTTCTACCTGCAAACCGATCTGACAACCATTGAATCAACGTCCATGATAGATGTTTTTTACTGCTGAAAGCGAGCCAATTTCCGGGGCGTGAGCAATTTTAGCTTGCCGTGCTGTTTGGAATTGAGGTCATTTTCTGCTGTGGCGTGCCGACTGCCTCTAGCTCAACGGCGATGTCGGCAGGTGAATGAGAGACCCTGAGAGACCCGCGGTTCCCGTGGCACCGTTGCATTCGCATCGGAAACCTGACCTGCCCCATATGGCAGGTACCCATGATGAAGTCAGGGTTGGGCTGAACCGCTGCCGGTACCAGGGGCACGAAAGTACCCGGCAGCACGAAGTGAATCGACCATCGCTAGCGACACCGGCGTAAAGCGGCGGTCACAAAACCGACCAGCATCAACCCCAGCGATGTCGGCTCGGGTACCACGGTGGCTGAACCCATGCCGATTCCGAAGCTGTTGTCGTAGTTGTCCTTCCAGAATTGGTAGTCCCACTTATCGATCACGCCATCCGCCACACCATCGGGACTGGTCCCCAATGAGACATTGTCACCAAGCTTGTCGCGCCAGTTGGTGTAGTCTGCCGCATCGACGTTGCCGTCGTCGTTGTAGTCACCCCACTGGGAAGGTGGTAAGGACGTCACCGAAATCACCGCATCGGTGGTTTGAGGCCCTGCCGAATTGCAATCCACATCACATTCACGATTGTTGTTTGAACTCAGTGGCGACGAAAAATCACTACCGAATACCACGTCAAGATCGGCTGGTGAATTGGGATTCGATCCTTGATTTAAAATCCCGTGTCGACCAATCTGCAAATAGAGGTTTGAGACCCCTGGTGCCAAGACGTTGTATTTGACAGTCGCCAGCAGCCAGGCGTCCCGGGCACTGGCATACAACGGATCGATTAAAGCGGTGGCCGGGCCGATTCCACGTCCCACTGCCGGTTCGGTTATCGTAAATGCCTGAAAGCCACTCAGCTTCTCGGCGGTGGTGTGGATGCAAGGAGACGTGATCAATGGCGAACAGTCCTCCGAGTCGTGAACAAATTGATATCGTTGCGAGGTTGAATTAATCAGTATGGGGTTATAAATCTCTACGAAGCCGGTGGCGAAGCTGATGACATCGGGACTGTCTGAACGGACGTTGAGCGAAAAATTTGCGAGAGTTTCATTTTCAGCTGGCCGGGCCCAGATGTGAATCTCTCCCTCGGAAACCCCCGTCCGATGGGTAACGAGAGGCACTTCACCTAAAGAGGGAGCAGCCATAACCGAGTCCGTGGTTGACAGCCAGAATGAGGTTGCTGCGCTACCATTTGAGCTGGCTACGGCAAGCAACGTCACAAAGACAAGCCAGTTTTGTTTCATGGTTCTGGCTAATTGGGTTAATCCAACGTGGCGCACCAACGCACTTGCGTTCATCCTAACCCAGGGGTTGATCAAGTCAATCAAATGGCTGGTTTTCGGTGAATTTAGCTATAAAAACTGATAAAATGTAGTGTCGGGCCACGGCGAGAACTTTCGATTTACGAGTTGGAGAAGTCGAATTTCCACCGGGCCAATCCAGGCAGTTTTTCGATTCGAAAATTCCAATTTTGAAGGCTAGCTGTTATATCTATCAGAGGTGGCGTTCGAAGAGCTGCCAGTTGAGACCCGAGTGTTCCGCTTTTGTCCATGGATCGGCCAGGAGACAGCCATGTTGCCCCAGCCGCGTTGCCAAAAACGAAACGCAGCAATTTGTGGCATGACCGCCACTCGACGCTATCTCCTTGTCGTGGGTCTCTTGGCAATCGTTTGGATCGCGCGGCTAGACGCAGCCATCGTCGGGACAAGTGACACAGTTCTCGTGCCAACGGATCTCCCATACCAGGTCATGGATTTAGAGAGCAACGCGATGTTGTTTGCGTTCCAGGAAAATGAAGGCGTAATGCTCCCAGATGACGTGATGACGGACGCCATCGGTTACATCCCGGCGGTGCCTATCTCGTACGGAACCACAGTCGACAGCCATTTTATACACGGTCAATGGAACGAAGCATCAGTGACGATCAGCGGATCGATCACTTTTGATAGTGAAATACTAGGGGTCATTGTTTCAGGCAACGGTTTGCAAACCACCGACAACCTGTTGGGTATGCCGTACTTGATGTATCCGGCAATGTCGATGATGCGCGGGCTTGAACCTGACACCCTATATCAAAACGACTCATTAACGATTTCACCCGATTTGCGGACGCTCGATATGCAGTTGTCTTTTGGCCACGACACGCCTTTGAATCCGGACCAGTTCCGTGTGATCACGCTTGCGGGCGAGCCAGTTAGTGGTGTGACTTTTTCGATCAGCACTCAAGGACCGACTGCAGGAAGTTTTGGAGCTGGCCCGGCAGTATTCGATGCATTTTTTGGTCGGGAGATTGACGGGCACGATCTTCTCACGGTTGGCGTGCCCGCGTTGCCCCTGTTTCCCGAGCCGAATCCACCTGTCGCAGGGGCTTCGAATCCTCCTGGTATGCTGGTTTCGGGGTCACCACCTGGTATACCTGGTCGACTTCCCACCCTGGGACTGACCGGTGTGGCTATCGGAGGGGAACTCGATGAAGGTGAAATCGACGCGTTGTCGTATGGTCGTGATGCGGGGAATGGGATTTTCTTCTCGGTAGATGAGTTCACCGAAGGCGTTTCGGACCGACCTGGCGGTGTTGCACCAAATGCGAGCTCAGAAGGAGCAGTGGGTGCCGCCGAGGCGTCCGCCGATGTGTTTGCGTATCGGGGCCCCAGGGTTCCTACCCAGCAACCCACGGTCTGGGCGTTTGGTAACAGTGCCTTTCTGGATGGTGATGGCAGTAGCATGGAGGGATTGGGTTTGATTGAACCGAATCATCCTGATTCGGTGGTGCTTCAGGATTTCGGCGATCATCTGGATGCGATGGACCTGGATACGCTTCCTGCCGACATGCTCGGTCCTTTCTATTTTTCGTTGGATGCGTCATTTGACGATCCCTTGGAACCGGCAGGTCCAAACATCGGAACCGCGGTAGCCAATGGTTTTGTCGGCGGAGATGTTCTGCTGCAATCGACCCCGGGGGCAATCACGGCGATTTATGCGTCGGCACAAAATCTTGGCTTGGACATCGTAGGGGCCGACACCGACGATCTGGATGCGCTGGCGCTCTCGGATAACGGCGACATGATGTTCGACCCGGCGACTGATAAGATATTGTTTTCCGTGCGGCGTGGTTCGGCGATCATTGGCCAGCAGGACAGTCTGCTCGGGTTGCCGATCGAACCGGGTGACGTGTTGACTGCGCCAGCGCCCGGAAGTCCATGGGGGACCGCTCCTGGAATTGTCATACCTGCCGAGGCGCTCGGGCTGGAGACTTTGCGTCCCGGCGGGGTCGGGCACACGGTCGCCACGTCGAGTTCGGTTGGGTCGACAGCGGGTGAATTATCAGGGTTGGATTCCGGCCAGGCGTCCATTGATGGAGATATGGACTGTGACGGTACCCTCGACCTGCCCGACGACAAAGATCTATTCGTGGTTGGATTAATCGATGACTGGGAATACAGCCAGATTTGTCACGATCGGCAGCAAACGGTGCCTCAGCTGTTTGACCTGCCTGTCAAACGAGGTAATTTCGACGATGATTTCACGTCGTTCGACTTTCGTGACATCGAAGGATTCAAGCAGGCATTTATCTTGACAAGTCCAGGCCCTCTTCCCAGCGGATTTTCGTCGTCGCTTCCTGAACCCTCTGCCGTGCTGTTGATCGCGGCCGCCGCTTGTTGCCTGGCAGGCCTGAGAGGTTGGAGCAACACGTGAGACGCCCAATCTCAAGTGCGATCGCGGGCATTTATTCTTGTTTACGTACGCAGTCAAGATGGCTCGATTGCCGTACCAGTCGCCCCGGTTTCACGCTGATCGAACTCTTGGTGGTGATCACGATCATCGGGATCTTGATCGCTTTACTCTTGCCGGCAGTCCAGGCAGCCCGGGAAGCGTCTCGACATACCAGTTGCAGGAACAACCTCAAGCAGCTGGGACTGGCGCTGCACCATTACCACGACACCTACAAATCGTTTCCGATGGGAACCAACATCGATCGGTCCAGGTCGTGTTATGGTCTCAGTTGGCACGTTTACCTGTTGCCGTTTATCGAGGAGCAAGACATTTACCAGCAGATCAACCCGGGGGCGGGACCTTGCGGTGAGGGTGGCGTGCCAAATTCCACAGGCGTGCCCATTTTCCGGTGCCCCAGTTCCCAATTAGCGCAAGGCAAGACGAATTACGCCGGCACTGCCGGGGCCCGAAAATTCAAGCATCAGCATGAGTCTTGCGGTAATTATGCAACTGACGGGGTGCTGTATCCACTCAGCCGCACGTGCATCAAGCATGTGGCCGATGGTACGTCGCATACCCTTTTGGTCGGCGAGCGAATCTACGGGGTAGATTACTGGATGTACGGGGCTTCTTTTCGCTTGTTACGGAAGGAAGAGCAGACGTGTATGAAGGCTGTCAAGAATGTTGTTTACCCGCTCAACACCGATCAACTAGTAGATCTGGAAAACGACTTTTTCTTCGGGAGCGAACATCCCGGGGGTGCCCAGTTTACTTACACCGATGGGCACGTTGGTTTCATCAACGAAACGATCAACTTTACGGTCTACCAGGATCTCAGCACCAGGTCTGGTGGTGAAGTCATGGGCGGGGCGGATTCGCGCTAGGTTGCTGCGAGGCTGCTTCGACGAGGATCGGTTCGGACCCTGCCAGCTTGCAGGCCAGGCGGTGAAGCAGCATCGGTTCCTTAGGCCAATTGGCATCCAGTTTCTCGGTGGCCCTGAACGCTTCCTCAATAGTGTGAGTTCCCACATCGGTATCTCCGCCTGCACGTTGCCAGAAACCCAATTGGGCGTAAGCATCACGGAGATCGATTGAATAATCGACACGGCTTGGATGGTCGTCAACCAACATTTTTCGGATTTGCACACTCTGCTGGCCGGCGGCGACAGCATCTTCCCTGTTTTCCGTCAGGTGTTTCAGCGTTCCAATGTGCAAATAACACTTGCCGAGTGCTTCTTGATATCTCATGTCGGTTGGATGCTGTTCCACCAGCTCTGAGAGAATGGTACTGGCCTGCTCGAAAAGCTGAATGGCTTCCTTGGTTTTCCCCAATGCTTCGACCACCGCGGCCAGTCCCAAGTAGGTGTGCACACGTTGCTGGGCATCGGCTGGCTTATTCTGCATGTTGGCAAGGATCGACCGGTAGTGGGCTTGAGCCAATTGAAGGAGGTGTGTCCGCGGCGACTGGGTTTTGTTGAATCGTGGCGCGAAATGGTCCCAATCGAGTTTGGCTTCCTGCAATTCTTCCTGGAGTTCATTTCTTTGGGTCACCAGCCGATCAATCAAATCTCCTTTTTCGATTCCCATCGCTTCGATTCGGTTTCGCTGCCATCTTTCCCAAATCGCCAGGGAAGGGCTGACCACGGCGATCAAGGTGACCAGCACCACCACGGTCGCCGCCATGGGCTTTCTCTTGCACCACCGCCCGCCACGGGCTATTCGGCCAAGCGGCCGTGCCTGGATTGGTTCGCCACGAAGGTAGCGGCGCAATTCATGGGCCAAACTCTGTGCCGATTGATACCGCCGGTTCGGATCCTTCTCTAAACATTTCAGACAGATCGTTTCCAGATCGCGCGGAATTTGCGAGTCGAGTTTTCGGGGACTGGGGGGATCGTCCAGGAGGACCTGGGAAATGAGCGTCACGCGGTTGGTACCACGGAAGGGTCGTTCGCCGGTCAGCAGTTCAAACAGGATGACTCCCAGTGAGTAGACGTCGCTGCGACGGTCGGACCAGTGCCCTTCGCCGCGGGCTTGTTCTGGCGACATGTAGGCGGGAGTTCCCAGGATCTGCCCATCGACGGTCATGGTGATTTCGCCCGCTTCGCGTTTGGCCAACCCAAAGTCCATGACGTGGGGTTCGCCTGCGTCGTCCAGCATCACGTTGGACGGTTTCAGATCCCGATGAACGACACCGGCCAGGTGGGCGTGATGAAGCGCGTCGGCCATCGTGGCGCAGAGTTCTACCGATTCGCGGAATGTCGGCTGTTGGTCCTGCAGCCACTCGGACAATGTCATGCCGCGGATCAGGTCGCTGACAATGTACACGGTTCCATCGTCTTGACCCACTTCGTACACACTGACGATGTTCGGATGGGACAACTGGGCGGTTGCCCGGGCTTCGCGCAAGAACTGTTCTGCCTGGAGGGTGTCCAACTGGCCCTTGCGGGGAATTTTGACCGCCACCAGTCGATCCAAAGTGGTGTCGCGTGCCTTCCAAACGGTGCCGAAACTACCGGCTCCAAGTTGAGAGATCAGGTCAAAATGTGCCATCCTGGACAGACCACGTTCTGCCCCGGCACCGTGCGGGCTGTCTACGAGGCTAAACTGACTTCCGCAGAGGTTACAAGTAATGTCCGACCAGACCGTGTTCACAACAAGTTCGATCGCCTCGCGGCAATTCGGACAGCGGACCCGCAGGCCATGGCTTTCAAAACGTTGATCCGCAACCGGTATTGGGGTCGTAGCTGCAAAGCGCTGATTATTGGGGGCCTCACCGGCATCGGCTGCTACTGGCCCGCGCTTTGTCAAAGACTTGTTACCCGGAGCGGCTCCACGGTTTCTAAAGACGTCTTCGACGATGGCCTGGTGTTGAGGGAAACGGCGGTGATATTCTTCCACCGTTGGAGATTCGTTGTGTCGCTGGCGATAATCCAACTCCAACCCGATCAACTCGGGTAACAGCATCCGGCGGGTCGTGT
>CAUZBP010000162.1:0-6793 GCA_963578105.1 Planctomycetota bacterium
TGTTGTCAATGGTTAAGATCCATTCACCCTTCGGCGACATCCCGGAGAACACGCCTCGGAGAAACCGCTGTAAGTCTCGCTCTCGATCAAGCGGACTATTGTAACTTTGAACCAGCAATAGCAGAAGTATCGACGCAGTACCAACTCGACCATTTTCAGCCCGATTTAGAGCCACCTCCGGATCCGGATGAATCGCCGTACGGCCACCATTGTCGTGACGCACCTCCGGTGCAACTGACTGGCCAGGGGAAGCGTTTCACGAAAAATTACGGTCAACATGGGGTCACTGCCGCAACCGCAGCCATACGGGAAACTGCTTCAAAACGGTCCACAGCGTCGACAGGAATTGACACGCTGCTCACTGCGGCAGGTCCGCCAAGCCGGGGCACCGTACGCTTAGTAACCGCTGACTGCAGGTAAGCGAACGAGTGCCTGGGACGCCGGAGCCTGCAGCAGAATGGGCAGATTGACCTGCTTCCACATCGGCCGAACAGGCTGTGGCGAATAAACCAGTCGTCCTTCACGACGAATTCTCATCACCAGAGCATCCAGTTCGTCGACTGACCGATAATTTTTGCCGACGGCAGCCTCCCCCTCTATGTCGATTGCCAAAAACGTCTCCGGGTTCAGCGTCGTCACTTGCTTACGGAAGAACTGCGTTTTTTTCAGCCGACCGACAAGTCTTTCCAAATGCCACTTCGGAATATCCATCGCCCAGACCTCCAGGACATCGTCGCCGGCCTTCCCGATATCCATACCCTCTTCTGTGTTAAAGATTTTTGTCCAGATTGACCGGTTAAGCACTGCCGTCTCTGTACCAGACGCTCGAAAAACCACCCTCACCTGGGCAACATCTTTACTACCCTTGGGGTGGGGATAAGTAATGTTGACAATGCCGATCGAACAGGCGGGAAGGACGTTTGCTGCTGGTGCCTGATGGGTTGCCAGCAGAACCTGGTTTGAAGACTGGACAACATTCAATCGATCGGTCTCGGTCCGATAGGTCAAGCGGAGATCGTTGACGGACAGAGGCTTGTTACCAATCCTGCCTGCTTGACGTTTGATTACGGCGCAACCGCTGAGTGCGAGGCTTCCGGCCAGAACCAACAGTAAAACACGGGTTGAGGAAAGTGAAGTCATTTCTGGTATTCACGAATCTTTAAACGCCGAAACAGGTTCTCCGTCTGCTACTGCTGCAAATAAAACTGTAACAATCGAACCGGACATGACGACCGGCCCTACCTGTCTCTTGATATCGGCCCGGTGGGCATGACCAGTTAAACGACTCCTTGGAATTTCAGCAGCAACGCGTTCCAGTGTTGTTACACTGCTAGCCCCGCCAGTACGAGAAAACATTCTGCGTCTTCTGGAGCACCAAACTGGCAAACACCAACGCACATCCCGAACCTCTGAACCACCTCCAGACAAAGCTTGCTTCACAGCCACGTGGCACACCCTAGAGCCCTCGTCAAACAAAACCGTCTTCATTACAATCCTGATTTACTGATTCTGTCGTCTCGACGTGACAGCGTGCGACACATTGGCCTCAAAGATTGGCCTCAAAGACATTGTCTCTGGACGCGGCTGAACGCCCGTCTGCTGAACCAAGACTTCCGGGAGAAGAACAACACATGCTCAGCATCAACAGCGGTGAAAGGATACGACAAAAACTTTCTGATGGCGAAATCCCAATTGGCATTGGCGTCAGCTTTTCCGATCCGGCAATCAGCGAACTGGTTGCCGAAGCGGGGTACGATTTCGCTTGGATCGATGGAGAACATGGACCTTTCGATTTGCCAGCCATGCTGCAGCACGTGATGACCCTTCGCGGCACCGACACCGCATCGTTCATACGTGTCCGACAAAACGATATCAATGTCATCAAACCGGTACTGGATCTGGCCCCCACGGGAATCATTGTTCCCCAGGTACAATCAGCAACCGAAGCTGAGGCAGCCGTCAAAGCCTGTCGCTATCCACCCCTGGGCGAACGGGGATTCGGACCCCGGCGCGGCATGCACTACGGCGCGATAACGATGGCGGAATACCTCGAACGCTCCGCCAGCGATCCCTTGATTGTCATTCAGGTGGAGCATATTCAGGCGGTAAAAAAAATCGACGAAATCCTGGCCGTCCCCGGAATTGACATCATCTGTCTCGGTCCCAACGATTTGTCCGGATCCCTGAACAAGATGGGACAATTCGACGATCCGGAGGTAGCGCAGGCAATCGACACGGTGGCCGATAAAATGCGCGATTCGGACGTATTGTTTGGTGTCTCGACGTTTTACACCGAAGAGAATTTCGCTTACTGGATACAGCGTGGCGTCCAATGGATCAACCTTAACACCGATGCATCGAATTTATTTAGCGCCAGCCGGCAGGTTCTGAATGCGGCCCGCAGCTCGCTGACTTAGACCCGGCAACAGAATTGGCAGCAAGCTTCCCGGACCGGAACCAGGCTCCACCCTGAAATTCTGGCCGGGGCCATTCCTCGCACGTTGCGGTGCCCTATAATGCAGCAGTCTTCATTCCGCCAACACTAATGCAGGAATCAATGATGGTCAAATTTTGTTCTGTTGTGTGCTCGCTGTGTCTCCTGCTCGTGCTCCTCGGCGCTGATTGGTCTCATTGGCGTGGCCCACACTTCAATGGTTCCACAGACGAAACTGATTTACCCTCCAAGTGGAGTCGCACCCACAACATCGCCTGGAGTGTCAACCTGCCGGGAGCCGCAGCGGCAACGCCAATTGTGGTCGCAAATCGTGTTTTTGTCTCCAGTACAAATGCCGCAAACAACACGCTGCAAGCCATGTGTTTTGAACGTCAGACGGGTGCCATGCTGTGGAACAAAACGGTGGCGGAGGAAATCCGTCGTGAATCCTACAGCAACTATGCGTCACCTTCCCCGGTGGCTGATACCAAAGTCGTCATTTTTTTCTATGGAAACGGACAGCTCGTTGGATTCGATCATGCCGGCAGTGAGTTATGGTCTCGTAATGTCCAAAACGATTACGGCGAATTTTCATTCGGCTGGTCGTTCAGCACGAGTCCTTTGATCTACGATGGACGACTCTATCTACAGGTTCTGCAACGTGACGTCCCCGTGGACGGTCGAGGGTTCGAAGACCGTAAGAATAAGTCGTATTTGTTGGCCATGGACATCAACACGGGCGAAACCCTGTGGCAAGTCGAGCGCAGGAGTGATGCCCGACTCGAATCTCGCGAGGCCTTTTCCACACCCATTCCCTACCACCACGATGGCCGCACGGAGATACTCGTCGTAGGAGGTGATGATTTGTCAGGTCATGATCCGAGTAATGGCAAGGAAAGATGGCGTTGGGGAACCTGGAATCCGGACCGAATCACGCACTGGCGTCTGGTGCCTTCGCCGGTGGCGGGTGCTGGAGTGATCCTGGCGTGCGCACCAAAGAAAGACCCTATTTACGCAGTCCGAGCCGGTGGCCAGGGAAAGCTCGACGATACGGCCCTGGCCTGGGTCAGTCAGGAAACGAAGGAACTGACTTCCGACGTTCCCACCCCCGCCTTCTACGACGGCGACTTCTTTGTCCTCAGTGATGTGCGCAAGAGCCTGGCACGGGTCGATCCCCAAACAGGCGATGTCAAGTGGAAGATTCGCACCCCGGGTGTGAAAAAATTTGAAGCATCACCTCTGGCAGCCGATGGGAAGATTTATCTGATTAATTTCGTTGCTGACGTGGTCGTCGTCGACGCAGCGGATGGGACGATCTTAAACAATGTTTCCATGGCCGATCCAGAAGACGATCCCGTTCGATCTTCTGTGGTTGCTGCGCACGGCAATTTGCTGATTCGCACGAATCAGCAATTGTTCTGCGTAGGAAAACATTGAGCTTTGTGCGACACCCGGAAACAATCCGCTCGACGACTTCACGTATTCCCTTGCCGGTCTGCCAGAATGCGGAACTGAAATTTCCAGAAAGTCTTTACTGCCGAACAGGACCCACGGGACAGGCACAAGTGCTGACTTTAAATTTCCCGGAGCACTTCGGCCAGGTTGGTTTTCCAGAAGGCCAGGGGTTTCAGGAAGTTCTCGGTCTGCGAAACATCCAGCACACTGTAGTGGGGACGCGTCGCGGGACGCGGAAACTCAGTACTCGGGCAAGGTTCGATGCGGCATGTTTGCTGAGTCTGTTGCAGAATTTCGATCGCGAATTCATACCAGGTACAATCTCCCGCATCCGTCACATGCCACGTGTCCCGTGCTCCCGTTCGGTAGAGATCGAGGGATCGTTGTGCCAAATGGACGGCGCTGGCCGGCCGCCCACGTTGATCATTCACCACTCGCAAGCTATCACGCTGTTGCATTAACTGCAGCATTCGCAGCACGAAATTAGACCCCCACGGAGCGTAAAGCCAGCTCGTGCGGATTAAAAGATGATCACAGCCCATTTCCCGTAAAACTTGTTCACCGGCAGCCTTCGTGCGCCCGTATGCGTTGACTGGCTGCAATGGCGCATCCACCTGATAAGGTTCTGTTGCTGTACCAGCAAAGACGTAATCCGTCGAGTAGTGAATCAGAGTGCAACCAACGCTCTGACACCGCCGGCCAAGATGTCCCACAGCAGTACAATTGACCAGATAGGCTTCTTCTTCTTCGCCTTCTGCTCCGTCGACATCCGTGTACGCCGCCGCATTAATGACCACTCGAGTGCCCCGAGGAATCATTGCATCGAGGGACCCTTGGCATGTAATGTCCAAATCACGGTGGTTATACGCGGCGCAACTAATATCCAATCGTTTTAACAGGGCCAGCCACGCCCGTCCAAGAGTGCCTCCACTACCGACGAGTACCACTCCTTCCGCAAGGGACTCCTGTACAGCATCAGTCATGACTGGACGCCGCCTGGTAATGGAAGAACCGTTCCAGTGACTCAAAGGGTGGATGACGCCTGTCACGGTCCGAAAGGATGGCCTGGTCAGCCGTCAATTGCCAGTCGATTCCCAACTGCGGATCGTTCCACAGAATTCCTCGCTCACATTCCTGCGAGTAGAGGGCGGAGATCTTGTAGTAGACCTGTGTATTGGGAAAAAGTGTTCGGAACCCGTGCGCAAAACCCTCGGGAATGAAGAGTTGTTGCCCCAACTTATCATCCAACTTCACCCGCACATGGTGACCGTAAGTCGGCGAACCCCAACGGATGTCCACCACAACATCGATGATCGCACCATGCACGACAAATACGAGCTTGGCCTGTGCTGCCGGGGGAATTTGATAATGAAGCCCACGCACCGTTTCAGCATTCGCCGAAAACGTATGGTTATCCTGGACAAATTCAGCCGTGATACCAGCCGAACGTAAAGCATCACGTTGATAGACTTCCGACAAAAAACCACGTTCATCGCCGAAACGTTTCGGGGTGATCAGTTTGACGTCGGGTAGGTCAGTTGCTGTGACTTGCATCGTTTCAGTTGTCAGATTCCAAACGATTCAGATGACATTTTACAAAAAAAGGTAGATCGCCAACAAGAACACCTGTCGATAGAATTCCTTCCTGTTCATCCTGAAACTTTAGGAGACTCCCTTCACGCGTTGCTACGAGCCGGCACTTCGGCTGATACAGAATCTGTGAGCCGGTAACGTTTTTCGTCGGAGAAAATTTTCGGGTGCAGCAGTCGCCAACGCCAAAGTCTGAAAAGAAGACTGGTCACCAGCACTCCCAATCCGTACTTGCAGGATCGACGAAAGTTAATGGAACTGGCTTCGGAAAAATATTTTGTGGGACAAGAAATTTCTCCCATCGAAAAATCGAACGCTGCTGCCTGAGCCAGCATTTGATTGTCGAACACAAAATCATCTGAATTCGCTCGCAGGGGTAATGTCTCGAGCACACGCCTTGAGAAAGCGCGATAGCCCGTGTGAAATTCCGAGAGTTTCGTTCCCAACATGATGTTCTCGAAACTGGTCAGCAAGCGATTGGCCACATACTTGTACATGGGCATTCCGCCTTCAATCGCCTTTCCCCCCAGGATGCGCGAAGCCAACACAAGATCATAAATGCCTGAAGCGATCATTCCTGCCATGGCCGCAATCAGCCTTGGATCATACTGATAATCAGGGTGGACCATGATCACAATGTCCGCTCCGGCTCGCAATGCCTCGTCGTAGCAGGTCTTTTGGTTGGCGCCGTATCCACGGTTCTGTTCGTGAACAAACGTGCGAATACCCAGTTTTTCGGCAACCTGAACCGTCCCGTCCGTACTGGCATCGTCGACAAGGAGCACCTCGTCGACCAGGTCGAGTGGAATTTTCTGGTAAGTCTTGGCGAGCGTCTGTTCCGCGCGGTAGGCAGGCAGAACCACAATCACCTTTTTTCCCAGTAACACGGTACGCCTCGCCTCAGGGTTTTGAGCAAACGAAAACCTCCTTATTACAGAATAATTAAGGGTTACCAGAAATGACTAGAGCGCATTTCAAAACCTTCTTGAGCGGTGACTCGAACTTCTAAAATTCCTCCGCTCAAAAAACGTGGGGAATGCCCCGATGCTGCAGGCCAGCAGCTAGGTGCCTGAAACATATCCCGGCCCTATGAACAGGGAGGAATTTTCCCAAGCCCCTAAAAATAACGTTCCCGGCGCTTACTTTCTGACTACGACCTGCTTGCAAAATGGAAAGCTGGGTAAGCCGGGGTGGTCGTGGCCGCTGTTTGTAATCTCAAGGCTGAACGCATGGTGCTGAATCTGAGCTTCCTGCCGGTCAGATGACTTAGGCACATAGCAACCGTTTGGACTCTACTTCGAAATCAAAACGTTT
>CAUZBP010000163.1:0-6680 GCA_963578105.1 Planctomycetota bacterium
AAACGAATCGAGAAGAGTAGCTGCATGCACGGGAGAGGCTCCTTCCAAGAAAAGAACCCCCCTGCAAAAGCCTCTACGCAGAAATTCAGCCTAGCGTTCGGTGAAAATTACTTTGCAGTTCTCCTGGGCTGACCGCCGGCCGTTGGGTAGTGGTCTTTGTTGTGACTGTAGCCGCCGAACGGTAATGTCGAAAAAGTTCGTCGTTGAAAACGGAAAGACAGATCGACAACGGCTGCGTCCGTTTACCAATGGCGGACCAACTGGGCTATTAGAATTCCATGGATCAGTTCTGCAAAATGCAGATGAGTGCTACAAAATGCAGCGGGCAGCCACTGGAACGGGCCCTGGAGCGAGTATTGAAGAGGCTCGTTGACCACCGGCCAGGAGTACATCTTTGTGTCCTCCCAAAGAATTCGTGGTGTGCCGGAGAAAAGGGTACCCTGTTTGAAAATTTGCGCCTGTGTGACCGCAGGGCTTTTGGCGAGCCGCTAAATGGATAGTACAATTAAGGAGGTTCCCACCTGCACCCGTGGGAGTTTCAGCTACAGTGGATGGAATTGTCACCGAGAAATAACAAAGAATACCATGTTGTCTCTGCTCCCAAAGCGAAAAGCCTTGCCGGTGGAAGTGTGGTTGACCATGCTTGCCGTGTGGTTTCTGGTCGCGCACGAGACCGTGGCTGACTCGATTGACGAGGCGCTGGAGCAAGCCGCCGAAACCGGTCGTCCCATTTTTGTGGTTGCGATAAATAAAGGGGCAGGGTCTGCGAAGTTTCTTGCCCGTTTGAAGACAGATAAATCGTTGGATCGCTATATGGAATTGTTTATTCCACTGAAAATCCGGGTTCAAACCAAAGAGTGGAATAAGTGGGCAGGACGGTTTCAATATCAGGCCGGGGAGCGGCCGATTCTTTATGTTGTGCGGGCCGATGGTAAGCAACTTTACGGCAAAGCAGGCCCACATCGTGGAAACGAGTTGACCCAAATGCTGGAGCTTGTTTTAGGCCAGGCCGGCACAATCTACGATGACCAACAAATCAGCGTAATCACCGAAGCTGTCGCGGGAGCCAAGCAGGCACTCAAGGAGGGTGACACTGCTGCAGCGGTCAGGAAACTAGCTGTAATCCAAAAATTTGGTATGCCTGGCAGCCTCGGTAGCTACGCGCGCCCCGCTGTCGCCTGTGATGAATTAGTCAAGAAACTGCTCGAACAGGCATTCGATGAATTGACCAATGCCGCCGAACAACTGCGCGTTCGCGAGAAAGGTCTCGATGGGGCCCTGGCAGTGGCCACGATTCAGCAGACCTATCAACCATTGAAGGAGTTGGATCAGGAAATTACCAAAGTCATTGCCAGGTTGAAAGCAAATCGGGAGTGTCGTGAGTTGATCGACCAGGCCAGATCTTTGGAGCAGGCGCGTGTCTGGATGGCAAGTCCGACCAAACGTGGCCGGGCAGTTCCTATACTCGAGCGTGTCATTTTGAAAGCTCCCGACTCCCCAGCAGCAGACCGGGCGAGCAAGTGGCTGCGGGAAGAATTCCCCGGCGATGCCGATGCAATTGTGATTGGAATTTCAAGCAGGTCTGGTTCCAATTCAGCTCAACCCACGACACGAATTGAGCTTGAGGGTGTCCATACCTGGACGAGTCTGGGAGGTCATTCGATCGAGTCGAAAATGGTAGATTATTATCGGGACAAGGAAACAAACGGACTGCAAATCGTCCTGGTCAGCCGTAACGGAGGACAGATTGCGGTCCCCTATGAGAAACTCGACGAGGCTTCCCAACGGTTGGCCAACAGGATTATTCACGCAAGAAAACAAAGTCATGCATCTTCGACGGAGTAGCAAGAACAGGACAAGAAACGCAGATGCCGCGTTCGGACATCGGTCACTGTAGGCGAAATGCGGTAATCAAGAGTGCCGCTACTTTCGAAAGCCATATTGCAGCACGAAGAACTGTGGATTGAGGTCTGCCAGTTCACGCCGCAGGACCTCCAATTCTTGCTCCGGGCCGTGTATTTCCAATCGGGACAAGTCCGCAAGGGTCAGGGACTCCTCAAGCAGCGGACCAACATGCTTGACATGAGCCAGCAGGCCTTTGGCATCGGTATAAGCTTCGCGGCAATGGACTTCATTTCCAGCAAAACTGAATCCGTAGTAAAGGCATTTTTCCTCAGTACGGGTAGTATCCACAAACCGCTCGCAAAGTGCCCGGAAAGCGTCCAGCTTACCGTCGTGGACGTTGAAATAGGGAGCGATTGTACAACACGTGTCGTCAGTGGCCATAAGTAGCTCCAAGATGGTTTAGGGGACCAGTATTGTACCCGGGAACTGTCGTGGGAGAAAATCCCCGGTATGGTTCTGCTTTTGCCCCAGGCAGTTGCCATTGGCGGGGCGACGGGAGTCGCATTCGTAAACCGAAACGGGTCGTCTAGGCCAGATTTGACCGTTCAGTCGCAGAAGTCTGGCAGCTTCTGTATTTTGTTCTGGACGCGGAGCAGTTTTGGCAACATCATGGTAGCCGTTGCCGTTTGTACTGATAGAACAGAGGTGCGAGAATTGGGCTCAACACGGGAATCAACCAGGAGAAAGTTGTAAGGAAGCAGAATTATCCTTGAGGGTTTCAGGGGCCACTTGATCGCTGCCCCCGATTTCCCAGGTCATTTTGAGCTGGATTCGGTTCACTAGTTTCAAGGAAACGCCTCTCTCCGTCAGGGACCGTTGCCACAATCGACAATCAGGGTATTCGTATGACAACGGCAAAGCAGAACGAACCATTAAATTCTTCAGCGTATGGCACGTCCGATCGCTGGTTCATACTCGGATTCTTGACGCTGAATTATGCCGTTTTGGTCTTGCAACGCAATTGTATTAACTTTGTCCTGAGGCCACTCAAGGCGGAACTCCTCCTGAACGACGTGCAGGTCGGATACCTGCAGACCGCGTTTCTTGTGCCCTACAGCCTTTCCCAATTTTTCGTGGGGTATCTCAGCGACCGATTCGAGCGACGTTATGTGCTGATGGGGAGCCTTGGCGTGAGTCTGTTTGTGCTTGCCGGCATGGGGCTTGTGGAGAATTTTCTTGGCCTGATGGTCATGCGGGCTGTGCTTGGAGTCGCGCAGGCGGCCAGCGTGCCGGCAATCGCAAGCGTGTTGGCAGATGTCTTCACGGCGAAAACGCGATCCACGGCTGTTGCCATCTGGCTCTGTTCCTATTCGGTTGCCATGTTTTTTGCGGGAGCTGTCGGAGGAAAGATGGCCGATATCGCGTCGGTTACGATTCCATTGGGCGCTGAATCGCTGAGCGTATCGGGATGGCGACTTGCGATGTTCGTGTTTGCCCTGATTGGAGTGGGCTGGATCGTTGTAATGGCCTTGTTTTTCCGCGAACCGCAGCGAGCTGAACGCCAGGAGGGCGTTGGATTGGGAAGTGGAGGGGGATCGTTCTGGCAAACGATTGGAAGTGTCTTCGCGGTGAAGTCATATCTCATGATCGGGTTTATGTTTATAGTTTCCTGCATCATCAACAACATCCGCGAACTCTGGCTTCCCTCGTTTGTGGGTGATGTCTTTGAGATGAACAATGAAGAGGCTGGTAAATTTTCCACATTTTCTATGATGTTAAGTATGATTGTTGGAAATCTTGTTGGTGGAATCTGGGCGGACTGGTGGGCGGCCAAATTCCGTTCTGGTCGCCTCTGGGTTCAGGGAATTGCTTTCGTCGTCTGGATCCCCGCTCTGTTGGCCATTGGTTTTACGAATAACCAATGGGTCATGATTGGCGGGATGGTCGGCTTTGGATTCTCTTTCTCGGTTTACTCCGTGAATTTGTGGACCACCACTTTTGACGTCATCGACCCCGCGGCCAGAGCCACTGCAATCGGCCTGCTCAACCTTGTCGCCGTCAGTTCTGCTTTCGCTTCACCTGTTGTCGGGACAGGATTGGAACACGACTGGTTTGATATAAGGGAGGTATTTATTAGCCTGAGCTTTTTCTCCTTCGTGGCATTTCTGGCTATTGTGATTACCATAGCCTTTTTTCTAAAACGTGATTACCGAGGACCGCTCCAATGAGTCTTGTGGTCAAAAATATCGAACGTATATGGGTCGATTTGCCGTTCCGCGAAGTCCCCGCGCGGAACATGATTCGCGAGTTGCCCCATTGGACCATTCTGGAACTCTGCAAAGTTACCCTTGAGTGTGGGGTTACCGGAATTGGCGAAACAATGCCCTTCTACACCTGGATGGAAGTCACCGACGAGTCGGTTGCCAGGGCGATGGGAAAGCCGGCTCCAGAGGTCATGTGGGACGACTCCCTGGGCGGGGGGCTGCAAATGGCCCTGTTTGATGCCGTGGCCAGGGCGAATGATATTCCGGTCCATCACCTGCTGGGAAATAAACAGCGCAACAGTGCCCCCGTCTCCTGGTGGTCAGTTGAAATGCCGATCGAGGACTGGCTCAGCGAAGCTCGCGAAGCGATCTCGCTCGGGTACACCAATTATAAAATGAAGGCCCGGCCGTGGGTTGACCTTGAGTCGCAGGTTAAAACGATTTCTGAAGAGACCCCTGACTACTTTGAAATTGATCTTGATTTCAACACGATGTTGTGCGACTCGGCACACGCGGTGCGAATTCTCCGTCAGCTTGAGAAATACGAGCAGGTGAAGATTTTCGAGTCGCCCATTCCGCAGAAAGATGTGGCCGGGAACAAGTATCTACGCTCACAAACGTCGGTTCCCATCGCCATGCACGTGGGCAATCCCCCACTGACCACGGCGCTCGAAGAAGACGTGTGCGACGGCTTTGTCGTGAATGGGGGGGTAAGCCAGGTCCTGCACGAAGCCCACTGCATCACCGAAAAAAACAAGGTGTTCTGGTTGCAGAATACCGGGAGCGGGCTCTCGACCGTGTGGTGCCTGCAGTTGGCAGCCGTGTTGAGCCATGCCCGCTGGCCAGCAGTGAACTGTCACAACCTTTACGTTCACACCTTGCTGAAGGAGCCGTTGGTGGTCGACGGTGGGTATGTGGCAATTCCAGATAAACCGGGAATCGGGTACGAACTCGACTGGGACGTTGTGGAACAATACCGTATTGAGCCAATTCCCAAGCCCTATCCTTACGCCGACTTGTTGATTCGTATCAGCTGGCCAAGCGGTGCCGTGGACTTTTATGCCCATGGTCTGCAATACTGGGATGACTACATTGAGGGGCGCCGCCCGATTTTCAGTCCCGGGGTCAACATGGAGGTTGTTCCGGACGATGGCTCAGACCGGTGGCGGGCCCAATACAACGAGGCCCTCAAAAAGCCAAGTTGGGTGATGAAAGATAACTGAGTTCAAGCGAACGTACCGACGTAAGATTTCTCGATTGCTGCCAATAACGAAGCATGCCTGACAAAACTCGAGTTGGTCTGATTCGCTGCGATTCGCACGGCCTGTGGTATGCGGCGCTGATGGCCGAAGTTGATCCGTTGTTGTTGAAAACTCCGCGGCCCTATGGCCCGGATCTCAAGTACTCCTGGGAAGGTGGGGGCGTCCACCGTTTTTTCTACACCAATTACGGAGATCCCTCACTCCGCACCGCCCCCTATGTGGGTGGGTTTGAAATTACCAGGGTGTGGGATATCCATCCCGAGGTGGCCGAAGAAACGTCGCGCGTGTTGTGCGATCGGCCCATGGTGTGCGACACGCCCGACCAGTGCAGCGAAGAGGTCGATTTAGTCTTCATTGCCGACTGCAATTGGGATGGTGAAGACCATGTCGAACTTGCCACGCCGGGACTGGAGAGGGGAGTGCCGACATTTATCGACAAGCCGCTCGCTTTTACGGTCGCCGAATGTCGACAGTTGATCGAGCTGGCAGCCCGAAAAAAGGCCCCTTTGTTCTCCGCATCGATTTTACGGTTCCAGCCGACGGTGGCCCGTTTTCGGGATCGCATTCCCGAGGTGGGCCAGTTAAACTTTGCCACGCTCAACGGGGCGGGCACTGCACCGAATGGTTTGATTCACACCATCAGTGCCACTCAGCAGCTGTTTGGTACCGGGATCAGTGTGGTTGACGTGATGTCCACCCCGAAGCAAACGTCACTCTGGCTTGATTACGAGAATAATCGTCGCGCGCCTACCAACGGAGTGATGATCCATGCCGATACCGGCTCGCGGCGCTTTCCGGGGGCAATCGGGATCAGCCTGGTCGGCACCGAAGATGACATCGACCTGCGGGAGTTGGGGAGTCACAAATATCCCTGGGGGGCAGCTGAAATCGTGCGGCGAATTCAACAGATGCTGGTCACGGGAAAAAATCCCGCTGAGCTCGACGACATGGTCGAGGGGATTGCTACGCTCGAGGCATTTCGGGCTGCCCAGGCCACCGGCAAACCGGCCCGCGTTGCCAACTTTCTGTAATAGGTTGTGCTGACAAAATCCGCGGCGAGTCTTTTTAGAAACTGGGGGCCTATTGCTTGATCATCCGTCCTACGAGAGAACAAGTCGCCCTGCTGTAGTTTCGTCAAAAAGAGTGTCCAACGCTTCGTCCCACCATAACAAAGAGTCCCCTTGACCCAGCCCCCTTAAACGAGTCCACGCCCTGATAGATAATCATGGTGTCAGGACGCATTTCAAGGAGGGCAAGCGATGCCACGAGGTAAGAAACACGGTCCGGAAGAGGTGATCCCGAAGTTGCG
>CAUZBP010000164.1:0-6655 GCA_963578105.1 Planctomycetota bacterium
GTGTAACCTACCGCAGCCCACAGTCCATCGGGTTGCGGCGGCTTGACGCCGGGTCCTCCCAACTTTTCCACCAGCAGTCCACTGACCGACAAGGCTTGATCACGGAGCATTTCAGCATCCAGACGAAATCTTGGTCCGCGGGCCAGCAGCCGATTTTCTGGATCGATCGCATACAGATCGGGAATACTGGTGGACGGAGCCTGACCATCTTCGGCCCGAAACTCCCCAGCAGAACTCGTCACACGTGAACTTTGGCGATAGGTCGCAGACATCACCATTCGCTTCATGGTGGCTTTCACATCCCAGCCATCTTCTATGAATTGCAATGCCAGCCAATCGAGCAACCCGGGATGACTCGGTAACTCACCTTGTGAACCAAAGTCTTCGGCCGTCTTCACGATACCCGTCCCGAACACCTGCAGCCAAAGTCGGTTGACGGCCACTCGCGCCGTCAACGGGTGTGCGGGATCGGTGAGCCACCGGGCCAACCCCAAACGGTTCCGTTTCAGATCATCACGCATGGGAGGTAAAAACAGGGGAGTTCGCCGCGAAACCAGGTGTTGAGGCTGGTCGTATTCGCCACGTTTTAAAAAGTGCGCAGCCCGCGGCTCTTGGGTCTCGCGCCAGACCAGCGTGGTGGGTACCTGTCGATAAACCTCGGCACGTGCGACACGAAGTTCTGCCAATCCCTGACGAGTCTCCTCCCAAGCTTCCGAGGAGGTAATTCTGTAACGATAAAAATCACGCAACGCGGTCCGATCCTGCTCCGACCGCCGGCCAGCCGCTGTTTCGACAATGAACTGTAGCTCCCGGGGAAACGCTTCCGTTTCCGACAGAATCCGAAAGTAAAATCCCGACTCCCCACTGTAATTGGCAATTTTCAACAGCAGTTGATTTTCACCCTCTTTCAAGGCCAAATCGACCGTCTCCTGGTCCGCAGCAACGCTTCGTCTCACTTTGTTCGAAAGCACCAGCTCCTGATTAAGATAAACTTTGATCGCATCACCACTGCCAATTGACACACTGAGCGTCCTCGCCTTTTCCGAGGAAATGGTGCGGAACAAAAAATTGGCAGACAGCCGCCCGGGCAGCCCCAGGTGGATTTCTCCATCCGTCCATTCCGGCCGGCGCAACCATCGCACAACCTCGCCACTGGTAAGACGAAACTCCGCATCCAACTCAACCGGCTTGCCCTCTGGTCCGTGATTCGATCCGTTGAGACCTCCGCGAGTATCGCGGAACGGCCCCACCGTATACCAATCTCCAAGATGGACAGAAGATTGTGACCTGGCAATTATTTTTTTTTGGCCGGCCTCGGATTCAAGAGTTGTCGCGATCAGTTCCTGTTCCCATTCCCGCTGCAAGGCATCGATTTCAGGCCACGGGTCCTGCATTTTTTTCTCGACTGCCCTGACCTTTTGGTCATATCGTTCCAGTTGTTGTTGCTGATCAAGTGTCGGTGCAAGAATGACCGGTTCGTGGTCACGACGATTTCCATCCAACGGGCTTCCATCGATACTGTTGAAGAAAGCGAACAAAGAATAAAAATCGTCCATACTGAAAGGGTCGAACTTGTGATCGTGACAGCGGGTGCAATCCAGGGTCATTCCCATGAACACCGTGCCTACCGTCACCACACGGTCGACAACATTGCGTACGTACACCTCTTGCTTGATAGAGCCTCCCTCATTGGTCGTCACGTGCGCGCGGTTGAATCCCGTTGCTACCAGTTGTTCGATTGTCGGATCGGGCAACAAGTCACCGGCGAGTTGCTCGATGGTGAACAGGTCGTAGGGCATATTCTTGTTGAATGCATTCACAACCCAATCGCGGTACGACCAGATCTCCCGATAATTGTCGAGGTGCAATCCGTGCGTGTCACCGTAGCGGGCCGCATCGAGCCAGAATCTCGCAAGATGCTCTCCGTAACGCTGGGAATGCAACAGATGATCCACCACTCGCTCATAACTGCCCGGTGATTCGTCGTTCAGAAAATCAGCCACTTCGTCAGTCGTTGGTGGCAGACCAGTCAGATCAAAAGAGACTCGACGGAGTAACGTGGTCCTGGCAGCTTCAGGTGAAGGTGTTAAACCTTCCCGTTCAAGCCGTGCCAGTATGAAATGATCAATCTCACTTCGTGGCCAATCTTGGTTGACGACCCCTGGTAATGCCAACCGTCGCGGAGGAACCCAGGACCAATGCTCCTGCCACGCTGCGCCCGCTGCGATCCAACGTCGAACCAATTCCATCTGAGCCGGCGTGAGACTCTTATTGGAATCGACCGGAGGCATGCGCACGTCCTCTTCATGACTCCGGATACGGGAAAAGACCTCGCTTTTTTCCGGATAGCCCGGCACAATCGCGCGCAGCCCGGAATCACCCCGACCCAGGGCGCTGTCCTGAACATCCAGTCGCAGACCACCCTGACGGTCGTTTTCATTCGGACCGTGACAGGCAAAACATCTGTCTGCCAGGAGAGGCCGGATATCCCGGTTGAAGTCAACCGCTACTTCATCGCTCCCTACCGTTGCCTCGGCCACAACGCCGGCCATGCAGAATGCAGTGACGACTAGCACAGATCTGGTAACTGAAATCGGGAGGGTCAACATCGAGCTAATCTCTTGTGCTACTCTTCGTCCCGCAAAGGTATCGTAAATTATACCAGAATACTGCGGGCTGGGTGATACGTGCTTCTCCCCACATATCGGCAGTCGATGGAGGACAGGCATTGAAGACAGCGGAAACGGAGGTACTGACGACCTGCCGCGTCGGAAAATGACGTCGCAACATGCTGGTCCCGGTTCAGCGCCTCTTTTCTCATTGACTTGTGACCACCGGTTGCAACAGGCGATTCGCCAGCGGCTCATTCAACAATTGCTGACGTTGCTGCTCTGTCATTTTCGCCCGAGGGCGTGCCCCGAATTCACCCGGAATGCCTCGTTCGTTCATGAGGACGGTGAAGCAATCGGTGCCATACTGAATCAACAACCGCTGCAACGCCGACAGGTCACGCTGGTAGGCCAACGCCTGACCATGTTCACCTGCCTCGGTGTGCATCACGATCGCTTTTGACCAGTGGGGAGCCCAAGCCCACATGCCATCCAAATGATCACGAAATCCAAAGTGCACCAGAATATCCAATAGGTGCGGTTGCGCCATGATCACCCGAAAGTTCAGATTCCGTTCGTCGACCTGTTCAATAAGCTGGCGAGTCCAATCGAATTTATCCGAACACTTGGCTCCCGCAATGTTGGGATGCCGCGCCAACTCGAACATCGTTTCCCACTCGAGCTTCGTGCCGGTAACTTGTGGCAGGTCATAAAGATAAAGTGGGGCCCGTGCCACATCGGCCAGGGCACGGTAGTAATCGATCAACTCGCTCTGGCCAAACTTCCACATGAAGGGTGCCAATACGGCCACACCATCCACCTGAAACTGATTGATGTACTCAATGCGTTGCCGTGTGCGAGTGTAAGCGGTATCGCCCGCGCCCACCAGGATCTCTGCCTTACCAGTGGCCAACTCAACACTCTCTCGTATCAGGTCTCGGTAAGTTTGGTCGTTCAGGACTTGCATCTGCCCCATCGAACCAGCAACAAGCAATCCCTCGATCTCATGCTGAAATTGATCTTCGAGATGCGCTTTCAAACCCTCCACGTGCAAGCATTCGTCCTCAGTCAAAGGTGTTCCAATAGCAGAAATTAATCGGGCTTGTGACATGCGGTGCATTCCTCAGGTTGGTCGATGGCAACAACGTCCAATCTCGGCTTTCGTGCAACAGGACGCATCAGTACGTGGTACCTGAAACTTGCGGGGTGGAGTAGTCGATGGACTCGCCGAGATACACATCCTCTAATCAGGGGTACAGTGGATCATAACTTGGCGTTGGAGTGAAGAGGTGCGGAAACGGTAAACGCTTGCAAAAAAAAAGTAATCTGTCATGTTGGAGTGGAACCCGATCCGCACAGGACCGGTAGATGTTACAATCGAGGGCCTAAAAGGATCTGTAACACGAACCGGAAATGGCGCCTCGGGAAACCGTGAAAAACAAACCGCCCCGGCCTGGAAAAAATCCCGCGGGAAGTCGAAGTCACAGCGATTGGTTAACGTGGAGAATCAGAATGAAGTTTCGTGACCGAGCAATGATCTTGTTGGCAATTGGTAGTCTGGCATGCGCAATAGCGCCGTGGTCAACAACCGCCCTCAGTGCGGCCGACAGTCTTTCTTCCGGACCGCTTGACTGGCCGGAAATTACTCGGGAACAAAAGCCTTGGACCCGTTGGTGGTGGTTCGGATCGGTCGTCGACCCGAAGAACCTGGAAGCTGAACTCCAGCGACTCTCTGCAGCGGGCCTGGGAGGAATCGAACTCACCTGCATCGCCGGCGCCAAAGGATACGAAGAACAATACATCCCGTATCTCTCGCCGCGCTGGGTCGAAATGCTCAACACGACAACTTCACTGGCCGATGGCCTGGACCTGGGTGTCGACTTGCCACCTTGCTCAGGCTGGATCTACGGTGGTTCCTGGGTAACACCCGAGCAGACGCTTGTGCATGCGAAGCTGGAGACTCACCCGGTTGCGAAAGGATCTTCGTGCCAGATCGACCTGGCAGATAAACGAGTGGTGGCCATAACGGCTTACTCAAAAACCGGTCAATTCATGGACCTGGGACCTCTTCCTGAAAAGACAACGCAATTTTCCTGGCAGGCACCACCAGGTCAGTGGACCGTCTACGTCCTCTCGGCTGAAGCAGCTCACCAGGACCACCGGGCCGTTGCGCCGGGAGGTGAGGGACTCCCCATCGATCCGTTCTCTCACACATCGGTACAGGAGTATTTGGCTGGGTTCGCAGAACGCACCAAAAATTTGCGTAAGCGGGGAATACGGGCTTATTATCACGATTCCTTCGAATACTTCACTGATTTCTCTGTCGATCTGTTGGACGAATTTTCCCGACGGCGAGGCTACGACCTGCGTCAACACCTGCCCGCTTTGTTCGGAAACGTGAATGCAGACCCTTCGCTAAGAATCGACAGTGTAGCGCGCGTCCGTTGTGATTATCGCGAGACAATTTCGGACATGCACCTGGAGCATTTTGTCGACCAGTTGACAAAATGGTCCCACGAGAGGGGAAGCCGCAGCCGAAACCAGGCACATGGAGCCCCCGGCAACCTGCTCGATCTTTACGCAGCGGCCGACATGCCCGAAGCCGAGATGTATGGGCGACTTGACAATCCGGGTCCACCCATGCATCCCTTCACCGACTCCATGAGCGTGAAGCTGGCTTCTTCGGCCGGACACGTGGCAGGCCGCAAGTTGATCGCCTCGGAGTGCTTCACCTGGCTTGACCGCCACTTTCACACCACACTCGACCAAATGAAGACAGCGATTGATCGCTTCCTCGTGGGTGGAGCCAATCATATCTTTTATCATGGCACCGCCTACACGCCCGACTACGTTCCCTGGCCTGGCTGGTTGTATTACGCCAGCACTCAAGTCAATCCACGCAACACCATCTGGGGGGATCTACCGACACTGAACCAGTACGTGGCTCGCTGTCAGGCAGTTCTGCAGGCAGGAGAACCGGGTAATGACATTTTACTGTACTGGCCGATTCACGATCTGTGGCAAGTGGGCCATGACATCTGGTGGCAAGACTACACGAGCTATTTTCGCCGACGCCGGTACGAGCAACCGGAACTACCTCTTTTAGATGGTAACTGGAGCACCATCGGTTACATGCAACTCACCTTGCACTCCAAAAACAAATGGCTCGATCCCGAGCCAGTCGGCCGTGTGGCGGACCGCCTTTGGCGGCGTGGTTACGGGTTCGATTTTGTCTCGGACGCGCTCCTGGACACTTGCGTGATGAAGCGGGGCAACATTCGCAGCCCGGGAGCCCAATACCGGATCGTCCTGGTTCCCGCTGCCCGCGTCATGCCACTGGATACACTTGAGAAACTTCTCCAATTGGCACATGACGGAGGTACCGTGGCATTTGTGGCACATTTGCCCGAGGACGTCCCGGGGCTGAATGATGTCAATGCGCGTCAGGCGCGGCTTCGTGAACTCCTCACGAACCTCAGATGGTCACCCACCAGCTCGAACGAAGTTCGTGAGGCAAAAGTGGGACGTGGTCGAGTGTTACTGGGACAAAACCTGGAGAGTCTACTCCCGGTCGCTAACGTACAACGCGAAAGCATGCTCGACCATCCGGGTCTGCAGTTCATACGCCGCAGACACCCGGATGGCCATGACTACTTCGTGACGAACGAGGGCTCACAGCCACTCAACGGCTGGGTGATGCCGGCCTGCGACTTTTCCTCAGCCGTCCTGCTTGACCCGATGACCGGCAAGGCAGGAATCGCAGAGTGCCGCCAAAGCACGAATGAGTCCCGCCAGGTGAGGTTACAACTGGAGCCGGGACAATCGTTGATCATGCGCACCCTGAGTCAACCGCCTCAGGGCGCGTCGTGGAAGTACCGCACGCTGGCCGGAAAACCGATCGAAATTCGCGGAAAATGGACTGTCGATTTTATTGAAGGCGGTCCCTCGCTACCGAATTCCTTCACCACCGAATCACTCGAATCGTGGACCAAGCTGGGAGATGAAAAGGCAATCAGCTTCGCCGGCACGGCGCGGTACTCGATTTC
>CAUZBP010000165.1:0-6618 GCA_963578105.1 Planctomycetota bacterium
GCCCGTTCGAGGGCTCCCAGATCCGTTTGCCAGGCATCGTTGTCAGGATCCAACTGCAAAATCTTCCGGAGCGTTGTGATGCGTTTGGATAACGCTGCACGGGTCAGCGCCTGACGCCGATGTGTTTTCAGCAGCGACACCAGCGGTTGCTGTTGGGCATAGGCCTCGTTCAACTGGGCCGTCAAATCACGCAACAGCGCCGGTGGCCCGACCATTCCCCACCCCTTTAGCAGCTGTAACCACTCCCCCAGTTCGGGAAAGTCGAGTTGGGTGACCATGTTCAGCAGGTCAGGCTCCTGCTCGGCAAGCTGGATGGCTTCGCTGCGCAGCCCCTGGTGCAACAGGATTCCCACCTCCCGTAGCCGTTTGTTCACCTCGGCGCAGGCCTCTGCGTACTCAGCGGCAGACTCCCGCAAGAAGTCCGGTTCGGCCATGTCTGAAGCACCCACGGCCGTTTGGATGTCGTCAAGATAACGCAGGTAGGTTGTCATGTTGGACGGATGGGTTTTAGATGCTTCTAGCAGGTCCGTGATGAATGCGGTTAATGGTTCTTTTCAGGGGGATTTATTGGTATAGAGAGTGTGGCCGTTGGATGCATTTTTCCATTTCGCGTCAACCTCAATGGAAATCTCCGTTTTGAGTATGTCAGGCATATGTTTGTCTAAAAGTCGCCACAAATTACCGTGCCTTTTTGTTAGTTTGACATAATCGTTCTTCATTCCCTCGTAGTGCTTTTGGTGCTTCTCGCTTTTCGAACGCATAAAAAAAATGCCCTCAAGAGTTCCAACAACGTTCACCGCCTCCGCAAGTTTGGTTGTGAAGCCGGTGATTAAAACCGACCGGTCCGACTCGTCACTGAGTTTGAAACTATTTTTGAAATTTTTTGCTGCCGTAAGCAGGTCCTCGCCGACGTTTTCATGGGTATCCAGGACAGTTGCAGCTTGGCCTGGTAGATGCTCTATAAGGAATTCAATACGCCGCTTCAGGCTTTGGGCATGGTCTATGACTGCCTTTGTAGTACCCGTTTCAAATTCAACCCACTCACTCCCGTGATAATAATTGGTGTTGCACTCCAATTTTAATTCCTGATTATCAAAGCTAACCGTGATCTCGGATTTCAAACATTTCCCTGGCCCGAACTCACCGGAAATATAGAGAGGAATTTTGTCTGATGGAACAACGTTTTGCCAAAAGTCAGCAGGAAACTCAGTAGGGCTGAATCCGACATTGTTTTCCCCTTTCAAATTAAAATCGGCGGTAATCTTTATTTCTTCCTTTGGGTTGGGCCCTGGAAATGTTTTCGTAAAAGAGAGGTCGCGGGCGAAGTTCAACGGTGTTGTGTCATCTTCGGACGGAGCCAGGTAAAGGTGCTGGTCTTCCTGTTCAGCATCAGATGTAACTTTGAGGATAAGCTTCTTAATTTCTTTAACCGTGCTGTTGTATTTTGGTTTTTCGCTCTCTAAGCCCCAACGGAACATTAGCTTTTGATCTTCGATATACAATACGGCAATCTCAGCGCTCCTGTCCGACGGCGAGGAAAGTCGCCATTTTTGCTCAAGGGTCTCCGGTTCGGGCTCCGTGACTTTCACTCTGCTGGTCACACTTTCAATCGTGAGTTTTTGCTCTGGAAGTTTGACGTTAGCTAATTGGGTGGTTGTGCCACTCCCCAGATCTGGTAGTCGTTCTACAATTTTGTCTATTCCAAGCAACGGTCCTGGCGATTGGGTGATGTTTACGGGAACGTCCTTCACGACATCTTCAGCCTGCCGTTTGACCAGTTCCTCGACTTCAGCCTTCAGTTTGTCCAGTTGCTCGACATGTTTAGCCTGTTGGGTTTTGTTTTCAGCCTTCAGTTTGTGCAGTTCCTTGACATGTTCAGCCTTCAGTTTGTGCAGTTCCTTGACATGTTCAGCCTTCAGTTTGTGCAGTTCCTCGACTTCAGCCTTCAGTTTGTGCAGTTCCTCGACTTCAGCCTTCAGTTTGTGCAGTTCCTTGACATTTTTATCCTGTTGGGTTTTCTTTTCAGTCTCGGTCTCTAATTTCAGCTGCGCCACTTGGGTCCGAAGATAAAGCACTATTCCGAGTAATATGAGACACGCAAGAAGAGACGCCGCTACCTTCAGGGCAGTGGCAAGCCAAGTCCGGTCATTGGTCGGTGGTCTTTTGATCCCGGGTTCGGTCTTGCCATTGCCCCCTCCTACCGGTGGTGGCATAGGCTTGGCCCTACCGCGCATATCGGGCGGTAGCTCACGCTCCGAACCTTGCAATTCCCGGCCGGGTTTCGTTTCCCGCTTGCGACCTGGGTCTGCAGTTCGGGTGGGTGATTTGTCAGGGGTGGTTTTAATCGTAGTTCGCGGCGTGGCAACCACTTTACCGGTCCTGGCAGCTTCGGCCAGTTCGCCGGCCGGCTCGGTCTTTTGTTTCGTGGTCAGATCCAGCACCAACGTCTGTCGTGACTTGCGCGCCCGGGCCGCTTCCGGAGTCCCCTGGACAACACATCGCCAGCAGCAATTCGTTGCGGCCTGTATCTCGGTGAAATAGGTGCTGAAGGTAGCATCCCAGCGACGCCCGGCGGGTAGCAGCGCCTGGGCTTCCAGGATCAGCGGCAGGAGATCCGTGCCCGGCTGGTAAATGAGATACGCTTCGCGGGCACCATCAAGAATAGTTTGGGCGAAGACGCCAGCCCAGCCGGCATCGCCCGTGGCTTGTTTCCACGCGTTGCAGACGGTCGGTTTGAGTTGGCCCTGCGGTAGCACCCGACCGGACCGCAGCAGTCGTGGCTCGCCCGTCCACTCGGTTTTCAGCAGTCCCGACTGCGACAGCAGCCAGGCGGGGCCGGGGTCTACCAGCTCGTTGCCATCCAGTGCTAACAGGTGCGCAAGTTTGTTGGATCGATGAGTATAATCCAAGCCGGCATCCGCGATCCGCCCCAGGATGTGGAACGTCTGGCCGCCGACCTTGGAGGTGACGTAAGTGTAGTTGACTGGCTTCACCTGCGATTGTCCGTCATTCTTCGTGCGAAGGTGGCGATAGCCACTGAGCGATTCCAGCCGGTCGGCCAGGTTCTTGGCCATCCCGTCCGTGCTGGCCACCGTGCAGAATCCCCGGCTGCCCAACTTCAGGCCTTTACGAGCAGACGTGTAGATAAGCTCGTGGCTCATCGCTTGTCATCCATTGGATCGGTAGGTGTTTCGGGTGTTGGCGGATATGCGTATTCTGTGTCCTGACGGTCCACGTCACTTTTCGCACCGTCGGTTTGCTGCGTCTTCTTGCGGGCGTACGGAATCATGCCATGACCCCAGCGGGCCAGTGCGACCAACAGCGGCACTTCTGCCCAGATCGGGTTGATATCACGTGGACGTATGCCAGTGATTACATGTTCCTTTCCCTCTTCATCCCATTCTGTTTCGGGGCTGCAGCCGGTCGCGCTGGCCGGGATGTACATCACTTGCTGAGAGAACGCCTCGGCGGCCGAGACAATCTCCGGCGAATATTCCCACAGAATACTTCGCACCTTGGCGGAGATCTTGTCAATCGTCGGCATGTCGAGCGCGCCGAAGGGTTGGTCTTCTAAATTGAGCCAGGGTGGCTTCAGTTTCTCGTCACCAAGCAGCTTCCACCAGACGTCGTACTTGGTAACGATCACCACCAAACCCCGATTGTGTTTTTGATTCTGGCTCAATCCGGTAAATTTCCGGACGCGATCCACCATTTCATGAAAGATGGATTCCTGACGCCGTGTTTCCAGTGACAACTTGACCTGCGGATCGGACGACGTGGTTCGACAGTCATTTCGTAAACGAGGATCTTGCGTGGGATCGAAACAGTACATCAAGACCTGGGCCTGGGCCAGGTGACGGGTTACTGGTGAAGAGGCATCATCCGCGCCGGGTTCGAAAGATTCCCCCGCATTGTCGTACAAGCAAATCAAGTGAGAAATGTCGCTTGCTCGCCCGATGTTGGGGTGTTGATCGCCGGGCCGAATAGCAAACAAGAAAGGACGCGGGTAGCGAACCTCTTGGTCTCCGTAATTTACGGTATAGTAGAGATCGTCACTTACAACCTGAGTTTTATCCAATTTGACAATTTCGTCGGGTTTGTCATTGAAAAATTGTTGGTCTTCGTACTCGTTGAGAATCGCATTCGACACGGGATCCGCATCAGCAAACGTCATAGCAAATTGTTTTGGCAGGGTCCGGCGTAAGCGCCAGGTCATCGCTGCCAGAAGATAGGTCTTTCCACAGGAAGGGGTTCCCGCAATCGAAACGAACACGGGCGGCAATTCCAGCAGGGATTTGGGGATACGCAAGTGACACTGAGGGCAGGCCAAGTCCTGGCAGTCGGTACCACGAGCATCGATCGCATTGCCGGCCACGTTGTACCGTGTTGGCAAAAAACGCTGGCCCTCTCCTTCGCCCACTCGGAGGTCGTTCTGGAGATCGGGATGGGCTGCAATCCACAGGGTTTCCTCAGGGGCAAAGTTGTTCCAGCAGTGGGGGCAAGTGACACGCGGCCGTAATTGGGGTTGTAAGTGGTCCGATTTGTTGTCAATCATCTGGGAATCACTTTTTGTCGGCGGTGACTGGCGGATGGGGTGCAGCGTGGTGGAATCGATCGGGGTGGGTTGTACGGGTTCTCCTGGTCTTGAATCACGACAATCGGTTCACCGTTTCATTCCACCTGAAGGGGTTTTCGTTCCGTAGAAGTTGTATTTTCAGAATATTGTTGATTGGCGGCCTGTCCGTAACGCTTTAATCCCAGCTCAATTTCATCTAACAGTTGTTGGCCGCCGCGACTGAGATTATGTTGTCGCAGCGACTGAAAAGCCTCAAGGGCCTGCGAAAACGCTTTAGCCTGCCGACCGCGAGCAGCTGATTTCCGGGACTTTTCCCACAAGGCAGTTGCGTTCAGAACCGCCCTCTCCGAGACGGCATCATATTGCTTGCCAGAGTATTGCTCCCTCTCCTGACCGGATTTGCGGCCGAGTGTTTGTCCCGGTTGAACCGCCACGTCGTTTTGGGTGGGCGCCCCGGGGGCGACCGAGTCGTTGCCGGTCCTGTCAGCTGCTTCCTGGGTCTCCTTTGTTTGGTTCTGTCCGTCTTGCCGTTGGGGAGTAGCGGGACTCGGACGAATCGCGTCTTGGCCGGTCGCATCGACTGCTTCCGGAGTCTCCTTCGTTTGGTTCTCTGGTACCTGTTCCGGTTTCTGGCAACCAATGGCTAGCCATAGAATCAGGAAAACAAACGCGAGTTGAAACGATCGTGCAGCAGCGCGCATTCCCTGCGGAAATTTCGGGGGTCTTCGTGCCGGTTGTCGTGTGCCGAGGCCAAACCGCATCTTATCGTCCATCTTTTGCCTTGTGAATGGTCAACGCATCGTAGTCGTCAACAGGTCAAACATTCCTGCTCCAGTTTTCGCAGCAAAACGAAAGTGAATGCGACCCTTTCCATCTAAGCGAGAAATCATTGCCAATAAGGATTCGCAACGCTCCATCACTTTTTTTGTTCGTGGCAGAGACCTCTGCAGGCGACTGGCTGTACCCTCGAGAGACGCCATCTTTCGTTCCAGGCGTCCGATCAGGCCTACTAGCTCTCCTGCCTGGGCAAGATCGGAGGGAATTGTTGAATTCGCTACGAGGAGCCCCGTCGAAACTTGATCGATCGCAGCAGGCAAGCTGTCCAGTTTCAGCAAATTCTTTTCAAATGTCCTCCGCATTTTATTGCGTTTTTTTTCAAGTCCGGCGATTGTCAAAGGATGCCAAGTCTTTCCAACCTGGTAAAAACTTGCAACGGTAATTTTGGGCTCGTCTTCAGTTCCTGCGTGGCGGACGCGGATCTCCACACCTTCCCAATCCTGCAACCGAATGGCGACCTGTTCACCAAAGTCTGCCCGACCGTTCTCGGGTTTCATGTGGGCCGCGACATGAAATTCCCCCAGTCGTGTCACCTCCAGAAACAAGTCCCTGGAAACTGGTAGCGAGGTTCCTTGGATCTCCTGGACATGGACTCGATCGGAAAATTTCAACGTTACAGGCCTCACGGTCAGCACGGGACGGAGGCGAACCTCGTGCCGATATTGGCCAGCGGCGAGTTCTAGAACCGTGTTTCGTAATTGTCCGGCATGAGCAGTCCTGGCTCCCTTCGCCCACCGGAACCGCAAGACGTTGTCATTTTCAAAGTAAAGCAGCGCGATAGCACGCTGGGAATCGTTTCCGCTGCCGATGGATACCGATCCGGTGGTGCGACACTCCCACGCCTTACCGAAATTTTTCCGTGTTGACTTAACAAGCTGGAACGATTGGTTCGCTGGTAGGTTGGCCGCCGCCATGCGAAGTGTGACCTTAAGGTCGGCACTAGATGTTCCCCCCAAAGTTCCAATTGCAAAGGGTTCCCCGGCGCTTGATTTGATTCTGCTGTCCGCAGGGCCGAAGCTCGGGAGTGATACTGCGACCGGTAGTACTGTAAATGGATTCGGGTCGAAAACGGGCGGTGTTGGTTGAGAGTCCTCTTCCGGTGTTGGTTGGGAATGCTCTTCCGGTGTTGGTTGGGAATGCTCTTCCGGTGTTGGTTGGGAATGCTCTTCCGGTGTTGGTTGGGAATGCTCTTCCGGTGTTGGTTG
>CAUZBP010000166.1:0-6492 GCA_963578105.1 Planctomycetota bacterium
TGGTAAGTACGCCCCGATGGAAGTAAAATCAGACTCAGCCATCACAACAAATTCGTTTCGTGAAAGAATCCGCAAGGAATCCCTGCCTCAGCCGCCATGAACACCCTGTTCTCGAATCCGGTCGTACAAGGTTGGTCGCATCCAAGTCCTCCGGCGATGGTGTCAGCGACGCGTCTGGTAGTACGAAATTTGTTCGCTTGTCGCACGGGCCGAGCGCAGGAAATCTATACTGTTTTCCTGGTGGCCCTTGCGGTGGTACTATCGCCCGTGGCCGGGACTCAGCTGTTCGGAGACGACACGCTCTCCATCGGAGCGCCTGGGCTGGCCGGCCTGGAGTTCTTCGAAAAACGGATCCGGCCGGTGCTCATCGAGCATTGTTACCAGTGCCACTCGAGCGATGCCAAGGAATTGAAGGGCGGACTCAGGCTCGATTCGCGCGACGGACTCCGCCGCGGCGGCGAATCCGGACAGGCCGTTGTTCCCGGAAGCGTTGAAAAGAGCCTGTTGATCTCCGCCATACGATATGAGGACTTCCAAATGCCGCCCGCCGGGAAGTTGCCCGATCATGCCATTGCGGACTTCGTCCAGTGGATTGAAATGGGTGCACCCGATCCACGCGACGGCGACCGGGCGCTGACCGAAAAAGGCGGCATCGATGCCAGGGCCGGACGAGACTTCTGGGCCTTCCAACCTCTGAAAGGGGTGCGCGAGACAAAATCCCGGCTCCTCGAATCAGAATCCTGGTCACACAACACGATCGACCGCTTCGTGTTGGCCAAACTCCAGGAGAACGCGCTGGAGCCGAACGCGCTCGCGGATAGGTACACCCTGCTGCGTCGTGTTTACCTCGACCTGATCGGTCTACCACCGGAGCCCGGGGAGATCGTCGCCCTGATCCATGATGACTCGCCTGACGCCTATGAGAAAGTCGTCGACCGCCTGCTCGCCTCTCCCCACTTCGGGGAGCGCTGGGGACGGCATTGGCTGGACCTGGCCCAATACGCGGATTCGGTGGGCATCGAGCAGATCTTGCCGAATCGGGGAGCCTGGCGATATCGCGACTACGTGATTGGCTCGTTGAACGACGACAAGCCGCTGGACCGTTTCTTCACGGAACAGATCGCCGGCGACCTGTTGCCCTACAGGAGTGACGCTCAACGTGCCGAACAGATTGTGGCGACCCAGTTTCTTACGCAAGGTCCGATCAACCTGATCAACCAGTTCAAAGAGCAACTGCGGATGGACATTGTCGACAACCAAATCGACAAAGTGGGGCGTGTACTGTTGGGCCTGACACTGGGATGCGCCCGCTGCCACGATCACAAGTTTGATCCGATCACGCAAACGGATTACTACGCTTTGGCGGGAATCTTACACAACGTGCAGGTGCTCAACGGATTTCGTGGAGTTTCCGGTGTCCTCAGTGATTGTCTATTGCAGCCGATTCCGGAAACGGCTGACCAGCGGGTCGAGCGGGAACGACTCCTGGTGATTCACCAACAGCGCGTGTCTGACCTGGAAGCCAAACTCCAGTCCAAGGAAAATGAACTCGCACGGTTAGAGCACAAGAACAAAGCGTTCGCGGAAACGAAAGGGAACCAGAACCAAATTGGCGATACAGATCCGAGCGATAAAAATCAAAAAGATGAACGTCAGAAAAATATTGACAAGCTGAACGAGGAAGTGACAAAGCTGAAAAAAGACCGGACAACGCTTGTCAAGGCGAATGATCCCCGGCCACCGGTGGTTCTGGCCGCATCGGAGCCGACTCAACCGGTGAATGCCAGAATCAACATCCGCGGTATCGCAACCCAGTTAGGCGAGGAAGTTCCACGCGGCTTACCCCGCCTGCTCGCCCTGGATCCACTTCCACAAGTTCCTCCCACGGCAAGTGGGCGCCTGCAGTTAGCCCAGTGGCTCGTGCATCATGACAACCCGATCGTTCCCCGGGTATTTGTCAACCGCCTCTGGCACCACCTGATGGGCACCGGAATCGTACGGACGGTGGACAACTTTGGCCTGCTGGGCGAACGTCCGAGTCATCCCGAGTTGCTGGACTACCTTGCGGATCGTTTGGTCGAACGCGACTGGCGGATCAAACCATCCATCCGTGATATTGTCCTCAGCCGTACCTATCGGTTATCCAGCGACTACAACCCTAACGGTTGGTCGATTGACCCGGACAACCGGTCGCTGTGGAGACACCGTCCCCGGCGTCTTGACGGGATCGCCATCCGCGACTCGGTGCTGAAGATCAGCGGGGATTTGAGTACCGTGGTCGGCGGCCCTACGCTGCCACCTGCTGATTGGAATGACTCTCCGGTCACAAAGTATGTGCAGATCAAGAACGTCCAACTGGTGCGAGAGGACGTCGTGCGGCGACGCAGCGTTTATTTGCCCCTTGCACGCACGAGTGTAAAATTCAAAGAGCTGGAGCCATTACTGCCGTTTGACTTTCCGTCTCCGGATCAGATAACAGGTGCTCGCCAAACAAGTACGGTGCCGACACAGATGCTATTCCTGATGAACGCCCCCTTTTTTCAAGACCAGGCTACGATCCTTTGCGACCGCCTGCTGGCCTGGGAATCCGGGGCTGAAGTCAACCCGGTCAATCGAATCTACCTCACCGTGTTCGGGCGACCGGCCAGTTCAGAAGAAATTCAGCACGGGCTGGAATTTGTAAGAACCATTGCGGCGGAGACCTCCGAAGCAGAAGGGGATTCGCGCCGCTTGGCTTTTGTCCAGTTGTGCCACGCCATGTTGATTTCGACCGAGTTTCTTACATATGATTAATGCATGTCACCCGAAATGTGAAACCCGATGAATAACGCACACATGTTTCCTGGCGGCGAAGCGGAACCGGTGTCACGGTCCCGCCGTGAAATGCTCCGATCCTCGGCTTGCGGGTTCGGTATGCTGGCGCTCTCTGGACTGCTTCAGGAAAACGCGGTTGCCGCACGTTCAGCAACAGATCCCGTAGCGGCAAGGTCGGCTCACTTCCGCCCACGGGCTAAACGGGTGATCTTCATTTTCCTTGATGGCGGTCCTTCTCAGGTTGATCTTTTTCAGTATAAGCCCGAGCTGACCAGGCGACATGGAGAGCAGCCGCCCCAAAGCATCGCCCATGGTAACGAGTTCGCAGTCGAAGGATTTGATTCGACGAAGCTCTTCCGGCCGATCTCGAAACTGCGGCGTGTCGGCGAATCGGGAATCTGGATGAGCGAGCTGCTGCCCCATTTGTCTCAGCAAGTCGATCAGCTGACCCTTCTCAACGGCATGGTGGCGGACAATCCGGCCCATGTCCCCGCCCAGCAACAACTGTTCACCGGTTCGCCATTTTCGGTCCAGCCCTCCCTGGGTTCGTGGATTTCGTATGGACTGGGCTCGGAAAACCGCAACTTTCCATCGTTTGTCGCGATCGATCACCGTCCGAATCGGCGCCAGAGTGCGTATTTGCCGGCCATTCATCAAGGCACGGTACTGGAAGGTGAAAAAGAATTTACGATTCGCCACCTCAAGAACAAGCGGCTGAACAACCAACAACAAGCGCGGCAAATGCAACTGCTCAAGACGCTCAATCGTCGGCACCTGAACCGCGCTGTTGCCGACCCTGGCATCGAAGGGTTGATCGCGTCCTACGAGTTGGCTTTTCGCATGCAAACGGAAACGGGCAGCCTTGTGGACATCTCCGAGGAAACGGAGGAAACACAACGCCTGTACGGGATCGGCGAGCAGCCCACCGACGCAGTGGGGCGCAAGATGCTTGTCGCTCGCCGCCTTAGCGAAGCGGGTGTGCGGTTTATGCAGATCAGGACGGGCAGTTGGGATCATCACGTTGGCATCGCAAAATCACTACCCGTGGAGTGTGCCAGCCACGACAAACCAATCGCTGGACTGCTCAAAGACCTGAGCCGGCGCGGTCTACTGGACGATACGCTTGTCGTGTGCACCGGCGAGTTCGGCCGAACTCCCTTTGACCAGGATACTTCGCGCGGCAAAGATCCCCCGGAGAACTATGGGCGCGGACACAGTCCCCAGGGATTTTCAGCCTGGATGGCCGGAGGCGGAGTGAAAGGCGGTCTGGCCCACGGCGATACGGACGACCTTGGGTACCGCGCCGTCGAGGGCAAAGTGCACATCCACGATCTTCATGCGACGATGCTTCACCTGCTCGGCCTGGACCACGAGCAACTCACCTACCGCTATGCGGGTCGCGACTTTCGCCTCACCGACGTCTATGGTCGCATTGTGGATGAGATACTTTCATAAACGATGCTGTTGCCAGGCGCCGTCAGCGCAAGAGCCAGGAACCCGTGCATTTTGTTCCCCGAATGCACCGCGGACTTTCTTTATGAACTGTCCGGGACGAGGAGATGCTCCTCCACCAGGAGACGTTCGCGGTGCTCAACGTTGGCAATCGAATCTGCGGCAACCTGTTAGCCGATGTCACTGGCATAGGCAGTTTCGAAATCCTGCTGGGAATCGAACCAGAGTTCCGAAACGTCATCGAAGGGAGCACTGGTCTGGGCATCGACCAGATGCCCGGGCATTTGCCGCGCCAGCGGGGCGTGACGTTTCAGCCACCACTGCCGGAACTCGGCGGGGGACACTTCGGACCTGGTGGTCCGGCGGTTTTGCGATTTTCAGTTGGGGCCAAAAGTTGACTTTTGAATTGCGCTTGTGTTATCCTCAGAAACCGGTTTGCCAAGCGGTTAAAGGGAACATTGGCTGTCCTATCCTCCGATTCCCGGAGGGGCTCTATGTGAATGACCCATCGCATGAGCATGATTTCTGGAGCCCAACCATGAAGACCCGATTATTGTGTGCCGTCGCGTGGAGTTTCTGCGCAACCGTGTGCCTCGCAAAAGATACGAATAACGACAAAGGGTTCACTTGCCTGTTCAATGGCAAGGATCTTGGTGGTTGGGTGATCGAGGGTGAGACGGAAGGCTGGCAGGTAAAAGACGGACTGATTCGTTCCGAAGGCGAGCAGGGAGGCCATTGGCTGCGGAGCGAGAAACAATATGACAACTTTATTTTTCAGGTCGAGTGGCGCATCTCAGAAGGCGGCAATAGCGGTGTGTACATTCGTTCGACCGCCGAGAACGACCCGTGGGAGACCGGTTACGAGATCCAGATCTCGAACGCTCCACGTGATGACCTGCATTGTACCGGGTCACTGTACGGGCATGCGGCCGTGAGTCCTCGACCCGATGAATCCGCCAACAAGTGGCACCGGTTTGAGATTCACTGTCAGCGGCATCACATCACGATCTTTGCTGACGGTGTCCAGTGCGTCGATTTTGATCAGTCCACGTCGAGCACGGCGAAAGACAAACCGCTCAAAGGATACGTTGGACTCCAGGATGCGCACGCTGCGGCGGGAAACTACATCGAGTACCGTCACGTTAGCATCAAAGTGTTGGACTAGGCCATTCACGAAAACATCCGCAAGACCGACTCTGCCGCCAAGGGTGCCGACATGTTGCTTTATGATGTTGAGAATTACCGGAAAGCACTGGAGCCAGCCATCCGCGTCCTGGCACCTTACACGGATTTTTACAACTTCAAGTGCGAACAAACAGGGTCCAGTGGACAGGTCTTCGACCCGCAATTTGGCAGTGCATTCCAGAGAAATCAATGACCACGGGTGACCGGTTGTGCAGCGTCGTTACTGAAATTCAGCCGGAAACAAAGGACGAGGACCGACGAAAACAACCGTTTTCGATCCACCTCGCCTGGTACCACCCTCAGAGACTTCGTGGACCGTGTCTTCAGGCATTGGTTAATACTTCCTGTTCTCAATCTGAAGGCGTTATCCACGGTACAGGTAGGGTTGTGCAGTTAAGAAGTACGCTCCAAAATCTCGCTGACCACGCGACATTCACGACCGTTTGTCAGGGACTGTTCGCGCACGTTGTAGTGGAAGGTCAACGCCTGATGATCCATGCCAAAAAGATGTAAGATCGTCGCTTGGATGTCGTTGGGAGTCAGCTTGTTGACGATGGCCCGATGGCCAAATTCATCCGTCTCGCCGAAGGTCATTCCACCGCGGACGCCACCACCAGCCAGCCAACAACTGAAACCCTGCCCGTTGTGATCCCTTCCTGCATCCTCCGGCTTGCCGTGGTTTTCAGTGACCGGCAAACGGCCGATTTCACCACCCCAATGGACAAGCGTCGTGTCAAGCATGCCGCGTTGTTTGAGATCTTGCACGAGCCCTGCCGCCGGTTGGTCCGTGCGGGCGCAAGCACTCGCCAAGCGGTTAACGAGCTTCTCGTGGTTGTCCCAAGGCTGACTATTGAGGAAGAGTTGTACGAAACGCACGCCCCGCTCGACCAGGCGTCGCGCGATAAGACAACGTATGCCATACTCCTTACTCTCGGGGCGATCGATGCCGTACAACTTCAAAGTCCCTTGCGTCTCACGGGAAAAATCAAGCGCTTCGGCAGCAGCCGTTTGCATTCTCGCAGCCAGTTCGTAACTTGCGAT
>CAUZBP010000167.1:0-6447 GCA_963578105.1 Planctomycetota bacterium
AGAAAGGGGCTGGAGCCAAAAGTGGTAGGACTACCACTTTCAGCAACCTTTCCGGCCACGCTGCCAAGGTGAAGCAGGTACGCTAAGTCGTGCGTTTGGCCGAACTTAATAAAGTACACCCCAGAGGTGTATCACACACCCCCGAAACCACGGAGAAAACTGCATTCGATCTGTCTCAGTGGACGCACAGTGGACAAAGCGATTCTCAAACCATCGAAATGATGCTGCAAATGCTTCTCGAACTGAAGAAGAAAAACAACTGACAAATGGTTAGATCAGACAAGGCAACTTTGGGCAGGACGCTGGCGATAGGGCGCGGTGATGGAAGTCTATTGCGGTTTAGCAATAGGCATATCAAATAGCACAGCGAGATATTTGTAGGTCGGTCCGACCTTGGTAATATTGTATCCTTGGCCGATATATACCTCATCGTTTGAATAGTCCGATTCTATGACCTCCTCTTCACATTTCAGGAATTTCCAACTTTGGCCACCGGTCGGAACAAACGATATCCGATATTTTAAAGTAGTACTAAACCAACCGCCCCGCTCAAGGTGAGCAACCGGGTCACGTAAGAGAGCAGGGCACCGCGGGCATGGACAAATTTTTCATCCTCATCAAGGTAGTATTGGCGGTCGGGCAAGGTTGTCCCACTTTGGCACACGGCCGCCAGGTATCGACTGGAGTTCCCCGGATCCTGGGCCACGTAAAGACCCACGGGACTTGAGACACCAAGTTGCCCAAGCTGGCCAAAATGGCGCACAACTTCAGCTCGTGTTTTGAGCCCGTCGACCCGGTGCAGCTGGTTTTCAAGCGGCGCCAGAGCAAGTTGTTCCACAACTGCCTCGTTGAGAAAGCTCTGGTAGAAATCTGCAACTTTTTTGCCAAGGCTGTTCGGAGGCAAATCTCGCGAGACCGCTTCGTCAAGGATTTCCTGCACGCGATCTCGAGTGATGTCCTGCAAGATCGTAAACGACCCACAACTGGGTCGGTCGGCAGGTATTTCTGTGGTCTTGAGCCACGCGCCATTGGCATGGAGGTAGAGATCATCCTGGGGCCGCACGGAAGCGTCGGCAGCAGAATCTCCCCAACCTGGAGCAACCAGCAAACACAACCCAAGAGCCACGCTTAACAGAGCGCTGACATTTTTTACGCTAGACAGGTCCATCATAACCCCACTGAATTCTTTGGGTTGGAGTAAATTGCTGGCTGGGTGACACGTGTGGAAACGGTGCGCACGGACTCCCCAACAATAGTCTCGCTCTGCAGTTCACTCGATGTCGAATTGGACTCGACGTAGAACAGCTCCGCACGTGCCGCAAAGTAGACAAAAAAGGCAACCAGCATCAAAAACCAGTTGGTAAAGAAGCCGACAACTCCCAGAAAAATGGCGATGGTTTGTCCAAGCGAGGCGGCAATGCGGGTTGCCTGACGATGCGGCATGCGCATGGCCAGCAGAGCTCGGACCACGCGGCCTCCATCCATCGGAAATGCTGGCAGGAGATTAAAGAGTACCAGGACGACGTTGGCAACCATGAGTTTGACCGTCCACGACGAGGAAATCGCGGCGCGAGGAATGCGGGATTGGCCATTTGCCATTCAGCCTTCGTTTGTCACTCGTCATTTGTCTGGGCCTTTCGAATCATCTCCAGCACGCCATCTTCGGCAATGCTCATGGGGTGTGCCAGTGATTTTGCACGCAGCTCTTCCAGTCGTTTCGGCGCCTCTTTGTCCTCGGTCCACTCTTTGGCGAACTTGCCCCCCATAATATCGTTGACCAGATTGTGGTGCCCCTGGGCTTTCATTGCGTCGTTGATCAGTTTGGGCCCGCGAGTGAGCGTGCCGTATTGGCTGGTGGTGGAATGAGAGGTCATTTGCTTGTAGAAGCCTTCCTCCGCCATTAGCTTCATGATTTCCGCATTTTCGGTGGAAGCGTAGAGAACCATGATGACTTCTTCCGGGGGAAATCCCTGCTCGACTGCCAGTTCGTAGCAATAGACCATCCAGGCCGACAATCCGGCCCAGATGACCTGTTCGGTGAACAGGTTCAGGTGGGCCTCGCCTTGAAATGAGGATTCGTAGACCCCGGCGCGGGTCAATCCCATGCCCTTGCAGAGTGCCAGGGCGATCTCGCGGGCATCTCCTGTCACATCGTTTTCGACGGCAAACTGGCTGAGTACTCCCTGGCCCTGCTTGAAGCGAGTACGCACTACCGGGCCCGGCATGATCGGGGCGATCATGATCGCATTGGCACTGGGAGGGGGGGTGATGTATCCGTATGTGATGTTGTATCCACTTCCCCAGCAAAGCGTGTTGCCGTCTTCAATGCCAGGAGCAATCTGATCATCCCAGATGATCGGCATGCATTCATCCGTGGTGAGTACCAACAGAATGTCACCGGCCGCTGCCGCCTCGGGAATCTCGACCGGCTCGAAGCCTTCTTCGATCGCCTGTTGCCGGTACTCGTCATCGCGGTTTCCAATGATGACCTTGACCCCGTTGTCTCGCAGATTGAGCGCCTGGGCACGACCCTGGTTGCCGTATCCCAGGACGGCTACGGTCTTGCTTTTGAGGGGCTCCAACGTGGCGTCTTGTTCCTTGTAAAGTTTCATCAAGTTTCTCCCATGTTGTCGTTGCAGTAGCTTTCAGCCGCCGCTACAACGAGTTTGTTAGTCCATACACGCGGCTGGCGTTGTTATGAAAAAGTTTCCGCTGAATCTCTTGGTTGCGATTGCTTGCCACTTCACTCACCACCTCGACCCAACGCCGATAGGGGGCCACCATGGTGACGACCGGCCAGTCACTGCCAAACATCACGCGATCGGGTCCGAAATGTTCCCAAAGATGGTTCATCACCGGGGCGATGTCATCGATGGACCACCGCTCTGGGTCTACCCACGTGAAGAGCCCTGAAATCTTGACCACCACGTTTTTGCGTTGGGCAACCGCTGCGACGTTGGCCTGCCAGGTTGTCAGGTCGCCACTGCGGATCATCGGGTTTCCGCAATGGTCCAGGATGAACTGCGTTTCGGGACAAGCGTCGATCAGGCGGGCTGCGTCGGGGAGGCCCTCGGTGGGTGTTTCAATGTCGAAACTCAACCTCGCTTCGCCGAGCATGCGAATGTCAGCCACAAAGTCCTTCCGGCTGCAGTAGCCCTGCGGCTTTCCATAGAGGTTGTCGCGCACGCCCTTGAGGAAGGGCGACTTTCGGAATTGCTCGACATATTCGCCGAATCCTTCGGTACCGGGACGACCGCTGATCACCGCAGCAGCCACGCAGTTATTGGGCTGCTGGCACAAATCGAGTATCCACTGGGCCTCACGTGGCTGCTGTGACTCGAGTACATCAACTTCCATGTAGATCGATTGGGTGACGTTTAGTTCGGCCGTGTCACGACTGTAATCCTCAAGGGTGTGGTCACGGTGAAGTTGGCAGAAGGGTTCTTCTTTGAGCCAGCCCAATTCAAACTGGCTCAGGTTCCAGAGGTGCTGGTGGGTGTCGATGATGGCAGGAGGGAGCATGGCCGGTGGATTTAATTGAGAAGGGTAAGTTGATAGCTACCATATGCGGAGAGAATTGTCGAACCAAGCAGAAATAACAGACCCAGCGCGAGCAGCCCTCTGGTACGACCACTCGTGCCGCGCCACTCGTGCAACAAGATTCCCCACATGTTGCTAAATGCGATGATGAAGGCCATGTGGATGGGATAGCTGGCCAGGACACTAAATCTTCCCATTTGGGTCTCTCCCATGCCGAAAAACAGAAATTCTGAATACGCGATGAGTCCAACGAGGATACAAAAAATATAGTTGTTAGCCAGCGGTTTTTCTCGATCGACATAATCGCTAACACTGCCATTACGTAGGTTTAGCGTAATACAAAAAAGAAAATTCATCAGCCCCCCACCCCACAGGATCAAGAGCAGAGGGGCGTTGTTGGCGTAGATCGGATCTGCTCCGCCTTCGGTGACGGCAAGTTCCTGCACAGGATTGAAGTCTTGGCCAAAGCTCTTTCAGAATTTACGAAGCACCAGGCAAACGGAACTTGAGGAAGAGCGTCTGTTTGGAAGGCCGTTGAAAACGAATATAACGTGGAAAGAAAAATCAGGATGAACGTTCGCATAGTTGCTGCACTTGATAATAAAAGACTATAAAGGAGTATTCAGTAGCAATAGTATAACTCATTGCGATACTCAACGCCCCCTTTTGGAGATGATTACTATGCCCAAGTTCGCATGCGCTGCGGTTCTGGTTGCCTTTACTAGTTTGCACGTCGTCGCTCACGCCGAACCACTTATTGCGCCAGGGGACCGCGTGTTGTGCATAGGCGATTCAATTACCGCCGCGGGGCACTACGTAAGTTATTTAGATATGCAGTTGCAGGTGCAATACCCAAATAACGCTCCGATTGTCGTCAATCTGGGGCTCCCCAGTGAAGGCGTGACCGGACTCTCGGAACCTGACCATCCATTTCCGCGCCCGAACGTGCACGAGCGTTTGAAGAGAGCGTTGGATCAATTTAAGCCTGACGTGGTTATTGCGTGTTATGGGGTAAATGATGGGATCTACCATCCATTTAGTGCTGAACGGTTTACAGCGTACAAGACTGGGATCGCAAAGCTAATCGCGGAAGTAAAGAAACGAGATATTTCAATGGTGCTGTGCACTCCTATCCCGTTTGATCCAGCGCCACTTAGAGTCACAGGAAAGTTGTTACCACTTGACGCCGAAAAGAACTTTGCTTGGTTCGCTATATACGAAGACTACGACAAAGTTATTGGTCAATACGCCCAATACATCCGTACTAACCTCGAAGGTGTGGATCGGACAGCGGATGTATTCCAAGATATCACGGATACCCTCGTGGCTAAACGGAAACCCGATCCGAATTACACAATGTCTGCGGACGGCGTTCATATTAATGTCGCTGGGCACCTGGTAATGGCCCAGTGTGTGGTAGAAGCCTGCGGGATCACTTGGTCGACTATGGATAAACCCCTATTTGATTTAACGGAAAAAAAGACAAAGGTTTTACACAATGCATGGCTATCACACGTCGGGCATCTGCGACCTGGGATGGCAAAGGGAAAGCCCATCGCCGAGGCAGAAAAGTTGGCTAGCGCAAACAATATAGCGATCGCCGCTAGAATTCGAGCGTTAACGCCAAAACCAAGTGCACCGACGGCTGGACCCCTGGCCCCAATCGAAGACATCCCAGGATTACCACGGGTTTTACTCATCGGCGATTCGATTTCGATAGGTTATACGCTCGACGTTCGAAGCGCTTTAAAAGATGTCGCGAACGTTCATCGCCCGCGTACCAATTGTGGTCCGACAACAAAGGGTGTTATGGAACTCTCCGGATGGCTCGGGAAAAGTAAGTGGGACGTCATTCACTTCAATGCACGATCTAAAATGGATGGGGCCTAATGGTGAAAATCTTGCGGAACCCAATAAAGCCGGAAATCACCCACAAGTTTCATTAGCAGATTATAAAAAGAATCTGGAATTAATCGTTACCCGGTTGAAAAAAACCGGAGCAGTTCTGATTTGGCGTAATACAACGCCGGTTCCCAAAGGAGCTCGCGGTCGCGTGGTTGGAGATTCAGTAAAATACAACACCGCGGCACTGGACGTGATGAAACGCCATGCGATCCAGGTTGACGATATGTATTGCTATAGTTTGGCCAAGCAAACGCAGATTCAAAAACCAAAGGACGTGCATTTCACCCGCGAAGGATCAGCCTTTTTGGGTAAAAAGGTTGCGCAGGTTATCCAGAAACAGTTGAAGAAGCGTTGAATGAACGCTGAGTTTCCCGATCATTCGTAGCGCCATTTCATGATCCAAGGGTCGTGCATCAATTTTTGGTGGGCTTTGAGTTTCGCTTTGTACTTGTCGAGTACTTCTGCGTAATGTGGGTCCGTCGCCAAATTGTGTTTCTCGTAGGGGTCATCTGAGATTTTAGCCCTAGAAAAATCCGCCTGTTTTTTACCGATTTTGCCCAGCCGTCAAAGTAGTCTCCAGTTGCAGCGCGCTGGGGGCTCGTTACGCGGATTGACGTGCGAAGCGAAAACACCGGGCACCGCACAAGACGCCAATCCACTCCTGTGCCTAGCAAGAATTCCGTACCCACAGTCTGGCAAGGATTTAGGCCATTTGCCGCGGTACCGTCCCAACGGCTAAGATACCCGATTTCACGCATTCCCCGGGGAGTCGCGGATGGGTGTCTGGAGATTGATCGCGTGGTTGCTGCGGGCATTGGTCGTGCCGAAGTGTCGCCTGGCAATGGAGAATCTGGCGATGCGCCAACAACTGGCCATATACGACCAGTCCGTCAAACGCCCGTGGCTGCGACCGCGTGATCGCGTGTTTTGGGTCTGGCTGTCCAGATTCTGGTCCGAGTGGAGCAGGGCACTGGTTCTCGTCCAAGCGATGATAAGTGCGCA
>CAUZBP010000168.1:0-6343 GCA_963578105.1 Planctomycetota bacterium
TGTCATCGCACGCTACATCTTCCCGGAGAAGACCGAGTTCACCACGCCGCCGCATCAGGACTGGATTCCAATTCAAGGCACTGCCGAAACCTACACCGTGTGGATTCCGTTCGCCGACATGCCTTTGTCAATGGGTGGTTTGCAGATCTGCGCCGGGTCGCACAAGAACGGCATTTACAAGTTCCGGCCTGCGCTTGGCGCCGGTGGCCTGGAGATCAGCGATGAACTGCCCGACAACTGGTGCTACAATCCGTTGCAACAGGGTGATGTGATTCTGTTTCACAGCCTAACCGTGCACAAAGGCATGCCATGTACCGGCAAGCGGTTGAGGTTGTCGATGGACGCGCGCTACCAAGGCATTTCCCAGCCGGTCAGCCCCGGCTCGCTCGAACCGCATTGCTGTGAGATCGCCAGCTGGGAACAGCTCTATGCCGACTGGCCCGACGACACCAAACCGTATCGTTACTACTGGAAAAAGTACGATCTGAAGCTCAACGACTACGACGTCAGCTACCATGTGCTTCGAGATGACCTCGCGTTCGAGATGGCTGAGGCGGGTGATGTCCGTGCGTACTCGACACTCCAACGCATCGTCGCCCGCGACAAGGATGAGAACAAGTGCGAGCGGGCAGAGCTGTTAATGAAACAGCTCCGCCCGACGAATTAGATTTTTGTGAAGAGGAATTCTCCTAAGCATTGAGTAATCAATCAGGCTTTCTGTCAAGAAGTACCGATGAAAATCACCAGCTGCAAGACGTACAAATTCAGCGTGCCAGTTGCAGGTCAGTCTATCGACCCCAACACCGGGCACCGCATGTCGAGCACAAGCAAGACATGGCTATTTTTGAAGCTCGAGACTGATGTGGGAATCGACGGTTGGGGGGAGGGGACCGGGGAATGGCTCGTCCCGTCGGTCGACGCGACACTGCAGGCTTGGCGCCCGCTGCTAATCGACCAGGACCCGCTGCAACCCGAGGCACTGTGCGAGGACATTATGAATCGCTTGCCTTGGAAGGGTGGGTCGGTATTTGGTACCGCTATTGCTGCCATCAACATGGCACTATACGACATCGCCGGCAAAGCATGGGGTGTACCGGTAACCACGATTCTGGGTGGCAAGCGGCGAGACAAGATCCGCGTGTACGACAACGGCGGGTTGTCGTTCAATTCTCCCGAGGAAGCCAGTCAAACGGCCGAAGCAGCTAAGGCCCATGGGTATAACGCCGTCAAAGGTAATCCATTGGAGACCCGGGATTGGCCCATGGATCACAAGGCCGTCGAACATTCGGTGGCCTGTGTACAGGCGGTGCGTGAAGTGTTGGGACCGCACATCGATATTCTGTTGGACACTCACGGTAGCCCGACACCTGAGTTGAGCATCGAGTTTGCTCGTCAAGTTGCTCCCTATCGTCCACTTTTCCTTGAAGAGCCCGTCAAGTTTGGCTCGGTCGACGCGTTAATGGAACTGTCCCGCAAGAGCCCAGTCCCGATTGCCACTGGTGAAAAGCTGTTCACAGTACGGGAATTCAAAGAATTGATCGACTGTCGCGCGTGTGCTTTCTTACAGCCCGACTTGAACCATTGCTTTGGCATCTCGACGTTAGTGGAGATTGCCAAAATGGCCAATCATCAACAGATGCTCATGGCCCCACACAATGCATCGGGACCGTTATGCACTGCCGCTACGCTCATTGCTGACGGTGTGATGAACAATTTCCTGATCCAGGAAAGTTCGTCCCACTACATCAACATGTTCCACAAATATGTGGATCACGACATGGTGGTCGAGGAGAGTCACATCCGGTTGTCCGATCGCCCCGGCCTGGGGGTCGAGGTCAAGGAGGCCGTCGTGGCCAAAGCGCCCTATGAGGATATGGCGTATCGGCAATACCGGCATGCCGATGGCAGTTGGAAGGGTTGGTGATGCGTTGTCCATTAGCCAAAGTAATACACTGGTCTGGCTGGGTGAGGAAACTGGATTTCTCACTCGAACGTAGCGCGGAATTTCTCCACTGGAATTAATCCTCTTCTCCGCGGAGCAGGATAAACTGGCGTGAGAATGGTTCACCCGTATGGAAATCCGGGTATTCGTTGGCACCCATCTCACCGTTAGCGGTTATGTAACGGATAACCAGCACGCGTCGGCAACGGTTCGGTGAGCGGTTCGGCGCCTCGTCGCCGAGCCCTGTGCCACGAATCGTCCAATTCATCAGACCTGGTCCTTAACGCGATGCGGAAGGGTGCGTTCCCTTTTTAGGGGCTGTTGGAAGGTTGTTGCCCCCTCAGAGCCTGGCCGCTGGTCGCATTCAGCAGCCTACTTCCACAGCACCCCTTGGACACCGTGATTGGGCTGACGTCTTGAGCTACGGGGCGTGATGTTGTTCAGCCACGACCTGGAGAAGACTCCCCCGGAGAGGGTACCGAACTTCCCGATTCGAGCCACTTCATGGTGGGCTCGATCCATTTGTGAATCAGTTCGATTTGTGCTGGTTCTGCATTAGGAGTGCGACGTCCCGGCTGGCTCGGATCGAATTTCTTTTCAAAGGCCTCCCAAATCTCACTGGCATCTTCCAATTCCGTAAATTCCATGACCCGCTGCAAGAGTTCTGAAGACATGTCTTCCAATCGACATTCCATGTACCGCGTCGCAGGAAGTGATCGTCCGTAGCTGCATGCCGCCTCGACACACATCCGCCACTGCAGGCAACAAACTTCCAGCAGGTCGAGGTCGCGCAGCAACCCATTGAGTCCTGGTATTCTAGGCCCCCAAACTGGTTTGCCCGTCCAATGGGCCGCTCCTTGAGGAAGAACTCGCTTGAGGACCTCCAAGGAGTAGTATGGCAGGCGCGTGATGGATAATTCCTTCAAGCGGACACCAATTTTTTTTGTGGGAAGACCGCGGGATTTCTCTTTCCAAAAGCGGTAGATTGAAAGCACGGATTGCGTCCCGTCGCGGATAATATGGACGAACTTTGCGTCTGGAAAAATCTGGTCGACAAACTCCAGCCGCAGCGAATTGCTGGGCGTCTTTTCGAGGATTCGCAAGCCACCCTGTTTTTTGGCACGTGTCGCAAATGCGTTCCGAATGTAGTCACACACCTGGGGCGTTGCGTCAGCGGAGGTCAGACGGTCCGACTTGGTATCATTGCCATATCGCCAGGTTAAGCGTGGTTCTACCAAATAGTAGAGATCTGGGTGAGTCGACAGAATGTTCCCCAGAAAACTCGTCCCCGAACGAGCACTTCCCACAACGATGATTGGTTTGCTGAGGATATCTGTCATATCAATCGCCGGACAGCAAGATTCGATTCCCAATAGTGGCAAGATTGTTGGAGGGACCAGGGGTGAAGATCGGGCTGGTGGACCCTCGAATTATAGCTTAGTCCGGTGAAAGTGCGGGTCCCCAATTCAATGCCCTCGCTGCCAGTTTTTTGCCGCAGGAGATTAGCTCACAAGTCTGGAGATGCTATCAGGAAGCGGCTGGACAAACAATTTCATCTTATCAGGTGTCAGCAACCCAGGAGCCGGTCTGATCTATTCTGATGGAGATGGTTCTCAACAGTCTGCGATCATTGCTTGGGCAGAAAGCCACTTTTTTAGCTCCATGTTTCACACATCGCAGGGTGGTGCGAGAAGATTGCACCTCGTTGTATAATAAACGCACGCTGACCCCCAGAATCGATCGATATCGGCCGGCGCGGAGTCCTCAACGAGGCGCATCCCATGCTACGTTCAAGTACCCACGCCGCGGAAACGTTTCTTGTTTTCTGGAGCTTGTTGTCATCGCCAGCTATGGCCCAGGAGTCGCCGAAGGCTCCTGAGACGCAGAAGGATGAGGTGCCCCGCGAGAGCGACCCACCTCGGCTGAGCGTGGAGAGAACGGTCGAACAAGTGAAACGATCACTGGTGGCGATTTCGGTGGCAGCCAGGGATGGTCGGCAGCAGGGGATGGGGACCGGTTTCATGATTTCTCCTGAAGGCCTGGTTGCTACCAATCTTCATGTCATTGGAGATGGACGAGAGTTTACCATCGAAACTGCCCAGGGGGTGCAATTGCCAGTGCTGACGATCCACGCCTCCGATCGCTTCCATGATCTGGCAGTCATTAAGGTCGATCCTCGGGGGCAAGCACTTCCGTATCTGGAGTTGGGGGGTATTGAGCAAGTCCAGCAAGGTCAGACGGTCGTTGTGATGGGTAGCCCTCTGGGGTTGAAGCATAGCGCTGTTAGCGGTGTCATTTCGGCCATTCGGAATGTCGATGGTAAGGAGATGCTTCAGTTGGCGATGCCGATTGAGCCTGGCAACAGCGGAGGGCCAGTCGTCGATCTTCACGGACGTGTTCACGGCGTCGTGAGTTTGAAGTCAGCCCTGGACGAGGATGTCGGATTTGCCATTGATGCCGAGCAACTCAAGCCGTTGCTGGAAAAGCCCAACCCCATTTCAATCGAGCGTTGGGTAACGATCGGATCGATCAATCACGCTGAGTGGGAGCCGCGGTTCGGGGCTCGCTGGCGACAGCGCGGGGGGCACCTGCTGGTAAGTGGCCACGGTACGGGGTTTGGAGGGAGGTCACTTTGCATTGCCCGACGCAAACCACCAGCGATTTCCTATGAGTTGGGAGTCGCCGTCAAGCTTGACGACGAATCGGGGGCGGCTGGCTTGATCTTCCATTCCGACAGCCAGGACAAGCATTACGGATTTTACCCCACTGGTGGTCAGCTACGGTTGACTTGTTTTCGCGGGCCAACGGTCTACAGTTGGCAGATCCTTGATACGGTCAGCTCCAAACATTATCGGCCAGGACATTGGAATCACCTCAAAGTCCGCATTGCAGACGAAAAAATCTCCTGTTACGTCAACGATCACCTGGTGATTGAATCGACCGACAAAACTTTCGATTCAGGTAGCGTGGGACTTGCCAAGTTTCGGCACACGGTTGCCTCGTTCCGGCAATTCCAGGTTGCCCAGCAGCTACCCCCTTCTCAGTTGACCCCCGACCAAGCGAGTCGGTTTGTTGCTTTGGTAGATGGGCTGCCCGATTTCGAGCTGATCCAGCCTGATCAGTTGGAACCTTTTCGCAACGATGCTGCCGCCGTGGCCGAAATGTTAGAGCGACGTGCTGATCGGCTCGAACAACGGGCCGAAGATATGCGGCGACTGGCAATCGATGTGCATGTGCGGGGGGTTGCCACAGAATTGAATGTGCTGGCAAGCAAGGCAGGCGAATTCGACTTGCTTCGCGGGGCATTGCTGCTCGCAAAAATGGACGAACGTGATCTCGATGTTGGGGCGTATGTGAGTCAACTCGACAAGATGGCCCAGGAGATTAAATCGGGTTTGCCTCGCGATCCGGATGAAAACACCAGGTTGGTTGCTTTGAATGCTTACCTGTTTCAACAGAATGGTTATCACGGGAGTCGCTTCGAGTATTACCACCGGGCCAACAGCTATTTAAACCGTGTCATTGACGACCGTGAGGGGATTCCTGTCACGCTGTCGGTACTTTACATGGAAATGGGAAAAAGACTCGGTTTAAAGATCGACGGCGTTGGTTTGCCGGGACACTTTGTGGTCAAACAAGTCAATAGCGATGGCAGCGACCAACTTGTGGATGTCTTTGAGGGGGGTAAGTTCATCTCGCGCGAGGATGCCGAAGCCATTGTGTTGCGTTATGTGGGACGACCACTGCGGGATGAAGATCTCCAGTCCACACCCCCGAAGGAGATCTTCCGGAGGATGGTTCGCAACCTGGGAGCGTTGGCCGAAGCTGATCGCAATAGCGAGGCACTGCTCCGGTATGTCGACGCCATGATTGCCGTGTTCCCTGAAGAGGGGGGACTCCGCCACGATCGGGGTGTGTTGCGGGCCATGACCGGGCGAAATACGGCGGCATTGGCCGACTTCGATTGGGTTCTGGAGCAGCAACTTCCAGGGCTCGATTTGCAGAAAGTCCGTGAGCTTCGTGACCGTTTTGTGCCCCGGGCGACATCAAGCGACTGATTTGCTCAGCAGATCAGTCGACGTACTTGAGCGTTACTGGTTTGGTTCGGGTGTTGTTAACATGCAGTTTCCAGTCTTCGAGAGCCAGCCTGTTACCGGATGATCGGTGGAAGGGTTTTACACTTGGAGAAAAAAATAATTTTAGTGGTGACCTTACCCCCGTGAAAAGTATCAGTGCATGTGAGAGAATCCAGCCCGGGCTTTAGCCCGAAAAGTATTTTTTCAGATGGCACAGAAACGTCATGGAGTTGACCAGATTATCCCGATGTTGCGTCGGGCCGATGTTGAGCTGGGCAAGGGAAAGAAGGTCCCCGAGGTTTGTAAACGCCTGGGGATCACTCAG
>CAUZBP010000169.1:0-6334 GCA_963578105.1 Planctomycetota bacterium
GATCCAGTGCGTGTCCGCCGTATCGTGGACATCACTCGCTCCGTACTCAGTGGCCCGTGATACAAAAGCACGTACCTCTTTGATTTTAGGCAAACCTGGTGTGGGGATCACATCTTCAACCGGGGTAAGGCAGATCGACATACGACATTCCTGTGGGGGTCCGCTCGTTGGGGTAAGGCCACCTGCTGATCGACACGCTCACCGATGAGGCGGATCAGATGCTACCACAAATGGTAGCCGGTGCCTGGATTGAATATACTCAGCCGGCAATGTTGAGGCCATTGGCCTTCGACAGAATCCGGAGTCACACAGTGCCCCGAGATAAAGCGTCTCCGAGATCATGCATCTGGCGGGAAGACCTTCCCCCAATAGCCAGGGGCAGTCGAAACCTGACAGAGTGGGCTGAATCAGTCCCGTTTCACACTTGCCTGCGCGGGTTGAAGATCGACTAATTCATAGCAAGTCTTGCCACGATTCCACTTCAGATGAACATGATAAGGCATGTCCCCTGGCAGTCCTGCTATTCTCAACCCGGCGTTCGGCACACGAACCCTCGTGTTCCCGGATGCCACAACCAGGTCGTACGCCTTTTCGTTCTGGTTGAGTGGCTTCGACATGGCCAGGATTGGCACGTTCTCAAGGTCGTGCCGCACGCCGCCCAGATCGCGCGTGACGACAACAAGTTCGTCCTGACCGTCGATTCGTTTTGTCGTTATCGGTGCCGTCAATTTGGCCGTCTGCTGTACGAGGTGTTGGTAGGCGGCTGAATGATCAAACTCCACAAGGCTGCCTGGTCGGTAGACAACACTGCCACGGTTCACGGGCCCTTGCGGCGGAGAACCGAGGTGTTTGAAATAAATATTTCGGTATTCAATCTTCATTGGCGGACCAACGTGGACCTGCACACCCAACAGCCCCCTGTGCATGCGGTTGCGCTCGTCATGGTCGTCGATCTCACTCATCAAGAAACCGTTGAGGTAGTGTTTTGCATGATGACCCCTGACGACCAACCGGTAGCGATTCCAATCTTCCTGGCGAACGGTGCTCTGTAGTTCACCAGCGTCAGCGAACTGAAAATTCACTCTGGGCTTTCCACCGGAATCGATCCATACGGACTGTCCACGACTAGCCAGCATGCGACGTCCGTTTTCTTCGTAGCAAATCCCTGTGACCGACCCGCCGCCGTCAATGTCCGCCTGCGGGCCACGTACTGCGTGGGGTTTCCCTTTCAAAACATTCAGACGGTAGCCAACACCGCTGTTGGCCTTGGACGAAGCACGGTAGTCCAGCACCAATTCAAAATCTTCAATGAGTCCGCCACGCCATACGATCCATGAGTTCTCCTTCAGCAAAGTCTCCGGCGTGATCGTGCCGACAAGCGTCTCATTCATCACGGTCCAATATGTCGGATCGCCGTCCCAGTTCTCGAGCGTCTTGCCGTCGAAGATTTTCGTAAAGCCTGTCAGATCAACTTCTCGAAGCGAACTTGACTGTGCGGTGGCCGAAACGTCCGCCGCTCTGCCTTGTGGCATTCCACCCGTGCTCACCGGCAACGCCAGCCAGCAAATGGCGATCAGTATCCAACCACTCCGGACCAGGCCTCCGAAAAAGAAAGATATGGTTTGTGAGCGTATTGAACTGTGCATGGTCAGGGTCCCTGTCCCGGAGTCGATCGTAACGGCGCGGCGACTCCCCGGGAATCATGGTAATCCGGCTATTGCTGACGCTTCCATTGTCGCCACACAATGATTGAATGGAGAAAGACGCCCTGCGGTCCACCAATCTCACAGCCAAGCCACCTGCTGCCAGCTTGGGAAGGAATTTCAGGCCAAACTCACTGCGAAACTCCAGGCTATCCGATCTGAACCGGCCACCTGCCCCGGACAGGTAAGTGCCCCAATGTCCTTTCAGTGAGAATCCGTTAGTTGCGCGTGTTATTTTCAATGTCAATAACGACTCGCAAAAACTCGGTCATGGCCATCGCAAAAACAAACAACAACCACAAGATCAGCACGTACAAGCCCGCGACCACGAGACCCAGAATCATCAAACCCAACGACGCTTCTATATGATGGAACCTGAATTCCCAGAGCATTCGTATTTCATAACCCACCAAACCGAGAGCAACGAAAACGAGACCAATCCAAAAAAAGACTTTTGTCAGCGTCTCGGCAATGCCAATGTATCGTAAAAGATTGGGATATCGTTTGTCCGAGGTGGTGCCATTGGGGTCGTAGGTCAGCGGAGTGAAGAGCGACTCCAGCGACTCCTTGGCACTGCTACGCGTTTCGGTACTTGGAATCCGTGGCGGCGGTTTCCGGACGTGCGGGAGAGGGCTGAACGGCGTCTTTTGGGCCGGGGCTTGAAGTTTGAGGTCGTCATCTGCGTCGATAGCGGATGCCAGCGGAGCTGAGGAGTCAACGCGAAATGCCTGTTTACAGGAAGGGCACTTGACGTTTTTACCAGTGAATTTTTCCAACGAGGGAACGTGTGTTTCGTGCTTACAACTCGGACATTGAATAGTTGCCATGTGATAATCCCCTTGTCAAAAATCAGAAAGGGTCTGATAGTCATCATGTCTTATAGACAGACCAAAAACAACAGTATTGAAAGGCACTTTTCCCTATTCTGCAGCTGGCCCGCGGGCAAAGAACAACCAATCGGTTTGCCGCTGGTCGATCAGGCGGTTGTCATAGCTCACCGGCTCGACCCGGACTTCCGAGAAGACTTCGCGAAGTGCATCCGCAAATGGTGAACTTTCGGCATAGGACCAGACCGCCAAAATTCCTTCGTCCCGCAAATGGCGGCCAGCGGCCAGCAAACCTGTCGCCGTATAGAACGAAACGCTCTCCTCTCCCAGACGCTCCTCGGGCGAGTGGTCGACATCGATCAAAATCACGTCGAACAACCGGGCCGGTGGGCCGGCGAGACGTCGGTAAACGTCCCCTTCCGTGACAACCAACCGTTGTTCGTCGCCGAGTTCCGAGGAAAGGGGCACCAACCCACGGTCCAGCCAATCGATGACTTGAGGCAGTAACTCCACGACCTCAAGCCGGGCAACGCGGTCCGACAGGAGCGCTTCGCGGGCCGTATAACCCAACCCGAGTCCGCCGACCAACACCTGCAGATCGTTGCCCGCATGCATCTGCAGCGCCGTTTGCGCCAAGGCCCGCTCCGAATCGGTATACAGGCTGCTCATCAGAAACTCGTGATTCAGAGTCACCTCGGTCACGATGGTACCGGGTTGCGAGAGCAGTTCACGCCGCCGCAAGCACAAGAGTCCCAGTGGACTCATTTCGTAGGCCAGAATCTCCAGGTTTGAATCAGGCATGCGCCGCTAACCTACCAGGGAACGTCGTGTCAATAATGGAACATTTGATTATCGCGACAGATTCACAGCGAAACAACAGCACTCAGGCCGGTCCGCTGCAGCCCCTGAAAGTACGTCAACCACAATGGCTCAGGCGGCAACAACTATAGCGTCTGAAGCCGCCAGGGCATCAAACAATCGACCCTCAAACCTCGAAACGAACCCCAGTGAGACCACCAGCCTCTACTTCAAGCAGCACCTGCTGAAGAACAGCTCGAGCAATACACGACCCAACCGCAGCGCACCGGTAAAAAGACAATGTCGCCCCGGAGTCGGGGCCGCTGGTCCTACCAGGTTGACTTACTTATCGAAGCTCTGGTCGACGATCGCAGCGCCGATTGAATCGCCAAGGGTATTGGTGGCTGTTCGAAAACGATCCAGCAGCCAGTCGATCGCCAGGATCGATCCGATGTACTCGGGGCTGAGTCCGACCGCGTTGAGCACGATCAGCATGGTCACCAGGCCCGCCTCGGGAATACCCGCGGCCCCGATCGCCGCCAGGGTCGCGGTCACCGCAATCACGATCTGGTCTACAAAAGTCAGTGTGACGTTCGGGTCCAGGTTCGCGATGAAGATCGCCGCGGCCGCTTCGTAAAGAGCCGTTCCATCCATGTTGATGGTAGCGCCCAGCGGAAGCACGAAGTCCGTTGAACGCTTGGATACGCCCGCCTCCGCCGCGCAGTCCATCGTCACCGGCAAGGTCGCCGAGCTGCTGGCGGTAGAAAACGCGGTGAGCAGCGCACGGGACATGCTCTTGATGAAAACGTAGGGGTTCTTCCTGGTGAAGAAGAAATAGATGGCCGGCAATGTCACCAGGGCATGAAAGCCCAGTCCCAAGAGTACGGTGATGATAAAACCCGAGGTCGACTTGATGACTTCCAGGAATTGCCCGTTGGCCTGGGCGGTACCAAACTTCGAAGCCACCAGGCAGAAGATCCCCAGCGGGGCGACATTCATCAACAGCATCACGAAGCTCATCATGGCTTCGTTCGCCTGGCCGATCATGTTGGTAATCGCGCTGACCCTTTCACCCATGGTGGTCAACATACCTGCAAAGATGATGGCAAACACGATCAACGGCAGGAGATTGGTGGTTGCCGCCGCGTGTAGCAGATTGTCAGCAAACAACATCAACACCAGGTTGCCGAGAATCATCCAGATCCCCGGTTCGTTCCCCGGCAAGCCTCCCTCGAGCTCGGGAAAGATCTTCGCGATCTTCTCTTTCTCCATACCTGTCTGGGTTGCCAGCTTGTCAAGGAGATGGGTCTTGTCCGCTGCAGTGACCACGACCTCTTCAGACTCCGCCACGACCTGTTGTGCAGTGGTGTCCGTTGGGCTCGTCGAACTTTCTCCTCCGGGATTGATAACGTTGACCACGATCAAACCGACAACAACCGCCAATACGGTGGTGCACACGTAATAGCCCACCGCGACGAAGCCGGGCTTTCCTAGCTTCCTGATGTCGCCCAACCCCAGAATGCCGCTCATGACAGATGCGACCACCAGGGGCACGACCATCATCATGAGAGCTCGCAGAAACACCTCACCCCCGATCCCTATGCCATGGAAAATACTCAGGGCGGTCTCTTTTTCGAGAAGCGACGGTAAAATCAGCGCGGTGGCAATCGCCGTCACAATGGCGCCGATGATGAAAAGAGTCAGATTGCCATGTCCCGACTGATGGGAAGAAACCTCGTTTCCAGAAGAAGTTTCTGATCCCTTTTGCTCAGACATCGAATGATCCAATCCTGAATGACGGTTAAATTTCGGGACTCCAGCCAATGATAGAAAATCTGACGATCCAATGGTAGTCGGCGCATGGTTTGAATATACTCAGCTGCCAACTTTGAGGCCGTTGACCTTCGACAGAATCCGGAGTCAGACGATTCCTCCAAGATGAAGAGGTTGTGGGGCGTCAGCGGGTCTGGGTAACACGTCGTTTCAATTAAAACTGCAAGCCAGCAACACACTTGAGCCTCAGAAGCGACCGTTCATGGCAACTCCACCTGATCAACCAACGGCAACCAGCCAGTGGAAAAACGAGCCCAGGCAGTGGTCCCGGCAAGCCGGGACGATCCGGCTGCAGGTGGATGCAGGAACCGACTTCTGGCGGAAGACGCACGACGGTGGCATCCGGGACAACGGACACTTTTATTTTCAATCCACTGAGGGTGACTTCACGGCCCGGGTCAAAATCTCCGGCCAATACTCTGGCCAATACGACCAGGCCGGTCTGATGGCGCGAGTCGACCAAACGACCTGGTTAAAATGTGGTGTCGAATACGTCGACCAGTCACACCTGGCCAGTGCGGTGGTGACGAGAGACTGGTCGGACTGGTCGGTCAGACCAATTGACGAACCACAGACTACCTGGTGGAAACTCCAACGCCACGAGCAGACCTTCCACGTGGCCTACTCGCTGGACGGAGACAAGTTCCACGTTGTGCGTCAGGCCTTTCTGACAGACGTGCAGCAATTGCAGGTGGGCATCATCGCCTGCGCCCCCAAGGGCACAGGATTTCCGGTGACGTTTTCAGAATTCACCGTGCAGAACCCCTGAGGCTGGTCACCTGAGTTTGCGGGACTTTGCCAGTTCTGCTAGAAGCGGGGCGTTGATTGCCGTACGAGATTTTCTGTCCGATGCAAACGGTAAGCGTCATTTCCCATGGAACCGGTTGGCATGTCGGATTCCGCTGCACAAACTTATCCCCGCTTCGGGCTGGTCATCTGGCACGGGCTGCCCCTGGCAGCTTATGGAAAGCTATTGGCTGGCAACGGTTGCCGGGTTTCCTGGAACCGCTGGGACCGGGCATTCGCCTTTGGATTGTCAGGCACCTTAAATTCGGCGCTCAACCTGGTGGATCGCTGGGCCTTTGGCCAGCGCGTGGAAAACCTGCAACTGGACCACGCCCCCATCTTCATCATCGGACACTGGCGAACGGGGACGACCCTGCTGCACGAACT
>CAUZBP010000170.1:0-6254 GCA_963578105.1 Planctomycetota bacterium
AGCCCCCGAGGCAACCCAGCCACTTCACTTCGTTCCGGCTACGCCTCCACGAAGTGAAGTGGCTGGCCTAGCGGTGCTGCAAAGAGTAACTTAACTACTGGTACTGTCACTGGGGGCAGGTCAGTTTCCCGGAGCGACCCAACGCGCACGGCCAGGCCTATTGCGAGATTGGCGATCCCGAGGCGCTGCGACTCAAGAACAAGACGTTTGTTGTCACCCGCCGATTCGGCGGCGGATTTGCAACCTGGGCAGGTGGCAAAAAATGGGACTTCTACCACAACATGAATATCGAGGCGCCGTTGCCCATGCCGTTAAAGGCGGGCAGTATGCCGGCCATCCTTCGCGTCTACGTGGCCGACGACCTGGCCGCCGCGGCTGACCACGTTGAAAACGGTGAACTGCGGGTACACCTCTCCGGTGCGGACGCCGGTGATGAATTGCAGGTCAAGTTGAACGGAGTCCGGCAGCCAGTGGGCACGGTGGACGGGGACCGGTGGTGCCGCTTCCAGGCCGTGACACCCACCCAGTTTTGGGCCAATCAGGCGTTGCTTGATCACCTAGGGGTCGATTTTGTAGCTTCCGGGGTGGAATGTGAAAAAACTGCTTCGCCTGATGCTGGTGGCTACAACTTGTGGCCAAGCTGGCATCGAAACAAAACCACTGGCGGAGTGCGACTCTGCTAATCGAAATCTTGGCGCGGGCTATGTTGCCGCTTGCAGGCCGAGTTTTTGCGCGACGGTGCCCTGAAAATCAGTGGGCTGCTGGTTGACAATGCGGGTGCCGGGAGACCATAGCTACGCGCAACCAACACCGAACTGTTTTGCTTTCATTCCCTCACCGGAATCGTTCTGGCGGCCACGCCTCCTCCGCTGCGGATTGCGTACTTGTTGGACGGTTCGATTTCCACTTCGATCTTCCAATATCCGGCGGCCTTGGGCGTCCACGTGGTGTCAACGAGTGCCCGTGTGAAAAATACCCGCGTATTCTTGCCCGATCGCGCTATCGGGTACTTGGTCCCGTCGACGACCTTGTGGTCTGTGGCTACCACTGTCTCTTCCTGGAACACGGGATATTCCGTACCGATTTCCCCGATCGTGACCTCGGTAAGCAGAGACCTCTTGTCGGTCTCAACGGAGCGGGCATAGACCTTGACTACCACGTCTTTGGCCTTGCTGTCTTCATTCACGTTGTGTACCCGGGCCTGTATTTCGACCTGCTCTCCCACAACCGGTGCATAGTTAGACACCCAGATATCATCCCTGGTGACGACAACTTCGGCCATCGGAGAAGGCGGGGAGGCAGGGTCGGCAAGGATTTCCATCCTTCGCCTGGTCAGTCCATTCAAGACAGTGTACTGCACCGAGGGTTGCAACTCGGTTTCGATCAAGTAGTCACCTGCTTGTTGCGGGATCCATTTTGCATTTACAAGAACCCGGTCCATCGCGACGCGACTGACGTCACCAAACCGTCCCATTGGATGCCGGATTCCGTCCAGTACTTTCTCGGTGGTCGATTCCGGCTGCTGCTCGACGACATCGCGCGTGCCATTTCCGATCTGGCTGACCGTCACGCTGGACACCTTACGACGTTTGCCCGACTCAATATGCCTGGCGAAGAAGTGAACTTTTACATCTTTCGCAGGTATCCCGCCGATGTTTCGGATTTTTGTCTGCAGCGACACAGTCTCTCCGGGGATCACGGGACCCCTGTTTTGTTTGGCTTCCCATTCCTCGCGGGGGCGTTCCTTCTCGATTGTCAGCACCGGCTTGATGAAGTAATCAAAAGTAAGCCTGTCCAAAAATTCAGCAAAGCTCCCTTCGTAGCGTTCTCCTTTCTTGAGGTATGAGACCCCGTAATAGCAAATTCCCGGCATGTCGGGTCCCAGTTCCCGGATCATCCGTACGGAGCTCTCAACCAGTGGCGCGTATGACCGGCCGCAGTCAGCACCAACCCCCAGCGCGATGATGTTTTTTGATCCCAGCTTCGTGATGTAGCCTTCCAGCCGTCTTCGCCAGGTGGGTCCGCGCCGTGCGTGGATTGCCTCGTAGCATTCACCGATCATGAGTTGATGGTTCCGCACCCCGTTTTCCAGCTCCTGCTGGTGCAACGGCCCGGCAATCCAGTTGTACACTTTGAGTTGTGGGTACGTTTTCCAGACGGTGGCGTAAGCGATCCCAAACCGGCGGATAAACTCAAAACCGTCTGGTGTGCCATAGCTTCCCGTCTCGTCGATGATCAGGCCGTCCGCGCCGGCAGCGTTGTACAATCCGGCCTGCTTCACGATGAGCTTGGTCATGTCCTGCTCAGGCAGTTTTATCAAGCCCCCCTCGATGGTGTACATGTACCCCAACACCTTGATGCCCCTGTGGTGCCAGTAGTCGAGTGCCGGAAGATCGGATCGGTTTCTGGGAAACTCCTGCGCCATGCCAGTAATCCATTTCAAGTGCCGGGTCTGCCCCCAAGGAATAATGTGCAACTCGCGCCAGACCACGGGAAGTGTGACCGTCGCTGTGTTGTTCGATTTTGTGGGGTCGTGCATTGAATCCTCGGGATCTACGTTGACCGTCAACGCGTAGATTCCAGCTTTGTCAGGAAGCCAGGTGGCCTTGTATTCCCTGTATTCCACGTTGGTGTTTTGCAGATCGGCAGCGTTTTCCTCGGGCCGTGCTTCCAGCGTGATCGGGGTCGAATCGTCTTTGTGGATCACGAACTGCACTGGTACGGGATGCGCACCACCGCCGCGAACTCTGGCGGTGATCGTAACTTCCTCTTGCGAGATTGGGATGGACCTCGAGTATACGATGTCAGGTTCATCCACGGATCCTGCAGAAACTGAATACAAGTCCTCTGCCGCTGCTACCGAGAGTATTGAGCACGCAACCCAGAACAGCATTATTGTGTTGGCCAGATATCCCATGAAAAATCCTCCAGAAACTGGTTTGACGGGTGAGTGGTCGTTGGTTTTTGATATGCTTTGTATTCTGCACGCTTGGATCATGCACGACCGTCGGAGATCCCAAGTTGCGATGATTCATTGACGAACATTAGCGTAAGGTCCCCATCGGTATGCCCTGTTTTTAAAGGAATATGGCCAAGTGCCTGCGTTTTTAAAGGAATATGGCCAAGTGCCTGCATAGCATACATACATATAAGTGTGGCGATCGATTAAGTGTGGCGATCGATTTCTAAGGCAGTATAATTGACTTTGTCCAGGCAGTTAACCGTTCGAGGCGGAGAAAATCTTTCTGATTAAACCCAATGTGAGACTCGATTCGGACGCTGGGGATATTGCCAACGGTCTACTCATCACGCTATGAATCAAAACAAATGAAGTGCCGACCATCCGACGTCTTTTGGCCCTAAGAACACAGATAACTAGTCAATTGATTTTCGCGTTGCCTCTTGTGATTGCTGACAACTTCCTCAAGCTCATTCTCGCAAACCCTGTGCTCGGCTAGATGGTCCACGATTTCGTCTGTCCAGATGAATTTGAATTGTGGTTGAGTTTCGGCATCAGCGTCTACCATCCGCTGCTGACGCCGGCAAGCATCGTGCGATGCGCCGGTCGGGCCAGGGATATAGGAAACTAGTTGCCATAAGACCTTTATTTTCAGACACCCGAACTTTACGAGAGCCAGAATACGCAGGTTGCCCGTCTGGCTTGTTGTCAGTAGGCCTTCATGCTTCAAGTAAACGAGGAGACTGCCATGGCAGGCCCAGCTGCCCCCGGGAACAAGAGAGGTCGACTACAGTGGTTCAACGACATTGGCTTTGGAATGTTCATCCACTGGAGCATTGACGGTCAGATCGGCTCGGTGATCGGTCACTCCACGGCCGGCGCGTCGGAGGATTACCTGAGGAAGTACTCAGAGATTCTGCCCTCCACCTTCAACCCGAAAAAGTTCGACCCCGATGACTGGGCCATCTTGGCAAAACTTGCGGGAATGCGGTACGTGGTGTTCACGACAAAGCACCACTCGGGATTCTGCATGTTCCACACCGCCACTACGCCCTTCAACATAGCCAATACACCCTTCAAGAGGGACATCACCGCCGAAGTGGTTGAAGCTTTTAGAAAGCAAGGCATCGCCATCGGACTTTACTTCTCGCCCGATGATTTCCACTTCCTCCACGGCAAGGGGTTGCCCTTGCGCCGAGGGGTAAAGCCCGAGGAGTGCGAGGGCCTGCTGGAGTACAACCAGGCGCAATTGAGAGAACTGATGACCAACTACGGTAAAGTCGAAATTGTTTTCTTCGACGGCCCCTCCGACGGGCTCAGGGAAGTGTGTTGGGAAATCGACCCTGATACCGTTGTGACCAGGGGAGCCATGGAGACTCCTGAACAATGTATCCCCGGGGTCCAGTCTGACGAGCCCTGGGAGGCATGCGTTACGATGGGGACGGGATGGCAGTACAAACCGACCAACGAACAGTACAAGTCGGGTACCCAACTGATTGAACTGCTGATTGAGACCAGGGCGAAGGGAGGAAATTTGCTTTTGAACGTCGGTCCCAAACCGGACGGTGAACTGCCCATTGAGCAGGAGGCATTGCTCCGTGAGATCGCCCTGTGGAACTTTGTCAATAGCGAGGCGATTTACCAGGTTCGGCCTTGGTACGTTCCTTTCGAAGGGGACATCTGTTTGACGACCAAAAAGGAGGACCAAACAGTCTTTGCCTTTGTCGAAAGCGACAGCCCCTGGCCCTTGGGAGAACGGCGCAAACTCTCCTTGGCGTCGGTGCGGGCCAGCGACCAAACAACCGTGCACCTACTGGGTCAAGCGGACGAACCAGTAGTGGCAGAATGCTCTCCCATCGAATGGCAACAGGAGAAGGAAAGACTGCAGATTAGCGCGGCGCGGACACAGCGGCTGTACAACAACAACAGCTGGCCTAATCCCGTAGTCATCAAGATCACTTACGCGCAGCCCGGGCTGGTGCCGCCGACCGTGTTTACAGGAGAAGCGGTCTGGGATGTGAGATTGGCGAGTTGTTTGTTCCATGGCAACCTGGCCCACCTGGGAGAGGCCGGGACCGTCGAGGCCGGTTTTCAGTACCGGTTGAGTAAACTGCTGGCGGTATCGTTCGATGAGTGGCAGGAGAGCGATTTCGAGAGCTTGCAGGCGACTGGCGAGTATTGCACACGAATCGGTGATCTGGAAAAGAGAACCAGGTATGAATTCAGAGCGGTGGCCCGTTATCGAACGATGACCGTCTATGGCGACAGCGTGACTTTCAAGACCGACTAGTGTTGTGTTTGTTGTGCCGCCTGGAAATCGTCCCGTTCCGAGGGACAATGTTTCTTACCGCCAGGAGGACGAAAACCTCATGAAACAGAAGAGACACATCGCCGAAGCAATCATCCACGTGCTGCAGTTCGAAGACCTTGTGTGAACCGGTCGATCCGCTGGAACTCAATGCATGCCACAAGACACGTCGGCTTATTGACGGAACTGAAAGCTGTACAGATCTGCGTCGCGCAGCATGAACCGGAGGCGGAGAAGTTGATCTCCAAATGCTTGCCTGTAAAACGTATTGGCCTGGTCACCAACTCACCGCCATCCATCGGTGCCGTGATGGAAGCAAAACCATCGAGCCGCCAGGTGTGGCGCCGCAGCTGGCACGAATCCTGTGTGTAGTAGTTTTCAATTGAATAAACAGACAACTCGTTGGGAGATCCTGGCACGTCCGATGGTGTTTCCACGATTCCCGCGGCGACCATGTTGTTGCAGTGGCCACCCCACCGCTCCAACTGTAGACCAGGCCGGATGATTGCTTCCTGCCCGCGCTGGAAATGCACTCCATCGCGGCTGCTAATGAAGAGCACGTCTGTGACCTCCCCCCAGCCGGAGAAGTGTTCGTCGTTCTGACGCCGCGCCGGCAGGTAGCGGAGTGGAAAACCTAGGAACATATGAGGTGCTCGGTGGCATGCTTGGATCGCATTGGTGTAGAGACCGATCATTGAGCAGTCGGTGACAGCCTATCTCAAGTGCGGCGATCTGCATGAAGGTTTTGCTCGAGTTTTTTGCACGGACTGACCTGCCCTCACGGTAGGTACCAGTGTTTAAGTTAGTGTTGGGGTGGCTTCTAAGCCAGCCCTGTTGGTTCGCTGAGGCGTAGCCGAAGAGAGTGCGTTGGGCATGGTGAAGTGATTGGGGGTAAAAGTCCCCTGCGGGGCCTATCGGAGGCAACCGCGAGGTGAAGGCAACTGCACGAGACGGAGCTTGGACAATGGACAATCGAAGTCTTTCCCG
>CAUZBP010000171.1:0-6203 GCA_963578105.1 Planctomycetota bacterium
CGCCGGGAATGCGATCCGCGTTCTCCTCGCTTGCGCGTCGCGCCTAGTGTTTCCCAGCGAGGCAACCTGTAGCACTGCCAGCATTGGCCGGAGTTATGATCAAGGCCCGATAGCCCGCTTTACGCGTAACCGCCCCCCATTCGCTTGCTCCTTATGCAGTGGCGAAAAAACGGATTTAAATCAAACAGGGAAATTCCCTACGAAAAAATACGAGCCCCCAGAGCCCCACCGCCGTCAAAACCACGCCGACAGGTTCGGGCACCACCGAAACGGTCCCATTGGTTAACAGATCGGAATCATCCCAACTCAGCGTGCCGCTCAGGTTGGGCAACACGATCTCGTCGAATTCGCCAGACACCGTGCCATTGAACTCAAGAATATCGAAGACGTCTCCCAGTTCCGGCTCGAAACCATCGATCAGGCTGATTTCCAGTGCGCCCTCCAGAATGGCTTCGCCCTCAACCTGAAGGAAGTCATGATCCGTTCCCGCTTGTCTGCCTCCCAGCTCAATTGACAAGGTACCGTCTTCGCTCTGGGTAAAGTTTCCCTCGACGTTCATAACGCCTGGACTGTTGCCCGGCGAGATCGTACCGCCGGAATTATTAACGTCGCCTGAAATGGTGCCATTGCCGCTGCACACGCCGTCAAAACAGTCCAAGGTTCCACCGTTTCCGGACTGGAGAATGTTATTGATTGCGATCGTCCCCGCCCCAAGCTTCCTCAGCGTTTGGCCGTTGAGATCCAACCGGTTGTTAAACGTCAAGGTCGCACCGGACGCCACATTCATGTTGGTTTCGTCGAGCAAAGTGACAGGTACTTGAAACTCGTGACTTCCCTGCAAGCTGTCAACGGCGGGGAACGTACTGTCGTCATCGGAATCCAGGCTGATGCTTCGTGTCCCGGCAATGGCATAGGTGTGGGCCGAATTGTCGAACTCGATTCGATTGATGGTTACGGACGAGTCGACCACAACCGTGGCGTCCGCAGCCAGTGAGTTGCCAAACAACGCGGTATGATTATGGCTGTTGGGAGGCCCTGCGCCCGAACCACCCATTGGATTCCAGTTGCCTGACTTGTTCCAGTCACCCAGTCCGGACTGGTTCCAAGCAAACGTCGTGGCAGACGGCATTGGTTCATCCGTAACCGCGAGGCCCGCCTTCCCATTGTCGAACAACTGCTCAATCTCTGGGTCGGAGAGTGCCCGATTCCAGATCGCGACTTCGTCGGCGCTGACCTGTCCCGCGCTGGAGCCGGCCTTGCTCTCGTAATAGGCAATGAGAATCTGGCCATTGACCATGTTGGTAGTATCGATGTTGGTGTAGTTGTCCAGAGCAAAGGAAGCGTCCCACGGGTTCCCCTCGCCACCATGGTCTTCATCGGTTTCCTTTTGATGCCAGAACGTCACGTTCCCAGCGCTGTCCACGCGTTGGACCACATGGTTCCAAACATCAACGTCCGTTCCGAAGCTCAAGTTGGATTGAGTTTGCGCCCCGTCATTGCCCGCGGCTCGATGGTTGTACGTCGTGGGAGCGTCAGGGCTGAACCATCCCCATGTCTGTTCGAGTATCGCGTTCACACTGGGGGGCTCCTTATGAAGTTGGCGAAACGCGCTTTTTTCACCCCCGCTTCCCACGACGTCAAGGCGATACCAGGAAGAAATGGTGTACTCATTGGTGACGCCGAATGTACTACCGTGCCCATTGGCCGACAGCCAGCCGGCTCTGGGGACAGCCGGCGTCTCAAACGTCCGCGCCGCGGCCGAACCGACAAGAGGGGCAAATCCGTCAAACCCGGCATCGCCTGACGCGGTCAGATTAATATTCCCAATCTGATCGGAACCGTTACCGTCCAATGGCCAGTAGGCCTGCAGGCCATCGCTCAGCGTTTGTCCCCGCAGTGGCGTGACACAAGTCATGGAAACTAGCAACACAAGATGTACGAACCGCCAGACACGCTCCGTCTTCAGTTTCAACCGCGCAGAGATCATTTCGGCCTCGCTCGAAAAACTCGCCCACAACTCCGACTTTTTATTGATCTGTTTAAAAACAAAAAAGCCAATGTCATTCTGTAGCCACACAGAACGACATTGGCTTTTTGGCCGCACCTGATTGCTGCTATTCATTGGACTTTCTCGCGACAGATACTTAGCAGAATGAGTTTGGCCCGATTCGTTGAACAACCCCTGAGCCCGGGCATTCATGCTTGGTAAATTCGACTACGTATTTCTTCAGAGCACCGGTCTCACCTCGCACGTTACATATGTATTTGATATAGTCGAACGGGGCCATACGCAAGCGTTGCAAGACAAAAAATCGAGGATTTTGTGCGGGTGAACCTACGTTTTAGACCCCCGCGGCACGAGGCTGGGCTGATGAAAAGGCCGGAATATGGACTATTTAGAGCAAATGGTGTGCTTCGTGTTTGTTGCGCTGCAGGAGAATTGGAAAATGTAAAATGAGAATTGCAAAATGCAAATTTTCCAGGAATGATTTTGCAATTCTCATTTCTCATTTTTCAATTTTCAATGCTATCGCGCTACAATAAGACTCTACGAGGTATGAGGTTTTCATCAGCCCAGCACGAGGCCGCAGGGGTCTGGGGCGTTGCCAACGAATCCATCGAGGTTCTCACGGAGGGAATGGTTGCCTATTGGCCGCTCGATGAAAACACGACGGAACAGGCACGCGGAAATCTGGCACAGATCTGGCACACTATTGGACATGCAGGGCTAATCCGAGCGCAATCCTAAGTCAACACGAACCCCAGTCCGAGTCACAGGGAGTCCAACGTAAATCCGTACCTGTTAAGCACTTGTCAATCCAAGTCACCACCAAATCCAATGTTAGCCGGCGTGGTGAAAATGACCGCCGCGCTGGATTCAAAATCGGTGTCTGTCCGCTCTGGTCGGTGTTCTTGATTCCCCGCTTTCTTGCGGTGAAACGGCAGTTTAGCACCGTTCGATAAATAACTGTCCGGTTATGCTTAAGGGGCGTGCCTCCACTTCCCACGGCAATTGAAAAACTAGAACATGCTCAGGACTCCTGATCTGGCAGCAAATTCTTCGGAGAATCGTGTGTCGCAAGCGGAAATCAAAGTGAGACCCCTGCCGGCTTGTCCCAATGGCACTAAGGACCGTTCGATCAATAACTGTCGCGATTGGGTTGATTGGAAACCCGACGCGTTAGCGAGGGATGAACTGCGATTCAACGTTTGCGCTGCTGCATCCCTCGCTTACGCGTCGGGTTACCATATCGGACACTCATTCATCGAGCGGTCCTAAGCTTGAAAACAGCGATTAGAAGAATTGGGGTCAAGTCTTGACTTATAACTTAGCCGCCATATGATCGAGCTTCATGTCACGGTCACTTCGCATCGAAATTGAGAACGGTCTTTAACATGTGACGTCCCGAGCCTGGGAGCGTCGGTTGATTGTCCGTGACGATCGAGACCGAGAGCAGTGGAACAAGCTTGTAGATCGCGTTGTCACGAGGTTTGGCTGGCGCGTCTTTGCCTGCCCCTCTGATGGACTAATAAGACGGCTGACAAGCATATCTGCCACGACCTTGGCCGATCAATACGGCGACGTGAGCCAAGCAGCGATCTCGAAAACGATCAAAAGAGCTGAGATACGAAGCGAAGAACAACGTAGCTGGAAACGCAAGCTGCGCCGTTTAGAAAAATCGCTACGCAACAAAGATTCGCCTTAAAGCGTCATGCACCGATGCCATTGCATTACCTTAAGTTATAAGTCAAGACCTGACCCCAGATCCCTTTCGATGACAGACGACGCCCCAGCGCCTTCGCCGCCTGAAGATGCTCATCCGGACGCGGACCAAGAACCACTGCGCAGCGTCCACACCAGCAATTTTCCGCAGATCCTTGCACAAGCAAGGTCGTCGGTTTTGGTCACGACCTACCAGGCGGGCAAGCTCGTCATGTTGCGAAACGACGGTGGTGTGCTCAACACGCATTTTCGCAATTTCGTCAAACCTATGGGACTGGCCATCAGCGGTGGTCGCCTGGCGGTTGGGGCCAGCATCGACATTTTGGAATTCCACAACGTGCCGGCGGTGTGCCAGAAATTGGAGCCGGCCGACCGTCACGACGCGTGTTACATGCCCAGACGCAGCCACACGACCGGCGACGTGCAGATTCACGAGATGGCCTGGGTTCAAGAGGAGCTTTGGTTCGTCAACACCACCTTTTCTTGTCTGGCGATGCGCAGCGATACGGACAGTTTTGAGCCGGTTTGGCGACCGAAGTTCATTGACCAATTCGTTCCTGGCGACAACTGCCATTTGAACGGGCTGGCGGTGCAAGATGGTCAGGTGCGTTACGTGACGGCCTTGGGAGAAACCAACGTGCCCGGCGGATGGCGGGACAACAAAAGGGACGGCGGGATACTGATCGATGTGCCATCCAACGAAATTGTAGCGCGAGGTCTGTCGATGCCCCATTCGCCGCGTTGGTATCGGGAGAATCTATGGCTGCTGGAATCGGGCGATGGCAGTATTGGGAGGGTGGATCTAGCGACCGGAAAATACGAAGTGATCGCCAAACTTCCCGGTTTTACGCGAGGTCTTTCCTTTTTGGGTCCATTGGCCTTTGTCGGGTTATCGCAGGTCCGCGAATCGGCCATTTTCAGCGGGTTTCCACTGGTCGAACGGCTGGAGGATCGGACATGCGGAGTGTGGATCTTAAACATTGAGACGGGGGAAACGGTGGCTTTTTGCAAATTCGAGGACGCTTTGCAGGAGATTTTCGCGGTCGAATTGTTGGGGGGCGTGGTGTATCCGGATTTGATCAACCACGACGCGGAGCTGATCGGCCGCAGCTACGTGTTGTCGGACGCGGCGCTGGGGGACGTTCCTGACGAGTTGCGGAACTAGTGCCGGCGATGCAAATGCAGCTGAAACACCGTTCGCACGGCTGAACATTTGGGGCAAATGCGCAAACTTTAACCGCAGACCCGGTGGTCCAGTCGGAGTCAAGAAAAAAAAGGGAACCTTTTTCTTACAAACGGGTCCTTAGCGGTTGACACCCTGCTCAGGGCGGGTATGATCCTGTGTTCGTGATTCGCGGGCGCTGCTTGCAGTGCTCGCGAATTTTGTTCTTTGACAATTTGGTAGTTGATCTTCCTGTTGTTTCTTTGGGAACAACTAATTTTTAATTAGCCAGCAAGAGACTGTGCAAAGACCGTCATGGGTCTGGGTCGTTTTGCTTGGTGGGCTAAGGGCGTTTTACGTTTTTGGCGAGCCATGTAAAGTCGGACCGGCCTGTGACTTAAATTGGTTTTTTTTCAAACCAACAACTAATGGCTAGTCATCCGTGAGCGGGGTTTCGGCCACGTTTACGGTAAGCAATTAATTGAAGGGTTTGATCCTGGCTCAGAATGAACGTTGGCGGCGTGGATTAGGCATGCAAGTCGCACGAGAAGTCTTTTTTTGCTTGCATTAGAAGACGGACAGTGGCGAAAGGGAGAGTAACGCGTGGATAACCTGCCCTCGGGTCTGGGATAGCTGTGGGAAACTGCAGGTAATACCGGATGACGTCCCCGGACCAAAGGTGCGATTCCGCCCGAGGATGGGTCCGCGTCCTATTAGCTTGTTGGTGGGGTAATGGCCTACCAAGGCAAAGATGGGTAGCGGGTGTGAGAGCATGACCCGTCTCACTGGGACTGAGACACTGCCCAGACACCTACGGGTGGCTGCAGTCGAGAATCTTCCGCAATGGACGCAAGTCTGACGGAGCGACGCCGCGTGCGGGATGAAGGCCTTCGGGTTGTAAACCGCTGTCAGTTGGGAGGAAATGCTATGGGGTACTCTCCATAGTTTGACCGATCTTCAGAGGAAGTCCGGGCTAAGTTCGTGCCAGCAGCCGCGGTAAGACGAACCGGACGAACGTTATTCGGAATCACTGGGCTTAAAGAGTGCGTAGGCGGCTTTGTAGGTTGGGTGTGAAATCCCACAGCTCAACTGTGGAACTGCGCTCAAAACCACAAGGCTTGAGGAAGGTAGAGGTAAGCGGAACAGATGGTGGAGCGGTGAAATGCGTTGATATCATCTGGAACACCGGTGGCGAAGGCGGCTTACTGGGCCTTTTCTGACGCTGAGGCACGAAAGCTAGGGTAGCGAACGGGATTAGATACCCCGGTAGTCCTAGCTGTAAACGATGAGCACTTGTTCGAGGGGGCCTCCACACCC
>CAUZBP010000172.1:0-6071 GCA_963578105.1 Planctomycetota bacterium
GTTGGCCAGTTCCTCTGCGAGGCCTGTGGCACCGTCAACAAGAAGCTCTGGCCGTTGAGTAGTGTGTCGGTTCTGGTCCCCAATTACTTGTCAAGGAAAAAGACAAGAGAACCTACTCGACGGTGACGCTCTTAGCCAGATTTCTCGGTTTGTCCACATCGCAGCCGCGCAGGACGGCAATGTGATAAGCCAATAGCTGGAGCGGAATGGTGCACAAGATCGGCTGCAGATATTCCTCTACGGCGGGTACTTCGATGACGTCATCAGCGACGTCACGAACTCGCGTGTCACCTTCACCGACGATGGCAATAATGGGTCCACCGCGGGCTTTTATTTCTTCGAGATTGGACATCACCTTGTCGTACACGAAACCTTGCGGCACGATGAATACACTGGGAGTGTTTTCGTCGACCAGTGCAATGGGGCCATGCTTCATCTCCGCTGCCGGATAACCCTCTGCGTGGATGTAGCTGATTTCCTTGAGTTTCAGGGCACCTTCCAGGGCTGTGGGAAAATTGTACTGGCGACCTAAGTAGAGAAAGTTATTGCTGTGGCAGTATTTTCCCGCAATACGACGGGCTTCATCGTTGGTCTCGTCCAGTGCTCGCTGTACCAGTTGGGGCAACAAACGCAGGGCCTTGATGATTCGTCTTCCGGCAGGATAGCTCAGGTGGCGTAACCGTCCGAAATACAGCGCCAGCATCGTGAGGGCCAAGCACTGTGAAGTGTATGCTTTGGTGGAAGCCACACCGATTTCCGGGCCAGCGTGCAAATAGATCCCGCCATCGGCTTCCTGGGCGATGGTGCTGCCCACCACATTACAAATTGATAGCGTCGGATGACCCTTGCGTTTCATTTCTCGCTGGGCCGCCAAAGTATCAGCAGTTTCTCCACTCTGCGTAATGGAAAAGACAAGCGTGCCATGTTCCACCGGAGGATTTCGGTAGCGGAGTTCACTGGCATATTCTACCTCAACGGGAATTCGAGCCAGCTCTTCGATCAGGTATTCACCCAACAGGGCTGCATGATAACTTGTTCCACAAGCGGTCAACAAAATTCGATTGATACTACGCAGTTGCTGGGATGACAGATCCAGCCCGCCAAATACGGCAGTACCGTCGTCATCATTTAACCGGCCGCGCATCGCGTCCTCGAGCGACTTGGGTTGCTCGAAGATCTCCTTCAGCATGTAATGAGGATATCCGTTTAATTCGACGTTCCCAGATTCGATCTTCAGCGGTTCCACCAGGTGCTTGATCTGCCCTTGATCCCGATGGGATACCGCCAGCGTTTCGGCAGTCACCACGGCTACCTGGTGATCAGCCAGGTAAACGATCTTATCGGTGTAACCTGCCAAGGCAGACGCATCACTAGCAACAAAGTGTTCACCGTTTCCTACGCCCACAACAAGTGGACTTCCCAAGCGAGCCGCAATCATGACGTCCGGTTGATCACGAAAAATTGCCACCAGACCGTAGGTTCCCTGAAGATGGCTGATTGCGACTTTGACCGCGGATTCCAGGCGTACGTGGGGATTGCCGTTGGTGTCGGTTTGTTGCGCCAGTGCACTTGCTATCAAATGGGAAATGACCTCGCTGTCGGTCTTTGACAGAAACTGAAACCCCTCTTCTTGGAGACGCTGTTTGAGGGTTTGAAAGTTTTCGATCACTCCGTTGTGCGCCATCACCACCACCTGGTCACCTCCGAAATGGGGATGGGCATTGGCTTCAGTCGGTGCGCCATGTGTGGCCCAACGGGTATGGCCAATTCCGGTTTTGCCTGTGGGCCGGGATTGCTCTAGCCGTTCGGCCAAGGTTTCGATACGACCGACAGAACGGGTGACCGAGATTTCGCCTGTGGCGGTGATTGTGGCAACGCCCGCGCTGTCGTAGCCGCGGTACTCCAGACGTCGAAGTCCCTCCAGCAGGTAGTCGGTGGCTTGTCCGTCACCAATGTAGCCGACAATTCCGCACATATCCCACTTCTTTCAAGCGTTGCCGATGAAGGCAGGTTTTTGTTTCACGTCGTCGGAATAACGTCACTCTACTATATTAGCATTCTCCAAAGTCCGAAGCCACGACAAATACTATCCGACAGCGGAAGTGCGGCCCTGGCGAGAGTTGATGGTATCGGTCGCAATGATCGGTGCGGGGAACGGACTCCTACGGCATTGGACTCGTCACGCCCCCTGTTCTCAGGTTCCGCTGTCAGGAGCGACAGTCACCGGGGTATTCCCCTGCTTGCCCGTCCGGACGGGGGAAGCAAGGGAGGTCGAAACCTCTGGACGAGTCGCACCCGGATGGACTCGAGTTTTCCAGCGGATCGCTGACAAAACGGGGTAGTATCGCCTGTTGTTCTCAGCGGCTCCCAGCGAGCCGGTGGGTCCCAATCTTCACCATCACCGACGGACAGAACTGTGATAGCGTGGCGCAGGTCAAGGAAAATCAGCAGGACTTGCTTCAAATACCGGTGATCAACGAGAATCCAGTCGGCTTGGAAAAGTTTCCCTGACGACCATGGGCGAGCTTCCAGCGACGTCGATTGCTGAAGCCGGTTTTCCCCTTTCGGAAATGCATGGCTTCCGTTTTCGTGCCATCTCTCTCTGCTCGGACGAACCGGTAACGGGTCAGAGTTCTAAAAAAAGTCGTAGCTGATCTTTGATTTGCCAACCCGATGCAGTATGAAGCGGTCTTCAGACCGGCCTGGTTCAAAAAGGAACTGCACCATGACGGAAGCTATGCAGCATCTGCGATTGCATTCTACGAGCTACGTTGTCATTCCAGCTCGTCTCGCTTCGTCTCGCTTACCGCGCAAGTTGTTGCTCAAGGAAACGGGAAAGTCACTTCTCCAGCACACCTATGAAGCCGCCAGTCAGGCGAAGCGACCGGTGGGGATTTGTGTGGCTGCCGCTGATCAAGAGATTGCGGACGAAGTGCGATACTTCGAGGGTGACGTCATCATGACCGATCCTCAAGCCGCCAGCGGTACAGACCGGGTTGCCGAAGTGGCCCAACAGCTTGTCAATGTTGATATTATCGTGAATGTTCAAGGGGACGAGCCCGAATTGCACGGAGCGTGTATCGACCAAGTCATCGACCTGCTCGAAAGAGATTCCCTGGCCGACATTGCCACGCTGGCGACTCCCATCCGATCCCGGGAGCAGTTACTGGATCCGGCATGCACCAAGGTCGTTTTTGACGGTGCAGGCCGAGCACTTTACTTCAGCCGTAGTCCTATTCCTCACCTCCGGGATGAGGAAGATGACATGTTTACCCGCGAGCCAGCTTTGTTTTACCAACACGTCGGACTTTATGCCTATCGGCGTGATTTTTTACTGCAGCTGGCTCAGTTGCCGCAGGGCACTCTGGAGAAATCAGAAAATCTTGAACAATTACGTGCTCTTGCTTCGGGTTACGTCATTGCCGTGGGAGTGGTCGATCAACCTTCAGTCGGAATTGACACCCCCAACGATTACAGGGCCTTTGTCAGGCGGACTCTAAACCAGTAGAATGTAGGTGTTCAGCCCCGTTGTATACTGGTTCATGGAAGGTGTCTGTTGAATGGCTAAACATATCTTCGTTACCGGTGGTGTTGTTAGCTCTCTCGGAAAAGGATTGACGAGTGCCTCCATCGGGATGCTGCTCGAACAGCGCGGACTTCGAGTCCGCATGCAAAAACTTGACCCCTACATTAACGTTGATCCGGGAACGATGAGTCCCTACCAACATGGGGAAGTTTATGTTCTGGATGATGGCAGTGAAACAGATCTGGACTTGGGGCACTACGAACGATTTACACACAGTCCGTTGACGAGGGACTCGAATCATACCACCGGCCAAATTTATCTCTCCGTCATCAACAAGGAACGTCGAGGTGCCTTTCTGGGAAAGACCGTCCAGGTCATTCCCCATATCACCGACGAAATCAAAAATGTCATCCATAAATTGGCAGACGATGATGTGGATGTGGTCATCACCGAAATCGGTGGGACAGTTGGCGACATCGAAAGCCAACCTTTCCTGGAGGCAATCCGGCAATTCGCCCTGGATGTGGGCAAGGAAAACTGCCTCTACATTCATTTGACTCTGGTCCCTTATTTGAAAGCTGCTGACGAACTCAAGACCAAGCCGACGCAGCACTCGGTAGGGCAATTACGGGAAATCGGTATTCAGCCAGATATTTTGATCTGTCGGACAGAGCGTTCAATCAGTCTGGAAGATCGACAAAAAATGGCGCTGTTTTGCAATGTGCCGCTTGAAGCTGTGATTGAAGAGAAAGACAAGGATTTCTCCATCTACGAGGTGCCCTTGAGCTTGGTTGACAACGAGTTGGATTGTCTGATCGTGCAGAAACTGGAACTGGAGGCGGAGGCTCTGGAACTGGAGCAATGGCGCGATCTGTTGCACCGGCTTCGCAATCCAGTGCATGAACTGAGCATTGCCGTGGTCGGTAAGTACGCCAAGCACCGAGACGCTTACAAATCGATTTACGAGGCTCTGGATCATGCGGGAATTTATCATCAATCGCAAATACGGATTGGACGAATCGAGAGCGAAGAGATTGAGCGGGAAGGTCCGGAGCGATTGCTAGCGGGTTATGACGGTATTCTCGTGCCGGGCGGATTCGGGGAGCGAGGCATTGAAGGAAAGATCGACGCAATTCGATTCGCGCGAGAAAGAAAGACACCTTTCTTCGGAATCTGCTTGGGGATGCAATGTGCCGTCATCGAATTTGCTCGTAATGTGGTCGGATTGCAACATGCCGACTCGACCGAATTCAACAAGGACACATCGCACCCGATCATTTGTCTCCTGGACGAGCAGCACACAGTGACAGACAAGGGTGGTACCATGCGACTGGGTGCTCAGCCTGCTCGCCTGGATCCTAGCAGTCAAGCCTATGACGTTTACAACACAGAAGTCATCCACGAACGCCATCGTCACAGGTACGAGTTTAACAATGCGTACCGTAAGCAGTTTGAAGCACACGGCGTGCTGTTCTCGGGCACCAGTCCGGATGGTGAACTCGTCGAGATCATCGAGGTTCCAGCCCATCCTTGGCTCGTAGCTGTACAATTTCACCCCGAATTTAAATCCAAGCCGACCGCGGTGCACCCCTTGTTTGCCGGATTTGTCGGAGCTGCGCTCCAGCGACATCAAGCAAGGGGTGATCAGCGCATCGAATTACAAAACGAGATTTGACCCTATCATGCCCGAACAAGAAAAAAGAAAAATCATTATTGATGAAGATTGGAAGTCGCAGGTCGAGGAGGAGAAGGAACAGCTCAAACTCCAGGAGTCCGACCAGAGTCCAGAGGCTTCTATGTCAGAGGACGCAGACACGGGCGAGGAATTTCCACCCGCGTCTTTCACATCCCATCTGATGACTCTCGCCACCCAGGCAACGGCCGCCATGGGGCAAATTCCTGATCCCTCTTCACCTGATCAGCCTCCTCCGGTCAATCTGGGGTTCGCCCATTACATGATCGATTCACTTGCCGTGCTTAAGGAAAAGACTCGCGGAAATTTGACTGAAGAGGAAGCGGCGCTGCTCGAGAATTTGATACATCAGCTGCGCATGCTCTATGTCGAAGTGAACACCCAGTCGAAATCTACCACCTGATTTCAAAATCGCGTTTCTGAAATGCGGCTGCGAAGATAAAAACAGCGTCCGGCCCGAAGGGTTAAAAGGCCTCCATGCCTCCGTTTTCCCCTTCCATGGTGACTTGCTTCCCAACCAGGCGACACGGACAGGTGAGGGGGCTTGAAAGTCCTTGCCCTAACGGGCTTGGACGCGTGTTTACATGTAAATTTGGTGTTTTATTCTTCGACCTGTTCGTTGTTGTCTGCCTCCCGTTTAATCCGCCAACTCATCCAGCAAGCGACGAAAATCCGAGATGTGGGTTCCGAGGTGTTCGACCCAGGCACTGGGTTGCCAGATTTCTAGACATACTGCCGCACCGATGATCAACACCTCGGTGCCCGCATCGACCCCTAGGAACTCGCGAAACCCTTCGGGTATCAGCAAACGGCCTCGTTCCGAGACTTCGACGTCGCGATTTCGAGTTGAAA
>CAUZBP010000173.1:0-6022 GCA_963578105.1 Planctomycetota bacterium
ACCAGGTCGTCGGCTACTTGCACCAGGTCGTGTGTCAATTCAACTCGCCGCTGGGAGACCAATACATCGTAGAACCGCAAGTGCACATCATTGAGCACACGTTGTTGCTGGGCGTCATAGAGAAAACGTGATTCCTTGAATTCCTTGGCGGCGATCGCCCGGTCAAGGGTCAACTTGTGGCCGGTAATGAACCGCTGACTGACGAATCCACCCTGTCCACCAGACGTACCAAGGTTTCCAACTTCTGTGCCATGGTAACCGGCGACGGGATTCGGATAAAAACCGGCCTGAACCATGCGGCCTCGTGCCATTCCGACACGTGCCATGGCACCGGCCAGCGTCGGATTGTTTCGCAGGGCAATTTCCTCAAAACGGGACAGGTCGTTTCCGCGGACGACGCCGTCCAACGCACCAGATCGTGGACCAGCTAGCGGCGCTTGGCCGCTAGCAACGGCGCACGTGACCAGCAGTTGAAACACAACGAGGTTTCGATGCACCTTCACCTTCCCCCGGACATCTTCTCTTGAAAACGCAACTTCCACACACCACAAGCGCACCCCTGCTTAACGAGTATCGGTTACCTTGACGCTGGCCGTTGTGGCGTCCCAACCAGCTCCTTGCATCCTGCCCAGTTGGCCTCAGTCACCAGAAAGCCTGGCAACCAATTCTGCCAGTCGTTGCGGGGCGCTGATTTTCAGCGAACGGGCCAAGGTCCAATGAGAAACTGGTGCCAATTCGGGAAGCTGCGAAGATTGGCAGCGCGCAACGGGCGAACCTTCACCCGGTGGAGACCGAACAGAGCGAGGAGAGCTCGCGGTCACCCGGCGCGGCTATCGGTCCCCGAATGCTGCTGGACTTCTTCTGCCGTGGCCGTAATCTGGCGGCAGAATCCGGTATGCATGCGTATATATTCAAGGTGTGCCGCTGCCTCGGGATTGGCATGCAAGGCAACTTCCACTCGTTGTCGCATTTCGGATGCCAACTCGTCAAATTCCTCGGACCAAACCGTGTTTTCTTCGACGATTAAGGCCTCCCGATAAGGGTCATACTTGTCAGCCATGGCGTGGATTATAAACTCCTACTGCGAAACCTACGATATTGCGTCCGTGTGTATGATAGCGAAATGACCATGCAAAAACAGGCCCGTTGTCGTTCTGGCAGTCTTTACCTGAATGGAAAAACAGCGATCCTCGTGATCCTTGGCCTAGGCCTGGGAGCTTCGTTGTTCGCCGTTTGGTTCAACTGGTCGAGAACTCATCGAACGCTGAACCGGCTGGGACCTGCTCAGTCCGTCCTGATCGCGCATGCTTCCCAAGTGAATTTCTTGCGGCTAAAAAAATCAACTGCCACTCAATTCCCGGACGAGTCGGAGCTGCTGATTCAAGATCAGCCGTTCGTCGTCGAGCAACAGCTTGACATCAGTACAACACCAGGCTTGACTCATCTGCGCCATGCACTCCTTCAAGATGCCAGTTATGTATGGCAGGCAGCGACCAAGCTGGCTCCAAACTGGCAATATGGATTGCAGTTCCGGGAACACGACCAAGGCGTTCTGCTCGTCTTCGATTTAAACGCACAAACCGGTTACATTGTGGAGAAATCTACCTCGCTGACAATCGGTGACCGGTTGGCCAAGGGATTGGACATCTACTTCCAAGAGGTTACAAAGCTTCAAGGGTGTGATTAAAGGCCGTCGTCCCGGATTCCGTGCGCCACGGTTTAATATTACAGGCTGATTTCATCGATTGACGAGCCTCCAACTCACGCGGGACTTCCGGGAAAACAAGGAGCTTGTGGACTGCCCGCCCTTCGGTGATGTCAGATCGCCCCCCCATTAGCATCTCAAGACAGCACGACGACCACTAGGTTTGGCTGCTTCTGACGGGCAACGTCTCGGTTTTCAACCACTCCAGCAATTCCCGGTAGCCTGCGAGTTCATGCGGCTGAAGCAGGGACGCGTGATCTGCGTCGGGAAGCAACAGGTAGCGAAGAGGCCCCCCGTAGGCCTCGCGGATGGGATGTTGGTAGCTTGGCGGCGCAACTGAATCCTGGTTGCAAGTCACAAAAATGGCCGGACACGTGCAACTTGAAGCGTTACGAATACTGTCGAACGCCGCAGGCACTTGAGCCGCGATGGCGCGTGAGCCAAGCCCCAGACTCCACCCTCCGTAGTGACCTGCAATCAAAAGGCCCAATGGAATCGGATTGCGAAGAATCAGTCCGGCAATCTCGTGACGGGCGGCAAGAAACAGGGCGGAAGCAGTCCCCAGACTGTTGCCCGTGATGAGAATGGGACGGTCGCCAGCCTGTGCCTGCAGGTACTCGAAGACGACCTGGGCCGCAACGATCCAGGTCTTCAAACTTGCTCTCCCCGAGCTTCCGCCGTAGCCAGGTGGATTCATGGCCCACACGTCTGCAGAAAGATCCGTCCAGAAATCCAACGGATGTCCCGTTTGCCGCTCGGCTCGACTACCCACACCACCCAGCTTGAAAACGTACAAATCGGGTAGGCCCGTCGTGGTCGCTGCAGAAGATGGGCCGAACCTCTGACACCAGACTTCCACCTGGCTCCTTCCGAACGGCACCATCCGGCGCTGCTTGCCCACCGCCGGGATGGGATTGCGACTTGGACGAAGGACCAGTTTGTCCGTCAGATAGCCAAGCACCAAGAGACTCCAATGCTCTGCGCAAGCGGGGATCCTTCGACAGCGAGTCGCATAAGTCATCGACTCCGAAGGGCGTTCTACACTAATGCACTCGTTGCCCCGGTTGTGCCCCGTCGTCGACGCCCAACATGAAGACGTCTTTACCTCCCGGACCCGCTGCAAGGATCATGCCTTCGCTGGTGCCGAACTTCATTTTGCGAGGCGCCAAGTTAGCAGCCAGCACGACCAGACGGCCCACCAGTTGTTCGGGATCGGCCGCTGCCTTGATCCCCGCAAAAACTGTACGGCGTTCATCACCACCGAGGCTCAAAGTCAGTTTCAGAAGTTTCCTGGCATCGGGAACATCTTCGGCTTGCACCACACGCGCCACGCGCAAATCGACTTTCATAACATCATCAAACGAAATCTCGTCGCAGAGTGGTTCTTCTTCCAAGGGTGCATTACTGTCCTGAAATGTCGATGTAGGGCCTTCTTCCATATCTTTACTTTCATTGATCATCGCTTCTACGTCCTTTTTCTCGAGTCTCTGTAACATGTGCCGGAACGGCTGAACAGGTGTTCCCAACAGCGGCTGCTTGGCTTGATCCCAACTTTGAATCGGTTCACTCAATAACTCGCCGGTCTGGTCTGCAAGACGCGGCAACACGGGTGCCAGATAGATGGCAATTTGTCGAAACAAGTTCAGCGCCACGGTGCAAACATCCTGCAAACGATCCGCTTGCGCTGGATCCTTGCGAAGATTCCACGGCGCTTGTATCTCCACGTAAGGATTGGCGCGGTCTGCCAGATCCATGATCAACCGCATAGCGCGATTGTAGTCACACATTTCATAGGCATTAGCGATTTCGTTCCCTATCTGGACCCCGCTGGCAAACAAACCGCCGTCCTCCGGATACGTCTCAGAGAGTCCCGTGTGGGCCGCGAAACGGGCGGTACGGCTGGCCAAATTGACAACCTTGCCGACCAAGTCTGAATTCACCTTATTAACAAACTCGTCCAGGTTTAAATCTAAATCGTCCAGACGCGCTCCCAGTTTGGTACTGTAGTAGTACCTCATGTAAGCAGGATCAAGGTGATTTAAATACGTCGAGGCCCTGACGAACGTACCTTTACTTTTTGACATCTTCGTGCCATCCACAGTCAAAAATCCGTGGATGTGAACTTGTTCCGGAAGATTGAATCCGGCCGTTTTCAACATGCCGGGCCAAAACAGGGTATGGAAATAGGTGATGTCTTTTCCGATAAAGTGATGGATTTTTGTAGCCGGATCGCGCCACCAGTCATCAAGCTTTTCGCCATGCTGCTGGCACCACTGTTTCGTGGCAGCCACATACCCAATCGGAGCATCGAACCAGACGTACCAGTAGTTACCCGGGAAGTCGGGAATCTCGAAGCCAAAGTATTCAGGTGGCCGGGTGACGTCCCAATCCATCAACTCCTTACGAGGGTTTTCCGGATTTCCTGCCTCACCCAGAAAATGACCCCTTAGATAGTTGGCAACCTCCGGTTGCAGATGGTTCTCGTTTTGAGTCCAGGCTTCCAGGAAATTGTGCAGCTTTTCCAATTGGATGAACTTGTGCGGATGAGTCCGCAGCTCGGCTGGAGCTCCCGATAAAACACTTCGGGGGTCAATGAGTTCCACAGGGGTATAGTTCGACAAACAACTTTCACAATGATCGCCATACTGTTCCTCAGCCTGGCAAACCGGACATTTTCCCCGTACAAAACGATCTGCCAAGGACGTTTTGGCAACAGGATCATACAGTTGTTCGACAGCCTTCTCGGTAACGAGTCCCGCATCATTGACTGCAGTCCAGAATTCTTCGCACAGTTCCCGGTTCTCCAAACTGTTGGTACTTCCATAATGGTCGAATTCAATTCCAAAGGCCGTAAAGTCACGCTGGTGCTCAGCGTGCATCGCCTCGATGAATTCCTCTTCCGTCACCCCCCGTTTTTTTGCACTGATCATGATCGCCGTTCCGTGCGTGTCGTCAGCACAAATGTAAATACAACGCTGACCCCGGAGCTTCTGGAAACGGACCCAGATGTCAGTCTGGATGTACTCCACCAAGTGGCCAATGTGAATCGGCCCGTTGGCATAGGGTAAAGCGGCTGTGACAAGGATCCGGGACGGTTTCATGAAGACTCCTGGCCTGCTGATCGAACAGGCTGACTTGCACCGGGAAGGCGGTCTCTCACCTGAGATATGGCTTGAAAACGTCTATTCCACAGACGGTCACCAAACAAGCCGAACACCGGTGAAATAGTATTTCCACCCCTGGCCTGGCTTCACGGGTTTCCGTTTGTTGCATTCATTCTGGCTCATCCAAGCGAGCATTTTAGCTGAGCGTGGCCTTGGGTGGGAGTGCGTCAGTTCTTTTCTTCTGATGGGCCTTCCATTTTTTGTACTTTGCTTGCGCTCCCAGCATTGGAAAAGCCCCCGGGTTTCCAAGAGAAATCTCCTCGGGGATCGTTTTCTCCACCGGCGGGAAATGCCTGTTCGGATGCCCTCTTGCTCCTGTCGGGGCGGCCCAAGCCACACATCACTCGCCTGCTTCCAGTTGTTTTGACGTCAACGGAGTGAAACCTTACACAAAAATCGCCTGTGGCCCACCACTGGCTCGCCAAGGTAACGGAGTGCTAGCCGCCTAAAAACCAAAAAAACATAAGGTGTTGGGGGGACAATGTTTGTGACACAATTGCAGGCAAATCCCGCCCGCGAATTGAGTATTCAGGCTTGAAAGGATCCCAAGAAGCAACCACTATCCTGCTCCTTCAATGTTGGGAGTCTTCGTTGGCAAATCCCGCCTTGGAACGATCGCTGTTGGCCCCGGACTGTCCAATGGGGCAGGGCGCTACTGGCGAACAACCGAGTCTGCTTTCGAAACCCCACGGCAACAGGAGGTTGCCGTAGACCGTGGTCTCGACCACCGGAAGCTGAACCTCCCCACTTGCTTGTGCATTGTCCGTGGTCCGTTGGCACGTTGCGCAAGACCCTTAAAAGTTTACGGAGAGAAGAATGTCCGCAGTGGAAGCACTCTTGCTGTTGAGTTCAGTTCTGGGGGCAAGCGAATTCGTACTGCTCGATTTCACAGCCGACTGGTGTGGGCCATGTCGCATGATGGAATCGACAGTCGCAAGACTCGACGCAGAGGGGATACCTGTCCGCAAAATAAACATCGATCATCAGCCAGAACTGGTGAGTCAGTACCAAGTTACCGCGGTTCCTTGTTTTGTACTGTTGGTGAACGGACACGAGGTGAACCGAGAAGTCGGAGCTACCAGCTACGAACAACTCAAGCAAATGGTGGTCCAGGCCAAGCCGAGAAAAAAGAGTCCGCAACCCGATCTCCGGG
>CAUZBP010000174.1:0-5996 GCA_963578105.1 Planctomycetota bacterium
CAGCCAGATCCATCATGGAGCGGGTCGCGGTTGCCAAGAGAATCACGACATCGGCGCTCGAGGCTTTCGGCGCTGTCGTCGCTGAACGTGACGGCCAACCCGTTTGCCGGCTTCCGGTTTACAACGAACGGGGATCCTCCCACAGCCATTTCGACTTGGGCGTCGACGGCAAGCTTAGCAAGGGGATGTTTAAGGCCGGCCAAAGTGCTGGCCTATTCTTCCCCGGAAGTTTGCCGAAGCCAGGCGAAATCTGGTTGATGGTTGAGGGACCAAAAGACGCTTGTGCGCTTCATGGGCTTGGCTTCAAAGCGTGTGGCTTAAACACGTGCGAAATGAATCCTAAGTATGCCAGACTGTTTCGCGGCGTTCGGGTGATCCTAATTCCCGATCGTGACGAGAAGTCGGCCGAGGGTTTCACCAAGACGGCCAACCGATTGCTAGGCGTGGCAACGTCCGTCCACCTTGTGACTCTCCCAGCCGAACGGACTCCAACCAACGGTGCCGATGTCAGGGATATCTTGGCAAAGCAGGACGGCGAATCTCTGCTGAGGCAGGCCATCGAGGATGCCGAGCTGCTTTCGGGCTCCAGCGATGCCCCGCGAATCGAGTTTCAACGAATCACATCCCAAGAGCTCGACAGTGGCGATTTCGCACAAGAGTATCTCGTCGAAAACGTGCTGGTGGCTCAGCAGCCGATGATCGTAGCGGGTCCGCAAAAGACGCTGAAAACGTCCGTGCTGATCGACTTGGCCGTGAGCCTCGCGACATGCGGCCACTTCCTCGGTCGATTCAACGTCAATCGAGCTGCCCGCGTTGCCTTCATGACCGGCGAGTCGGGGATGCCGACCATTCAGGAGACCGCACGGAGGATTTGCAAGGCAGCGGGGACCGAGTTGCCCGACCTCAATATCATCTGGTCACCAGACCTGCCCAGGTTTGACCGGCCCGACCATCACGACGCGCTCGAGGAGTTTCTTGTCGCCGACGAAATCGAAACGCTGATGGTCGACCCCGCGTACTTGTCCATGCCAGGGGCGGACGCCGGCAATCTCTTTACCCAGGGCGAGTTACTCCGGACGATGACCGAGGTTTGCGGCCGCAACGGCGTGCAATTGATTCTTGCCCATCACACGAAGAACCGAGCCAATCCGTATGAACCGCCCATGTTGAGTGACATCGCTTGGTCAGGCTTCCAAGAATTCGCACGTCAGTGGATCCTCATTGGCCGTCGCGAGCAATACGAGCTAGGAACTGGGGATCATCGGCTATGGCTCATTGCGGGGGGCTCAGCGGGTCATAGTGGTCTTTGGGCGATGGATGTATTCACACCCGGGGAGCCGAGGCAGTGGCGTGTGGGTATACAGAACGCGGTGGACGCGAAACGTGACGCCAAGCAGGCACAAGACCGTGAGCGTGAGGATCGCCGGTTAAAAAAGCAGGAACAACAAGAGGGCGATTGGAAGCGAGAGCTTGCCGATTACCTGACGGGCATTCTCCCCGCCGGTGACACCCAAAACGGAATCGTAAAAAGCACGTCACTCTCGGTCAAGTCGGCGCCGATCGCCATCCGCCACCTGAAAGCCGAAGGCAGGCTGGAACGGTGCGACGTGGCCCAAGGCAACAACCAATCCTACCACGGTTGGCGATACGTACACGTCAACGGGAGCAAATGAAATGATCACTGATTCACTGTTTACCACTGTTTACCCGGTAAACACTCAGTGGTGTGGTAATCAGTCACACACATCACTGTTTACCCGTACGTCTATTTATAGACGTACGGTAATCACTGTGTGTGTGTGTCCGCCGGTGGTCAGTGATGGGGAAATGCAAACGGTAAACAGTGCCGCCAGAAAACACGGGTCCTTTTTGACGATTCCTCCCCCCTACACCGCGAGAGAGCCACAAAACACAAAAATCTTTACATACAAACAGGCAACGTACACATGAAACCCGAATCTCGCCAAATCCTTGCTGAATGTCTCAAACGGCAAAACGCGATTGCCGCGGCCGAGCCGCCCCCTCAGTGGCGATGGTGGGACGTTCAGGCACGCGACGAGCAACTGCGATTCGGACCAGCTTATGCGGTAACCGCGTGGTTTGGCGACGTCGAGGAGCACATTCGCGTCCGACTCCGCCGAGCTATCGCCTCGCTAGAAAGGGGCGACTTGTTGGTCGTCCACCGAAAACACGGACTGCGGTTGTCCAACGTCCGACTTACCGAGGCCGGCATCGCGTTGGCCGAATCACTGTTACCCCAATCTGACGCGGAGAATCCAAAATGATCGCGACCAATACCCCATTGATTGACCCCAACAAGTTGACCCTGCCTGTTTGGCGAATCTCGCCCGAATTGGCCGCCAAGTTTCTGGAGCACAGCGAATCCGCCGGATCCCTGTTGGCCCGCAACCATCAATTCGAGAAGGAGAAAATTGACACCAGCGACGGTGCGGCGGAAATCTCATTGGCCAAGATCCGTGAGCGGCGCGATGCGATTCAAGATTGCCGGCTGAAGATCCTGCAATCGCTGGTGGATTTGCTATGGCGCCGGGCCGAATTGGTTGACGCGGCCGTGGCCAATTTGACCGAGTCGGCCGCGAAGGTCGAGAAGGATCTTGGATTGCTAAGGGCCAAGGTCGCCAGGACGTTAGAAAAGGCCGGCTCTGGACTGGAGACCATGATTGCCTGGCCGAAAATGCCCAAGTCTGCCGAGATTCAGTTTTTCCACATAGTCGCCAGGAATGTTTCGGTCAAAGCGTCGGCGGAGGAGTTGGCCAACCTGACGGCCAATCTGAATGCGACTCGTAGCCAGCGTCGTGAGACCGAAGGCAATCTGGAATTCGCGCGGCAGAAGTTGGATTCGCTGGTCACGGAGCTGGTGTCATCTTGAAATCGTGTGTCACGGCCGGTGGTCGACTGGAGCCAGCCTATCGCGGCTGGTGTTGAAGGTCGATCGCCTGGCTGCCGTGCGAGGCTTACCTAAAAACCGATGGCAACAATCATGCAACGCGACCTTTATCGAATCGAACCGCTGCACGCGGAATCACTGAGTCCCACTGATTGGCTCGTCCGCGAGCAGACGCCGGAGCTTGTGCGACGACTGGCCGACCAACTTGGCTGCAAAACGGGCGAGCTGATCGCTGGTGAAGGTGGCGAGTTGTACATGCATGGGGCACTGCTGATTCATTTTTTATTGTCGACAATCCCCGAGAGCGGACTGACATTGCAGCAACTCGATCCACCCGCCGGTCGACAGCGAGAGCATATTGAGTTTGCCTTGTCGAGGTTTTTCAACGACGAGATCTCGATGGTGATCGCGGGGTCACGGCCAGACGACGACGAAGAGCAACCGTTTTGACCATGTCACACCAACGCCAACTATTCCGCCTCGACGTGGTCCGCAACCAACGAGCATGATTTAGCAGCCCTCCCGGCGGTCGCGTGACGGAGCTAGGTCGGATGCTACTTTCCCACCTAGTGTCGAAGTCCTATATCGTCGCGGCCGTCGGTGGGGTTTTTAGCTCGCGGGGCTTAGCGGGCACCGTGCCCACTAACCTAAAAAGCACGTCCTTGATGGAGAAGGCAGGACTTAGGGTCCATCGTGGCCCCTAAGCCGAAAGCGGAGGCACGACCCTAAACCTCTCTGTAACCTATTACTATAGGTTACAAAGTCGTTGATTCATAAATACATCGCCAGCACAATAATCAAGCCGGCAAGGTGAGCAATTGAGTCTTCAGAAAATCCCCCCCCCTATGGATGTTGCGAAACTTATCCGCCGCGATTCTGGATCCTATCCCGGGCCGGAATCTTGCTTGGCCTGCAACGAGCTGGTTCTACCTGTGGACCCGCACATCTTCGTCCGGGATGCGGACGATTCCATTCCTGACGGCCAGGCCCTCGTCGGCCTGATTCACATCGAGTGCGAAGAGACGTATATCGAAGAGCAAGGGATGGGCTTTGATAATTGACGGAAATCAGGGTTGGTGAATGCAAAACCCAGAGGACGTTCGTCTCCGCTATTCCCCCTTTTGGAGGCGTTGTGCCCAGCAATTCCCGGTGAAGCGATGTCGAATACAAAAGGTTTTCTAGCACGAGTTTATTACGCGAACCAAGGCGTCAAATGAAGTTCATGCAACTCATCTTTCCACTAACAAATGCCCCAAAAATCCACGAACTGCCAGCAATTCAAGCTTATGTTTTCCTCGGAGTTTTGATAGTTTTTTGCGTCGCCGGGAATTGCTGCGTTGTGCAAAGAACTCCAAAAGGGAAGTCCTGGTGACTTGATGCTCCAATTTGCGGTATTCTGGGCGATCCGCAAACGTAGGAGTTCTTTCGCAAAAGAGCCTGGTATTTTTCAAGAGTCAAAAAGGATTGGATCATGAAAAAGGTAATAGTACGAGTTATTGCAACTGGACTGTTTATCGCCTCGGTGTTCGCGATACTGATGTCCGTGGTGATACTGGCGGGAGTGGGTGCCGGATATTTGATGAACTATCTGTTCCCGGCCATTAACCTCGGCTCGGCGGCCATTGCCGGCGTACTTGCATTTGGCGTGGCAGTTAACTGCGTGGTGCAGTTCATGCGACTAAGTGCGAGAATGCAGCTGGGTACACAGGACGAGGATGACGAAGACGACGAGGACATCGATCCAGAATTGATTTCGGAGGAACAAGTGGAAGTCATGGCGGACCAGGTCAGCGAGGCAGTAATGATGAAGATAGGATCATGGGGCAATCGCCGTTCCGCAAGCAGTAGACATCGTCGTTAACCGCGCCCCCAGCACTGGCACCATATCGTCACCTCCCTGGTCGGCGCTTGGTGGCGCATTTGGCGCGGGGACTGGCAGTGGGGGTCCAAACCAGGTAGCTGCGAAAAGTCGGGTATTTGTGCATAAAGGTACGTAAACCGCCGCCGTCGAAATCGTAAGTCGTTGCGACCAAATACGTTTCTTCGCTTATGCGACCCCGGATTCAGACCAGCTTCAGCTCGAATATTTTGGGGGTCTCGCAATCGACCGGAGATGACGGTCTGATGCAGAGTCTGACTGACGTAGCATCGCGGTGACGGAAGGGTCTCACGACGCCAGGCCCATGCTTCTCGATGATGAATCCAGGCTTTTGTGGCTTGGAGGATTCTTGGTCTTCAAGCATCCCCCAAACGGCTGTGCTCGCGGCGGTTTACGTACCTTTATGTAGAAACACCCAAGATCAGGCCGCCCGCTGGGCCTTCCGGACGCGAATCAGCTCCGAGATCATCTGATCGATGGTGGTACCGCGTGAGGCCAAAAAACTCCGCCGAACCGTAACAGCTTGCCTTTTCAGTGGTTATGAAACGCGAGAATCCTTGTTTTCGTCCGACGTTAGCCCTTGAAGTTTGGCGATCCAGGTAGCATGGTGAAGTTTTTCATGCTTCACCGTCAGGCCGACTATGAGTTTTATTCTCCAACCCTGGAAACTCTACGTAGCCATAATCGCGGGCTGGATCCACCGACAGTAGCAAGAAGCGATCGAATACCTTCGCACCGAGAACCGGGTTCTTAGGGAAAAGCACGGCCCGAAACGTATTCTGCTCAACGACGACCAGAGACGCCGACTGGCAGTTAAGGGCAAGATTCTCGGTCGCCAGAGACTCGAAGAGATTGGCACGCTTTTCACGCCCGATACGATTCTCCGCTGGCATCGAACCCTGGTTGCCAAGAAATGGGACTACAGCCAACGGCGTAAATCCGTGGGACGTCCATGTGTAGAGCAGGAGATCGTCGATCTTGTTGTTCGCTTTGCGAGGGAGAATGTGACCTGGGGATACGACAAGATCCAAGGCTCCCTGGCCAACCTGGGTCACAATATCTCCGATCAAACTGTGGGCAACATCCTCAAGGAACACGGTATCGAACCGGCGCCGGAGCGCAAACGCCAGACAACCTGGGCCACGTTTTTCAAAGCCCATTGGGACGTACTGGGGTCGATCGACTTTACGACCATCGAAGTCTGGACTA
>CAUZBP010000175.1:0-5932 GCA_963578105.1 Planctomycetota bacterium
AGCACGGACTCGGCACCCACGGTATCAGCCACGTCTGCCACAAGTTGGTCTTGCGAGTTCCTGATTTCGAAGATCGCATTCAATTTTGAACCGATAGAGTGACTCATGATCGAGCAGGTCACGGGTCCCGACTTGTCCATGTGGAAAGCGTAGCGATCGACTTCGGCCACTTTTTTGATTTGTCCTGTGATCGTGACCGGCAGGGCTCCTAGTGGCTGAGGCTTGCCCTGAGCATCCTCTTCCACAAGTTGGCGGCCCTGGCCAACCAGGAAGCGTCCACAATCTGTAGCACCATTGGCGTTGGCGGCCTGCCAACAATAAATTCCCGGTGGTACATCTTCTGCGATCGTCAGGCGCGCGCGTGATTCTCGAGGCAGGGGTTCGGGTGGACGATGGGACTTTTTTCCAATCCAGTAAGGTGGCTCCGGAACAAGGATTGGACCGGGAGTTGCCAGGATCTCGAGTTGAATGCGCGGGTCATGTACAAAAACCTGCATGTCGGGCGTCCAGTCATAGCCTCCCAGGGTGACCTCGGACGTTTGACCGGGCAGTCCGCCGGGGGGATACATGTATCCGACGACCGGTGGCTGTTGATTGGCAGAGACACCACGGGTAGTGCTCAGGACGATGATGATAAAAATCAGAAGTCGTTGCATGGATTTACAGGGAGACTCGTTCGCTATTGGAGGAAATGCTTCGAAGGCGGGACCTTCAACTGGAGCCTTTCCCGGTGGTTCAGGTGCCAGGTCATTTTCGCCTACCTTAGCATGACAGCGGTGGAGGGTAAAAGCTAGGTTTTACTTTTGATTGCAGGATAGCTTTGTGGGGTCTCGCCGGACTCCCGCAGGAGACTGCCACATGGACCGGCGGACAACCTGGTTTCCGCTGTTCGGAGATTGTCAGGTTTGGCTGCCCCGGTTGGGTGGGTGGTCAGCTCAGGAGGCAGGTCACGGGTAAAACATACTCCCTGACGCCAGTTCCAACCGGCGCTATGGGTGACGCTCTGTACTCCCGGGTGGATGGATCGGGTGGTCCGGCCTTAAACCAGTTCCTCAATAAAGTCGCCACCGCCAACGATCGGTATGGGCCGCCCCAGGGGGTCGTAGTACTGTTTTTCCGGGTCGATCCCCATCAACGTCGTGATGGTTCTGAGGAGATCATCCACGCTGATCGGTCGAGTGACGGGACGGGTTGCGTGTTCGTCCGTTGCCCCGATCACCCGCCCTGGTTGGACGCCTCCTCCGGCTAAAATAATCGACTGAGCCATCGACCAGTGGTCACGACCGGCTCCGGCATTGATTTTCGGAGTGCGGCCCATTTCACCCATCATGACCACCAGGGTTTCGTCCAGCAGGCCGCGGCGTTCCAGATCGGTGATCAAACCGCTGAACGCGCGATCGGCATACGGAATCAGATCGGTACGCAGGCTGGGGAAGCAATTAAAATGCACATCCCATCCGGGAGCGTCCACACCGACGAACCGGCAACCCGATTCAACCAGGCGCCGTGCCAGCAAAGCGCATTGTCCAAGTTGTGTGTGTCCGTACATTTCACGCACGTCATCCGGTTCCGACTGAATATCGAAAGCCCGTTTGGCATTGGGCGAAGTAATCAGGCTGTAGGCGCGTTCGTAATATTTCGATAGCACCTCGGCCGGACCGTGATTACGTGCACGTTCCAACTGGTCGATACCCGACAACAATTGATTCCGCAGACTCTGACGTTTGCTGGAGCCGGGACCGGACGGGAACAAGTCACGGACCTCGAAATCGGGTTGAGACGGGTCAGCGTCAATCACGAAAGGTGCGTGTTGCGCGCCGTAAAATCCAGGACCACCTGCGGCCATGGGGTGGGGAAGATTGATGTAGGGCGGCACGGGTCCGCGGGATCCTAAACTGCGGGAAACGATCGAACCTAACGACGGATAATAGGCGTTGTTCGGGACCGGATTATCACCGTCCGCAAAGGCGGCCTTGTGTCCGGTCATCAGCAAATGGTAGCCCGTGGTGTGTCCATTGTCATTGTGGCTGTGGCTGCGGACGATCGTGTACTTATCCGCCATTTGGGAACACAGCGGAAGTTGATCGGTCACGAAGGTGCCGGGCACATTGGTACTGATGGCCTTGAACGGACCACTGTACTCGCTGGGGGCATCGGGTTTCGGGTCCCACATGTCCTGGTGAGGAGGGCCACCTTCCAGGAAGAGGAAAATACAGGACTTGGCCTTGGGGGCCGTAGGCAAGGCGGCCTTGGCCTGCAGTTCCAGAATCCGGGGTAGCGTCAGACCGCTGATCAGTCCGCCCGCACCGACACGTAGGGCAAGTCTGCGTGATATACCGTCGCAGTGACGACGGCGCTTCTGGTCAAGCGATAGTTTCAACATCGTGTGACCTCATTTTATTGAGTCCTGAAGATAGTGGCTGGGAGTATTCGTGGTAATATTTGTTTCAGGTTGTTGCGGATGGCCCGCTGTTGGTCAGTGATTGACGGCAAACTCCTTGGAGTTGAGCAGGGCCCACAGGATGTCTTCGGCAACCGCACGGTGGTCGTCCTGGTGCTGGGTAAACGCTGCCGACATCAGATCACGTTCTTTTTGTTTTGGAAAGCGGGATAAAGTGCAAAGATAGAGTTCGTCTAACATTTTATCGGGTGTTTCGTACTGCCCGGCCAGTCTGCGGGCGCGCCCATGCCGATGGGTGATTTTCTGCGAAATTTCCGGTGCATTGAGCAGATGCAGTGCCTGGGACATGCTGGGCTGGTCGCTACGCTCACACTCGCAAACGGTCGCCCGGATGGGGCGTCCAAAGACCCTGAAAAAGTAACTGGGCATACGGTTGTCCCAGATTTGTATGGCTCGATAGCCAGCGGGCCACCCGTTAAACTCCTCGGGAACACCTGTCGCCTGGCAAATCGCATCCAGCAGCACTTCGGCGGAGATTGTCTTCTGCAGCGCGTGAGAAAAGTTCTGCATGTCGCTAGCGTTGCTGGTATTGGTGGTCGGACTCAACTGGTAAGTTCGTGATTGCAGCAGGGTACGCGTGAAAGCCTTTAGATCGAAGTTGAGTTCGATCATGTGTTGAGTCAGGGCTTCCAGCAGTGGTTCGTTGGTGGCGGGGTTGGTTTCACGCATGTCATCGATCGGTTCGACCAACCCGCGTCCGAGGTAGTGGGCCCACAGGCGGTTGACGACCGTTTTGGCCAGGAACGGGTTGTCGTGGCGTACCATCCAGTCGGCCAGCACGCGACGACGATCTTCTGTGCCGGACATGGCGACCGATTCGGCTCCGAGTGCGCGGGCTGCCAGCGTTTCTCCCGTGCGGGGGTGCTCCAGATCCTTGCCACCCTGGGACAGAAGCACGTTGCCAAATCCGGGGACCGTCTTGTTCTTCATTCCGGTGAAGAATCCAGCCAACGCCCAGTAGTCCGCCTGGCTCCATTTTTCGGAGGGGTGGTGATGGCATTGGGCGCATTCAATTCGGACTCCCAGCAAGAGTTGGCTGATGGATCGTGCTGCGATGTCGGGTTCTCCCAGAGTGGAGTAGAACGAGACGGGACCTTCCATCTGGGGATTTCCCTGCGCGGTCACCAGTCCGTGAGCGATTTGATCAAAAGGCCGATTTTCCCGGAACTGCCGACGCAGCCAGCGCTGCAGGGCAACGGTAGCTTGCGCACCGATTTTTCGCTGGTCCGCACGCAGCAGGTTCAGCCACTGCATGGCCCAGTATTCGGCGTATTCACCCCGTTCAAGCAGTCGATTGATCAGTTGGGAACGTTTATCGACCGCCGGGTCCGCCAGGAACTGGCGCGCTTCTTCGGAAGTGGGCAGCGTTCCGATCGTGTCCAGGAAGACCCGTCTCAGAAACGTCGTATCGGCTGCCAGTGCGCTCGGTTGAAAACCGAGTCGTTCGAGTTTGTCCCAGACATGCCTGTCGATGAAGTTGTGTTCGACCGGACGTTCCACGGTGATACCTGGCTGGGGCAGGGTCACTCGACAGACGGTCACATTGTTCATGTAACGGGCCAGGATCAACGCTTCGCCGTGCAGATCACTTGACTCGATCAATCCACGCCCGTCCACCCTTGCCATGGACTCCATATTCGATTCGAAACTGGCCATGGTCGTGACGCAATGACGCTGGCCGGCGCGATCAATCGCGGTCAGTTGCAATTGCTGGGACCCGCCTCCGTCCAGAATCACCTGCTCCGGTTCCAGGATCAAGCGGACCGTTTCCCTGGGAGACGAGGGGGAATCGGCGTTTTTGTCCAGCTTGGCACCGGAGCCAATCCACCGATGCAGCTTCTGCCAGAGTTCGCTGTCAGGTCCGAAACGCTTGCCCCCACCATGGGGTATCCTGGCCGTCCCCTTCAGCAGCACCAGGCTTTGTTCCGGGGCAACCGGCCACACGCGTCGTCCCACAGCTTCGCGGGCAATCGCTTCATAATCTGCCTTCGGATCGGAGCCGAAGATACTGAGTTTGAAGCCTTTTTGTCCTTCTGCCTTGCCGTGACAACCTCCCGAATTGCAGCCCGCCTTGGAAAGGACGGGAATGATGTCGTGGTAAAACGAGAGGGAGTCGGTTTCTTGCCAGGCGGTAACCCGTACCGGCAGGGTTTTCTCCTGACCCTCATAGCGAATTCGTAGCTCGGTGTTCCCGTCTGCTAAAGGCTTGATCAGTCCGCGATCGTTGATACTGGCCACCCCCGGTTCGGTGAAGCTGAATTCGACACGCCGTGTCAAATCGAGAGAACGCTCGTCCGACAATTGCGTGCCGACAAGCACCTGTTGCGAGGATTCGGGGTGAGGAAGTTCAATCTGGCTGGGACCGGCCTGCCACTCAGCGAAAGCCAACTGCCCTGACCCGCAGCAGCAGGCCAGCAAAAGGGCGAAATTGACAGGGTTTTTCGGCAGTAAATGCACGAAACGAGCTCCAGAAACCAGTGGTTCAGACGTTTGAATACCGAAGTGGCAGTATAACAGATTTATAGGGCCTCTACAGTGGAATTTCAGCTGCCGCAAGAAACCTGTGAAGTCTCTGCAGGAACCGCAGGAAAAATCGTAAGTCTTTTGCGAAAAGGACCGTTTATCCAATCCGTCGCAGTCTTTCTGGTCTCTCACGAAGCCGGTTGCCAAACCGTCGTCGTTCGGTGTGGAGCGTGTGCCGGACAGGCCAGAATCATCTGGTGGATATCAATACAACTCATTTTATTTCAACGGTTTGTAACGGCAGCCAGCACCGGCCGTTCTCTGCTGGAATTGGTCTCCCCTGGCCGCCGTGGCGCACACGCCACAAGCCGCCCGGTCCTGCGTCATTCCCACACCTGTACAGTTGCCGCTGGCCGAGGTGTTTCCTGCGTTTGGCCCCGCAGGCCGTTTTCTTTGGTGCGCCGGTGAAGGGACGAAGTCCGAACCAGTCAGCGCGGTGGCTGTTCAGGGCCGGGATGCGGGATTTTTCAGGCCCCTCTGCGGCTGGCTAAAGTCCGCCCGTTTTGCAACCGGTGTGACCGGGACACGTGTTGCGAGCCCTCGCGGCCCGGAGAGTTTGACCAGAACAGAAAATCGGAGGCTTGTCCCGTCAGCCTGGCACGCACGAGCTGCGTGGAACCAGGCCCGTGGGACAACCCGACTGGTTGGATGGGATAGAAATGCTATATTCGAAGCTTAACATCAGCATGATTGCAACGGCGGCGGATTCATTCTGAATGGACAGACGCCGTGGAACAAAAACTGGAAGTGCTTGCATGCCTGGTGGTGGCCGCGGTCTTCAAAACCGTTGGGCCGTGTGTAAACCGCGCGGCCGGTGGGTTCGATTCCCATGCACTTCCGCCATTTTGTTGCGCACGGATTTGCAAGGCCGTGTGTCGGTGGGCGCCAGGCCGTTTCCTGCCACGGCGTGTCATTGTTCACTACGTTCCTTTTGCAGTTCCTTTTGCA
>CAUZBP010000176.1:0-5791 GCA_963578105.1 Planctomycetota bacterium
TTCGACAACGGATGAGAAGGTCGTTTCGACAACGGATGAGAAGGTCGTTACCAATCGCCCCATCGAAGTGTCGGAAGGAGGCTACGTTTCTTCTCAGAACTGCAGTTCCTGCCACCCTCACCAATATGACACTTGGCAATCGTCCTATCACAGCACGATGACGCGAGTTACCACTCCCCAATCGGTTGTGGCTCCATTCGACAATGTTCCATTGGTTCTTGACGGAGCGAATTATCTCTTGCTGCGGCGCGGAGATCAATTTTTTGTGAGAATGGATGATCCGGCCTGGAAAGGCAGGCCAAAAAAAAATGCGCCGCAGGTCGAACGTGAAATTGTGATGGCGACCGGTTCACACCATTTTCAGGCGTACTGGCTGGCAACTGGCCAAGGACGGAATTTATCGATTTTTGAGTTTTGTTTTCGAATGGACGAAAATCGCTGGATGCCGCTTAAATCCGCCTTCCTGTATCCACCGCAGGCTCCACCGTTGATGGATCAGCAGCATTGGAACACCAATTGCATTTCGTGTCATGCGGTCGTTGGAAAGCCGCGTTTATTGCCCAAAAACAGAATGAAGGCGGACACGCATGTGGCTGAGTTTGGGATTGCTTGTGAAGCTTGTCATGGCCCCGGAGAAAGGCACGTTCTGGCGAATCAGGATTCTGTGAGGCTATCTGAAGTTAAGTTTGGTGAAAGATCCAGCCCGACCATTATCAATCCCACGACTCTTCCTGCTCCGCGCGATTCCCAGGTTTGCGGCCAATGTCACAGCATTCAACGCCGAAGTCCGGATCAGCTCAAGCATTGGAATGTCCATGGAACTTCTTTTCGTCCGGGGGATGATCTCGCGAGCTCTCTGCGGATGATAACGGAGGGCGATAAATATTTTTGGCCCGATGGCATGGTTCGAGTTTCCGGTAGGGAATACCACGGGTTGATCAACTCGCCTTGCTTTATGCATGGTGACCAAGAAAAGGGAATCATGTCTTGCTTTTCCTGCCATCAGATGCACCAGACGGAGGGCGACGAGCGTGACATCAAGGAGTGGGCCGACGACCAACTCATTCCCGGAATGCGTGGCAATCAGGCGTGCACACAGTGCCACCCGCAGTTCAAAGACGAACAACGGTTAGCTGATCACACGTTTCATGCTCCAGATTCCAGTGGCAGTAGTTGCTATAACTGCCACATGCCCCACACCACCTGGGGCCTGCTGAAAGGCATTCGAAGTCACCAGGTAGATTCACCAAGTGTGCAGAGCAGTCTCGTGTCAGGTCGCCCCAATGCGTGCAACTTGTGCCATCTGGACAAGACGCTCGATTGGACGTCCGATCACCTTGCCCAACGGTATGGCATTCCGAAGCCCGAGTTGGATGAAGACACGCGATCGATTGCGGCTTCTGTTTTGTGGATTTTACGTGGTGATGCGGGTCAACGTGCGTTGTTAGCCTGGAGCATGGGCTGGGCAGCGGCCCGTGAGGCATCGGGTTCTGAGTGGATGGCCCCCTACTTGGCTCAACTTTTGCCGGATCCCTATGACGCCGTACGTTTTCGAGCTTATGTCTCGTTACGAGAACTGCCCGGATACGAGAATTTTCAGTATGATTTCGCTGCCTCGCCTGACCATCGCCGCCGAGCGAAAGAACAAGCGTTTCACATTTGGAATGAGGCGGCGAAAACTGACATCCGTTGGTCGGGTCGGGCGGAAGTGCTGGTCAATTCGAGCGGTTCCCTGATGCACGAGATTTTTGCCCGCCTACGCAGCCAGCGTGACCACCGCCCCGTCCAGTTGGCGGAATGAACCGATAAGCTGCAGGCTTTTGTGTCAGCCATCCGGGCGATGGGACACATGAATCAGTTTAACAACGGATCACCCCGGTCAATGGGTGAATTTGTTTGTTTTGGTTGGCAGAAAATTGTTTCTGAATGTGGGAGTTGTGCTGGAATCCCGGCCTGACTTCAACCCCCAGATGGTGTCCGGACGTACCCAAGAAACTCGATGTTTGGTGCCGCATCTGGCGCATGAACGTGGCATGTTTGTGGAGTGAGTCAACCCGGACGTCCGGAGCCGTGGTGCAACCTGCTGAACCAACAGAAACGCGTTGTTGCTGCTGTACTTCGGCCAGCCTGACGATTGCCGGCTTCTAGCTTTCAGGGAGGGGAGGTCCGGTGAGATGGCGGGATTCACGCCACCCTCAGCAGGTCTCGTTGCCTTCAAATGGTGATCAGAAGGATGGCCATTTGTACACCGTTGAGAGACTCAGTCCCTCGCCAGGTTGTCCAAACAATTGCAGGTACCGGCCGGATGTCCGCAAGGCAGCATCATGAATTGCGACTGGTCACCGATAGTAGCTTTTAGGATATCCCAATATTCAAGCTTGTCGGTGCCGAAAGTAAGGCTCAGCAGCACGCGTAACCGGTCCGTTTTTGGATACGGTTGTGTGCTATGTAGGAATTGATCGCCAAAAATGACGGCTTCGTTCAACTTGTAGTGATAGTCTTTCGTATTTTTGTCCTTGTCCTGATAAAGCAGTTCGCCCTGCGTGTTATCAGGGTCAAACAAGGGAGTGATCAAAGTGTATGCGTTAGCGCCCCGCTCATAATCGACATGCCAGAGTGGTTGTTTCAGGTGGTTACCAACCACAAAAAATCCGCTGTACATGACAATGTCCTGATCGAAGTCGACTAGCTGCTTTAGATCATCCTGAATGGCGACCGCGTCAAAAAATCGCTTAAACATCTGGTAGGAATCGACGCAGTTATTCGAGATCCAAAGTAGAGGCGACTGACCATAGGACATTAAAAAATACTTATGCTGGGATGTGTTGATTTCAATCTGATGAGCTTTTCCCCCTGCTAGAAGGGCTGCGTTTTGAGGTTTGCTTAGGTTGCCAGCCAGCGTCGACGAGAAGGCCGTTCTGGCTTCTTCTAACAGCTCGTTGCCAAATGAAAAGACATAAGCGTTGAGATCTTCACCGATTTGCTTCAACTTTAACATTGATCAATCCGAATCGCAGGTGATTTAAATGTCTTTTCGAACGCCCCTGCATTTCGGTCGATAGTCAAGCGGGGTGCTTTATCCGGTAGACCAGCGTCACCAGGCAGGGGACTCAACGGCGGCCATCGGCACGTTTCTAAACAGACATTCGTTGGTATTTTTCAAGTTTGGACTTTTGAACGGTTGCCAACTCACATGCCTTATCCAGCACACGACCCGGCCCTTGTTTTTGTTCGGCCTGATTGATGTCGTCCAGCAAACTATCGTAAAAACTTAGGTTTTTCTGGAGTACCGTCCACTCTGCATTTCGCAACAGTTCTCTTGCCACGGACTCTTCCAATGGAGCTTTGACCAACAGCCCAATGGACAGAACCAAGGTCCGCCTGAGTGCAAGTGGTGAAACTTCGATGGGGATGAGAAGATGTGAAACGGTTACCTCGTCTTCTTCCTTTTTCTCCATTGCCGGAAAGAAAATCCCCAAAGCTTGCGCCTCCTTTACAACCTTCTTGAAATTGACAGTGCCGATTCTTCCCGACACATAGATCTTCCCAAGATCACCGATTTCAAGTTCCAGCGGAATAGAGCGTACAAGGGGTACAAATTGGTCAATGAAACCATATTTAATGAAAGTATCCAGTGCATCCATGGTGCTGTAAGAGGCAAAACATTCGTGGCTCCCTTCGACAGGCTGACGGCAATCCAGCCTGACGACGTGACGGCCGTCGGGATAATTTCCGATCCGAAAATCGGTACCGCTCCAATGATGATTCATGAAATCCATCACAGGCACAATGACTTGCTGCTTTCCAGAAATTGTCTCGTCCTTGAAGGATAAAATGCGAGACCTCAAGAATCCCTGGCGGACAAAATTTTCGAGATCACGGTCTGGAAGATCTTGGCTGATGAGATTTGGAACATCGTCTGGAAATTCACGTAAACGACGAGCTCTAAGCAAACGGTCCCCTATGGAGGGACAAGCGGACATGAAGAAATCAAAACAGTTTTTCTGGTGAAATGTTGCCTTGCAGGTCAGGTTATAAAGCGCAAACGTTGTTTCTGCCAAATGATGTTGCACGGAACTGAGCGCATCTGAACGAAGGACGTGAAAATCGAACGTTCCATCCTTGAGACTGACTTCCATTTCATCAACGGGCAAAAACGACGTCGAAGGAATCCCGAGGATTTTTTCTCCGGGATCACCATCGTGCAGTTCGATACTGAGGTTTCCCTCCTGACATCGGATCAAAAGATCGGGGTGCAGCCAGCCACCGGAGTTGGTCACTAGTTTTTCGAGCCGCAACAGGACCCTTTCCACTTCGGTATTGTCCGATTCAATTCTAGCCATGCGGTCTGCAGTAATTGAAGGTTTCAGAAGGTGAAACGGGCAGTTCTCCTGTGACACGGAAGTAGGACGCCCATTTCAGCTGGAGATTACCATGTTAGCTGGTCTAACAGGAAGCCGGTTCGTCGAGGAGCCGATTGGTGGGCTCGACGAGGCCACATCACGATTTGGCCAAGCGGTTCGTTTGGATCGTTGCCGACCAGCGTCCGCAGGGCGTCTGTCTGCACTCGATTAAGGAAAAAGGAATCCCACCAACGGGCAAAGGCGGAAAACCCTTCAGAAGCACCCAGCGGAGCTTTGCGAGCGGGTAACCAATGAGTTGTGCCGGTAGAATCACACGGAAGGCACAACAACCAGATGGGAGACAAGCGGGTGTCTCGGAATCAAGGCCTCTCCAGGGGGGGAATACGGGCGTATTCGGGATTTGAGTCCTGGAGAGGCTAAAATGTCAACGGTCAAGTCTGGTAAGCAGAAGCTTGTAATGGGTCGCCTTTGCGGACAACGAAGGCCACCCGACAACCACTGTTGGACAGGGTTTCGACATGACAACCTTCTTGTTTTCTAGACTCAACAGCAGGCCGAAAAGCCCCCCACCTAGAAAACAGCACAAGTCCAGAGACTGACCAATCTTTTTATCAGCGAACTTGGTGCGAGTGGAGATGGCAGACCGACTTTTCCGGCCGGTTGAGACAAGCAAGTCTGATCTTGCTTGCCCCGCCCGGGTCCGTAGAGGCCGACCGAGGAACTATTTCCTCAAACACAGCACGCCACGGACCCCATCTCACTCACGACCAACTTTCGCAAGCGACTATTTAGCTATTCTTCTTGCGAAGACGAGCGGCACCAACAGCACCCAAAGCGAGTGTTGCCAGAGCACCCATTCCAACCATGGTGCTGGGTTCTGGGACGCTTGGTCCGACCGAGATGGCCGTGTTGGGGCTACTTTCGTAAGCAGCTGCAACAGCGGTCCAAGGAGCCGGAGTTGGGCCAGTGTAGTTAATCGAGATCCAACCAAGTTGGTTACCCTTGGTGCGGAAACCGAAGTAACGGGTTCCGGAAACGTTCTTGCTGTTCAGACCGGCCCAAGGCGGCGGATACTGACCACCACGGATACCGTTCTTGGTCGGACTGGGGCTGAACGTAGCACCTGCGGTCAAGCTACCACCTTGGGTACTAACGCGGAGACCATTAAGGTAACCAGCGGTGTTACCGGTGGGCCAGTCACCCGAAGCTTTCGGGCCGTAAGGCTGTCCGTAATATCCACGAGTGTGATAGATATGACGACCACCACCGAATCCGGTGTTCCAGACCTGGAGGTCAGCAATACCGTCGGTACTTCCACCTGGACCAATAAAGTCAAAGTTCAGGATACCATTGTCATTACCGGAGTTCTGACCGTAGTTACCGCCACCGCCACCGGGGTGACTACCACTAGGCAGATTTGCAGTCAG
>CAUZBP010000177.1:0-5686 GCA_963578105.1 Planctomycetota bacterium
CTCAAGCGGCTGCAGAACCGACCGGTCGTGGTCGCGTCACCAACCGAACTGCCCGCAGGGATGCGCCGGGGCAGGGAACCGGACATCTACGTTTGGAATACCGGAAAGGGAGTGGAGATCGAGATGGTCTACGTCCCGGCGGGCGATTTTATCATGGGAAGTTTACAGCTGAAGAAAATTGACGACGTGGATGAGAACCCCTGCCATGTCCATTCGCTGCCGCGTGCTTATTTCATCGGTCGCCATGAGGTGACCTGGCAGCAATACCTGCAGTTCTGTCGCCAGACAGCGCGAAACGAGCCGGAATCGCCCCCTTGGGGGATCCGGGATGACCATCCGGTGGTCTCTGTTTCCTGGTACGATGCCGACGCATTTTGTCGCTGGTCCGGGCTGTCACTTCCGACGGAGGCGCAGTGGGAAAAGGCTGCGCGTGGCACGGACGGGCGGTTACAACCTTGGGGTGCAGAAGCACCCGGGTCGCATTGTATTTGGGCCGGAAATCCGAACCATCGAGACAAGTCGACGGCGCCAGTGGGACGAACCAGCGAGGATGTTTCACCCTATGGTGCTTTCGACATGGCCGGCAACGTCTGGGAGTGGTGTGCCGATCGGTACAATGGCAGGATCTACGAGCGCTACGCCCAAGGACAGACGGATGCTCCTAAGCACGGCACCCTGCGCGTCTACCGCGGAGGTGGCTGGAACCTCGAGGACCAGATTCTTTATGCGGCCAACCGGTTCCGAGTCGGACCGGATGTGCGCGTCAATGCGATTGGCTTTCGACCGGTCCATCCCCTGCCCTGACCCAGAGTGGAACGATCACTTGAAGTGACATGTTAAGGAAACTTCTCCGTAGCCAGATCGTTATGTGGAGCCAGTCATTGAAAAATCTTGGTGTCGACAAACTGATTGATAGTGGCGCCTGGGGATCCTGGTTCGTTGTCCGGTCAACAGGGAAGTGTGCTACAATGGGTGAGTGGCTCGAAGATCGCGTTGTACGTTTTTGAGTAACTGTTATGCGTAGACGCACGGTTCTGACCCTTTCCGCATTGGCCTCGCTGGCTGGAGGTGTTTCCGCCTGGTGGAGCTGGCCTCGGGCTCCGCGCTGGAACCTGCTGCTGATCTCCATCGACACGCTGCGTGCAGACCATCTGTCCGTTTACGGTTACGAGCGGCCCACGACCCCTGCTATCGATCAGTTGGCCCGCCGCGGCCACGTGTTCCGGCGTGCCTATTCAACGTGTCCCATGACGTTGCCCAGCCATACCTCGATGCTCACGGGGATGCATCCGGCACAGCTTGGTGTGACGGACAATTTTCAAAAGGTGCCACAGGAGGCGGTCACCCTGGCCGAGGTGTTGAAGAATGCCGGCTATGCGACCGGAGGATTTGTCAGCGCGAATCCCCTGTTTACTCACACCCAGATTCAGAAAGGTTTTGAAGTCTACGACGCCCACACCCGGATCGCGGGACCCACCGTGCAGCAGGCGATCAACTGGATGGATGTTCACAAGAATGCGCCGCATTTTGCCTTCGTCCATCTTTTCGATCCCCACTCCGTGTACCATGCCCCTTCTCGATTTCGGCAGGCCTTTCGTGCTCCTCAGCGGCCGATGCCCCCGGATGACGCGTTCATCGTTGACCTGGATGCGATGACTCCCCAGCTAGTGAGCGAGGCGACTGCGGCCTACGATGCCGAAATTTCCTACGCCGACAGCGAAGTGGGCAGGCTCCTTAAGTATTTGGAAAGGTCGGGCCTTGCCGAGCGAACCCTCGTGGCCGTCGTCTCCGACCATGGCGAAACGTTGGGGGAACTTTTAGATCGTTTTGGCTACGCGTTCGACCATAGTGAATTCGCCTACCTCCACCAGCTTCATGTGCCGCTGATTCTAGCGCTGCCAGGAGCCGATTCTTCGCGGGACCACTGGGAGCCTGTCAGCTTGGTTGATCTCATGCCAACCTTGCTCGAACTCCTCGGAATTCCGAAGCCGGCAGGTAGCTACGGTCAGTCGCTCGCTCCCCGGTTGCGCGGGGAGACGGTCCAGGCGTCGCCCTGCTTTTCGCAGCGGCAGGGATTTCAGAAAGCCGGACGGCCTTTCTTTGCCGGCGAGGGACTTTCCCTGGTCCACGATCGTTGGCATCTTTTGTCGTTTGACGCGATGCCGCCAGAGCTCTACGACTTGACCAGCGATCCTCTGGAGCAAACGAACCTCCTGGAACGTTCGGTTTCGTCCTCCCCAGGATCTGCAGCGGGGCGTGACCCGGATACATCAGACTCGGCCGATAGGGTTGCCATTCAGCGAGTGGCGGAGGATCTTGAGTATCGGCTCGAGTCACTGCACCAGCTGGTAAGTCAACCTGTAGCGCGTGGCGGAGTCGTGGTGGATCCCGAAGTCATCCGCAAGCTGCAAGCCCTTGGATATGTCAATTGAGTTGGTGCGACTTGCTTATGATCCACGAAAGTTATACGGCCTGAACCTTGTCGCGTGACGGGATGCTGTTGACTGCCGAGCAAGTCTTTCGGCTCACAACGATAGCCGGACCCACTCGATTGCCATCTGCTCTGCACTGCCCGCATAGTAAACAACCATCACATCACCGTCAGGAAGCGATTCCGCGTAGGGCAGGCCAAAATTCCAAACGCCCATTTCGGTCAGGACATCACCCGTACTCCCCTGCCCCATTGCAGATTTTTGGATGAGGTCCTGCAGTTCGTAGAGCACGACTTCGGTGGCGGAAAGAAACGGAGCATCATTGGTTTCTGCCAGTCGGGCGCGAATCGAACGCGACTGGAAGCGATCGACCCAGGCTACTACGATCCGTCCGTCAGGAAAAATGGCGGGATGTGACGGCTGATCGGTAAAGCCAAGGTCTTCGGGAGCAGTCCAGGTGTTTCCTTCATCGGGGCTGAGACGTCGTTGCACGTTGAGATAAGACCTTGTTTCCCGATCGTAAGTCCACGTGAACGTGACCAGCCGTCCATCCGGACAAACACCGGCTCTCTGGTCCCAGTTGAAAATGCGACCCGTTGGGTCCTGGCAGACTTTCACAGGAGGATTCCAGGTCCGCCCCTGATCCTCCGAATAGGTGTAGGCCACGTGTTGGAACCAGGCCGAGGTGTCTCCATAGTTTTTGTTGGTTTCGATACTCGCGGCCAGTTTTCCGCTGGGAAGTCTCAGGATCGGACTCGTCAAGCTGGGGGGGCCGATCGAGTCAGGCACCGGCAACACTCGCCATGGAGTCCAGGTTCTACCGCAGTCGGGTGAATCGGTGAGCAAAATGGCTAAGGGCAGGCAGCCTTCAGTCTGGTCATCAAAAAGGGGCTTACCGGGATAGGTTTGCCGGTCGACCCACAGCGCGGCCGCCATCAGATGCTCCCCATCCAGGGCCGTGGGATAGAGTACTTTCAACGATCCGCGTTTGTTGTTGACCGTTGTCTCAAAGGGTGTGGTGGGGTTGCCCCATGTTCGTCCACCATCTTCGGAATGGCGAAGTTCGATGGTTTCATCTTCGGAATCTTTTGATGAACCGACTCGGTAGGTCGCCATTAGAGAATTGTCGGCGAGACAGGTCACGGTGGGAAATGAGGACACGGCACGCCGTGTGCCCGGATCACCACGATTCACGATTCCACGTTGGCTGATTTTCATACTTCACTTTCTCCGGAGGCATTCACTGAGCAGTTATTGATTTTTGTATTTCTGCGAATTTGTCGCAACCCTCGAACCGTTCTGAAAAGCACTCCTCGTATGTGGCTGTTGTGTGGTACCGGGCGATTGTATAACAGGAGCCCGGGTGGACGTGTCGTCGTAGAAGGAGTAATTCCGACTCTTCCAGTCCTCACCACTTCACAGGAATTGCCATGGCAACCTTACAACTGTTGGAACACCATACGGTTTATCGGAACGAGCATCCCCAGCGGATCAGTGAGTACGTTGCATTTCCGTCACTGGTGGCCCTGCCGGACGACACGCTTGTGTGTCTGTGCCGGCACGGTACGGCACGGGAGAGTGTGGATGGAGAGCCGAAGGTTCATCGGTCACGCGACGGAGGGCGATCTGCTGGTCTGGGTGAAAGCCCGCCCCCAGATGGTGAGGGTGCTTCGTTCTAAGCTAACAGGTCGTGGATGACCTGGCCGGAGACGTCCGTGAGCCGGAAGTCGCGGCCAGCATAACGATAGGTCAGTCGTGTGTGGTCGAATCCCATCAGGTGGAGGATCGTGGCATGCAGGTCATGCACATGCATCGGTTGTTCGACGGCCCGAAAACCGAAGTCGTCAGTGGCCCCGTAGATCTGTCCTCCCTGGACACCACCACCGGCTAGCCAAACCGTGAAGCCGTAGGGGTTATGATCCCGGCCGTTGGGGGCTTTGTCTTCCGTCGAAGGAATCTGTACTGTCGGGGTGCGGCCGAATTCACCACCCCAGATGACTAAGGTTTCATCCAGCAGGCCGCGACTCTTGAGATCACGAAGCAGGGCCGCAATGGCCTGATCGCTTTCTCCTGCCAACTGACGGTGCTTGGTCTCAAGGTCATGGTGGTTGTCCCAGGGTTGGCTGGGGCCATGCCAGATTTGGACGAAGCGAACGCCCCGCTCGACCAGGCGCCGGGCCATCAGGATCTGGCGTGCCTGCTCGCCCTCGCCATACTGGTCTCGGATAGACTGCGGTTCCTGGTTGATGTCGAAGGCGTCTGCGGCGGCAAGCTGCATGTTGGAAGCCAGCTCGAAAGTCTGGATGCGTGCCTCCAGTTCTGCCTCGCGGTTTCTCCTTTCCAGGTGATGGCGGTTCAACAGACCAAGCAGATCGAGTTGACGGCGTTGATCTTGCCGGGAAACATGTCGCGTGTCGATGTACTCGATAAGCTTATTGATGTCAGTCTGTTTTGTATCAATGTACGTTCCCTGATAGACTCCGGGTAGAAAGGCCGACTGCCAGTTCTGGACACTTTTGATCGGGTAGCCGCCAGGGCACATTGCTACGAAACCGGGCAGGTTTTCGTTTTCACTTCCCAGGCCATACGTCAGCCACGATCCCAAACTGGGGCGAACGAGCCGCGACTCGCCGCAGTTCATCATCATCAGCGAGGGTTCATGATTAGGCAACTCGGTGAACATCGAACGGATCACACAGATGTCATCGATGCATTCAGCGACGCGCGGATACAATTCACTCACTTCAATTCCGCTTTGACCATGCTTGCGAAATTTGAAAGGTGATCCCATCGCTCCGGCCGTCATGCTTTCGGTCTGCAGGTTTTCAGTGGGCAGCATTTGACCGTGATATTTCTGGAGTGCCGGTTTGGGATCGAACGTATCGACTTGCGAAGGGCCGCCATTCATGAACAGGTGAATGACGTGTTTTGCTTTGCCTGGAAAATGAGGCGGCCGAGTGGCAAACGGACTGCCGGAACTGGCTGGTGAGGAGGCCGCAGTCGCCGGCGCCGTGGGAGCCATCAAGGTTGCCAGGCCAAGTGACGCAAATCCCATTCCGCTGCGACAGAGCAACTCACGGCGGGTGAGGAAGGGGCCTGCAATGGATCGAGCATGAGCAGCCCGGCCGGCGACAAGGTCGGCCGGTGATGGAGTCGCAGAGGTTGTTGCGTCATTGCGAGAGGCCATGGTTCGGTGTCCTTCGAGTCTTCTCACTCCACGTAAATGAATTCGTTGGTCATCAGCAACACTTGGG
>CAUZBP010000178.1:0-5660 GCA_963578105.1 Planctomycetota bacterium
GCAACAGTAGAGCGATGAGGATCGAGATGATCAGGATCACCACCAGAAGTTCGACGAGTGTAAAACCGATACGGTTTATGCGATTAGGCATAAGGGGCATTCGCTAAGACCGGGTAGATAGTTTAGGAATTTTGCAGGTTCATTCTAATGCTGTAGCGACTTGAAGGCAAGTAAATTGCAACGTTTCGAGGGTGTCCAACTGGTTGTCAAGTTGTGATCAGATTGTCTTCCCGGAGGACTGATGGGCCGGAGATGGAGAAAGGTGAACGACAACGTGGTTCGTTGGGTAGGCTGGCAGCGAACGATGCGGCTGTCTGAACTGGGTTTCTGACCTTCAGAACGCAGGCAGCCGGTCGCCTGCAAATCGCCGAGGGGTTGAGTATTTTCTCGGTTTTGTGGGTGGGAGGGCCGCGCGGAACGCGCTCCACTGTGAGTGATCGGGTCCGGCAGAATTTCCTCAAGTCCGCAGGAAACGTTTTCCCACCGCCTTCGAATATGGGTCGACCGATGACAAGGGTGCCGCCGGACAACCGTTTGTCCAGGGCTGCCAGTGACGTGTTCAGTCACCAGGCTTGAAACTATCTGGAACATACGAATATCGTTCGTACGTATCATTATCCGGTGCCAGTAGCCGTAGATATGCCCAGCGGTCCATGTCCCTGCCGAACGTTCGCACACTTCCATCGGCCAGGGCTCCAATGCAGACCTCGTGCCAGGTGGACGCGCGGAAACCACCAGTCCTTCTGATGAGCGGGGGTAACATGGCCCTTGCCGACGCATCATGCTGTGATTCCCAATAACGCCAATTGTAGTGTTTGTCGACGATCTTGTAGTGATCGATGGGCCAGACACATCCCACCACGCATGACCCCAGGGTCCACTGGTTAGCAATGGAGGTCGCCCAGCTTTTTCCACCACCTGCGTATTCCATCATCAGGATGGTGTTGGATAACCCGTTCGGAACGGTTTCAATCGTGTAGTAACTTTTCCAGCTACGTTTGGGGCCGCAGCGAAAGGAACACCAACTTAATGCCGCTGGGGTCCCTTTTTGAGAACCTCTCTGGAGGTCGATTCCTCCATTGTGGCCAAGTAACAGGTAACTTGCACCGTAGCTGCAAACGGTTCCCGGTCTTTTCTTCGTCGTATTGGGATCGGACGGACAGAGGTAGGCAGGTACCGCTCCATAGTAACTAAAGAATCCGACATCCTCCGGAATTTCCGGATGCCCCGGCACGCGCCCTGTCGGGATCGACTGGTTTCGTTTGCTCTCCAGGTTCCACAAACGACCATCAATGTCCGGATTATTGATGTGATTAAAGGTTTCGATGTACAGATCTTCTTGATCCACGTAGCGAAGCAGAAGGTGATGGATCGTCTGCGTGGTCTGACGAGTGGACCGTGAGAGTTCAGGAAACTCACTGTCGTGTGCGGCAGCGAACTCGTGGACCGCAATCCCTTGCTGCTTGAGATTGTTTGCACATTGTGTGCGATTGGCTGCTTCACGTGCCCGCTGGACCGCAGGCAACAACAGAGCGATGAGAATGGCAATGACCGCCATCACCACCAGCAATTCCACAAGTGTAAAGCCGCCGCGTTTGGTTGGGGTAGACATGCCGAGCACTCCGATGAGAAGGTAATGGACACGCAACCTTTTTTGCAGATGGTTATCCTAGTGTTTGGGGGAGTCAAAGGCAATAAAATTGCGATGTTTCGAGAGGCCCCAACTGGCAGGCGACTAGTAGTGATTCATTGTTTCTCCGTGTGACAAGCGGGCCGGTGCCGGGAATGAATGAGAACACGGATTCACCGAGTAGTTGCCCATGGTTGGATTGGCTAACACAGGACGAGGCCGATGCTACCGGTCAACGGTTTGTCCGGGACAGCTAACAACCTGTTCACTCACCAGGATTGAAACTACCGGGAACATACGAATATCGTTCGTAGGTTTCCTCGTCCGGTGTCAGTAATCGCAAATAGACCCAGCGGTCCATGTCCCCACTGAATGTTCGCACACTTCCATCCGCCAGCGCTCCGTTGCAGACGTTGTGCCACGTCGAGGCGCGGAGGTTAGCATGTTGCATGCTTCGATGCCGAATATGGATGGGGGGCAACATGGACCTGGCCGTAGAATCATGCTTTGATTCCCACCATCTCCAGTTCCCATGTTTGTCGACAAGCTTGTAGTGGTCGCTGGGCCAGATACACCCCACCACGTTTGCGCTAACATTCCCCTGGGAAGCAATCGAAGACCAGAGGTTGCCACCAGCTGACATTTCGGTAAACATGATCGTGTTGGATGCTCCGTTAGGAATCGTTTCAATCGTGTGAAAACTTTTCCAGCTGCGTTCAGGGCCGCAGCGAAAGGAACACCAACTTAATGCGGCCGGGGTCCCCTGTTGAGAACCTCTCTGCAGGTCGATTCCACCGTTGTGGCCAAATAACAGGTAACTGGCACCGTAGCTGCCTCTGTTTCCCGAGTTCACCTTCAGCGTCTGGGGATCGGACGGACAGCGAAAGGCAGGTACCGCTCCATAGAAATTCAGAAAACCGACATCGTCCGGAATTTCTGGATGTCCCGGTACGCGCCCTGTCGGGATCGACTGGTTTCGTTTGCCCTCCAGGTTCCCCAAACGACCATCAATGTCCGGATTATTGATGTGATTAAAGGTTTCGATGTACAGGTCTTCCTGGTCCACGTACCGCAGTAGAAGGTGCCAAATACACTGCGTTGTCTGGCGAGTACACCGTACCAGTTCGGGAAGCTCGCTGTCGTGTTTGGAAGCGAACTCGTGGACTGCAATCGCCTGTTGCTTGAGGTTGTTTGCACATTGCGTGCGATTGGCTGCTTCACGTGCCATCTGAACTGCAGGCAATAGCAGGGCGATGAGGATCGCGATGATCGCCATCACTACCAGAAGTTCGACGAGTGTGAAGCCTGTCCATTTTTTTTGTGCAGGCATGATAACCATTTTGGCATTCTCCAAGAGAGGGTGTAACGTTTCACGCAAGGGAGTCTTTTCACTGTGACAACCAGTTTTGACGAAGGGTGGTTTTTCGAGTTTGCACGCTTGTGTTCCAACGGTAGTGATGATGCCCGGACAGTTGCGGATCCGAGACGATCCGTTGTGTGTTCACTCATTCGACCCAAAACTGTCGGGAACATATGAATACCGGTTGAACGTGTCCTCGTCCGGTGTCAGTAACCGGAGATAGACCCAGCGATCCATGTAGTCAGGGAACGTTCGCACACTGCCATCCGCCAGGGCTCCCAGGCAGACGTCGTGCCAGGTGGAGGCGCGGAAAGCCATATGTACATTGTTTCTATGTCGATAATGGATGGGGGGTAACATCGATCTTGCTGAGGCGTCATGGAAATTCCGCCACCACTTCCAGTTCGACATTTTCTCTACGATCTTGTAGTGGTCCATGGGCCAGACACATCCCAGCACGCTTGCTTGGGTTAACACTTGATGCGCAATCGAGTGCACCCAGCTTCGCTCACGCCATGCAGTTTCCGCAAACATAAGCGTGTTGGATAAGCCGTCCGGAACCGTTTCAACCGTGTAGTAACTTTTCCAACTGCGGGAGGGTCCACAGCGAAAAGAACACCATTGTTTTGCTTTGCCCCCCGGTGGCAGCTTACCTCTCTGCACGTCGATTCCTCCGTTGTGACCAAATAAGAGGTAGCTGGCACCGTAACTGGCTTTGCGTCCATTATTCGATTTATGCGTCTCCGGATCCGATGGACAGCGGTAGGCAGGAACGGCGCCCATAGTATCCCAGAAACTTCCGTCCGGAACATTCGGATGCCCGGGTATTTTCCCAGTCGGCAGCGATTGGTCTCGTTTGGTTTCCAGGTTCCACAAGCGACCATCAATTCTTGGATTGTTGATGTGATTAAAAGTTTCCATGTACAGTTCTTCTTGCTCGACATATCGCAGCAGAAGATGCCAGATACTCTGCGTTGTCTGCCTGGTAGACCGTGAGAGTTCAGGGAACTCGCTATCGTGTAAGGCGGCAAAGTTGTGGACTGCAATCCCTTGCTGTTTGAGGTTGTTTGCGCATTGCGTGCGATTGGCTGCTTCACGTGCCATTTGAACTGCGGGTAACAGCAGAGCAATGAGGACCGTGATAATGAAGACTACAACCAGAAGTTCGACGAGAGTAAAGCCGCCGCGGTGGCTTTGCTTAGGCATGAGAGGCACTCCGGTGAGACCAAGTAGAGATTTTAGCCTTGTAGCAGGGATTTATCTTAATACTACGAGGACTTGAAGGCAAGTAAATTGCGTCGAGTAGGGCGGGCCGTATCTTTTTTAGACAACGTTGAATCACCTATTCACGCCTGCTGTGCCAAATCGTAAAATGCTGCTGACTTCGGGCGCAAATCACAGGATCGCGGTGCAAATTAGCTGTTCGTCAAGTTTTGCGACCACTAACCAATGTTTCTCAGAAGGTTTGCGATGTTTAATTATTTCATACGATTCGGTTGGCTGGGATTGTTTCTACTTCCGGGCTGTTCGTCCTACGAAATAAGCTCCAGTAGTGGCGTGTTGATGTTGGACGGTCAACCGTACCAATATGCCATCCTCATGTTCTATGCAGAAGGTTCCGAAAAATCCCCTGGAATCGCCGAGACTAATGCCGATGGTAAATTCTCTTGGGAAACTTTGGGAGTTGCGGACGGCCGATACAAAGTGATCGTTTTCCAATCGGACGATCCTACCTTGACAGATTCACGACCCTTGCCAGAAATTTATAGTGACCTGTCGACGAGTCCGTTGATGATCGAAGTGCCCACGAACGAAGATGTCAGGCTTGAATTGAAAAGCGAGTGAGGCTGGGGCGCAGTGTTTCCTGGCTGCGTAGTTTTGTGAGAAAATAACCAAACCGCGCAGTGCAAAGAGGTTGTAATCACTGGACACGCAACGGGTTGCTATCTCACTTGCCAGGTGTGCATTCAATCGTTGGTAGGGTGATGTTATTCTCCCAGATGGTCTCGAGCACCAACCCTCAAGCCGATTTCGATTGTGTTTGTCGCATTCAAGGCTTGGATCATCGGCAGTAGCATTTGGAAATTGCTGCGACGTACAAGTTGCCCCGCGTGATATGTACAACAAGCCAGCCCTGCCCCGGGTGTTCTTCATCGCTACTGCCTTCACAATGAGGGGAGTTTACCAGCGCTCGCAAGTTACCCCGAGCATTTTTCGGGCGAGATTTTCCTTCTGATCCAGAAACCATCGGTTTCGAGTCACTGCGGAAAGAAGTCCGTTGGAACTGGCAACCTGGTCTTCGCGATACCCGGACCAGAGCTGGGCCATCCATCCGAGGGAGGCGCTAAAACAAACTAGAGGGTGTCTTCACGATCCCCACCTGCCTGGTTCTGCGTGGCAGCAGTTTGTTACCAAAACAAAGTCTGTCGCCTGGAATATTGTTAGGATAGAATAAGGCTGTCAGTTCAGTGCAGCGGCAGCAAGAGACAGTCTTGCTGAGAAGTGTTTGCCTAACGAGAGTGCCATGTCGTGTGACAGAGGTGTGTTTTCGTTCTCCGCAATTGCTGCGTGCTGGGTGTTGGGGCCAATTTACTCCCTGCAGGCTGACCATAGCAACGACACTCAGCTGGTTGCCAAGGTGGAGGAAATCGCACTGGACCACTGGTCCTT
>CAUZBP010000179.1:0-5631 GCA_963578105.1 Planctomycetota bacterium
GACCCACGCACCCAGGCCGTTTATTGGAGCTTGGAAGAATTGCACGCCAAACAGACAGGAGACGTTCAGCTAACCACGCTCCCCGTCGAGACGGGTGAACAGACATTTCGCTTCGAGGGCAAGGCAGAATCGGGTCTGACGGATTCACTCGAGCGGTCCGTAATGGTTGAGGGTTTGGCTTCCCTGTTCTTTGAGGTGGCGGACACGGCAGATCCCATTGAAGTAGGTAATGAAACCACTTACGAGATCCATTTGGCCAATGAAGGATCCAAGGCGGCGACGGGTATCATCGTGCAGGCGATCCTACCGCAAGGCATGAAAGCATTCGACGCCAGTGGTCCGACAAACTTTGAGATCACGGACCAGCAAGTTCACTTTCAGCCCTTGCAGCAACTGGCACCAGGCGCCGACCAAATCTATCAGATTCATGTCAAAGGCATTGCACCGGGAGACCAGCGAATTAAGGTACTGGTCAAGGATGCCACAATGCAGTCGGCCATTTCCGAAGAAGAAGGTACGTTGGTCTACTCTGATAATTGAGAGACGCACTGTTCGCTCACAAATTCGTGGCGGACTTGAAGAAACAGACCAGCAAACCGTCAAACGGAAACGCTTCACCGGTTCCGTAGATGATCTCCGCCAACCTCGGCAGGCGCACAACACGCCAACGAAAAACGCAGCCTGCATGAGCGCAGAAGAAAATCTTATTTGTCCACCAACGGCGACAGTCGGCCAATTGAAAAGTGAACGCCCTAGGGGACCAGCTTCGGAACGTGATGTGGCAATGACTTGTGCTAAATTAGAGGTTCCCGCTGTTATCCACCAAGTGAACCTGAAGACCGTGTGAAGCCAAGTGTTGCAAAACGCTCGCCTGAATGAGTTTTGTCGAGCGGAAGTTTCATACAATCGGTAGAACCCGTTTTACGACCAGCGGGCACGGGCATTCACATGCTGAATTCGTGGTGACATCCTAACTCAACTTGAAGTTGGGAAGTTTTCACTTACAATAGTGGTATCAGCACTCGACCCCTTTTCATTTCTGCACGGACGGTGCAATCCTTGTAACCGGAACTCTGCAGCTTACACCTGGGCACTTCCAGATATCACTACGTTGGTCCCAACACAACGTGACCTGCAGTGCAGAACCTGAGTGTAGGTGAACCACTCGACAGTTCAGAGTCGAGTTTGCTGTAAGCAAAGGATCGGATCATGGCGAGCACCGAACTGGATACCCAGAACAGTGCATTAGCGAAAGATGACGACAAACATTCCCTCATCCAAACTTTTTCCTCTGAACATTTCATTAACCGGGAACTCAGCTCTCTAGAGTTCAATTCACGGGTCCTGGAAGAGGCCGAGGATTGCTCAAATCCACTCCTCGAGCGATTGAAGTTCCTCGCTATTGTCAGTTCGAACCTGGATGAGTTTTTCATGATTCGGGTTTCAGGATTGCGGGAACAGGCATTCAGTGCCGGTGCCCCACAAGACAAGGCAGCCGACGGCATGGCTCCTCTGGCCCAATTGGCGGCGATTAATCAAAGAACCCGCCAGATCGTTGCTCGCCAATACGCGTGCTGGAACGATTCTGTGCGACCGGCACTAAAAGCAGCGGGCATCGAGATTCTTGAAAGTGAGAAACTCAAGAAAAAACAACGACAACGATTGGACAAATTCTTTCGAGACACGGCGTCACTCGTTTTGACACCGATGGCCATCGACCCCAGTCACCCAAATCCTCAGTATCACAACCAGGGTCTTTATCTGGCGACGGAATTAAAACGCCGCAAAGCACGTGGCCCCAAAATCCTTTTCGCGGTAATCCAATTGCCTGCAGTTCTCCCCCGTCTTGTCCCATTAGGTAACGATAAAGATCCCAAATTTATTTTTCTAGAAGAAGTCGTGGCTTCACGCCTCCCCGAGATTTTTGGGGGATACGATGTTTTGGATTGGACAACGTTTCGCATCACACGTGACGGTGACATCGACCTGCTGAACCAGGAAGCCGATGACATGTTACATCTGATCGAGGAACGGTTACGGGCACGCCGACGTGCTGATGCGGTACGTTTAGAAGTGCCTACAGGGTCCAACAAAACATTCCTGAAAAGACTGGTCGATAAAGAAGGACTGCGCGTCTCTTCCAACGCGAATGCAGACGAATACAGCGAGGTCTATCATCTACCAGGACCACTTGATCTGCGGGTTTTGATGGATTTGGCCAGAGTCTCAAATTTCGACCATCTGCGAGATCCCCCATTCACACCCCGCACCCCTCGACAATTGGTCCGGAACCCGAGTGACAACTTGTTCACCAATATCGCCCGCCGGGACATTCTGCTGCACCATCCCTACGATTCTTTTGAACCAGTCGTCCAATTTGTTAGTACTGCGGCTGCGGACCCACATGTCCTGGCCATCAAACAAACACTTTACAGGACCAGTGGCGATAGCCCGATTGTGCAGGCCCTGATCGAAGCGGCTGAGAACGGCAAGCATGTGACTGCCTTGGTCGAATTGAAGGCTCGTTTTGACGAAGCAGCCAACGTGAACTGGGCGCGGGAAATGGAGCGTGCCGGTGTGCACGTTGTCTACGGCTTCATGCATTTGAAGACACACTGCAAACTGTCACTGATCGTGCGGCGCGAAAGTGAACGCTTACGTCGTTACGTACACCTATCAACGGGAAATTACCATCCTGCCACGGCAAAAATTTATACCGACATGGGACTATTCACGGCCGATGAAGACATGGCGGCCGATGCATCGGCACTATTCAATTTACTGACAGGTTATTCGCAGGGGCATCCATGGCGGAAACTTGTAGTCGCACCAGACGACTTGCACCGCAAAACAATCGACTTGATTCGTGAGCAATCCGACTTGGCGCAGCAAGGACTGCCGGCGCGTATTTTCGCTAAATTAAATTCCCTGGTCGACCAGCATGTAATCGAAGCCCTCTACCGGGCCAGTCAGGCTGGGGTACCTATCGATTTGGTTGTGCGAGGCATTTGTTGTCTGCGGCCAGGAATGAAAGGCCTTTCCGAAAATATTCACGTACGAAGTATCGTCGACCGCCTTCTGGAACACAGTCGGATATTCGTCTTCGGAACGGGTACCAACACGCAAATTTACTTATCGAGCGCCGATTGGATGCCCCGCAACTTTCACCGGCGAGTTGAAGCAATGTTTCCCATCGAAAATGATAAACTGCGGCAGCGGATACTGAAAGAAATCGTACCTGTCTACCTGCGAGACAACATGAAGGCAAGAATCCTTCATACGGATGCATCCTATAAACAGTGCCAACCAACAAAGAAGGATGTACCCTTTCGCAGTCAACAGGAGTTATTGCAATTGCATGCGCGAAAGGATTCCAAGAACACAACTCCTTCTTCGGCCTAAGGCATGGGAAGCCGGCAGATACTGGGTGAACCATATTTGTGATCCCTTATCACAACAACCCTGCAGGTATGTCTTCCCCTGGACTGGATTTCATCTGTCGCAGCCCTGTACACATCGTGTTTTATCTAAAACCGTCTTCTGAGCCACCAGGAACCCAACTGGCGGTTCAATCATCACCTCACCGTGCTCAATGCGCCGTTGCGACAATTCATCAGCGAGTTCGTACGGCACACGAAGATTTCGCCAGACGGTAAGAGTCTCTGCCTGGGATGCGCAGTTTGACATCCAGAACAACCTTGTAACCGTGAAGCCCGGCAGCGGTGACGCCGTCAGACTGGCCGCCACGCGCATGGCCGACGACCACGAGCAGGTTAAGATCGGCTAGGGCATCCCTAAGACCAATAACGTGTTACATCCTACTAAAATGGTCCCGCCCATGGCCGGCGAAATTCTCCGTTTGATGGCACCCACCAAGCCCGGCGAATAGCCCTATGCCTGTACATTCCCTGGCCACTGGACCATTATGAAAGCCGTGATGGTGGTGAATTCGCCAAAAAGGATCAGAATGCCCGACCTCAATAACCTTACGTTTGCGACGCTGATTGCCATCGCTGGCTGCAGCGGACCCAAGGCGGGCCAGGGAATTATGGTAGGTGGAGTAACATCCACCAGTGCGCTGGCCCAGGTGCGCCTGACCAAGACAGACAAGCTGGTGCGTGCTAATGTGGAGGGGCCGTCGGGTGCGCGGTGGGATGTGCCGGGTATGGCGGGCGTGGTGGAGTTTTCCTTGTTGAAGGTGGGTAGCAACGAGGGGTTGCAAACGCAGCTTGTTGAAGCGAAGGGAAACAATGATTTCATAGCGCGTGCGGTATTCAAGAATTTAAAGGCGGGAGGGCGCTATGAGATTCGCACGCGAATTGGTGCCTGCGAGGATAATTTGAGAACAGGGCCGGTGGCCAGCTTCAGGTTACTGCCAGGCAAAGCCCGGGCGGAGTCCGTCCGGTTCGTGGTGGTGACTGGAATGAACTACGCAAAGTTTCATGGTGATAACCGTGTGGACCGCGCCATTCATCTCAAGCGTCAACAAGAGGGGCTGGAGCCATATACCGGACTGGACAAGCACTTGGGATACCCCGCGTTGGCGAGCATTCTAAAGCTGGAGCCCGATTTCTTCGTGGGCACGGGCGATAACGTTTACTACGACACACCCAAGGATTCACGCGCGGAAACCGTCCCGGAATTGCGCCAGAAATGGCACGAGCAGTTTGTGCAACCGCGTTATCGCGATCTTTTCGCCAAGGTGCCGACCTACTGGGAGATTGATGACCACGATTACCGCATCGACGACGGCGACAATTCAGGTGACCACGACCCTTCCCCGGAAGTCGCACAAAAGCTGATGTACGAACAACTTCCTTATGCCCCGATGGGTGACACCACCACCAAAACCTACCGCACCCACCGCGTCAGCAAGGATTTGCAGATTTGGTTTGTTGAAAACCGTATCTACCGCAGCGACAACATCATGACTGATGGTCCGGGCAAGTCCATCTGGGGCGCAGAACAGAGGGCGTGGCTCAAGCGCACGCTCGCGGCCAGTGATGCCACTTTCAAGCTGATGATTTCGCCTAACCCAATGATTGGCCCGGACGACGCGCGCAAGTTCGATAACCACACCAACTTTGGCGGCTTCCGTCATGAACGCGATGAGTTTTTTGACTGGCTCAAGCAAAGCGGTCTGGCAGCCAAGGGCTTCTACCTAATGTGTGGCGATCGCCACTGGCAGTACCACTCCATTCATCCGCTGGGTATCGAGGAATTTTCATGCGGCGCACTGGTGGACGCCAATTCCCGCCTCGGTCACAATCCTGGTGACCCAACATCTACTGATCCCAAAGGCTTGATCAACCAGGTCTACGCGCAGAAGGAGAAATCCGCCGGTTTCATGCACATACAGGTGGATCCCGCCAAGGCCGCCGTTCCTGCCAAGCTTACCGTCACCTGGCATGATGAACACGGCAAGGTATTGCATACCACTTCGAAGCAGGGCATCACTCCATGAAGACTCTTTTGGTTTTGAGACACGCGAAGTCGAGTTGGAAAGATTTCTCGATCAATGATCACGATCGGGAATTAAACCAACGTGGTCGGTGCAATGCACCACGCATGGGACAACTGTTGCGAGATGAAGGTCTTATACCAGATATCATTCTCAGTTCGACTGCGAAG
>CAUZBP010000180.1:0-5599 GCA_963578105.1 Planctomycetota bacterium
GGACAGAGTTGGCGTCACTGGACTCAAGATGCCGATCGTCAAAGCCCTGTTATTATTGAAGTCGATCAGGAAGGAATCTATGGATTTCGTATCGTGGCCGAAAACAACGAAGGACTTTCGGTGCCGCTTCCCCAACCCGGCGAAGTCGCCGATGTACAGGTCGCCGTTGATCTTACCCCGCCGGAAGTACGGTTGAATTCCGCCCGTTATGGACGGGGGGCCAATGCGGGCCGGTTGGACATTCGCTGGAAAGCGACGGACAATCACCTGTCTGAAAAACCAGTCACTCTCAAGTACCGAGGCGGTCCCGACGCAGGTTGGCAAACTATCGCGCGACACCTGCCTAACACGGGGCAATACGATTGGCGCATCGACCGTCACATTCCTCAGCAAATCTATCTGAAAATTGAAGTCTCGGACGGAGTGGGCCATGTCGCCACGGACCAACTCGAGCAACCCATCAGTACCCGAGGCCTCATACCACGAGTCCGTGTCCGGAGCGTGAACCCACTACCAGAAAACGCCCCAAGTGCTCGACTCCCGCAAATTTTGCGTTAAACGGATCGAAATTCACTTGCACTACGCCGCACGTTTTGACCACCACTGGATGTCAACCGGTGGATGGGCAGCAAAAACAGTGAAGATGTCCGTTTTGTTTAACATGCTGCCCTGAAAAGACCTCTTCAGCACCATTCAAGCCTGACGCCCTACCTGCTTCCGGTGACTCCAGTCTGAAGCACTCCGGCAAACCTGTCGGCCAGTAAGGATTCCTGTCTTCTGAGCGGGCAGGTTCTTCGTAGAACCGCTGCCTGAGACGACGCTGAAGATTTCCACTGGCCTCATCGACCTAACCCGGGTCAACCTGCTTGGGCTTGTCCGAAGATTCAAGCTTCTGGCTGACAAAGACACCCCGTGCTTGCTCACTGGAGGAACGCACGGTACGCTGACCCTGTCAGATCAAAAGAGCTCAAACCGGCCGTCTCTATGTCAGAAATCATTCACGCCTTCGACTTCCTCGAGCAACCACCCAATCATCCCGTCAGGGCTTTCTGCGTCATGTTCGGAGATGAACCGTTCCTCAAAAAGCTCGTGATGGACCGGGTGTGCGACTCGGTATTGGGAGAAACCGCCGCTGAAATTCCCTTTGTACGATTCGAAGGTGACACAACGCCGTGGACTGATGTCCTTGACGAACTCTCGACCCGTTCCCTATTCGGAAGCGGCCAACGGCTGACCGTCGTCGAGGCAGCGGATCGGTTCGTGAGCCGTTACCGTGCCGAATTGGAAGATTATGCGGAACATCCGAAGCAAACAGGGACTCTTGTCTTGCAGGTTGACACGTGGCAGGCCAACTCCCGGCTCTACAAGTACGTCGCAAAAACGGGACTTCCCATCGAATGTCGAGCACCCCAGCGAACAGCCGGACGGCGGAAAGTCCTTGACGAGCGCCGGCTGCTCGAATGGATCGGTCATTGGTGTAAGCACCATCATGAAGCCCAGCTGGCTCCGCGAGCTGCAGAACTGTTATTCGACCTGGTGGGTCCCTCCTTAGGCATGCTCGACCAGGAATTGGCCAAATTGGCCTTGTTTGCAGGACTGGGAGGCGACATCTCGGAAAAAATGGTTACAGACGTCGTAGGTGGTTGGCGCACAAAAACCACCTGGGAGTTGATTGACGCCGCCGTGGACGGTGATGCGGCCGAGGCACTCCGTCAGCTCGACCAATTACTGCAATCCGGAGAAAATCCATTGGCGCTGTTCGGTCCGATTTCCTGGTCACTCCGCCGCTTTGCAATGGCTACGCGAATGATCCAACACGCTGAACGGAACCACCAGCGAATCTCTTTACCTGCAGCTTTAGAGCAAGCAGGTTTTCGCAAATGGCCTCGTGAAGCGTTCGAAAAGTCACAGCAGCAATTGCGACAACTGGGACGCGAGCGAGCCGGTCAATTGCAGCATTGGCTTCTGGAGGCTGATTTGGCGCTCAAGGGCAGTCATTCCTCACCCACGCGGGCCCGCTTCGTGCTGGAAACACTTGTGGTACGGATGTCTACCAATGCGGCCCAGCTGACCCATTAGATCGCAGATCGCTTGAGTCAAGGAACGATCGATGCCGGAATTTTGCCGGTAACGCTCTCGTGGATTCGGCCGTCACGCACACCTTCTACCCGCTACAATTCGTTCCACATCCGGCAGCAGCTAGCAGCTCATCTCCTCTTGCAAACGTAGCAGCCTTTTTCTAGTATCGCGCCGCTTTTCGGTAACCGTTTTCCGGCTTCTTCTCTGGCAGCTTTATGCCTGCATTAGGTACATCAATATGCGCCCGTTTTACTTGATCGTTTCTGCCCTACTTCTGAGTGCTCTGGCAACCGGCTGTATTTGTCCGGACCCGGGAAAAGGGCTCCTTGTTACTCCACACCAAGAACAAAATCGGCGTTCTCAGAAACTCCACACGACCGAGCAACTGACTCCGGTGACTCAACAAGGCACGGACCCGGATGACCAGTCTTCACCTCAGAAAATAATTGCAAAAAAAGAAACCGTTAAAACCAAGCACATTCCTGAAGAACAGGTGTCAAGCCAAGCCGAGAATCAGCGACCAAGTCAAGCCATAAAAGCAGCATCTGACAAATTGGAGACCCAAGTAGCGACTCAGTCTGAGCATCAGCCGCAGGCAGCACCCCAGCTCAAAATCGAACCCGAGCAAGTCACGGCAGTAACGTTGACTGAAGTTCTCGAAGAGCTGGCATCGGTCCGGGAAATCGATGCCGATCTGTATGAGCAGCTCAAGAGCAACCTCAAGCAGACCGATCCCGAATTTTGGCCCATCATGGCTGAGAGCATCCGCGCCGCCCTCACTTATCGTGAAGAGCAAATCAACGAATTGCGCCTCGTTTCGGTCGCCCGTCGTGACAATCGAACTGAGCAGCTCACGGAAATCCAGGCACCGACCGAGGAAGAGGCCCTGGAGCTCGTTCCATCCAACACCAAGCGCAACGTGCTCCGCGACTCACAAAGTGTTCTGCAGCATTCAAAGTACAACGCACAAGTGCCCAACCAGGTGACGGACAATCCCTTCAAACAAATTGAACACGACCCCGACACCGTTCGGGAAACTGACAGGGAACCAATGGTGGCGGAAGAACCGACGCTGTCCAGTGTGGAGGAAATCTTTGAGAAACCGCACCCTGATTTCCAGGTACAACAAGCAGCGAATGAAGATTCCCGAGACCCATCGAAGTTAAATTGGCAAAGCCATCTCCGGGACGCCATACCTAAATTGAATGCTGAATTGACTGATCAGGCGCAACAGCAGACTCCCGACCCGCTGGCTTATGAATCGGGTCAGGCCCTGTTGCGAATGCTTTACTTGGCGACAGCCCCGGAACAGGATGTCGTCACGGAAATCCCCCAGTTAAACAACTCTGACCGTCAACAATTCTGGGTGAACCTGTTCGACTCGCTACAGACCTATCTGGACGCAAAAGGAGTACCTGTCGCTGAAAAGCGTGCGGACGAGTCGCTGCAGCAATTGCGAGTTGCTGAAAATTACCTGGCAAACCTCAGTCAGTTGCGCGTCAGCAATCTTGCTTTCTGCTCCAAAGTGGAGAGTTATGGAAGGTACGCAAAAATGGAACCGTACGTGTTCCAGCCTGATCAGGAAGTGTTGCTCTATGTGGAGATTGACAATTTTTCAACCGAAACTTTAAAAACGTCCGGCCAGTACAAAACGGAACTCGAGGGTAGCTACCAAATTATTGGAACCAGTGGAGAGCGAGTGGCCGACCATGTATTCCCTATCCAATCCGAAATCTGCCGTAACCGGAGGCGAGATTATTTCATCCCCTATAGGATGTGGATACCAAAGAAACTCGGGATCGGGCAGTACACGTTGCAGCTCACCATCGAAGACACCATCGGACAAAAGTTTGGCCAAGCCTCTGTTATTTTTGAAGTCGACAACTAACGTCAGTCCGCAGAACTCTCGTCAGTGTTTGTTGAACAGTTTGAACCCCTTTTTGTGATGCCCTCAAAGGATTCAAACCAGCGACAAATTGGGATTTTTTCCAAGCACGGTTCTTGTTTGACCGTCGGCTGCCCCTCCATGCCCTGCGTGCCCCGCACCTTTGATTGGCCAATTGTTTGAGTACGAGCTCCCTGGAGACGGCCACGAAACTAACCCAGCGGTGCAAACCAGGCACATGCCAACCAGACGGGCGATCCTGAAGTCCGTCGCCTCAACGCCGACACGCCAACGTTCACTCATCCCCAGCAAACTGAGCCGAGGATTCTGCTCATGGCAACCTATGACGTGATCGTGATCGGGACAGGAGGAGTGGGAAGCGCAGCCGCTTACCACTTGGCTCGACGCGGCCACCGGGTTCTAGGGCTGGACCGTTTTTCACACGGCCATGATCAGGGCAGTTCACACGGTCAAACTCGCATGATTCGCCAGGCGTACTTCGAGCACCCTGACTACGTACCGCTCGTCAAGAAGGCTTACACTTTCTGGAACGCCCTGGAATCAGAAATACGCTCAAAACTGTTTCATCGGATTGGCCTCTTGGAAGTTGGCCCTCCTGACGGCGTACTGATTCCCGGAGTGCTGGCCAGCGTAGAAAAACACAACCTGACGGTCGACAGGCTCTCCGATAATGAAATACACAATCGTTTTCCCATGTTCCGTTCTCCATCGGGCTATGTGGGAATTTTCGAAAACGACGCTGGGTATTTACTGGTCGAACAATGTGTCATGGCTCATCTCCGGCTGGCGCAACAACACGGTGCGGAACTACTTACCGATGAAAAGGTCGTAGGATGGCATGCCACCAGTCGTGGAATCAAAGTTCGCACCACAACGACCGAATATTCAGCCAGCCAATTGATTGTCACGGCTGGGGCGTGGTCCGCGGAACTACTCGGCAGCTTGGGAATTTCACTCCGCATTCTCGTCAAACATCTTCACTGGTACGTCAGCCCAGGCCCTGAAATGCAGCAACAACGCGGCTGCCCGACCTTCTTTTTTGAAGTTCCTGAAGGATACTTTTACGGATTTCCGCAGATCGACTCTCGAGGAGTCAAAGTTGCCGAGCACAGTGGGGGCGTCAAAATCTCCCATCCATCCCAGTTGGAACGACGAATCAACCAGTCTGATCGCCAACGAGTCGACAACTTCGTGTCCAGCTGGATCCCTTCACTGAGCACTCGATCACTGGACCACAACGTGTGCATGTATACGATGACGCCCGACGAGCATTTTATCGTGGACCGACATCCTGATCATCACAACGTTTGCTTCGCAGCCGGATTGTCCGGACACGGATTCAAGTTCACCGGCATCCTGGGGGCTGCTTTAGCCGATTTAGCAACGCAACAAACCACGGAGCTGCCGGTTGGTTTCCTCAGCGCGAACCGCCCGGGTCTTTACAAAACCGACTAGGACACTCGTCCTCATTCCAGTGAAATGGCAGGCGCACGGACGCACGCACGCTCTGGTGGATCAATTGAATCTGTGCACCATCCGATCAAAAGCAAATGCACAGCGCGACCCCTAAGAAACCCAGACAGACGCCACCAATCACGATGAACAGCAGCAGCG
>CAUZBP010000181.1:0-5564 GCA_963578105.1 Planctomycetota bacterium
CGCTGACGTACCACGCGCAGAAAGTCGGTCAGAATGTACGCTGAGCGAAATTCAAGATAGGCCGCGAAGTATCGAGGAAACCGCATCAGGTCAATTTCCAAACCATCGAAGTCGTACTTGTCAAAAATCTCTTGGATAATCCGCAACTTGAGCTCTCGCACTTCCGGCACGGCAAAGTTCAAAGAAGTCGCATACTCGGAAAAATATACTTCGTCCGGATCCTTCGCCTTGATCGCGTGCCTACCCTGCGAGGTATCGATTTCTCCCTTGCCCAATATCCATTCTGGATGTTCTTTTTTAAAGGTCGCAAACTCTTGCGGCAAATAACCGTCATGAATGTCGTTCATTCGAAACGAATAATACACATCCAGGCCCCGTTTATGCCCTTCCTGCACCACCGACCTGGGAGGATCATTACCTTGCTCGATCCATCGCAGCAGGATCGGATTCACCGCACCAATTCGCGCACCGTTCAATTCGAGAACGTCGCTATCGTAATTCGCCGTGTTTCCGCCGGCGCCATCGCACCAAAAGAGGGCATCGACATGGCTGCCCTCCAGCGGGCCAAATATGTTTTGTATCCAGGCCCCGTGGTCGCCGTTGGCTGCACCGAAGACACTATGCCCATCACAATTGAATATGACCCGGTAAGGTTCGGAGTCCGGTCGCTGGGCGGATGATGGTGAACAAGGGTCCCCTGGGAAAATCAAAACCGCAACAATCAGTGAGCATAATTTCGTCTTATTCATGGCTACCTGTTCTCCTTTCCTTTGCCCGACATCCTATCAAGGCAGTCTCACCATTGACACACGTGATCGCACCACTCACCATGAAACGCACGAGTTTTTCATAAGGAATTGAAATGAACGATTTACAGTGCATGGGCAGGCATAGAGGATGCGTGGGATACGCCTTGGCGTTGACCTTGCTCATGTGCAGTTTCTACGGCCAGCATGGTGTCTATGGCCAACAGACGCAAACCATCAACGCCCGTCTTGCTGGACAAGCGGATAAATGGGATGAGACTCCGCAGAATGGTATCCCCTGCATGCAGACTTATGCACCCTATGCCGCTTTGGTCTTTGATGTCATCGTTCCGGAACCTGGAGCTGTCTATAAGGTTTCTCTGGATCTGGTGAAAGTTACCAATGGTGGCTACTTGAAAGTCTTTATCGACGACGAATTACAAACCGAGGTGGATACATTGGTTTCGTCGAATACTCGCGAAACGATCTTGGTATGCGAACGATTCATTGCGCCCGGCAAGCATACACTTAAGGTAAAGAATTTTGGCCAGAAGACATCGGCGGGCGGCAACCACCTTTCCGTGGTCGGGTTCGAGATTGTTTGTCCCCAAGACAGCGAACCATGGCAGGTGGAAGAGACGGTTTTCTCCTTTACCCCAATCAAGCAGGCAGACGCCTCCCGGCAGGCGAACCTGTTCTCGATCGGGCTTCCCCCCAGGCTGCAAGACGAACCCTTTTCAATTCCTCCCGAAAGTGATGCCGCTGCAGTTTTTTCTCACCCCTGGGTGATGGCCAACAAGATCCCTTTTCAGATCCCCGATGTCAAAGACGTTCCCGAAACGGGTCGTCTGCTGGAGGAACAAAAACCACTTGAGATTGACCTGCCCGGTTCGGCACGTGAAATCTTCATGCTGATCTGGTCGAAAATCCCACCGGTCGATCATGACGGTGGACCTAGCAAACCGTCGATTGGTCCGATTGATCAGAGCGAGCGTTTCACTGCGGAAATCGTGTACGAAGACGGCGTTTCAGAGCATTGCATTCCGCGGAATGTGACGACCAAGAGCTATGGACTGGACAACGGGCTGTCACTCTACGTACTCCACCCTGTCGCTGATGGGACGCCCGCGCGGTTGATCCTGCACGACAAGGTATACAAGTGCTCCTTTGCCGTGCTGGCCGTGACATGTAACTCGGACGAGCTCATTTTTCCAGAGCCGAGTGTGCGAGAAACCTGTGCTTGGTATCCGTTTGCTGACAGAAAATTTCCCGCTGTGACCAGGCGGGTGCAATCAAAAGTTCATGCAGACCATGCCCGTATCTCCGATGGAATCATCGACGCGCGAGTGGATGTTCAGGACGGCTTGCGCTGGAACCGGCTTGGTTCGCCAGTCTACGGTGAGGTGACACTCGACAAGTCTCCCGTGTTTGCCATCCGACCGACCGACCGATGGATCGGTTCGGACCAGTGGCAGGTGGTGGAGACGAAGGATCTGGACAATGGTGACCCTGGCATTCTCATCAAACTTGATTATCAGAAACAGGCAACCCATCTTCAAGCCTCAGTCACGATGGCTTTATCTGGGGCGGGTCAACTCAAGATGGGTCTGACGTTGGTGAACGCAGGCGACCAGCCCTTTTTAGGCAGGGTCCGGTTTCCAATCCTGGAAGGCTTGCAGCTCGGCAAGCTCGACGATACGTGGTATTACTTTCCAGAAAGTAACGGTGCGTCCATGATTCATCATACCGCAGGAAACGTTTACGGCTCGCATGGAGCCAGCCATCCACTTCAAGTGGATTCGTTTTTCAATCCCGAAAAGTGGTACGCGTTAACGTTGTTGGGCAACGATCTCCAAGGGCAGTTTCACTGGTTTGACGTGGGCAAGGGCGAAGAAGGGGGTTGGTATCGGCAAGAGTATCTCGAAAAACGGCTGAAGCCCGGCGCAACCTGGAGCTTTCCTGAATGTTTAATCTCTATTTCACCCGGTGATTGGCGCACGAGTTTCCGCTTGTATCAGGATTGGGTCAAGACGTGGTACCAACCCAAACCTGCCGCCCAGGACTGGTACAAAAGGTCCTTTGTCACCGGAGCCTTGTACGTCTATTCGGGACTGGATCGCCTGATCACGGCAACCGGCAAAGTCCGTGATCTTATGGGTTATTGCGACGTCGTTTCGTTGGCTGGATGGCATGGCCGGGAGCATCCCGAAAATCCGACACACCATCCTGATCACGAGGGTGACCACATTCACGAGTATTCTGGCGAATACGACCGCCACGCCCTCTTCCCGGTCGGCGGCATAGATCGTTTCAAATCCGTTATCGATCAGGCGGCCGCAGCTGGTATTCCCATTAGCCCTTACACGAATCCCATTCTCATCAACGAGAACGCCTACCACGTTGGTGCAAAGCGGCACGAATGGGGTTTTGGATATCGACCCGTCGACTATGGAAACATGATGGGGTATGTGCCCTGTCTCTCCATAGGAGAATGGCTGGACTACATGGTGGAGTCTGAAAAGTTTATTGCTCAAGACCTGGGCGCCAAAGTCATCTACCTCGACCAATTAGGAGCAGGAAACTCCATCTGCTATCGAAAAGACCACACTCACCAATCGCCGGAACCGCACTTCTACGGTGAACGCGAGCTGACCCGAAGAATCAGGGCAGCCATTCCCGAGGATGCCGCCATTTGCTCTGAGTCGCATCCCGAAGACACACGGCTTCAGTTCCAGAATGGCATGTACCAGGGAGGAGTTCTTCGCCACCTCACGCGACAAATCCGCGTCCCCCTGAACATGACAAGATTCGCCTTTCCCGATGTCAAGTGTTTTAACAATATCTATAGCTATGTCCTTAAAGACCACAACTGGAACAAGCTCAAGTTCGTTCTCTTCAACGGGGACGGTTACTTCATGCCACGGGCGTATGGTCCAAAATCCTATTTTGGGAAAAAAGCAATCCGGGAACACAAAAAAGTGTTCCGAATCCTGCACGAGAACGTGGACGCCTTTACGTCATCCGACGTCGAACCTCTCATCCCCACCTTGATTCCAGGGACGTTTGTCAATCGATTCGGGCGAGATGAAAAGATCATTTGGACCGTGTTCAATGCCAACTATAGAACGGTCAAAGGAAAATTGATTGAAATCCCCGTTCAGCCGGCTGCCGAGTACACGGATCTGTGGAAGGGCGCCCCGGTCACGACCAGCATCCATGGGAGCACCGCCTCGCTGGTGGTGGAAATTGGACCGCGGGATGTGGCATGCATCGCCGAGATTGCCGAGCGATGATTTTGAACTGATGGCGATTTTTCAAGCAACTTTGATTCTTATCCGGCAAGAAACAACGCTCAAGATACCACCTACCAGCAGGAGCCAGGCGGCCGGCTCTGGAACAGCCAGTAAACTTGCAGTACCATCCCCCGGCGAAATTGTTCCGCCCGAATTGTTCAAATCACCACCGACGGTACCGTTGCCCGACACGGTGCCCCCCTGCGCGTTGACCGTGCCACCGCCGGTGACCAAGGTATTGCGAATTCCCAGCTCGCCGCCTCCGGACTTGGTCAAGGTATTGCCGTTGAGGCTGAGCGTGTTATTAAACGCCAATGAGGTTCCTGCAGATACGCTGACTTCCGTGTCGCTGTTGAGATTGACTTCGGCTTGAAATTGATGATTCCCCAAGAGCACTTCGATGTTCGCAGGCGCCGTTCCCGCGTCTAAATTCACGCTTCCAGTGCCCGCAATGGCATAGGTATTGCCGCTGAGGAACGTGATTCCCTTGACCGTGACATCTTCTTCGGTAAAGACCACGCGCGGCGCGGTGATCGCACCACCGAAGGTGACCGTTTGATCGTTGGCATTGGGTATTCCGGAAGGTGTCCATTGGCCTCTTACGTTCCAGTCACCCGATTCGTCAACTTTCCACGCACGTTCGCTGGGCAACGTACCATCGGTCATCATTAAGGTTGCCGAAAGGAACACGCCATCCGAAGAACCATCACCTTTTATACCTATCACGAAATTAACACGATCACCAGCGGTTAGCGCTTGTCCGGCAAGGTTGGTCGTAGCCGTACCCTCGGGAAAGTTGCCTGCAGGAATGTCGATCGTCGTACCACCCTCGGTCGTCCCAGTTGCTAACAAGGTTTGGCTTTGACCCGCGCCACCGATGTCAAAATGATGGTCGATGAAGAATTCTTCGCCGTTGCCACCGCCAGAGTGGTTGGAAGTCATGCTAAAATCAATGTCGTAACTGCCGGTCGCCGGCACGAGGAAACTGAGTACCGAAGAACCACCTGCGCCATCAGCCATACCCGACGTATAGATCGTATTATTTGGGACCTCAATAACACCGAAAAACGTTTGGTCTGACCCCGTATCGTTGAACAGGATTCCCGGCCAGAATACGTGTGGATTTATCATCACAAGCACCCTGCAGTAAGAAAGCGACCGATGCGGCAAAACCATCATTCCTATCAGCGACTCGCGGCCCCTCCGGGCCACCCGGAGAGAACGAAGATACAAGGAGTTACCGCGCGGGTGCGAGCGCCTGGAGGGCCATTTTCGAAGCAGCAACAGCCGAGCAGGCTGAGTGGTCGAAAGGGTGGGCTCGTTTGTCTGGCGGCCGGTCTCCTGTCTCTGACCGTGGCAGCCGATACCGTTTTCGGCGAGGAACCTGCCGCGGTCAAAAAGCCCGAAAAGATCGTTGCAACTGATTATGCAAGCCTCCAGGAAGCGGTTGACGCAGCCAAGCGGTTGAACGTTCGTCACCTATACATGCCGCCTGGCACCTATGACATTGACAAGACATTAAATT
>CAUZBP010000182.1:0-5361 GCA_963578105.1 Planctomycetota bacterium
GCTTCCCTCCGCTGCAAAGGTTGCTTCGGCTACGCCTCAGCAACCTTCTCCGCTACGGCAAGCCAGCGGATCCCTAGACCTAGATTTTCTCATAGGCCCTGGATCATAGATCGGGGGAAGCCCAACTTCCCCTGGGAATACCAATGTGAATTGGCATCACGATGTCAATCAGGTCTTCTGCCAGCCAGGTTTTGAAGTCCATTCCAAATGCCAGAGAGTACTCAGGATTATTGATACCGCGGGCGGCAATCAAAATCGGCCGGCCGCGACGCAGGCCTTCCTCCTCGGTCATGTGGCGCATCTTGCGCATCATGTCATTGAGCAACGCAATGTCCTCGGGGGCTGCCGACGGTGGTGAACCGACAAACCCTTTCTCGAGTTGTTCCATCACGTTTACAAGTTCACCATCGGTGGTTTTGATCCGCGACGATGGAAAGAGCCGCGGCGAGCGGAAGTAGTCCAGCTCAATCCCATCGATGTCGTAGTTCTGGCAAACTTCCCGCATCGACTCTACCGTCAAGTCGCGAACGACCTGCAACCGAAAATTCAGTCCGGTGTAGGTCTTTCTTCCTTCATGCATGAGCTGCAAGGTTTCACCAGGCGTTCTCTCCCCGGCGGCTTCCACATGACCCAGGGTATATTCCGGATGCTTTGCCTTGATTGTCGAAAGAAACTTGGGGAAATAAAAGTCATGCACATCGTTAACCCGGTTGGAATAAAATATCTCCAACCCGTTTTCCCTGGCGCAATCAATCATCACCTCCATGTTGTCCTTGCCATGGTTGGCCATCAGGGATTTGAGATTTCCGACGGCAAGCTCTCTCCGAGCAGGTTTGCGATCGGGAAACTCGTAGATGGTCCTGAAGGCGGTATCTTCATACATCAGCTTCGATCCATGGATCGCGTGATAAAAGATAGAGTCGACCTGTGAGCCAAGCAGTGCCGTGGTGCGCAGCTTGAGCAGGCCGTCGGGAGTCGAAGTCAAGGCTGCCGACTCTTCGGTTCGTCCATTCTCTAGGCCACCGTGACCTTCGAAATCATCGCCATCGTTATTGAAAATGATCCGGCGGTTCCGATGCGTCATTTCTTTACGGGATTTTCGCAGCTCCGCCAGCGTGAACTCACTGGCTTTGGCCTGGACGGATTCTCCCCAGGCCGGCAAAAAAGCCACGCAGAAAAAAGCATAAGCGGTCCATCTCAAACGCATAGAACACCTGCCGAATATCACCAGTGACCAAACGACTTTGCGAAGAACGCGAAAAAAAATTCGCCACTTCTCTATGATACAATGCTTGACCTGTGCCACATGACTTCAGGCCAGTGAGAGGCAACACACTTTTTCTGCAGTTCGATCGAAACCGACGTTTACTCGTCTTGATGGATACCTTCCAGATGGGAAATCACATCGTCTGCAGGCATCACGTCGCCCAAATCGATGTCGATATCCATGAGGTTGACCGAGTGTAACAGTTCACACCGCTCGCCAATACATTCTTCCGGGACAATGACGCGAAAACTGTCGGTCGCATCGCGGCAGGTTGCGTAGACACAGTGACTGGTGCTGATGCCGGTCACGATCAACGTGTCGACGCGAAGAGCGGCCAACATGTAATGCAAATTGGTTCCCTTAAAGGCCGACGCGGAGGCCTTCTTAATCACTTTCTCCGAGGGACGATGGTTCAGGCGGGGATCAAGGGCGAACAGGCCATCGATTTTTGCGGGTGGAACCTGCCAGCGAAGTTTAGAATTCTGCGGGGTTGGGGGATGCGCCGGATCGTGATCCCACGTCGTGAAGAAAATAGGGATATTTGCCTGGCGAGCCGCTTCCAGAACCCGACAGGTCGCCTCAACAATCGGGTCGAGATTGGCACCAATGTGGATCTCAGGATCCAACCAATATCGCGCGAGATCGATCACGATCACCGCGGGCCGCTCTCCAAAGCCGACCCGGCCGCCCCACCCTCGCTCCAGGTACTTGCTTCGCAAGTCGTCGATGTGTTCTCTCAGCAAGCCGCGCAGCTCATCGGGAAGTCGCAGGTCTTGGGATCCAAATGGTAATGGTTCTGTGTTTTTCTCGGTCATGGCAGTTCACCTTTTCAAGAATTGATGCATCGAAATGCTTATACTACAAACTCCCTTAACCACAAAACAACTCGATCCCTTTTGGCAGGGAAGGTTCGTCACCTTGAGCCCATCAGCCTTGGATCTTACCCCCATAGGCAGGTCTTACCCCAAAAGGCCCTGACAACGGGGCCATCGAGTCGTGGCAGGCGGGATCCCGCCTGCGGGCGGGGCAGTCTGGGCAATGATTTCCAGGTAGGCGACAAACCCTACTCAACCGAAATCCGGTGTTTATAGCCTTTGCAGACCATGGTAACGTTTCCGAGCCTGCAGGACGAGGCAATCTCAAGAGGTTCGTTTTGACAGTCTACGATCGGCGCTGGTAACCCATGGGGATTTCACACAGCCGAATGGGATTTGACGATAGCCGTGAATACACTTTTGGGAGACAACCTGGGACGCAAAGACCCCACCAGCCAGCGCTGGCTGCTCCGCGGCGTGACTTTACAAGTGGCATCTGGTGATCGCTGCGCGGTTGTGGGGCCCTCCGGATCAGGGAAAACCCTGTTGCTGCGCGCTCTTTCGCTGCTCGACAGGCTGGATGAAGGTGAGATCCGCTGGAACGGAAAAACGCATCACGGTTCGTCGGTTCCACACTATCGGCGGCAGGTGGTCTATCTGCACCAACGACCAGCACTGTGGGAGGGGTCTGTGGAAGCAAACCTGCGGCGTCCTTTTCAGCTGCAGTTGCACCGGGCCCGACGATTTGATCACAGCCAAATTATGAATTGGCTTGCCGTACTGGGTCGAGCCGAATCGTTTCTTGACCAACCACAACAAGAACTCTCCGGAGGTGAGATACAACTTGTCGGATTTTTGCGCGCGATTCAACTCGATCCCAGTGTCTTACTGCTGGATGAACCCACGGCGTCACTCGACCTGGAGACGGCCATGGCCATGGAACAGTTAATTGACCTTTGGATGGCAGCAGACGCAGGCGCGCGGGCTTTTCTCTGGGTGACCCATGATCACGGGCAAGCCAATCGAGTTGCAAATCGCATACTGCAGATGAAACAGGGTGAACTACGGGATGGCTAAACCACGATGAACACTTCCTACTTGGACCTGAGTCTGTGGCAGGTTGCACTTGCAGCAAGCCTGATTCTCGTGAATGCGATTATCTCGATTGCACTCAACCTGGGACTCGGGCGGACTTTGATACTGGCCAGCCTGCGGACGATTGTGCAATTAACGCTAGTGGGACTCGTTTTACAGACGGTGTTTCAATGGGATCGCTGGTATGCCGTCATTGGCCTTATGGCAGTGATGACGTTGATTGCAGGTATCACAGCTGCCCAGCGGTGCAAGCGACGCTATGCGGGGATTTGGACCGATGCGATACTCTCGGTGTGGGCTAGTTCATGGATCATCATGACGTTTACTTTGCTGGCAGTCATGAAGGGAATCGATAGCTGGTATCAACCGCAGTATGCGATTCCCATCATGGGGATGTTGTTGGGCAATACACTCAGTGGAATTTCAGTTGGGCTGAATACTTTTAATGAAGGGATGATCACACGTCGCAGAGAGATTGAAACCTACCTCGCCCTGGGTGCTACACGATGGGAAGCTGGTCGAGACGCGATTCAAGAAGCAGTCCGCACCGGCATGATTCCCATCATCAACTCCATGATGATCGTCGGCATCGTCAGCCTTCCCGGCATGATGACTGGCCAGATTCTCTCCGGCACGGCCCCCATGCAAGCGGTCAAATATCAAATTGTGATCATGTTTTTGATTGCCTCGAGCACGGCACTTGGCACGGTGGGTGTCGTGCTGCTCAGTTTTTCACGTCTCTTCAACGCTGAGCACCAGTTCCTCCCCCAGCGATTGAAGTTACCTGGAAATCCTCCCTAGATCGAGTAAGAGCGATTTTACGATTGCAGGGATTTTTTGGTCACACCTTTCTGCACGCGATTCCCCCTTTTGCGATTGTCAATGGGCAGCCGGTCTGACCAGAATGGTGGTTTGGCAAAAGGAAGCTTTACGAAGGGTTTTTGTTTCATCGCCTGCGGACCATAAGATAGTCCCAGAGGAGGTTTTCACGAGAGTGACCACAGCATCGAGAAACGTTCTTGAAAGGATTTCTGTCCAGGTGCATTCCCATGCCGCTGACGCAAGTCATGCAGTTGCTGCGAAGATTGCCGCGCTCATTCGGGAAAAGGCTGCCAGAAAGGGGCAGTGCGTACTGGGGCTTGCTACCGGCAGCACCCCGGTTGGCATTTACAACGAGTTGGTTCGCATGCACCAGGAGGAAGGGCTGTCGCTGGCCAACGTGGTCACGTTCAATCTTGACGAGTACTTCCCGATGCAACCGGATGAACTTCAAAGTTATATACGGTTCATGCGCGAGCATTTTTTTGACCGCTGCGACATCCCCGAAGACCAGTGGCACGTTCCCGATGGCACCATTCCAGTTGAATCAGTCGGAGAGTACTGCGGGCAATACGAAGAAAAGATCAAAGCGGTTGGTGGCATCGATATCCAGTTGCTTGGTATCGGTCGCACAGGCCACATCGGCTTTAACGAGCCTGGATCGGGGAAGGAAAGCCGTACCCGGCTGATTACCTTGGACCGGGTTACACGTACTGATGCCGCCAGTGATTTCTTCGGACAGGAAAACGTGCCCCGACGAGCCTTGACCATGGGGGTCGGCACGATTCTCGAAGCAAGGCAGGTGGTCATGCTTGCCTTTGGCGAGCACAAATCAGATATTGTTGCTCGGGCGGTGGAAGGTGAGATTACGCCCTCGATTGCTGCCAGTTTTCTTCAAGACCATCCCAATGCCGAAGTGTTTCTCGACGAAGCGGCAGCCAACGCCCTGACGCGATGTCGTTCGCCTTGGCTGCTAGGGCCGGTTAAGTGGGAACCATTGCGAGTTCGCAAAGCGGTCATCTGGCTAGCTCGAAAACTGGACAAGCCGATTCTGAAACTGACCGACGAAGACTACAACGAAGACGGCTTGCAAGATCTGCTGGCCGAGCAAGGTCCTGCCTATCGAATCAACATCGAGATTTTCCGGCATTTGCAGACGACGATCACGGGATGGCCAGGGGGAAAGCCCGATGATCGGAAACAGCCCGGTGACCGGCCACAGCGAAATGACCATATCTTTCCTAAACGAATCCTCATTTTTTCTCCGCACCCGGATGACGATGTGATTTCAATGGGGGGTACGCTCATTCGCCTGGTCGAACAGGGACACCTGGTGCACGTTGCCTACCAAACCTCTGGAAACAT
>CAUZBP010000183.1:0-5290 GCA_963578105.1 Planctomycetota bacterium
TGTATCGGATCGGACCGAAGATGGTCGTCAGCTACGGCTGTTGGTGGTGGTCGATGCGTACCCTCGCGAATGCTTGGCGCTGGAAGTGGCATGTTCGTTTACTTCCCAGGACGTGCTTGGCGTGTTGCAATACCTGTTTGCCGTTCGGGGCAGGCCCGAACACATCCGCAGCCGACCAACGCTGCGCGTCGGTGCCCGCGGTCCAGAGTTCGTAGCAAAAGCCGTTCGCCGTTGGCTGGCCCAAGCGGAGGTTGGAACGCTGTTCATCGCCAAAGGCAGCCCTTGGGAGAATGGCTATGTCGAGTCGGCGGGCGGCAAGCTACGCGACGAACTCTTGAATCGAGAGTTGTTCTTGAGCTTGGAGGAGGCCTGCTGGGTGATCGACCGTTGGCGACTGGATTACAACCACTACCGCATCCACAGTGCATTGAACTATCAGACCCCGGCCGCGTATGCGGCTCCCCTGTGTTCTTCCAGCTTCGGCTACGCCTCAGCCTCCAGAACACAGTCACATTAACTAACCCCCATTCTCTTACTCAGACTGGAACAAACTATGGGGGGTGGTCACCAAGAGTTTCAACTCCCAGAATGTCAGACTGTTGTCTGTCTGGATTTGCGTGTGTCTGGATTTCCCCATGGATTTTCGTGTGCTGGAAAATTGTAGAGCCTGGCAAGGCGGGACACTGGGGATTGCACGCAGCAGAGATTAGGAAGCTTATTGTGTCCAGGGGAAATCGAGGGTGGGGTGTTTGTTGTACCGAGACATCTTCAAGGTCAAACGTTGGCCGCAGCCGGGCTTCAGACGCAGACGCAAATAGGGACTATCTATTTCAATCGTTTTGTTGCCGACCGTTACCGTCTTAAACTCGTGTTCTCGGTAACCGCCGGCTTGCAGAATCAATTCGCGGATTTTCAGTTGATTTGTGTTAACGAAGGAAACAACCACGGAGTCACTGTTCATTTTTTCGACCAGCGCCGCAACGTCCTGGGGCACACCGGCACGGCGCTCTACCGGATCAAAGTAACGGAGTCGGCAGTGAAGAACAGAGCCGCGGTGCCCTGGGTGGATGCCACCGAGCATGAGATGAATCAACGATGTGACACTCGCAGGGTTGTATTTCATTGGGTCGTCTGCCAACCGAGTATCGGGAGTGGTGTTGTCCTTGCGAAGCCCCTGCACTCGAGTTCTGACGCGTTGCAGGTCATTGCGTAATGCTGTTACGGGATAAGAGGGATTCTTTCCTTCGAGATATTCAAACCAAGCGTCACTCCCTGCGCGAGTCCGGTCTTCGGGTTTCATGGAGAGGTAATAAAGCTCTCTTGCGTTGTGTTGGTACGGAGTAGATTGAAAAGAGTACCATCCCTTGTCACCGTACATGCGTGGGTAATGTGGCTTGCCGTCAATCATCTTGACATTCTTGTTGACCGCCGCAATTTGGTCTCTCCATGGCTGGAGGTAACGATCATCACCGGTCAACATAAATGCGTTCATGAAACCGACAAAGCCAAGTTGATGCGTGTTGCGGTGGGCGAGATCGCGAGTTTGCGGCACCACGACCGTGAAACCCCATCCATAAACGCCGCCATACCATTTTCCTTCCGTGGCACCGCCGATTTTTCCGTCCAGACCAATGTTGGTCGGGATAATCGAGTTGTTGTCAATCATGCGTTGACGCCAGGCATCTACATAGGCCAGTAACCAGTCACGGTATTTTTTTTGACCCGAGAGCATGTAGGCGTTCAGCGCGAGGGATGTTGCCAGCAGGTTTTGCGGGTGATCACCAATGATGTCGTTGTAATCCTTGAAATGCTCGACCATCTGCTCATAGGTTTCTTCTCCATGTCCAAGCTCGAATCGCCCTTTGACTTCGATGGGGTCGCCGGCCCAGTCGAGTCCGGTTGCTTTGCGCAGCAGCGGTCCGCGGCTACCGTTAAAGAGACTTCGGATGATCTTGTGCTCAGGATCGTAATTCGGTGCCCCGGGGTCCTCGTTCATGTAGAATCCCGCAAATCGCCGGACGCGCTGCCTGAAGAGACGGTTGTCTGCGTTAGACAATCCTTGCAGGTTAAAGAGGGTTAATCCTTCGCCGTTGTGTACCCAATCGAACATCACTGGAAATTCCTTGTAGTACATTCCGTCTCGAGCAAAGGGAACATCCTCTGTTTTTGCCTCGGTGTACTGCCGTAAATGTCCTTCCCATGCGGTTCGGTACATTTCCAGTACGCTGTTTGGTGCCCCCAACGCGTGGAGAAGTGGCCAGTCATTGCAGTTTTCTATTGCATCGTCCGGCCCATCGTCTCCACCCCAGCGTTCCACGCAAAGCAGGTAGCCGCGCTCGTCAAAATATTTGGCAAAGAATTCCTGGCATGCCTCGGTATTCGTTTTCAATAGGTTGCGCTGTAGCAACGCCCATGCTGGTGGCGACTGGGGCGTTTCAATGTTCACCAAAACGTCTTTGCTGTAGATCGGAGTAGAGAGAAAAGAAAGAGCGATTAACATCCATGCCGATAATCTGGTACGTTGCATGAGGGAGTTTCCCTTTCGAATGGTGCTTTGGTCTCACGGCAAAACTGGGTTGCCGATTTGGCCGCCGGTTCGACTTAACCGACAATAGAGAATGTCCTGCCCGAAATGTCAATTATATCAGCATTAGCTTCAAATGAAGAGTGCTGAAAAGCTCATCGCTGAGACACCGAGATTGCGCATCTGCCAGTTCCTCGAGAGTGACCTGGATAACCTTGTCTCTTCGGGGACCCACAGGTCATGCGAACCACGGGCGAAGAAGTCTTTGCACGTGAGAAGTCCGAGGAGGAACTGAGCAAGTACATGGGACAGTACGAGGAGCGAGCCTGGAGTCTGTGGGCGGCAGTCACCAGGGACACCCGCGAATTTGTCGGACACTGCGGCCTGATGAAGTGGGAACGTCCTGCTGCTGGCCCTTCTGGCCCTGACCGCCGTGCCGCTTCGAGTGCGGCACGGGTGATGTAAATCGATCGGGGATCTGACCGGGGATGGGGCGAGTTCAAACGGCTGGCATACCGCTCCGGTGGATGACGTATGCCCGGCAAGGTAGGATATAACCCGCTGGATCTGGCCGATGTAAACCGCGTTTACACGGGGGGGGAGAAATGAACCGCTTACCATATTTATGGGTAGCCTTGTTGCTGTTGTTCCATGCTTGTCGTGGGGCGGAGGCCGATCCACCGCTTGCTGTTGCTCCGTTTGATAGTGATCAAGCCAAAGCCCATCAAAAAGCATGGGCCGATCACCTCGGCACACCTGTTCAAATTACGAACCCCATTGGCATGAAACTCAACCTGATCCCGCCGGGCGAGTTTACAATGGGCAGCCCGTTGTCGGAGCCGGGTCGTAGCGACAGCGAAACCGAACATCGGGTAAGGATCACAAAGCCATTTTATTTGAGCGCGCACGAGGTAACGCAACAGCAGTATGAAAAAGTGATGGGTAAAAATCCGAGTTGGTTCAGCGCATTGGGGAACGGTAAAGACCGCGTGTCTGAAATCGACACATCGCAGTTGCCGGTGGAGAAGGTGAATTGGCACGATGCGGTAGCGTTTTGCGGTAAGCTGGGCGAGCGTCAAGGGGTGGAATACCGCCTGCCGACTGAAGCCGAGTGGGAATACGCCTGCCGCGCGGGAACGAGTACCGCTTACAGCTTTGGGAATGATGTCCGTCAATTACCGCAGTACGCATGGTACGAGGACAACTCGAAATACACCACGCACCCAGTTGGCAAGAAACTGCCCAACGCTTGGGACCTTTTTGACATGCACGGCAATGTGAGCGAGTGGTGCCAGGACTGGTACGCACTGTATGGAAATGAAAAGGTGGTAAGCGACCCGACAGGTCCAGCGTCGGGCGATTCTATCGCCCCACACCGTGTGTTGCGTGGCGGGGCGTTCAACCTTCAACCGAAGTGCGGCCGTGCTGCCGACCGCTACTCCAACCTACCGGGCTACCGTGACCGCAATATTGGTTTTCGTTTGGCCAGAACTTACCCCTTATCTCCTTAACCACTTTACCCCTTGCCCGGCGTAGCCGGAGCGAACCCCTTGCCCGGCGTAGCCGGAGCGAAGTTTGACCGGGGGTGGGTCGAGTTCAAAAGATCGTCACATCGGGGAATCGCTTGGTCCGGCGCGCACAATTTTCCCGGGAAGTTTTGATGGCAGGAAAACATCGCGGCGCCCGGCGGCCTCTAATTTTGGACCTGCTTGGTATCGGGCCTGGTCACGCGGTCGCGTTACAGCGTGAATATGACGCCCGTGTCACCCAAGAAACAAAGGAAACCGCCTCTTTCCGTACGTTCCAAGTCTGTACGGGCGATTATTCGCCAAAAAGAACCTATCGTGCGTTCCTTCACTGATATGTGGCGGAACACCTCAAGCAGTACGCGGTCGAGTCAGCGGCCTCGGGGGCCGATGCGCATCGGCCCCTACAGGGTTCAGGCAAGGGGTCGAGAGTGCTTGAAGCAGTACGCGACCGAGTCGGCAGTGGGGGTTGGTTCGTGCGGAGTTGGCTGAAGCCAGTCCGACACGGTTCATGGGGTGTCGGTTAACGCCTAACGTGTTAGCGTGAAATCGACTCGGATCCCCAATCCATTGACAAGATAGGCATCGATGGTATCCCAGTCTCGTGGCGTTAGTTTGCCAAATCCGCTATCTCGGAAACCGCCACGTTGCTGGTACGTGTAGTTGTAGGATCCGTCGCCGTTTGGCGTAACGAACATGTCGGACCGGCCGGCAAACGGTGCATTGGCTTCACCAATGATCTGCTGTTGATTACCGCTACTGAAACGCATGGTTCCGCCCAGACTGGACTGCCAAATACTCATCAGTCCCTGGTTTTGTCCGTTGTTACCGTTGCCGTTGGGAGGCTGGGGCTGACCAACCGATCGAAGCTCAAGGTTGATCGAGGTCCACCCCTCGCTATTTCTATCCCACACTCGAAATCTGGCCCGATCCGGTGCGGCGTTGACCGCAGCGTCAAATCTGGCTTGACTGTTCACCCTCGTGTTTTCCACTTTGGAGATCCAGTCACCAACTTGCAGTCCGGCTCGCTTAGCGGGCGATCCTGGGTTGACGCCTTGAATCTTGAGATATTTACCCCCATCACTTAGTTCCTTGACGATGTACTCCACTCCAACTTGGGGTTGTCTATACAGAATTTTGGGTACGATCTGGGCCTGAACTTGAGTTACTGCTGTGCATATCAACAGTGCTGCGAATGCAGCGGTTACGATGCGTGGTAGATGAGTTGTCATGATTGTCG
>CAUZBP010000184.1:0-5289 GCA_963578105.1 Planctomycetota bacterium
AGCGCCTTCAAAAAACTAACCATCGAGCACTACTAAAATACAAAAAAGACCCCTGCTAGCGCTATTAAAGTCGCCCGATGAGTATTAAAATCGCTATCAGTTGAAATTGTGCCAGAACTTGGACGCAGTGCCGCGAAGACACTGGCCAAACTGGATTACGACAACGTGACAGTGAGAGTCGGCGACGGCTATCAGGGCTGGCCGGAGAAGGCTCCATTTGATCGAATTATCGTCACCGCGGCGCCCGAGGAGATTCCGCAAGAACTAGTAGAACAACTTAAACCAGGCGGACTAATGATTCTTCCCGTCGGTTCAAAGTGGTGGGGACAGGATCTGGTGATCCTAAGAAAGGACAAACAAGGTCAGGTGAATACAACCAAAACAATCCCGGTTCGCTTCGTTCCCATGGTTCACGAGTAGCATCAAAATAACGCCGGCGCATATACTCTCGGTGATAAAAATCTGCTGAACTAAATTCTAGCCGACAACGGGCCACTGTTGCCGCCTTAGCATTCCGCATGACTGAAGGTTGCCCATAGGACGGAAGTTCTAATCTCTCGGATTGTCCGCATTTCTTATGAATTGTTCGCTATTCCTTAGGGGCGCTGGGTCTTGGCATTGATCGGGTTTAATGGCCTGGCCCAGGTTTTCGCGAGCGTGCTTTCTATTAACCCCCACCAACGGCCAGTTGTTTCTATTTCGCGACAACGGCAGAAAATAATTAAGATCCTCTGGTGAGAGAGAAACGGACGACGCTTCCGGATATGTGAATGGACCGTTCAGCCAGTTCATGATTTCGACCAAAGAGATTCGCAAATATATCCGACAATTTTTGCAAGTAATTTACACGGTATATTGACCAGGGATTGTAACGCCGGTGTTTTGCTCTTATGCTTGGTTGCCGCAATAGGAGTCTTTATTATTCGCCCTCTACTGTTACTCGAGTTTAATGAGATTCCGTGGGAGATTTGGGACGAAGTTCTGGCTTTGCATTCTTCAATTTGGAGTGAAGTCGAATCACTGTCCGAAACCTTCACAACTCATGTAGATTACCCCAAAAACAATCTCTCGCCGTGGATAACCTGGCCGACCCTTCATAGGGGATTGCACCCCGACGATCATGGCTCCAGATTTTTAGGTCAACCACCTGAGACGATAAGAGGCGAGCCGATTTGGGAGACTGTCCGAGCCCAAGGAAAATCTGTTGGAGTGTTTCAATCTTTGGGTGCCTGGCCAGCCATTGATCCCGGCCCAGACGGTTTCTTTGTTCCTGATGTTTTTGGCGCAGACGACCGGTGTTTTCCGGATCGACTGAAGGGATTTACACACTTTTGCAAACATCAGGTTCAGCAAAATGAAGCTGAGAGTCTTTCAGGCCAATCGCTTAAACTCCTAATGTCTGCTTTGAAGTCCTCCGGACTGACTCAGATTTTTTGGGAGAGTCTAAGTTTGAAATCCGGAACGTTAGAGAGCAACGACCTTTCGTGGTCCCACTTTAAGAGTGTCTTCAATCCGCAGCGTCCTCCAGAATTTAGTACGTATTTCACCAATTCTCTCGCCGGACTCATGCATCGACATTGGGATGTTCTTGTCGCCCCGGATAGTTTTGAAGACAACAGGATTGAACAAAATCGAACCGTCGAATCTTTGGAGGCTTGCCTATCGGATGTTTTGCGATGGCGCGAGGAGAATCCTGAATTGCTTGTTGCCATTTCCTCCAGCATGGGTCAGGAGCAGATTTATCCGACCCAAGAACAAAACCTGGAAATGAGGATGATCAATCCTGGCTTGCTTTTGGAGTTCGCTGAGATCCCTTCATCGGCGTATGAAATATGCTCTGCAATGATTCCTCAGGTTGTAATCAATGTGAAAGACAAGACCCTCAGCCAAAAAATTGAGTCCTTCATATCGGGAATTATAACGAGCAAAGGCAGACAGGTATTTTCGACCGATGTTCAAGGGGAAACTTTGAGCCTGACACACTTGTTTCCAAGTCAAGCGGAGATTGATGAAGGTTGGATAATGTTTGGAGAAAACCCAGAGAAAGTCGCGTGGGAGGATGCGGGGTTTGAGATTTATCCAGTCAAATCGCCAACGGCTTATCACATTCCGGAAGGAATACTACTTTTGATGGGGGGTAATCGAAAACAAGGAAGGTCTCGATCCACGATTCAACTGGAAGGAGTCAAAGATCTCCTTTTGAGACGAATGTCCCGGATCCCGGATCCCGGGGCTGACGGGATGATTCCAAAAATTCAATGAAAACCTCCCATGAGATTTTGCTTCAAGTGGTTCAATTGAATCCCTGCACTTTTGCCAAGACTCCGAAAAGGCAGGGTTGAGTGTGGCGTTGACGAGTTAATACCCAGGAAATCAATTTCTACCGGGCTGCTGCGGGTGGACCCTCCGAACAGGTGCCTGGCACCTTTCAAAAACCAGAGAGCGCTCTTCGACCGCGTCATTTAGTTTCGAGTCATGTGAATGGCACGTTTAAGACAGAGATCCGTGGAAAGGCGTCGGTTGTGCCGGACGAGACGATGGTGGCGCACCAGCTGGCGTAGAAGGTTCAAGGGGGCCCTGCGGTCGCGAAACAGCCGGCGAAGAAAGTAGCCGGCATTGCTCATCGCTCCCCAGTGGCGGTAATAGCCGCCAGTGTGAAGCGCCGGGAGTTCGCGAGCCCGGCCCTGCGCTCGCAGGCGTCGGTAGAGGTCGACACCAGTGTCAGTGTAGAGCATCTTCCTGCGACCTGCGGGGGTGATGCCGTCGGGGCGCGACTGATGGGGGGCGAAGGGAGTTGGGTGTCGGCGCACGGCCTCCGTGCGGTAGAGCGACATCCATATCGTGAATTTTTTGCCGCCCGGTACCACCCATTCCGTATCGCCGATGACTTCCGCAGTGGTCGAAAACTCCTGAGCACAGACCATATCAGTAGCATCGTCCATGGCGTTCACTAGCAGCTCCAGCCAGTCCCCTCGAAGGATCTCGATATCCGAGTCGAGTGTAACGAATAGCGGTGTCTCGACACTGGCAATCATCTCGTCCAGGGCCTCGCCGTGAGTCCAGAGCCGGCCGGGTCGCGGCAACAGATCGAGCGCACCACATTCCTTGAGCTCTTCGAGAAGCGGGATGGGGGAGTACCGCACCGCGCTGTCGAGCACGATCAGGCGGAATGCTGTCTCGGTGTGAAGGAAGAGAGTCTTGACGCAGAGCTCGATGACGTCGCGGTCGTTGGTGCTCGCCACCAGGATCGTGACGGCGTCCCGGAGATCAAGGCTCGATGTCGGCATCGTGGCAGATCGGCGACGAGATTCCCTTTCGCCCTCTTCCTGGGTTTCCGGCACTTGGAACCGGTGAGAAGAAGGGGTTGAGTGTCCTGTCACCGCAACCCTCCCAAGTAGGTCATCAGCGCACTGTTTTCCTTCCGAGACCTCACCGGGTGGGAGCTGGCCGCTGCGTACTTCACCCATTGTCCTTCCATACAGACCATCTGAACGGTCGACTTCGGCTTGCCTAAAGAGCAGAATGAAATCACCTTCACCCCGGTCTAAGCGAGGGTGTCGAGAAGGGGCAACTGTCGATGGAAATGTTATGACTCTCGATCTGCAGGCTCTCCCGCAACATATCGTCACTTGCCGCCACCGACTTCGGGAATTCGGCCATTCGAAATCTCCTCTAGTTACCCTACTGTAAAGTAGCATACAACGCACAATCGTCAGAGTCTACATCGACTGAACCGCTATCAATGACCGGCTCGGTAACATCCGCTTGCAGGTATTCCCGAGGCCCCAGCGCAGGTGCATGCAAATCAAGCACCCGTACTTCATGATGTTGAGCCAAAGTCGGCAAGTTCAGTCCCTCCAAATAACCGGTTCCTCGTATGACCAGAATTTTCACTATGATGCGCAACAATTTAGCATTTGATCAGACTCCTGAAACTTGCTTCGAGCATAGCATTGGTTAGCGAGCAAGGATGTGCATCGACATCTATGTCGAACTGGTGTATGTTGCCTTTTTTTGATGATGGAACGGAAGTTAAATCGTGGTATCTATCCCTGAACAAAGGCATGCTCAGCCATGCAGATTGAACTTGCCTTGGAGACAGTTGGCCGCAGACCGTGCCATGCTGCTTGACCTCGACAGTGGGGAATATTACGAATTGGGGGGCTCTGCACCCACTATCTGGAAGTGCCTGGATGGCACGCGCGGATTCAAGGAAATTGCTCGGCAATTAGTGGATATTTATCAAATCGATGGTGGTCGCGCCGAGGGAGACCTGGCTGACTTTATCCACGAGTTGGAAGAGCTGGGTTTGCTCAGCGATTCGAAACAGGCTCTCGGCCAGGAGGAGCTGTCGATTGATGATAACTCCGTGATATTGTCGTACCAGGCACCCACGATTGGCAACAAAGGCAATCTGAAGTACCTGGGTCAGCTCGATTGAGACCCTGCCATCAATTGGCTTGATCGTCTTTCCATCGCATCGGCGACTAGTTTCTGAAACGTGGGATACCAGTCAGGATGATGTGCACTGGAACTCCACGGATGACGTCGATACGCATAGAGCACTTCCCCTTCTAGCCATTCGAGTCGAGCCACTTCAGCCAACTTCAAGGTCAAACTGACACTATCCAGAATCGGGATGTCTTCATCGTACCCTCCCACGGCCATGACCAGATCACGCCGCATCATTGAGCCTGCGTGGTTGGCCACAAATTCAACGAAGTCCCAGCTTTCGTGATGGTGCTTTCCGCGAATCCACGGCGGACGGTCTAGGCAATCGTCACCAATGGCCTCCAGCATCAGGAAGGACGCATAAGCCATACCAGCTTCCGGTCTCTGTTCCAGATAGGCATGCAAGCGACTCAGGTTCCCGGGTAACATGAGGTCATCGGCATCGCAGGGAGTTAGGTATTTACCTCGTGCTAGCCGGTTAAGCCGGTTCCGTGTTGTACCCGCCCCAAGATGTTCTTCATTTTCCAAGATGCGAAGCCGTGGTGATTCGGAAAAACCCCGAACGACTCGCATCGTATCGTCCTCAGATTGATCATCTCCGATCAGTAACTCGTAGTCTTGATAATCTTGTGCCAGAATGCTCTCGATCTGTTCGCCAATGAAACGTTCGGCGTTAAATGCCGGCATTACAACAGAGACTTCAACATGCTTCATGGAAGGACTTCTTCAAATGCCCACGGGCAGAAAGAAATGATGGATCGTCGAAAACCGTGAGGGGTGTCGGTCAGCTCCGTCGGGGACCATTGACGGGAGTCTCCTGCTTTCCTTGGTTGGCAA
>CAUZBP010000185.1:0-5185 GCA_963578105.1 Planctomycetota bacterium
CCAGGCATTGGGATGATCGAGAGTCGCCACAAGTTCCCCGGGTGACGCCCCGCCCAGCCGGGTTGGTACCAGCTGCTTGAAATCAGTGGGAACGATTCGATAAATCCGGCCACGATCATTTCCGCTGTTGAGGTCGAGGTGCCGCTTGATCTCTGGGGGAAGGCTCAAGGGATGCTCGACAAACTCCCGGTACATGTCGGCAATGTACAGCGCTCCGTCGGGCCCATTGCAAAACTGCACGGGGCGAAACCAAATGTCGGTGGAAGCCAGAAACTCAGTCTGTTGGTCCACCCGGTGCCCCAGGTAGGCAACTCCATCTGGCTGCAATTGCTTGCGATGCAACAAATTGCTCCCCACATCGGCAATCAGTGCCCAGCCACGATATGTGTCGGGCCAGGCATCGCCTTCGTAGATCGTGATGCCGGTCGCACTTGTAAAGTACCCGGCCGGCGTGCCGCCACCTTCAACAGGACCGGGGACGGCCTTTGCCACGCGTAATCGGGTACGCACGATTCGCCACGCTTCGACAGGGCTGATTCGATAAACGGGAGCTTGAGGTCCATCGACGGCAATACTTCGCCGCGGCGCACCACCGGCCTGATAAGGGTTACGACGCAGATATCGGTCCTCCGCCAACACCACCTGCAAGTGATCGCTGTTGGAGCAGACAAACTTTTCGCCCCAACGATTAAAACTCATTCCAAACTGCCCGCCGCCACTTGTTGGTTCGTATTCCAGGGTACGGGGATCGAAGGCCAGATCCCGCCCGTTGAGTCGCATTGGCTGCCCACTGGCCTGGTCATCGGGCCGAACGATGGCACTGTCGTTGCCCACCACCAGGTGGATGCGATTGTCCAAACCCCAACGAAAACTATTGATCAATCTTTGCACATTGCCACGACCAAACCCGCTGAAGACAACCTCCCGGCGATCGGCCCGACGGTCACCATTTTCATCTTTCAGATAAAGCAAATCGGGGGCTACCCCCACAAACACCCCTCCGTCATAACACGTCACTGCTGTCGGCCAGGACATACGGTCGGCAAACACCGTACTTCGATCAAACAGACCGTCTCCGTCGTTGTCTTCCAGAAACCTGATCCGGCCCATCTGGTCAGCCCCTTGTTCGGAGTAACCACGCATTTCAGCAACGAACAGATTGCCGTTCTCATCGAATGCCATCGCCACCGGATCAGTAACCTGTGGTTCCGCCGCTACCAACTCAATTTTGAACCCGTCAATGAGTTGAAAGGTGTGGATGGCAACGGCCGGTTCGGTCGCTGGTACACGGGGCAGTTCGTCCGCGTAATCGGGTTCGGCCTGGAGACTCGCCAAGCTCCCACCGCAACCGATCAACGTGGTTGCCAGCGCACAGGTTCTCAGCAAGTCATGCATATGACAAAGGGAAGTGAAAGTCTAGTTTGCAGCAGTTGCAGTCGCATCACCAACGTAGTGGCCCCAAGATACCTAAGTCACACGACGACACCTGTCATCCGTGTAACGCATCATGACAGCTCGCTGACTGCCACGCCTTTTGAGACATCCCTGCAGACATGCAATGTATCTATCATACACGTGCATATCGACTCTGACATGCACCAGCATCCCAGAACCTCTTGTCACCACGTATCAGCTGCTCGGGCGATGTCTCACTTCTGGCACGACGAATCTGTGCCAGCATTGGGCCGTCACAGGAAGTGATCGACGTACCCACTTTCAGTGCTACCGGCGTAAGCGTAGAATCGCGAGCTGGCCCGAGAAAACCCGCCAAATTAAGGACCCAAAACGGTGACCGCCCCAATTCGAGTTGGTTTGATTCGTTGCGACACGCATGGCCTGTGGTATGGGCCATTGATGGCCAGCCATGACCCGTTGGTCTTCCAGCGGCCCAAGCCCAACGTCGACGATCCGAACAACGTTTATTCGTGGCAGAGTGGTGGAATCCACATGTTCTTTTACGCCCAGTACGGTCTCCCGACGACTATGACCGTGCCGTTTGTAGGTGGCTTCGAAATCGTTAGGCTGTGGGACGTCGACCGCGACGCCGCCGAGCAGGCCAAGGCCGTGTTCCATGGCGTCCCGGAAGTCTGCGATTCACCCGAACAGTGCAGCGACGATGTCGATCTGGTCTTCATCTCAGACTGCAACTGGGACGGGGCCGATCATTTGGAGCTGGCAACACCAGGACTCGAAAAGGGAATTCCGACTTACGTCGACAAGCCGTTTGCCGACACGGTTGCCAATTGTTGCAAGATGGTCGAGCTGGCAAAGAATCGCGACATCCCGATCTTCTCCGCATCGATTCTGCGTTTTGAACCCGCCTGGGAACAATTCCGCAATCGACTACCCGAAATCGGGGACGTGAACTTTGCCACCTTCAGCGGCTACGGCACACATCCCGCGGGACTCGTCCACACCGTAAGTGCTACCCAGCTCATGTTCGGTTCCGGCATAAGCACGGTCCAGGTGATGGAAACGGAAAAGCAAACAGCCGTCTGGCTTGATTACGACAACAATCCACGGGCACCGGAAAAAGGCGTCATGATTCATACCGAAATGGGAGAGAGGCCATTCACCGGGCTGGCCGGAAGCGTGTATGGTTCCAACGCCGATATCAACAAGCTTGTGCTTGGTGATCAGCAGTATCCATGGGGCACCGCCGAAATCATTCGGAAGATCCAACACATGGTCGAGACGCGCACCACGCCGAGCGAGCTTGACGACATGATTGAAGCGATTGCCGTGATTGAAGCCTTTCGCGAGTCGAAGTCAACCGGCCAAGCAGCCAAGGTCGCCGATTATCTTCATGGATCTTAGCATCGGTCCTTGCAGCCCAGAAGTTGCAAGGAGTGGTTGGGCTGTCACCTCCGCTGAGAGATCGTCCGTCCCACCCATACCACATGATAAAGTCAATTGCCCAAGTGATTTTGAGCAATATCCTGACTCAGAAACAGTCATTTTATTTCTGCACCGGTTCGCAGTAAAATAGCTGCCCGCCTGTCGGTCCAATCACCCGCATTCACAAACTCAAACCAATGGATATTCGCCCCTACCGACCCGATGACCTGCCCATTCTGAAACAACTCATGGTTGAAGTCTTCGACGGTGTGTCGATGGACCAGGCCATGGAGCGCGAGTTTGGCACAGTCGGTGGAGGTGACTGGAAATGGCACAAGGCCCGCCAATTGGATGTGGACGTTGATCGCAAGGCCGCCAGAATTTTTGTGGTCGAAGTCGATGGAAAAATTATTGGTTTCATCACGACCTGGCAGGACAAGGCGACTGGTATCGGTCACATTCCAAATTTGAGTGTGACGCAGGAGTTCCAAGGCCATGGGATGGGACGCAAGTTGATCCAGCACGCATTGGACTACTTTCGCCAGAGCGGCCTGACGCACGCCAAAATCGAAACGGTCGTTCAAAACGACGTGGGTAACCACTTGTACACGTCTATCGGATTCCGCGAGATCGCGCGGCAAATCCACTTTGTGGCAGACTTAAGCGAGGCCGAAGGCGCAGCGAAACCAACCAGTTAAGGCTAAGACCAGTTCCATCAAAGCAAATTCCTAAACTGCAATACGAACTCACCGCAAGACAAGAAACAACCACGACGGTTTTTCTCCTGTAACAGGAATTTCAGCGCTGTTGTACTTGAACAAGTAGTCCGTACTACCGGGCAATCGCACCTCAAGATCCCCAGTGTCGAGACCGAGGGACTCAGGTTGCCTACTGTGAAGGTTGAACCGGTAAAGCTGCTTAACGTCTGCGGCGAACTTGACGGTAATCTACAAGGTACGGCTCAGCGCCGACGCGATTGGCATTGAGCCATAGACTATGAAATAGGATCGTTCACGATCGTCTTGAAAGAAACTAAGCAATGCATCCTTTGCTTCACACTTTGAACGGGTCTCGATGCCCTGCAGTTGCTACTGGTACCCGCCGACAGTGCGACAACAGAGGCTCAGCGCCCATCGCCTGGTAGGTCACAGACACAACGTCCCATAAACAGTAAACCGATGATGCCCCAACGAGTGATACATGGAAAGTGTACCTCAATCCCTTTCATTTCAACGGATCCGAAGACCCTCTTAAGAAGAATCCGGTCGCGATCCTCCACGCGGTTATCCAAACCGAATGGGGGCAAAAAACTCAGGCTTATGAAATCCTAATTCCACAGGAATCAGGTTCCACATGGCCCAGTGAGGATGTGAGGTCGCGTCTCCACATTTATAGAAATTGGCTCGCCAAATGGTGAGTGGGTCCCTATTTACAGGACCCACAAAAGATTCAAACAACTCAAAGGGTACAAAAAACTCAAGAATCCATTCGATCGACTCGGTGATTTCCGGATCGACCACCTTGGGCATGGAGTGAAAAATACGCACTAAGTCGAGGCGCGCATCATCAATTTCTACTGGATCATATCGAATCGCTGCTGACTGGGCGTTGTAGTGGGCCAGCAGAGTACCTCCACAATTGATTTCAAAGTTGAAGTAACCACGACCAGCAACTGGCTCCACAAACCACTCTACACAACTGTCGGCACACATAAGTCCATTGCGCGTGGTGTCAACACACCGCACATAACGGTCGCTCACATGAAAGATAACGTAAACCCCGGTGTCATCGTACATTACTTTTGCCAAGGTCTGGGGACGATGGTTGCTACTTTTCCCATGAAAATTTGCAATTTCCAGCGCAGGGACGTTCCCCCATACGGTGCCATTCCAATCGCCAGTAAAAGTTGATGCCAGCGAGGTTTTTTCAATGGTGTAATCCTGCATAACGGCCACTTATCCTGTAAGGGTTTAGTTTGTTTCGACTTTATGCAAACCACTGGCACGCCATCACGATTTACTCCGAATGCGACCCTGTGCTGCAACTCGCAAATCTTGTAAGTCCTGGTAAACAAACTTGTAAGTCCTGGTAAACAAATAAGTGTCGCCTTAGCTGGCTCACTGCCGACTGCCACCAAAAGTGACTTTGATCTTACCTTGTCCATAGTCTACGGACGAGAGGTCTGATTGGAGGTATTTGGTCAAAGCGTAGTTTGACGGTGTTGACCCAGCCCCCTTAAACGAGTCCACGCCCTGATAGACAATCGGGGTGTCAGGACGCATTTCAAGGAGGGCAAGCGATGCCACGAGGTAAGAAACACGGTCCGGAAGAGGTGATCCCGAAGTTG
>CAUZBP010000186.1:0-5114 GCA_963578105.1 Planctomycetota bacterium
TCTAAGCGATCATTACAACCCGGCGACCAAGGAACTTGCCCTCTCCGAACAGGTCTACTCGAGTCCGTCGATCGCCGCGATTGGTATCGCCTGTCACGAGGCGGGACATGCCATACAACACGCCAAACATTACGCACCGCTGCAGCTGCGGACCGCCCTGGTCCCCATGGCGAGTATCGGGTCGACCCTGGGCTATATCGTGATGACGGTCGGCCTCTTCCTGTCACCCTACCTCCTCCTGGCGGGGGTGGCCATGTACTACTGACTGATAAACTGACTGATAACTGATAAACTGATACTGACTGATAGTGATTTCAATCCCCACCACCCTTTAACAGGTCCGCGCCGGTCAGATTGGTGTAGGACAGGTCGGCGTCGCGCAGTTTCGCCCCTGTCAGGTTCGCGTCAAAAGCGACAGCATAAGCACACATTTGAAAACGATCTGTCCGACTTTCGTTGCCGAACGCCCGCTTGTATTTTGCGTTCAGCACCCAGCAAAATGCTTCGTGGTGCGTTATCACATCAGCAATGAGCCAACGTTTCTGGTCATTCCGTCCAGCAGTGTCATCCCATCGTCGAGTGCGTGCGGAATTAGCCGAGGGTGTCCAACCTGTTTCGATGCTAATTTCATCGACCATACGTCTAACGCAGCGTTCCCAGATGGAAGCGAGCGACAACGTAAAAGCCTGTCCACCGAAGCCTAACTCGGGATCAAGGGCTGCGCCAATCAGAATCAACCGGGCGAGTTGTAACGCATTTCGATAACCCGGTGGGCAGGCCCGAATTTGGCTCCCCGCCGCGAGAAATGGCAGGGGTGCGTGTGTTCAACGCCTGACGAGCTTTGGGGACAATGGCATGGTATATGGTTGCGATCTCTTGAATCTGTTGAACACGGGAGTGGGGAGCAGAACGGGATGTGGACCAGACTTTGACGCTCCTTTACTTCGGCAGGAGCCTCGCAAAACGGAAACAGCACCTTCGTAACTGCTCGACGTCCGTCCTCGCCATAAGAAAACTGATCGGTACAATTGTGGAAGGATAAACCACTATAGCTCTATAAAGCGTAAAGAACTTTCACTCATAAGGAGCTGCGACATAATGACTGGTCGATTCCATTCAAACGACGTTTGTCTGTTGGTTTTTTCTGCCCTGCTATTGGTCGGTGGCAGCCAACTACAGGGCATCACATTGGTCGATGTTGAGCGGTCGGATTATACGATTGTCATTTCTCCGGACAGCTCACCACCACAGAAATATGCAGCCGAGGAATTGGCAACGTTTGTCGAGCAAATCAGTGGGGTGCGACTGGACGTGTCCGATGCGCCAACGGATGGGCCGATGGTATTTGTTGGACCGAGTGCCGCCCTTGAGGCGGTGTCGCCGGATATTGATTATGAAGTATTGGGCGAAGAAGGGCTTGTAATTCGAACGGTGGGTTCGCACCTCGTGCTGACAGGCGGGCGACCGCGGGGGACGTTATACGCAGTGTATGAATTTCTCGACGGAGAGCTTGGCTGCCGCTGGTATACTAATCAAGGCGTGACGCCGGCCGTGACGCATATCCCGCGTCTATCCCAAATCAAAGTCGGACCAGTCAACAAAATCAAAGTACCGGCGCTCGATTATCGATCGGCATGGTATCGAGAGGCTTTTGAAGGTGACTGGGCGGCACGCAATCGGCTTAACGGACAGAACACAGCGGTAACAGAGAAACACGGTGGAAAGAACTACTACTACCGCACACAGACGTGGCACACGTTCAAATACTTCATCGACGCCAGTGAAATCGAAGAGCGGCCGGAACTTTTTGCGTTCAACAACGGCAAACGTAGTACCAGCCAACTTTGCACCAGTCACCCCGAGGTGATCGATCGCGTGACAGATACGATCCTCTCCTGGATCAGCCAGGACCCTGACGCAAAGTTTTTTTCGGTGATCGCCAACGATAGCGGCGGATTTTGTAATTGTGAATTATGTGGGCCATTGACGGAATACGAGAGCAGCCGAGCGGCGCCGGTACTACATCTGACCAATCAGGTAGCAGAACGGATTCGTGACAAGTATCCCGATGTGTTTCTCGACACACTTGCCTATTCGCCGACCTGCCCGCCGCCACGCTTCGCCCGACCGCGTGACAATGTCATCGTGCGATTCGCCACTGCGCAGGCCTGCCGCGCCCACCCGATCGAGGAAAATTGTGGTGACAGCTGGCATATGGCCGAGTTTCTGCGCAACTGGGGCGCGCGCAGCGGGCAGATCTACGTGTGGGATTACCAAACCGTCTTTAGCAATTACCTGATGCCGTTCCCAAACCTTCACACGCTGCAACCGAATATCCAATTTTTCGTCAGGAATAACGTCAAGGGAATCTTCAACCAGGCACCGGTCGGCGGCGGGGGTGAGTTTGCGCAATTACGATCATACATGTTGGCGCGGGTGATGTGGGACCCGGACTGTGACTTCGAAGATGAAATGAAGAAGTTTTTGAAAGCATACTATGGACCGGGCGCCGAAGCGATCAGTCAATACATCGCCATGATGCGTGGCCATGTGGCATGGGGTCCCAAGCAGTTGGAAATATTGCCGACGAACGTGGTCTGCCCGGCATCGGGTCAGTTGATGTCGCTGCGCGAAGGAGACCGACAACCGTTTCTGGCGTGCGACAATCACCCCAACTGCAAAGCTGTGATGAATGTGCGTGGCGAAAGTGGGCAGGTCGAGTTGCCCAAGCGCCCACCACTGGCCACAGATGTGAAATGCCCCATCTGTGATGAAAGACTGGAGCTTCGCCGCAGCTTTCATCATGGACCGTGGCTGCTTTGCTCGAGTTTTCCCGACTGCCTGGGCAGAATCGGCTGGTCAAAACTGGAAGCAAGCAAGCTCAACTGGAACAGACCCTGCACACACATGAACATGCGACCCCGCAGGTGAAGATTCACACGTATGATGGCAAAGCGTACCAAGCCGGAGGCGAACCACTGTCTGTACCTCATCGAGGAGAAGGTAGCAATCCCTGGATGAAGGTCGACAGTTTCGGTTCGATTAACGCGAAATATTTGACCAAAGACATCATCGAACAAGCAGCTAAAATTTTCGACAGGGCAGAAGCGGCCGTCGCCGATGATCCGGTGTTCCTCCAGCGCGTGCGCAAGGAGCGGCTGGGAATCGAGGTGGTTCGCATTTTGCGACCCGATGAGTTTTTTCTCACGCCACAAGCCTTCGAACAGACAGTCGAGTCATTTGCCCAGGTCGCCGAACAGTGGAAAATCAATGAGATCCGTGAAGGTGGAGAGCTTGAACCGAGGATCAATGGCTGGCGGGAAAAAGCCAGGAAGCTGAAGGAAGCAGCCGGGCAATAGCGTTAACAATGTTGAACTTGTTCCCAGGGCGGCGCCAACACTCGTTTCACTCGCGTTGGCTCTGCCCTGGGCTGATTTGTTTAGGGCCTTTCAGGCCGAAACTGCAAATCCTACGCTATTGGTTCGACATCAGCCGATTAATGGAAAGTTAGTACCAGCTTGTTCGTCCGCCCTGCTTGTTCGTCCGCCCAGCTTGTTCGTCCGCCCTGCTTGTTCGTCCGCCCTGCTTGTTCGTCCGCCCTGCTTGTTCGTCCGCCCTGCTTGTTCGTCCGGAGGAACAACAATCGGCGGTTGCCTGTCGCAACGTTCCAGGACGTGCCTTGACTGGCTACTCTAATTCGGTCAATTTGAGATAGTCATTACCAAGAGGAGTGTAAGCATGCCTGGGAAGTCGAGACGAGTTGCAGACGGCAGGACGAAATGGATGCTTTCGATGGTGATCCTGTCCGCCGTCGCCACGAATTTGGCCGCGGAATCTTTTTTCGTCCAACAGGACCTGTTTATCAGCGGTCACGATGAGGTGAATATTTATCGTATTCCGTCGCTCATCGTGTCGCCCACGGGAACGCTGTTGGCGTTTTGTGAAGCACGTCAGGGCGACGATGGGGATCCCACAGACCTGGTGCTCAAGCGCAGTCTCTATCGTGGCCAGGCCAGCCAGTCCCGCCAAGTTAATGGCTATCCGCGCACCTTTGGATACGGTGTCAATTGGCAGCGGATGCAAGTCGTGCTGGCCGGCAAAGGAGCCGCGATCATGCAACCCTGCCCGCTTGTGGATCGCACCACGGGCGCCATCTTGCTCTGCTGCCAGGAGATCCAAGGTGGCCTTGCCAATCTGCTGCAGAACGAATGGCACGGGCGTTGCCTGATTCTGCGTAGCACCGACGATGGCGCGACCTGGTCTGCACCACGAGAGATCACTCAGAGCGTTGGGCATTTTGCCGCGGGCCCCGGCCCCGGCATTCAATTGAGCAGCGGCAGATTGGTGATTCCCGGTTATTCCCAAGCAGGTTCTCGGGTCATCTTTAGTGACGACCATGGCCAGAGCTGGCGGGCCGGAGCAGCTGTGAAAAACAAGGGCTGCAATGAATCCCAGGTGGTCGAACTGAGCGACGGTTCGCTCCTGCTGAACATGCGACAGGGGGGCCGTTGCCGCTATGTGGCGGTCAGCCAGGATCAAGGGGAAACGTGGTTCCAAGAACGCCATGAAGAGGCGCTGCCCGATCCGGGCTGCCAAGCAAGCATTCTCCGCTGGCCGACCGGACCCGGTAGCAGCCGCTTGCTCTTCTCGAATCCACCGCATTCCGGCCCGTTCGAGGCGCGGACGAATCTTACCGTGCGACTCAGTAACGACGATGGACAGTCCTGGAAAGTATCGCGGGAAATCTATGCCGGCCCAGGCGCGTATTCGTCACTGGCCCTGCTGGCCGACGGTGCCACGATTGGATTGCTTTATGAAACCGGCGCAGTCCACCCCTACGAGAAAATTGCCTTGGCGAGGTTTAATCTCGAGTGGCTTACCACCCAGTTAAGCGACGCAAAGTAGCGCACTGATAGCTACTAAACGGGTGACGTCGCTGCCGCGGGTCAGTTCAAACCGGATACTGCGGGCGAAGCGACTCAGGCGCGGCAATTGCCCGCCCAGGTTGCCGTGGGACGGCGAGTGATCCGCGTCGGGGTGGCGCGCCACCCAGCGTTGGAATTCATCCAGCACGGCGGGTTCCCACCCGCGGCGGGAGTTGCCCGGTTGCCAGA
>CAUZBP010000187.1:0-5030 GCA_963578105.1 Planctomycetota bacterium
CACCCCCAATCACTTCACCATGCCCAACGCACCCGTTCGGGCTACGCCCTCACTCCAGAACAGCAGCGGTCCCTTAACCCTAGATCCTCTCATTAAGGCTGGTACATAGTTTGGGGGAAGGCCAGTTCGGTCACCTAATGGAAAAGCAAGAAGGAATGTTTCCCATTCGCTATCGCGTTCGGGAGTTTCCAGACGTGGAATTGGTCAAGCGGTTGTGCAAGCCAGTCTAGGGCGACCAATCTGGCCCCTATTTGCTCTCCCATCTGGCACGTATTTTAACGTTTTTCGGCACTTTGATTTTGGAACGGGTTTTGAAACTTTTTCATGACAGAGCCTGCAATTAAAGGTCTTTGCGGCGATTTTCGCAAGCAACGAACGGCCTTGGCACCCCCCAATCGGAGTATTCCGTAGCCGCACATAATTGAGATTATTCGACCATGGCAGACGGTCCCCGGCGTGCCGTTCACCTACTCGCTGACGGTAGGAATAACCAGGGAAAACTTCTCCCATTCTACTTGTCTTGACTTCTTCCGGAGCCGACAATGGGCTGGTTGATTTGAAATAGGAGAACGCTAATGTTCGTTAACAACTTGAAGCAGGCAAAAAAGCCACTGTCGCCCTGTGCATCAAATGCACAGACCCTCAGTGGCTTTTTTCGTGGACTTTCTTCAATCCTCGCAGCAACGGTAGAGACCTCACGAAGACAACCCGTCGTCAAACTTGACACTGCCGGTCAACAAGCTTTCCGGTTAGGGACCAGGTGCGGTGCTTGGTGCGGAAACACCCTTTATTGCACTGGAAAAATGGAGACTTAAGTTATGAGAAAATCCCTGGTTTGTTCTTAGATGTAATTCGCCGCGTGCATCTCCATCCGCCCCGCTGCATAGTATTCGATGAGGACGCTCCAGATGCAGATGGTTGCAATCAGAAAAACTATCCGAGGCCAAAGCTTCCCTACTGAAATCACTATCAGTTATCAGTTCACCAGACCGCTTATCTTCGAGGGCGGCAATCTGACGATGAATTTCGAGACCTCCGGCGCTTCCGGCGTTCGTGTTGAGATCCAGGAACCCGATGGCACACCCATCGAGGGTTATACTCTGGACGATTGTCCTGAGATGTATGCCGATTCTGTCCGGTACACCGTGCGATGGAAACACGGTGGCGATGTCCGGCCACTTGAGGGCAAACCTGTTCGGCTGCGGTTTGTCATGCGCGATGCCGATTTGTACGCGTTCCAGTTTGTTCCATTCCAGCCCGACCTGATACACATTGCGCCCGCCGAGCCTTTTGACATGGAAACGGGTTGGTTTCTGGATCAGAAACGAGTGAAAGTACAGCATTAGTCAATCATGTGACAAAATTGATAAAACAGGATACCTGGAAAACTTAATAAGGATTTTCCATGAAATTTTCACGAAACCATTATTTTAGAACCGTAGTGATAATTACCGTTATATTTTCAACATGTCAGGCCTTTGCTGTAGATTATAACAAAAAGGAACTATCTCGAAAGCCAGAGGTAGAGCAGTCCACTGTGACCTCCAAAGAAAAACCAGAGGTCCATAATATTGGCAGCAGGCTTGAGTTGTTAGTGGATGACTATCTCATCAAGTCTATGACGGGCGCGATCCGACTGAAATTGCACCGCCCCGAGCGCAAGGAGATTGTTTTTCGAACCGACGCTCCGTGGGAGGGCAATGCGAGCAGTTATCAGTCCATCGTATATGACGGAAGGAAATACCTCATGTATTATCGCGGCGGCCACTATGGGGACCATCCTACCGAGAGCGGAGTGGCGGCCAAGCCACTGAAGCCGCACGCATGGTATCTGTGCTTAGCCGAAAGCTCTGACGGTATCAACTGGACTCGGACGGAGGTGGGCCTGTATAAATTCCCCTGGTGGGACGCCAACGGAACCACAGCCAACAACATTATCCTCCACCCCGACACGCCTGGAAAAAATGTTTCCACTCCGGAGACGGCGGTTTTCTACGATGAAAATCCCGACTGCCCGCCAGAGGAACGCTACAAGATTGTCGGAGTAGGGGACTTAAAAGGCCTGGGGATGTATGTGATGAAGTCGGCTGACGGTATCCACTTCTCAGGATTGAGTGACGAGCCCGTTGTTACAGAAGGCGCCTTTGACTCACAAAACATCATCTTCTGGGACCCCGGTGCCAAGGCATATCGCGAGTACCACCGCATACATTTGCCCGGCGGTGTCCCTGGTGTAGCAACATCGACCAGTAAGAACATCCGTAGCTTTCCTCCGCCTGTTGCCCGGTGTTCCGGTTGAGGGCCTTTATACGCCTCTGGTAAAGCCCTACTTCCGGGCGCCTCACATATTCGTGGGCTTCCCCATGCGTTATACCGAGCGTGATTGGGCAGGGCCGCTGTTGTATTTACCGGGCCTGGAAGAGCGTCTGGCGCGGGCCAACTCTTATCCGCCCAGCCGACCGCCGCTACGTTACGGCCGGGTCGTTACCGATGCGATGTTTATGACCAGTCGTGACGGGGTGAGCTTCAAACGCTGGCCGGAGGCTTTCATTCGACCCGGTCCTAGATTACGTGAGAGCTGGGTGTACGGCAACAATTTCGTGTTCTGGGGTATGGCTGAGACACGCTCCCATCTAGCCGATGCGCCCGACGAAATCAGCCTTTATGCCAGTGAGGGTTATTGGGAAGGAACAGATACCGCGGTGCGTCGCTACACTCTTCGTTTAGACGGATTTGTTTCAGCGTCAGCCTTGGCGGCCGGCGGCGAATTCATCACCAGACCGCTTATCTTCGAGGGCGGCAATCTGACGATGAATTTCGAGACTTCCGGCGATTCCGGCGTTCGCGTAGAAATCCAGGAACCCGACGGTACGCCCATCGAGGGTTATACTCTGGAAGATTGTCCTGAGATGTACGCCGATTCTGTCCGGTACACCGTACGCTGGAAACACGGTGGCGATGTCCGGCCACTTGAGGGCAAACCTGTTCGGTTGCGGTTTGTCATGCGCGACGCTGACCTGTACGCCTTTCAATTTGTTCCCTACCAGCCCGACCTGTTACACATTGCGCCCGCCGAGCCTTTTGACATGGAAACGGGTTGGTTTCTGGATCAGAAACGAGCGAAAGTACAGCATTAGTCAATCATGTGACAAAATTGATAAAACAGGATACCTGGAAAACTTAATAAGGATTTTCCATGAAATTTTAAAAATTAAATACTACCAGTATGTTTGCAATGTTGTTTTTGGTAATTTGGGGACTTTTGTGCGCACGGAAAAATTTGAAAAAAATACGCCGATGGTGAAATTGGTTGCCGTGTGATCTCACGGCGGCCGTTCAACCCTCTTCTGGTCTTGTCCCCAGCGAAGACCAGCTGTGATGCGCAGCGGACTAGGTACTGCGGCCAGGCAGCCTCATCTACCTGGTGGTACAGAGCAATGGCTGGGCCGGCAGCAGCTGATGGCGACCAGGGCGAGTCTGTGGGTCAGATTCATAATCAAGATCCATCCTGCCTTTTCCGCACCTTTTCAGAGCGGCTACGTCAAAGCTTCCAGAATCAAGTTGGTCGACTCGATGATGCGCTGATCACGTGGACGCAGATCCGGTTCGAAAGCTTTGCCCGTCAAGTGCTGCAAACCAACGACATAGCGAACGGCAATTTCATTACTTTGCTCTGTTGTAAATTGCATATCGGTATCCTTGACCATGCCACGGGCAAATTCTTTTGAAAAGGACACCGGCTTGCCATCTCGTTCCATCACCGAGCCATCCTCGGTCAGTTTCCAGAAACGGGACGAATCCATCGTGTAAAGTTCATCGGCCGCAACGATCTGGTTCGCAGTGTTGACGCCGTGCTCTGTCTTGGTATCGACCAGCACCATCCCTTTTTCACGCAGGCATTGCGACACGATACCAAAAGCCATGATCGATGCGTTACGAAGACGCTGGTACTGGCCTGCAGTGCAGACTCCATTCTCGATTAAATAGGCCGGATCGATGGTTCGGTCAACCTTGTCCTTGGTGGAAGGAGTGTCCATCAGATAGGGAAGTTTGCCATTCGGGCTGAGTGAATTGACATCAATTTCATGCCCGGCATATTCAAATTCAGACAGTCCCTCCTCCTTGGCTTTCAGCCAATGCTGAAACAAGGACGTGGATGTCGAGCTTTCGGCCATGTACATGCGCTGGACATTTTCCACCATCAGCAGCTTGAGATTTTCTGCGGGAATGACCGTGGAGGATGGGAGCAACCCTTCCACCTCGAACTGAGATGACCCCAGCGTATCTTTGACAAGATTGAGCATGTGGTCATGATTCTGGGCGAGAACCTGATCCTTGAAAGGAATGGCGCCCCGGTTGACATCGTGCGTGGAAATACGGTTCCCGCGAAACATTAAACGAACAGGAATCCCGTCGCTTGTTTTCAGGCTGTCGCTAAAAACGGAATCCGATACTTTCCCTTCCAGCACAGTGGCACCCTCAAGCTTGGGAATTTCATTGTCAGCAATGATTTGCTTGATGGTCCTGCCTTCATTTACTCGCGGCCCATAATCACTTACAAGTTCTTTGATTTCATTGTCGCTAAGCATGTGATTCTCCTGAGGGATCGCAGAATATAGCTTGAAAGTCTCTCAAACAAAGCTCTTTGTTCTTTTCCAGTCGAGCGAACTCGGAATATAAAATTGACACGCTGAACCGTCAACTACCGGCGCGATCAATGTTTTGGGATACCCGGGTTACAAACATCGTCACTTCCAGCGAAAGATCCCACGCGGTAGAGCAGCGTGCACGAGCGACCGGTAACAGTGGTTGTCTTTTGCCACGCCGGGGCCGGTACGGTCAGTTAGGATGGGGAGCTGTGCAAATTCCTTATGATCACGTTGGAATCCCAGATCGCCGATGAATGACTGTTTCAATTGACCTGCCCCCAGTGACAGTACCAGTAGTTAAGTTACTCTTTGCAGCACCGCTAGGCCAGCCACTTCACTTCGTGGAGGCGTAGCCGGAACGAAGTGAAGTGGCTGGGTTGC
>CAUZBP010000188.1:0-5011 GCA_963578105.1 Planctomycetota bacterium
AAGGTTGGCGGCCAAATCCAGTTGGATCGGTGGTATCGAGTGCGAGTCGTTGTTCGTGGTCCATCGATCCGTGCCTGGCTGGACGACGTGTTGCTTTTCGACATTCGGGATGAGCGCTATCGCCAAGGTGGAATCGGACTGGTCAATTGGATGACGTCGACTCGCTGGCGTAATTTGCAGGTGCGCGATTCTGACGGCGTTATCCTGCTTGACAAACTACCCGCTCCGGAGAACGCGCAGCAACCGACTCAACCCGCCGATACCGTCACCCGTGATTCACTGAGCGCTCGTGTGACGGAACTCAGAAAACAACGATCCCGACTGCCAATCGCCATGTCGATTACTGATTCGCAGCGCGAACCACGCGAAACCAGGATCTTCCTGCGCGGCGATTACCGCTGGCCTGACGAGGTCGTAGCACCTGCGGTGCCAGCCGTGTTGGCGCCCCATCCCATTTCATTCCCCACCCCGCCGGAAAGTTCGCAAACGACACGTCGCCGGATTACCTTTGCCCGATGGCTGGTTTCCCCCGACAACCCCCTGACTGCCCGGGTCATGGTGAATCGAATCTGGCAATACCACTTCGGCCGCGGACTGGTGGATTCGGCGAGCAACTTCGGACTGAACGGCGAGCGTCCCAGTCATCCGGATCTTTTGGATTGGCTGGCAATCGAGTTCATGGAGAGTGGCTGGAGCATCAAACACATGCACCGGCTCATTATGACCTCTCACGTCTACCAGCAGAGCTCGACAAATAACACGGAAAACGTTTTTCATTCAACGTCTCCAAATGCGCGCCAGGGTCCGGCCTTACGGGATCCGGAAAACCGGCTGTTGGGACGATTTCCACTTCGGCGACTCGGAGCCGAAGTACTTCGTGACCGAATCCTCGCTGCCGCCGACAGCCTGAATCTAGAGATGCACGGACCAGGAATCCACCCTCGAATTCACCCCAGTGTCATCGCTACCAGCACAACGCGCAAGTGGCCCACGGTCGAGCACGAAGGGCCACGGCATTGGCGCCGCAGTGTTTATATTTTTGTGCGGCGGTCGGTGCTGATGCCTTTGTTGGAAGTCTTTGACGCACCCACGACCACTGAAAGTTGCAATCAACGGTCGACGACGACGGTTCCCACGCAGGCCCTGCTACTGATGAACGACGCCTTCACCAACGAACAGTCGGCCCACATGGCTCAATCGGTTTACAGGCAAGCAGGCAACAACCTGCAACGTCAGGTGGAGACGGTGTATTGGAACAGCTTGTCACGTCCTCCACTGGCGGTGGAACAAAAGGATTGCAGCCAGTTTCTGGAAACACAACGCGCGTACCATCGCCAACGTCTCCACGGCAGCCAAGTGGACCTCTCCACCCCGGATCGCAAGGTGAATTTGTTGGCACTTACGGACCTCTGCCATGTGATGTTTAACCTGAACGAATTTGTTTATCTGGATTAGGCCTGACCTTGTGACAAGCAATCGAACCACCACAGCCAACCCGCTGCTCTGGAACCGACGTCAGCTGTTGCAAACAGCGGGCGTGGGATTTGGCAGCCTGGCTTTCCATCATTTGCTGCAACGCGACGGTCTGCTCGCCTCGGAAACACCCGGCATCAACTTGCAAAATCCGCTCGCAGCGAAAACCCCTCATCTTCCGGCCAAGGCAAAATCGGTGATCTTCCTTTTTGCCTACGGCGGTCCGAGCCATGTTGATCTACTGGATCCCAAACCGGCATTGGAGAAGTGGCAGGGAAAACCGATTCCCGTCTTTCGTAAGGAGGACGCCTTTGGAAAATCCACCACGGCCAGCGCCTTCCCCAGTCCCTACCGCTTCGCGAAACATGGCCAGTCGGGTATCGAAGTTTCGGAGATGTTCCCCCAGATCGCCACGGTCGTCGACGAGTTATGCGTCATCCGCTCCATGCACTGCGAGTCCAACAATCACGCACCCGCGCTCTTTCAAATGAACACGGGTTTCATCCTGCCGGGTCGTCCGAGCATGGGAGCCTGGGCCACCTACGGACTCGGATCGGAAGCCGATTCGCTCCCCGCATTTGTCGTGATGTGGGATCACCGCGGCGGGCCCGTGGGCGGCGCGCAGGGCTGGACCAGTGGGTTTCTACCGGCCGCCTACCAGGGAACGCCGTTTCGCAGCCAGGGGGAGCCGATCATTGATCTGAACCTCCCCTCCAACATCCAACCTGAACAGCAGCAAGCCCGTCTGCGGCTGCTCAAATCGCTCAATGAGCGGCATCTTTCAGACAACTCGGGAGATGCAGAACTCGCCTCACGCATCTTCAGCTACGAGTTGGCCTACCGCATGCAGATGGCGGCTCCCGAAGCGGTTGACGTCCAGCAGGAGACCGCGGCGACGCAGCGACTGTATGGCATGGACCGGTTGATCAGTTCGTACTTTGGTCGCCAGTGCCTGATGGCACGGCGATTGGTGGAACGAGGTGTGCGATTCGTGCAATTGTATTCCGGCGGTGCCGATCAACAGCTCAGCTGGGATGCCCACGCGGGCATACGTGAAAACATGGAACAGCACTGCCCCGAGGTCGACCAGCCGATTGCGGGACTGATCAAAGACCTGAAACAGCGCGGTTTGTTGGACGAAACACTGATCATCTGGGGTGGTGAATTCGGTCGCATGCCAACCAATGAAGATGGTACCGGCCGCGACCACAATCCACGAGGCTTCACCATGTTTTTAGCGGGGGGTGGTGTGAAAGGTGGAACCGTCTACGGAGCAACCGACGAATTTGGTTACGCGGCCACCGTAGATCCGGTCTCGATCCCTGATTTGCATGCCACTTCTCTACACCTGTTGGGATTGGATCACGAACGGCTCACGTTCCATCACCGGGGACGCAACATGCGGCTCACCGATGTCAGCGGCCAGGTACTCCAGGACATTCTGGCCTGATGCAACCCGCGCACTGACAAACCCCGTCCGCCATCCATTGGAAACTGCCCGGCCAGTCGATCCAGGCCCGGGGACGACGAATCGACTGGTCCAGGAAAAATGCTTCACTCGGACGAGAATTCTTCCAATCGAACGGTTCGCAATTCCCTGGCAGAAATTTTTGCTGCCTCAAGGATTTCCACCACGGTCACATTATTTTCCAGCGCCGAGAGGTCGGTGGGCCGGATCTCGATTTCGCCACGCACAACCCCGGACAAGTATTCATACGGATCGCCGTACGGCGACTGTAGTTTCTCAATCTTCTCTTCTGTTGCTTGCTGACTTTGCGATAGCATGATTTTCATGTCCCTCCGGTTGAGGCAATGCACGTATCCGTGGGTGCAATACACCTCGATATCTTTTCGAGAGTAATTCCAGTTCCAACTGGCCTGCAGGATGGCTTGTGCCCCTGGATACACCAAGACGACGGTCGCTTCATCGTCCACATGCGGGTAGACGTCGGGTTTTATCTGCTGTAGCACGGCGGTCACCGTTCGCGGTTTTTCGCCGTTCATCAACCACGTCGATAGATTGGCGCCATAGCAGCCAAAATCAGTCAGCGCTCCTGCGCCGTTCAAATGTGGATCGGTTAACCACTCGATAAATTCTTTACTACAGCCGATTTCAACCGGCCCGGAGTGACCATCATGGACGACAATCTTACGGATTGGCCCAAAGCTTGGTTCGTCCGCCAGTAAACGCTTTGCCCGGTGATGACTTCCGTACCAGGTCGTTTCGTAATTCGTGAGCACGTGAATCCGATGACGGCGTGCCAGCGTTTGTATTTTCCGGGCGTGCTCCAGGCTGACGGCCAGTGGCTTTTCAACCATGACGTGAATGCCCCGCGGAGCACAAACCTCGACTGTCTTTAAATGGTGGTAAATGGGGCTGTAGTCACTAACCACTTCCGGCCTGGCGGTTTCCAGCATTTCCTCGATCGAGTCAAAAACCAGATCCATCTTGAAACCATGTTGCTTTGCATAGCGTTCGGCCAACTTCTGGTTGGGCTCGGTGATGCCGACAATTTCGACATCTCCCCCACCGTGCCGGCTCAGGATGCCATGCACGTGATCGTGCACCAATCCCACAACGCCGACTTTTAGCGGTGCACGTCCTGGTGATTGGGCCAGCCCTGACAAATTACCGGCCACAAGCAACAAGATTGTGCATGCGAATGTCTTCATTCGAGGGCGAACTTCAGCAACACCAGGGTAGAACATGGTCCCTCCAATAACAGGGTTCTTCTCATCCAGTCCGCTGCAACCCTGCGCGCCACCCGCTTCACCATCACCAAGGGGCGACACAGAGAACCATGCACTAGCCATCCGCAGCAGCATCGTTTTCAAACGGGTAGTCTCCGGGTTCGTAGTGTACCGCTTCCAGGTGTGAAGTCTCCTGGCGTCGGTGAAACTCGAAGCGACTGGTCATGGCAGCATCGATAATACCGGTCGTCAACAGGGTCCGTTCCACCGGGTAGGAAGGGCGCCCCGTTTGAATCATCTTTTCAATCGCCCTTAACTGGTTGGCAAACACGGGCCACCCCGTGCGGTACAAACCGTGGTACCAGGTGGCCAGGGGCCGTGATTGGCCCTTCAACTTGGCACCCACTCCCCACTTGGCGTGATCCTCCAGGTTGGCGAGGGTAGCCTTGGTCCCATCACAGTATTCGATCAGAACGAACTCTCCTGTTCCCAGTTTGCTCTCCGGGGAACCACGACTACCCTCCGGAAACGTGGCCGTGATGGCATCGTAAAGCTCGCGGGACCAGCGGCCTTCTTTCTCGGCTTTCCAAACCTCTGCGCCGGTCAACGTCTGCACAGCCTTGACACCCGTTTCTCCACCCCGACGACGCTCCAGTTGACACTGCAACGCTTCCATGGTGTGAAACCCGTACGATTCGAGTCCGCTAAATCCAATCACCATGGCTTCCTCGACCTCGCATCCCAGCGGTAGCCACAGGGGCGGGTCGCGCCGAAAAACGGGCAACGAAGAACCGGCCATGAAGGGAATCTTCATCTCAACCGCGGTGTCGTAGATCCATTTAGCATT
>CAUZBP010000189.1:0-4999 GCA_963578105.1 Planctomycetota bacterium
GATCGACTATCGCACGAACTCAGTAGGGGCTCGCGACCGCGAGCGGGTCGAAGTGGCCGCTTCTCGTCGAGTTATTGTGTTGGGTGATTCCTTCGTCGAAGGATGGAACCTTCCGACGGAAAAACGTCTGACAAACCTCCTGGAGAACTCCACAGGCTTGGAACATTTAAATTTTGCGATGGGGCATTTTGGACCCTACCAATCCTACCTGGTCTATCGGGAGTTGGGAAAACGCTACACACACGATCACGTGCTGATCGGCCTCCTGCCGATTAACGACTTCATCGATCTCGATTACGAGCAGGCACGGCACGCCGTTTGGTACCCCTACCGTCCCTACCTTCTGGGTCAATATCCCAACCTGATGCGCTTTGACCATCGAGAAGGAAAAGTAAAACAAATCCTGCGGAGTCATTCCTATGGCTACAATGCCCTGGCACATGGGTATTTGCACTTGAGGGCCGATACATTTGACCCTTACGCCCGTCCCCTGCGAAACGAGAAGGGTCTGGTCCAGTCATTTTTCCATGAATTCAGCGAACAACAATTTCTCTGGCTGCGACACAGCCTGGAGTTGCTGGTCGCTGCAGCGGATGGCAAACAAGTGGTCGTGTTTCTGATTCCCGCACAACAGGATTTTCTACGCCACCATCAATCCGGAGAAGGTCCCCTCCACGCCCGACTAGCGGAACTGGGTGCCGCGCAGGGTTTTCAGGTTATCGATCTCCTACCACGGATGCTGCGTGCTCTGCCGACCAGTCAGACTCCTTGGGAAGCATACTATTTTCGCGACGATTATCACTGGAATGCGCGTGCCAATGTTGTGGCGGCGAAAATCCTCGAACGAGAATTACGGAACACCATCTATCACCTGCCGGAACCCGGCCTGCCCACACCCGGTTCATACCACCCGCAGAGTGGAGGCCAAAGGGATGGGCCGTGAGATCAGAACCACGGAAACAAAGATTTCAACGAAAAATTCGCCCCAAACTAAGTGGGCTACCTCTTATTGCCAGGCGAATGGATTCCCTGTTGGATCAACTCGTTGCGGACCTCTTCGATCGACTGCCGTAATCGTTCCACGGCCTGATCAATCTCCGCTTCAGTCATGACCAACGCTGGTGAAAGTTGCAGCTGATCACCGGAAACCCCGTCGGCGCAACCAGGCATGCCACCAATCAGAATCAAACCTTTCTCGTAGGCACGATCGACAATGCGTTGCGTCAGACCGACCGAGGCAGGAAACGGCTCTCTGGTCTGGCAGTCGGACACGAATTCAATACCACGGAACATGCCCTTGCCGCGGAGATCCCCCACGATATCAATCTGGCTCAATATTTCCAGCCGCTTTGCCAGATAGTCTCCTTTCACACGCGCCTGCTCCACCAGATCATTTTCGCGGATGTAATCCAGCACCGCCAAACCCGCCGCGCAGGAGAGCGGGTTTCCCGAATAAGTAAATCCTTGCGAGTGCGCCTGACTGCCCTCGGTAATGACAGTACAGATTATTTCGCTGACCAGGGTCGCTGCCAGTGGGGCATAACCGGCTGCCAGTCCTTTGGCGACGGTGATCAGGTCGGGTGCTACTCCCCAATGGTCCAGGCCGAAATTGGCACCCGTACGTCCTAAACCGGTGATGACTTCATCGGCGATGAACAGCACGTTGTACTTATCGCAAATCGAACGAATCAACGGATAGTACTCGTCGGGGGCTGTCACACCAGCCACGGTGGTCCCGAGAATTGGTTCGGCAATAAAAGCCGATACCGATTCCGGCCCTTCGGCCAAAATAACATCCTCTAATTCACGGGCGCACCCCATTTCACAAGTGGGATATTCCAACTGCAGGGGACAGCGGTAGCAATAGGGAGGCGAGATCTTGGGAAAGCTGTGCAGGTACGGTTCAAAATGCTGCTGCCAGGAGGGCCGGTCCGACACCGAAAGGCTGCCACATGTGTTGCCGTGATAAGACTGCCGACGGGAAATGACCTTGTATTTCTTTTCCTGTCCCGACTCTCGATGATACTGTCGCGCGATCTTGATAGCGACCTCGTTCGCTTCCGAACCACTGCTTGAAAAGATCACACGACTTATGCCTGGCGGACAAAGCTGCAAGAGTTTTTGCGACAGTTCAATACGCGGCCGACTTGTAAAATACCCGTTAAACACGAACGTCGTCTGCTGGAGTTGCGCAGTCATCTTGTCAATGACTTGTTCCACACCGGCACCAATACTGGTCACACCGATTCCGGACCCGAAGTCGATGAATTCCCGTCCTTGTTCGTCATAAACGTAAACCCCCTGAGTCCGTTCAATGACGGGATAAACTCGGCTCGGATTACGGTAGAAGTTACGGTCGGTTGTCATAGCAACAGATCATTCAACAAAGTTATTCAATTGGTTTGATGCAATTTTGGCCGGTAGGGTCCAGGGTCCAGCGGCGGCGACCGACACAGCAAAGGCTGGTCGAAGTGTCAACTGACGCGCGACGTTGTTAAGAGGAAACATGGTTCACCATCCTATTGTCCGCCGGTGCGATCCGACTTGAACTTCTTTGTGGGAATGACGGCCAGTCCACGGAGTATCAGGACGTTTTCTCTGCCGAATTCCAACGCTTATATCGTCACCCCCAATGTTTTCGCCACCATCTGGATTTCCTCCCACACGGCCGGTATCAACGTTACCCCTCTCTGCTGACGCTCGCTGCGTTTCAACATCGCGCGTTCGCCGGGAATTCGGATTTCCTCCACCCCGTCGGCCCTGGGATTCTCTTGAACCCGCTGGAGCAATTCCTCCAGGCGTCTGTTGAAAACATCTCGCCCCACAAAAGCGTCAAGATGGATCACATGGAAATAAAGTCCCTGGGTCTCGCGGGCATCGGCACCACTACACCCGGCACCTGTCAACGCGCCGGAGAGAATATCAACGATCAAGCTCAGCGCAAACCCCTTGTGACCCGCCCCTGGAGCACCAACTGGCAGCAGAGATCCGGGCGGAGAAGCGAACAAATCACCAGGATTGATCGACGGCCGCCCCGCGGCGTCCAGGATCAGCCCCGGCGGCACGGGCGCGTCCTCCTTGAGGGCCAATAAAATTCGACTCGCTGCACAAATGCTGGTGGACATGTCAACACAGACCGGCGGCCTTCCATCCCGGGGCGCAGCAAACGATAGTGGATTGGTACTGAACAATGGCGCAATGCCTCCCCAAGGTGCAACATGCGGGGATCCTCCACCGTCATTGACCGTCATCAAGCCCAACATGCCATGCTCAGCAATGCGGGTGGTGTAAGCTCCCAGGCGAGCGACGTCGTTTGCATGAAAAACACCAGCACTGGCAACACCCTGCTGCCTGGCTCTTTCCACCAACAGATCCACGGCCATGTTCGCAATCACCTGCCCAAATCCCCAATCACCATCGATGAGCACGCTTGCCGGCAAATCTCGGGCCAGGCGGATCTCTGCCGAAAGATTGATCTGTCCCTGTTGGATTTCGCGCACGTAACGTGGCAACCGAACGACACCGTGCGTGCCATAGCCGAGCAATTCCGCTTCGACCAGGTTGTCGGCGACGATTTCAGCATCAACGCTGCGCACCTCCAGGGTCAGTAGAATATCTCGCACCAGGCGCACGAGCTGTTCGACAGGTAGGTTCATTCCATCCATTGTTCACGAAGTATAGCAAAGTTTGCCTGCCCGGACTCGAGCCATTCTGCGTCCTCTGATTCAGCTCGCTGGTTATTTTTCAGGATTTTCTGATACAGACCGGTAACGTGGGGTTCACCACCCCGTGGATTTTCAAAGATGACCGACGGCCTCACTGCCCCCTTACCACCGGCCGACCATGGACCCCTCGCAAATTTTTTGTTCCAATAATCCACACACGATCGAAATTGGTTGCTATTCAGAGGAGAAATCATGCGGCTTGAAAATAAGATCGCTTTGGTGACGGGCGCATCCGGAGGCCTGGGAGGAGGTATCTGCCAGGCCTTTGCCCAGCAGGGAGCCGATTGCGTGGTGGCCTATCATTCGAAACGGTCCGCAGCGGAAGAAACAGCTTCGACCGTGGAATCCTACGGCAGACGGGCCCTGCTGTGCCAGGCAGACATCAGTCAAGAATCGGAAGTCAAGTCGATGGTCCAACAGGCGCTGGACACTTTCGGGAGGCTGGATATTCTCGTGGCCAATGCCGGCCTGGGAATTTGCAAACCATTGATGCAGACGTCACTCGAAGACTTCGAAAAATTGATCCGCGTCAATTTGATCGGTACATACTTGACCGTCAGGCACGGTGCCGAACCGATGCTTCAGCAACGAGCCGGAAAAGTCATCACCATGTCTTCGGTTCACGGCCTGGGAGGAAGTCACTGGGCTTGTCTCTACGAAGCGACCAAGGCGGGCATTGCCAATTTCACACGCGGGGCGGCCTTTGATCTGGCCGAATACAACATCCAGATCAACGCCATCGCTCCGGGCGCGGTACCCGTTCCCAACGACCCGCCACCCGACCCGGATTCGGAACTGCATCAAGCCTGGATGAACTACACACCCTGCGGACGTTTCGGGACCCCCGCCGATGTGGCGGCCGGAGCGGTTTACCTGGCCAGCAGCGACAGTGACTGGGTCACCGGCCAGGTGCTCAGCATCGATGGAGGAATCACGGCCGGTCCGTTAATTCCTTCCTTCGTCCACTATGGCCCCAAGCCGAAAATGTGACGCCGGTAGTTTGTTTATTCGGCGCAAGGTCGCTGAAGGAAGACTTGATTTCTGGCAACCGTCCGGAGTCGATCCCAAGATGCGCTACGACGGTCCGAACACCGGCCCGTCCGTAAGAACGACAAGGTCGAAAAGATACATTCAATCCCCGGCAAGCAGAACCGTCAACTTCACAAGACCTCTCGGCGTTATTGAACATTCCAACTTGTATCGGGTTCAAAGGGATACATGGGTCGCCTGCGGCCGTGAAACTCAAATTTGGTTACATCAGCCGAGGTGCAACA
>CAUZBP010000190.1:0-4936 GCA_963578105.1 Planctomycetota bacterium
TGGAAGCGGTTTGCGACATGGCCCAGGGATTCCTGCCTGAGTCGTACGTGAACCCTCAAGCCGTCGACCGTTGTGGATTTGTCCGGCGTGATCAGGACTAGCCATGACACTTGCCGGAAACCAACAATAAAATCGCAACCAGTTCATCAAATGCCAGGCAAACAATCTCACCCCGGTCACCCTCTTTTGGATAACACCCCACGTTTCCTCGGGAGAATTGCCCGGCTGCCACGGTCGACTTCGGATTCGTCTCCCGGCTTTACTAGTTGCTAATTCTTGATCTCGCGATAATCGCGGACGGTTGTCGCCGCACCTTCGGAGATAAGGGATATCTCGTCCACTGTCTCAAAAAAACGAGCACCCGACTCGACCCATTCTTTGGCCGCTTGAATGTTCGAAGCGGTCGTCCCGAAAGGCACGTTGTGTTTGACGCAGAGTGCCAGAATTTCCCGCATGGGACCGACGACATCACCATGATCGTAGTCTCCGGGATGTCCCATTGCAATCGAAAAATCTCCGGGGCCGACGTAGACCATATCCACTCCCGGAGTAGTAACAATCTCTTCCGCGTTTTCGTAACCGGCCCGCGTTTCGATGTGTACAACCAGGACTGTTTCCTCGTCCTGATCTTTCATCCAAGCCTCCCAATTGTCCGGCATTTCGTAACTACTGTTCCCCACGCCGGGAATCACCGCACGCGTTCCCCGTGGAGGAAACTTCATGTAGTCGAGCAACGTTTCCACTTCGGCACGGGATTCCGTTCTGGGAAGTTGAATTCCCACCACCCCGCAATCGATCAACTTGGCTACAGCAGCTCGTTCAAGCTGCGGAGTCTTAGCAATCACTGGCACTCCATTATCACGAGCGCACAAAACTGAATCGACAAGTTGCGCCGGATTCAAAAAGGTGTGTTCATATTCGAGAAATATAAAATCGAATCCAGCATGGGCATACAATTTGACGACCATCGGCCGAAACAACTCGCCCAAAATTCCTCCGACGAGCACCCCATCGCCAGCCAGTTGTTTTTTTAATCTCCGGCCCGGCCGAGTCGCCACCGATTGGTGTGACCCAGGCTCTCCCGCGGTGTTTTGTGATTTTGCCATATCGGCACCCCTTTTTCAGACTGTTGCGCTGCTGAAATATTTAACGTGTCATGTTCTGACCGACCTCAATCTTCCCTGACACAATAACCTGATTGCCAGGCACTTCAAAGGTAACCCCAGAAATTTTTGTGCGACCCTGCTCGACCAGAGGATACTTGACGGTCATCGCCCTTTAGGTTCTTCTGTTTGGTGCTTCCTTGATTCCCGTCAATAGTGTTTGTATCTGCTTGACTGAGGTACCGCATGGACGTAAAAATTGGCAGCGCACCCGATTCTTGGGGCGTCTGGTTTCCCGAAGACGACAAGCAGGTCCCCTTTGACCGTTTCCTGGACGAAATTGCCGAGGCGGGTTACGAGTACACCGAACTAGGCCCCTATGGGTACCTGCCCACCGACGTCGGTAAGCTGAAGGATGAACTTCAAAAGCGCAATTTAAAGGTCTCCGGAACCTTCGTGATGGCCCATCTCGAAGATCCAACTTGTGCAGCAGAAATTGAGCGCCAGCTACACGGTGCCGCGAAGCTCGTAGTGGGTACCGGTGGTAATTATATCGTGCTCATCGACGATACGTACTCCAACCTCTGGACGGGTGAAATGCTGGCGTCCAAAGAACTGGACGAGGATGCCTGGAAACGCCTGGTGGACAAAGTCAACGAAGTCACTCGGATCACGAAAGAAGAGTACGGGCTCCAGACCGTTTTTCACCCCCATGCGGAAACACATGTCGAATACGAACATCAGATCGAACGGTTGATCAACGACACGGATCCCTCCGACGTACTATTCTGTTTGGACACCGGGCACCACGCCTACCGGGGCGGTGACCCTGTGAGTTTCATGCGTAAGCACCATCAGCGGATCCCCTATCTTCACCTTAAAAGTGTGGATCGTGACAAACAACAATCCGTGGAATCCAAGGGAATCACGTTCGCACCGGCTGTCGGCGAGGGAGTCTTCTGTGAACCCTGGAACGGGGCCGTCGATTTCGATGCCTTCCGCGACGTGTTGCAGGAAATCGATTACAGTGGTTTTGCCGTTGTTGAACAGGATATGTATCCCTGCGATTTTGACAAACCACTTCCGGTCGCAAAAAAAACACGCGAATATCTGAGAGCGATCGGGATCGGCTAAGGCAACAGTAGTTTGTGGTGCAATCGATGGTCTTGATTCACATTGAAAATCGCCGGCCTGTACTCACCAGTCGCCAAACACCAACCGTAGTTTGAGAACCGCGGAGAATATCAGTCGAGGGAAACAAACGATGACAGCCAACGGAAAAGACACGATCCGACTGACGATGGCTCAAGCGCTCGTCAAGTATTTACAGCTGCAGTTCAGTGAGCAGGATGGTCAGCAGCAACGTCTGATCCCGGGAATTTTCGGTATTTTCGGTCATGGTAACGTGGCCGGGTTGGGACAGGCGATCTACGAATACGGCCAGGATCTCCCCTATTACCAACCTCGTAATGAACAGTCGATGGTGCACACGGCTGTCGGATTCGCCAAGGCGATGAAACGTAGATCAACTTATGCCTGTACTTCCTCCATTGGACCAGGTGCGACCAACATGGTCACTGGCGCAGCAGTGGCAAGCGTCAACCGAATTCCTGTACTGCTTCTGCCGTCCGACTACTATGCCACTCGCCATCAGGGCGTTGTACTTCAGGAGTTGGAGCATCCAATTTCTGCCGACATTAGCGTGAACGACTGCCTGCGTCCGGTGAGTCGATTTTTTGACCGGCTGACACGGCCCGAACAATTGCTCACTGCGCTTCCCGAAGCCATGCGTGTTTTGACCGATCCCGCGGAAACGGGCGCGGTGACGTTGTCGTTACCACAGGATATCCAGGCACATGCCTACGACTATCCGGGCCATTTCTTCCAACGTCGCGCGTGGAAAATCGAACGTCGACAACCTGATGCCGATCGGATTCGGGAAGCGGTCGGGCTCTTGAAAGAAGCGAAACGGCCGATGATCCTGGCTGGTGGCGGTGTCCACTATTCCGAGGCGCAGGAAGAATTGGAAACATTCTCGGAAACGTTCGGGATTCCGGTGGGTGAAACGTTTGCTGGAAAAAGTGCGATCCGCAACGGATCCGGTCTACTGTTAGGAGGTCATGGAGTCACCGGAGCAGCTCTCTCAGGAAACATCGCTTCCGGGGCAGATCTTGTGATCTGTGTGGGAACACGAATGTCTGACTTTGCAACCGGTTCCAACACATTGTTTCAGAATCCAGACGTAAAATTCATCCAGATTAATATCTGCGGACACGACGCCTATAAAATGGGCGCTCTGCCGGTTACAGCAGACGCCAGAGAAGCTTTGCGAGCCTTGACCCAGGCTGCCACAAATGCGGGAGTTCAACCTAACTCGGACTATCTGCAGGAAATCGGTCGCGTGAAACAGCAGTGGCAGAAACAACTCGAAACAGAAGTCTACTGCTCAATTCAAGGCCAGGGTATGGGCCAAGGCGAATTAATCGGTGTCCTCAATACAGAAGCCCAGTCGGGTGACACGATTGTAGCCGCCGCCGGAACCCCTCCCGGTGACCTCCTGCAACTGTGGGATGCCAGCGCAGGCCGATTTTGCCATTTAGAATTCGGATTCTCCTGCATGGGGTATGAATTGCCAGCCGGTCTGGGTGTGCGATTGGCTCAGACCGAAGGCGAGGTCTTTGTCTTTGTCGGAGACGGGACGTACATCCTACAACCGACCGAATTGATCACTGCCACTCAGGAACAACTAAAACTGACCGTCATCATTTCGCAAAACCATGGTTTCCAATCGATTCACAACTTGCAAAATGGCCGTGCCGGACACAGCTTCGGCAACGAATTCCGTCACCGTGACAACAAGACGAACCGCCTGGAAGGCGAATACGTGGCCATTGATTTTGCCAAAAACGCGGAAAGCATGGGCGCAAAAACCTGGAACGTGTCCACGCCCGATCAAGTGCAACAAGCGCTCCGCGCAGCCCGCAAGGAGTCCGGAACTTGCGTCATCGTCGCCGACGTGGAACCAAGACGTTACTGCCCGTCTTCCGAAGTGTGGTGGGACGTGGCCGCCGCCGAGGCGAGCAATGACCCACTGACACAAAAGCTACGCGCAGAATATGTTGAGCAGCGCGATCAGTTACAAAGACTTTACTATTAAAGGGGTCCATGACTGCCGTGAAGAAACGTCTGCGAGAGCCACCGACCGTTGACAGACTCGCCTTCTTCCACGGTTGACGGCACCGGGCTGCCGGATTGATGGCAGCAAGAATCATCGACGCCGTAACTGCTGCAGGAATTTTGAGAGGCGATAGTCACCGTGACGACACCCTCCGCGGTTTCGATTGACGTTCCTTACCTGGGAACATCAAATGCCCCTTTGCGTCAACGAACATTTTTCTATTTCTGCAAACCTACTCATCCCAAGGGTCCACCATGCTAATCGGACTATTCACAGATGGACTGCCTGACTTGGATTTCACCGCGGCACTCGACTGGGTCGCCGCCCGGGGCATCGAGGCCGTGGAAGTCGCTACCGGCGGATTTTCCAACACACCTCACTGCAATTTACAGGAACTGATTAGCAGTCAAGAGGCACGTACGGGGTTCATGGATGCGATCACCAGTCGAAATCTGACCCTCAGCGCTCTCAACTGTAACGGCAATCCGCTTGATCCGCATGACCAGCGCCGCGAAAAATGTCAGGACGAATTGCGGAAAACAATTCAGCTTGCCCACGATCTGGGAGTTGAGACCGTCGTCACCATGAGCGGATGCCCGGGGACGCCCGACGGGGGCCAATATCCCAACTGGGTCACGCATCCCTGGCAACCCGA
>CAUZBP010000191.1:0-4911 GCA_963578105.1 Planctomycetota bacterium
CGGGAAGCATTCGAGCCAACATGTATGATCAATACATCGATCAGATTAACGAACACGTTCTGCTGCTACCTCAGATCGAATCCCGTGGCGGATTGGAAAACGTAGAAGATATCGTCGCCGTCGAGGGTGTGAGTGGCGTCTTGCTTGGACCGGCCGACCTGAGTTTTGATTGCGGGTGGCGAGAGCATACTGCTGAATTGTGGTCCTACCCACCATTTGTCGACGCGGTCAGTCGCATCCGAGCAGCGTGTGACAGTCATGGAAAATTGCTGGCCACGATGGTTGGCGGTGAAGCTGTGTTTCACGCACAGCGGGCCGGCACCAGGTTTATCTGTACCTCGGCAGACACGGGTGCGTTGTGCACCGGCGTGGCGACTGAAACCAACGCCACCATCGAGCGTCTACACACCAAGTCGGGTGCTTGATCACCTGTCTCCGGGCTGTGCTCGATGTAAAAATCCCTGACCGACGGGTCACAGGTTGACAGGACCTTGCGTATACTTTGTTCGGTCAGACCCTATCAAGGAGCCCCACAAATTCTTGGCAGACGGTAATGTGATTGACTGTAGGCCCGTCACTCATTTGGACATAGGAGCTTTTAACCGTGACGCTCTCTGCCAACAAGGTCTATCAAGGCGACTGCATCCAACAACTCGCGAAGGTCAAGCCAGCCAGTGTCGACCTCGTTTTTGCGGACCCACCCTTCAACATCGGTTATGAATACGACGTTTACCAAGACCAGCGCTCACAGGATGAATACCTGGGTTGGTCCCGGAATTGGATGGCGGCGGTGAGCAACGTACTCAAGCCATCCGGAACGTTTGGCTGGCAAGCGGAGATGAGTTCGCCGCAGAGTTAAAACTAATTGCCCAAAACGAGGTCGGGCTGACCTGTCGCAGCTAGGTGATCTGGTATTACACATTTGGCGTGAACTGTGTGTAGGCGTTCAGCCGTTCGCACACGCATCTGTTGCACTTCGTGAAGGACCCCGGGAACTTCACGTTTAACAACGACAATCCAGCAGTTACTGATAGCGATTACACATACTAGAAGAATGCACCCGGTCAGGGTAAGTTTTTTGATCCAATTGGTTGGTTTGTTCATTGTCTTCATGATCGTTCCTTTTTTTTCTCAGCAATTTTTCTGATTCAATGGATAGTACTCAGGACTCCCGTGATTTCTTTCAATTGATCGAATCTATTTTCGAGAAAATACTGTCTCGGCTGACAACCTCCCAAAAACAGGTGTTTGGTGGATTTTTATTGGTGTAGTCCGTTATTTTGAAATGCCAAACTGGACGATTTGGATAATTAAGAGTCCTATACGGGCATATGGATGCTCCTGGGACAGGGAAGACCATTCTGAAAAAGCTGCGGATGACGCAGACAGATCAGGCTGCGTGGGATGAGTTTTTCAAAATCTACTGAAAATTGGTCCATAGTGTGGCACTTAAAGCCGGGTAGAGTCACGCTGATGCCCAGAAGGTTGTGCAAAACACGTTTATTAAGGTTTCCAAGAACATCCGGAATTTTGAGTATGATCCCGGCAAAGGAAAATTTCGTAATTGGCTGTGCCTGATCACCAAGCAGCAAGCCGCCAACCTGTTCAGGAAATCGGAACCCAAAAAAGATGTTTCTGACACGGAAATACAACGTTTACCCGACAAGGCAAATGACTCGGATGCGATATGGGACAAAGAAGAGGAAAAGCACCTGCTGGCCATTGTGTTGGCCCGCGTCAAAACCAAGGTAAAGCCCAAACAATTTCAGATCTTTTGCGCGCATTGCATAAAGGGACTTGGAGCCAAGGAAGTAACTGCACTCCAAGATGTCAGTGCAAACGAGGTATACTTGGCCAAACACCGGGTAATGCCTATCTTTGAAGAAGAGTTGAAACTGGTGAAGCAAGACGAGGACGAATGAGTCTGTTTTGACCAGGAGCGAACATGGCAATGATCATCTGCCACAGGCAACGATGAATGGGGCAGTCGGTCTCGTCCGCCTTCCTATGGGTGGCGGGCTAAAACCCAACCGAATCTATTTTTTGCTCTCTGCCCAGCTGCGTAGAACAGTCCCGCAGACGGATCCGCGATTCGACCTCATTGCGGATGGCCTTATCAACAAGCAGGACGTCGATGAATTGGTTTTGAATAGAATTGACACGCTCTATGGGGATGCTAATTTGGACCGAGCGGTTGACGGGATCGATTTTGGTATCTGGAACGAGAACAAATTCCAACGGAACACCGGCTGGTCCAGCGGCGATTTTAATGGTGACAGTGTAACCGACGTGCAGGACTTCAAACTATGGAATGCGAATAGATTTACATCGCAAAAACCTATAGTCGACGGCACCCGTAATGTGTCACCCCGGCTTCCGCGAGCGGCGTTAGCGGCTCGAAACGGTCCGACGGTCGACGCGAATCTATTAGGAATTTACGCCAGCTTTTCGCACTCGACTGATGCGTCTTTGGCGGTGAGCTTCGAAATGTAGGATCGCTCATAATTGCTGATCAGACCGACAGCGACGTGACATTCACTCGGACCGGTGGCATGACCAATGTGAATGGGAGCGTACACATCGGGCGTGCCCTTTCCGGTGGTTCGAATCCCCGCGGCACGCTGAACATGGACCGCGGCGGGCTTTCGATTGCAGGATCGATGTCAGTGAGATCGGCAGGCATCGGCTTCTCCACCTTCTCGGAAAGCGTATTTCGACAATCGACTGGCACCACGACTTTGGGAAGCGTACTTTCCGTGGCAAGCAGTCAAAACGCGATTGGTGCCGCAGAACTGGTTGGTGGGACACTCACGGTGAGCGGTAGCGCGGCGGTCGCTAGCGCACCTAATTCCGAAGGCATACTCACTATTGGCGGTGGCGTTCTGGACGTAACCGGCGACGTGGCCGTGGGCCGCTCGAGCGACGACAGCACGGGCCGGCTCACCCAGAGCGGCGGTGACTTCCCGTTGGACGCTATCACGGTGCACCCCGGCAGCCAGTACGACCTGACCGGCGGGACGCTCTCGATCGCTGATCGCTTTGACCTGACCGGCACCCTCAACTTCGGTGGTGGCAATGCCACGATCAACCTGGCAGGCAACGGAGTCGTGGAGTGGTCCCAAGGAAACCTTCCTGGTAGTGCCGCTGGCACGACCTTCACGGCAGGGATCGATTCCCAGTCATTCTTTCCTGTTGGCTTTGACCCGAATGTCGAGTTCGCTAGATCCAGCAGCCAGAGGCTGGTGCACGTTCAAGACACGCCGCTGGTAGTTCCGGTCGGCTTCACGATGGCGCACGCGAATCGGCAGCTGCGACATCGCCCAATCTGACAGCTGCGTAGTTGACCAGCGGTGTTCAGACATGCCCACCGGTGGAATCGGACAAATGCCCAATCTCCTGCCGATCAGCGACTTGCCTTGGCCCGAACCATGAACACCGGCATGATGACGCCGGCGAGCTGATACGAGAGAAAAAGGAATCGGATGGCTTGTTAACCAACCAGTTTGTCTGTGTGGACTGGCAGCAGAAAGGCGACGCGTTGCCCAGTCGTCAGTTGATAGTCGGGTCCGGAACCGGCTGACCGTTGAAAAACACCTCTCGGGCGTCGTCGACGGCCTCGTAAAACAGCTTGAGTTTTTGACCACGCCATGCTGTCGGAATCTTCACCACACACCGATACCATTCCCGAAAGCCGTCTTCGGCGCCGGACTTATTCTCGATTGTTTTCCAGGCGGCAGGAATCTCGACCAGACTCCACTTTGGTGGTTCCGCTGCGCCCGGTTGCTCGGCCAGCAAAAGCGATGTTGCGGCCAAAATCAAAGGAAAAGAACTGCCTTGCATGATGGGTTTGAAAGAAGAGTTGACCGTCATAAGGGAGGTTTTTGGAGGAAATGTCGACTAACCTCCTTATTCTATTTCCTGGTTGGGAGATTGTCATCCTAGGCGCCTACCAGAACACCACACCTTGCTTGCCTTTTCCGCCAGGAAGTTCAACGATACACTACCTAGAAGGGCGGGGGGATAAGCAACATCCGACTTCCTGGGTTTGACAAGTCCAAGTGCCAGCGACCACCGGAGGGAAAATGACCATCGGATCACCAAAGCGAACCCAGAATTGCCGCACTTCAACCGTTCGGACCCTGCTGCCGCTTCCAGGCCGACGCACCAGGATGGTGATGACTGTCTTCGCGGCGCTGCTGTCGTGCTGGTTAACCCTCACACACAGTCAGGCCGCCGACTGGCCAGAATTTCGCGGGCCGGACGGGACAGGGCATGCCGACTCTCAACGATTGCCAGTCCATTGGGATAACACGTCCAACGTTGTCTGGAAGACGAAAATTCCTGGCAAGGGCTGGTCATCACCAATTATCTACCGGGGACAACTTTTTCTGACAACTGCCGTAGCGACGCCCGAACAGCAAGAGTCGCCAGAGCAGTCGCTGCGAACTCTCTGTCTCGACCCATCCTCTGGAGAGATCGTGTGGGATGCGGAAGTGTTTCACGTTCCAGTCGGCACGCGCAGCAGGTCCCACACCAAGAACAGTCATGCCAGTCCAACGCCGATTGCCAGTGGAGATCGAATTTACGTCCATTTTGGCACCATGGGTACGGCAGCACTTGACCTAAATGGCAGCGTTGTTTGGCGGAACCAGTCGTTGGAATTTGACCCTGTCCACGGAAATGGTGGATCACCGATTTTATCGGGCGAACAGCTCATCTTTAATTGTGATGGTGGTGACAATGCCTTCATTGTTGCCCTTGATCGAAACACGGGTACAACAATTTGGCAAACGGACCGGCCATTCGCAGAGTCACAAACCTTCTCTTTTGCCACGCCACTTGAGATTTCCGTTGCTGGCCAGAAACAAATTGTGAGTCCGGGCAGTCACGTCGTCTGCAGTTACAACGCCG
>CAUZBP010000192.1:0-4890 GCA_963578105.1 Planctomycetota bacterium
CGAGGTGGATGTCAGCCAGGATGAACAGGTCGGCCAGTGGTCGAAGTCGGTACTCGCAGAATGTGGTGTTCCTGATTTATTGATTAACAATGCGGCGCTGGTCAATGCAAACAACGATCTGTGGAAGGTCCCGCCGGAGGAGTTTTCGCAAGTGATCGATGTCAATATCAAAGGGATTTATCACGTGATTCGACATTTCGTTCCGGCCATGATTTCCCGTGGCACGGGAACCATTGTCAATTTCAGTTCGGGTTGGGGGCGATCGACGTCTCCAGAGGTTGCGCCGTACTGCGCTACGAAGTGGGCCGTGGAAGGTTTGACCCGTGCCTTTGCGGATGAGCTGCCCGAAGGGATGGCGGCTGTGTCCCTCAATCCTGGCGTGATTCACACACGCATGTTGACCAGTTGTTTTGGGGAGAGTGCGCGGTCCTATCCGGAGCCGCAACAGTGGGCGGAAAGAGCGGTACCGTTTCTGCTGAAGATTCGTCCCGCGAGCAACGGTGAAGCGTTAACGGTACCAGGTGGCTAGAGGCAGCTGGCAGCGAGCGCGTCAGGCAGACAACACGCTCTGAACCACGGTCGACGTGACGACCGGGTGTGCCCGGGAGCCAGCACGGTGTCGGGCGAACCTAGTCTGTTGTTGTCAATGCATGTTGTGAAAGTTGACGCCTTAAGGTTTGTCCCGTGGTCATCAGGTGTATGCTGACTTGAAATGAAGAACGTAAGGGCAAACTCTGACAACACTACTGCCAAGCGGCACCTGCTGGGATCCGTGACCTCAACCGGCACCCCTGATGTGTTGGCATGAACGGTGTTATGATTTCCGTTGGAACACTACCCTGGGCATTCTTGTGCGATGCCGAGCAGGGTTTCGTGCCGATCCGCCCGACAATTCCTACCAGACAATATCCGGAGTGCGTTATGAAATTTCATCGTTTCTTACTTATCATGGTTTTGGCATTGGTGCCGTCTTTCATCCAGGCTGCCGAGTTTGTGATTGCAGAAGGCGAACAGTTCCGGCCATTGGATGACAAGGGGTGGGCGGTGACGCACCAGGAGAACAGTTGGGCCAGTCACACCTACGGCGGTGCGTGGAGCTCGCACGGCGGCTTGTTGGGAGCCCCGGCAGACAGTGTCGGCAGCGTCGCGGTGCAGTCGATCACGATTCCGGTGGACGGCACCTACCGGGTTTGGAGTCGGTATCAGTCACCGCCGTATTTTAATTTCACCCATCGTATCGAAGTGCATCAAAAGGGCAGGGTGGTTTATTCGGAACTGTACGGCAAAAAAAAGAATCTCCGGATCTACAGCTTTAATACGAAGTCCGATCAACTGTGGTGGTCGTGGGGTGTCGATCACGACGCTGCGGAAGCTCCTGCCGACGTTTTTGCGAAACTGAAGGCAGGCCCTGCAGAAGTGAGACTGGTCACGGTGGAAATGGAAAAGCCCGCAGGTGACCCCATGGTCGACTTGGTTGCCCTGACGACCGACCTCACCGATGCGGGAACCGGTCCTCCCAAGGCGATCTTTACGATGCAGGCGATGGCGGCCAGCGAACTGTACGTCCGATTTAAAAACCGTACTCGCCAGCCGGCCCAGATGTCGATCTCCAAAAAGATGGGCCATTATCAACCGGTTGGTTACAGTGGTTTCGCCAATCGCATGATCCCGGAGGGAAAGGTGGCTCCGGGTCAATGGAGCCAGTGGTTCAATATCGCGCCCTGGCTGGTGCTGATGCACGATGAGCAGTTGGAAATCTCACTGCCGGGTGCTTCCGGTTTCGAACTGCAGGTCTCGTGCGACAAGGATGGCAAGGATCTCTGTGGTGATATGCGCATCGGAGGTGCCAATGGCGTCATCGTTATTCCTGTTGATATCACCTGGAACAAAGGAAGCCGCGTGAATACCGCGCGTGAGTACATCGACAAGATTGTCAAACTGGCGAAGACGGAGTGGCGCACCGCCAATAGCGGACGCAAGCCACGGGAGTTGCTTTATTTTGGAGCGGTCACAATTCCGGAACTGAAGGATGCCCTGGGGTTCAATACGAATCTTCCTGACCGGTACGATCACGCGCAGGTCGACGGTTATCATACGCACGCTCACAACCCGGACGAGGTGAAAAGCTTCGCGGCGAGTCTGCAGGATAAGAAGAGATTTAAGATGCTGAGCTTTGGTGATGAAACATCCATCAGTTACGAAAATGCCCGGGAAATGACGACACTTGCCAGGCGACTGATCGGTCCGCAGGTGGAGACCGGCATCAATTACAGTCCGCATTATCCCCTGCCACAGTACTACGGGCATCAGTCCATGTGGATTGATGCCTTCAAGAAAGGGGCAGACGGGCTGACAATGTTCTGGACCGAGGACTACCTGTTCAGTGTCCCTCAGCTCCCACAAACCCTCTCTTGGATGTTTGGCATGATGCACTGTGCTACCAAGTACAACGATCAATTGATTCACATGTACGTGATGCCGCATTCACCGGGACAGATTCCTGAATATCTGAGACGGAACATGGTTTACTGCATCGGAGCGGGTGCGCGGCACATTGACCACTTCACCGTGGCGCCGGCAGGTGATCACACCGAGAACTACGTTTCCTGGGGTTACACAGACAGTTTTCGAGTGCTGCACGAGTCGATCTATGATTCGGCCGAAGCCGAGCCGTTCCAGGTGAACGGCAAGCTGCGTTCTGACCGGGTGGCCCTCATCTTGAGCCGGGCAACCGACGACAACGAAAAGGAATATACATTTAACGTGGCCGACGACCCGTTCATGAGCCAGTGCCGCAACGCGGCCGGCGAAACGACGTACAACAAGCAGACGTTGTGCCGCAAAGATCAGCAGATGCTGTACGTGGCCCTGAAGCACGCCCAATGCAATCTCAGCCTGGTGACCGAAGACGACATTGTTGATGGATACCTGAAGGATTATGACGTCGTCTACTTTGCAGGCGAATGGATTGACCAGCGGGCCGTTCCGGTATTGGATCGATGGGTTCAGAGCGGTGGTGTGCTGTACGCGACCGCCGGGATGGGCCACCTGAACGAGCAAGGTGAAAAGAACGGTCCGATGATGAAGCTGTTGGGTTTAAAGGGCAGTTCGATCGAAAAGAATGTTTACATTTTGCGTCCGTACCTGGAGATGCCGCTGGTCGAACCGATTGGCACGATTGCCCTGGATGATGGAAACCGGATTCCAGCCATTGGTATCAAGCAGGTGCTGGTGACCGACGGCGCCTCGGTCATGGGAACCTGGGCCGATGGAAGCGCGGCCGTTACCAGACGCCAGCACGGGCGGGGTACGGTTTATGCCGTTGGCACACTGGCAGGTTCGAGCTACATCAAAAGTGGTTTGCGCAAAGTTCCGTTCGCCCGTGGCGGCCGTAAGATGGTTTACAATCCGACGGAATTTAGCGCCGGGGCGACCCGCCTGGTGCGCCTGGGTGTGGATGCTGTCCAGCTGAATCGGGAGATCGAGTGTTCGAATAATTTCGTCGAAGGTCTGGTCATCGATAATGACGCAGGGACCTTGGTGACCCTGGTGAACTGGGACAACCAACCTCTGGAAGATCTGAAGGTGCGTGTCCGTTTGCAGGACGCGCCCCGGAGCATCCGTTCGGTCCAGCAGCAACGGCAGTTGAAAGGTTGGGATTTCCGGGACGGTGTGCTTACCTTCAACACGGACCTGGAATGGGCGGACTACATTTTGCTGGCAAACTAGTGGCAATGATCAACGAGCGGTCCCACGCGATTTGCAGAGGCGGTGAAATTTGTGACTCGCGCGTTTGGTTTGCTGATCGTCTGCCACGCCTGCTTTTCTCTGTCTGCCGCGGCACAACGCCTGGAACAGCGGCTGCTTGCCGAAGATCCGGGGGAACTGGTCGCATCCATGCGGCTGGAAGGGGACGCCGTCCGGGGAGCGGTCCTGTTCTATCAGGAATACACAGCGTGCCGAAAATGTCACTCGATCAGCGCCGAAAATTTTCTGGGACCGAAGCTGGTCGAGCGGTCTGATCTGACCGATGTGTAGATCGTCAACGCCATTCTGCGTCCTTCGCTGGAAATCCGTAAGGGTTTCGAGTCGATCGTGGTCCACACGGTCGACGGTCAGAGTGTGACCGGTTTGCTGGTTGAACGGAACGCCGCAGGGGTGACCATCCGGGATCCTTCGCGGCCGGCAAGATTGATTACGATCGCGAGCGGGGAGATCGAAGAGTTGGCGATCAGTTCGCGATCCATAATGCCGGTCGGCCAAATCAACCAACTGGCCAGCCGTCAGCAGTTCCTGGACCTGGCGCGTTATGTGAGTGAAATTGCCCGCCAAGGGCTGGCCCGCGCGCGGGAGCTTGAGCCGCCGCCCACGCTGTACGCGGCGATTCCCCTGCCCGAATATGAACAACGGGTGGATCATGCGGGCATGATCGCCGGGTTGGATGATGACAGCTTTCAGCGCGGCGAGATAATTTACAACCGTCTGTGCGTTAACTGTCACGGTACGCAGGATCGCATCGGAAGTCTGCCGACCTCGCTTCGGTTTACCGCTGGGAAATTTAAAAACGGCGCCGATCCCTACACCATGTACCAGACATTGACCCGTGGTTTCGGGTTGATGGTGGCCCAGCGCTGGATGGTTCCACAACAAAAATACGATGTGATCCACTACGTGCGGGAGGCTTACCTCAAGGATCACAATCCGGGCGAGTACCACCCTGTCGATGAGCGTTACCTGGCGGAGGTGCCCGGCGGTGATACCCAGGGTCCCCCACCTCGTGAGATGGAACCCTGGGTGACGATGGACTATGGTCCGAGCTTGATCAACACCTATGAAGCCGGTGATGACGGCACGAATTTGTCGTACAAGGGGATTGCGGTCCGGCTCGAC
>CAUZBP010000193.1:0-4886 GCA_963578105.1 Planctomycetota bacterium
AATCCCTTTGATATTGACATCGATCACTTGCGAAAACTCCTCCGGCGGGACTTTCCACAGATCGTTGTTTGCATTGACCAGCGCCGCATTGTTAATCAATAAATCAGGAACACCACATTCTGCGAGTACCGACTTCGACCACTGGCCGACCTGTTCATCCTGGCTGACATCCACCTCGTCAAAACGATGGGGTGCCGGAAATTCATCGCTCACGCGGCGCACGTCAGCGGTGGCCCGGGAACAACCGACAATCCGATGTCCCTGCTGGATCATGCCAGCAGCCATCGCATGTCCCAGGCCGCGACTGGTTCCCGTAATCAGAATCAATTTTCCCTGAGGCATGGTCTGCTCGCTGTTGGGTTCAAATGATTTTGTGGCCCTTCGAAGGCGTCGTCCAGGAGTGCAGTCACCGTCAGTCTCCTAATTTCGCGGCTGCCTGTTCTTCCTCCAGGACTTTGTCGGTGCTCGTTGAATCGACGTGGCGACAACTTTCGACCAACCGTTCACGAATCTCATTCAGATCGCCCTGCCAGTCCTCTTCTTCCGTGTCCGGAGGACAAAACTGGAGGAACTCACCAATCAATAAAATCAAACGCAGCAGGTGGCGGAAAACCACTCCCTCCTGTTTTTGCAGCCGGTTGATGTTCACGTACTGGCTGAAATTTCCTGCGTGTTCCAACAATCCTCCTGCGACCCAAACCGAATTGATGCGAAAATCGTGCACACCCGGGGTCTTGTGTTCGAACAAGCGCCGCAATTTTTCAGCCAGGGCAAGCACCCACACACGTTCCTCTTGAAACATCTGGTAGCCGTCTTCTTGTTCCTCTTGTTCCTCTTGTTCCGCAGCGCTCAACTCTTCGGGGGTGGCTAACCCCGCTTGCAGCAACAGGGTGTCCAGCCGGGTGACCGCTAGAGGACCTGGAGGCAGAACTTCCTGCGGGGGCACCCGAATGGCCTTCCCCAAAGAGAGCGGCATCTCCAGGACACTTTCAAAGGCCTGAATCCGCTCCGACCGGTCCGCGATTCCCAACTGGTTGACCAGAAACATACCGTACAGCGGGTGCACGCCGCGGAGTAATAACAATTTCTTTAACTCGGGGGTCGGACGTGCTAACTGGGGCCGATACGGCTCTTCCGCCTCCGAAAGTTTCTCCCCGACGAGGGCCACTTGGGCAAGACTTGGAATGGAAATCGATGTCGTTTGAGTCTCAGTGGACGGTGCTTCCTCTGGCGGGTCGGGTTCGAGCGTGACGTAACCCGCTTTCCACAAAATCATCAGCATGCGGTCAAGCTCCCGCTGTCCCGCTTCCAACTTCTTATCCGTCATCAAACGCTTGCCCACCAATTGTCGGATCGTCTCGACTTCAGGAGACGCATCCAGCATGTAGGCCAGCAGTCTCCAGGGCAGCGCCCCTTTGCTTTCCAATTTACTCGCCGGGGCGGTTCGCAGTTGTTCGAACTGTGCCGCAGTCCAGTATTGAACGTTGGAACGACGTTTAGGCATTTTCTTTTTTAATGCCTTCTTGGCTTTTCGCAGACCCTGATCTTTCGTGTCATCGGGAATCTGGTCGTACTTTTCACGCCATCGCAAGATCCGGACATCATCCTCATGCGCCAAGGCGTAGATGAAGCCTTCCGAATCAAATTGCGGTCGTCCGGCCCGACCAAACATCTGCTGTGCCGCACTAGGTGCAATCAGTTTCTTTCGATCACGGGGTCCCTTCAACAGGTTCGGTACCACCACACTGCGGGCCGGCAAATTGATCCCCGCTGCCAGTGTTTCCGTGCAGATCGTGAACGAAAGCAATTTGCGCTGAAAAAGAGATTCGACAATTCTCTTGTACTTGGGTAACAGGCCGGCATGGTGGACACCAACTCCTCGCATCAACATCTGGCGCAACTTGGGCCCCGCTCCTTCGGACCAATCGTGGTCTTTTAATTCTTCAACCAATCGCGCCTGCTGACCATCCGCCAGAAGTTTTTTTCCTTTGAGTTGTTCTGCAATATTCCAACACTCCTCGCGATTGAAGCAGAACACCAAGGCCGGGGTACGACGCAGCGTTTCGTCATCAGAGGTCATTTCCTCGAGCTTTTCATTGAGCAACATGTCGCCAACCCATTCGAACGAGAGGGGAACGCGACGCTCTTCGCTCTGCACCAATTCCACGTGATGATGATGGCAGCGGTTCAGCCAGTTGGAGAATTCTAACGAGTTGCCAACGGTAGCCGACAACAACAACAGGCGGATGTGTTTCGGTAAAAGGCCCAGGGACAATTCCCAGACAACCCCTCTTTCCGGGTCGTTGAAGCTGTGAAATTCGTCCATTACGACAGCCGTCACATCACTGAAATCAAAGGCATCCGGATGGAGCAGTCGGTTGAAGAGGATCTCGGCGACGACCACCAGGATGGGAGCATCCGGGTTCAGGCGACGATTTCCCGTCAACAACCCGACATCGTCCGGTTGGAAACCCCATCGGACGGCCGCCGCTCTCACCTCCTGAAGTTTCTGTTCCGTGAGCGCGATCAAGGGAGTCGTGTAGTAGGCCCGCTTGCGAGTGTGCAATGCTTCGAACAGGGCCGCCTCTGCAATCAGAGTCTTTCCCATGCCCGTGGGAGCACTGACGAGGACTCCTTGTTCCGATGTAAACCAGGCCAGCAAAGCTTCCTCCTGAACCGGGTAGGGCTCAAACGGAAGTTGCTCAAAATACAAATTGGCGAGCTGGTCTCGAGTGAAAATTTCAGAGCTCATCGTTTCAGCGACCGATTGGAGTACCGCAACACAACCGTAAAAAAATACCTTATCTGTTTTATGGAATCGAAGCAAAGGCCGCTTGATCTATCAGAGTTTTGTAAAACATCATTCCACGCAGCGGCTTCTCCCGATTTTACAGCGGTTTACATGCCATGCGGCAGCCGGGTTCCTCCTGAGCAGGCGTTTGAACGGTGCCCGCTTGTAACATTGGAAACCTATCGCCGCGTTCGCCAACAGATAAGACACTCTGCAAGACATGAGAACTTTCCGAAATGCTGCCTTGCCGGGTTCCGAGCCACTGGCAAAATAAGCCGACCCCTCTACAACCGAAGACAGCAAGCAAATGCCACCGGAAACGTTTCGAGAAGATGCCCATGCATGGCGTTTGATGACAACACTGTTGTCATGACCGCGCGAGGCCAAACACATTGCCTGGCATCAACGAGTCAGCCCTTGGCGTTCTTTGTCGAACGCGTTTTCGCCCTCTTAACCACGTTAAACAGCCGCACCTCCGGGTTCCCCTGCAAGCAAAAAGATAGTATATTTACACTTTTATTGATCTTATAGAATAGCTCCGCAACTGGGTTACTTCACCAGAAACTCACCACAATATGGATGATAAAGAAAAAAGCAGTCATTGGAATTCGGTGGCGTCCGAACTGGGTGCCGACCCGCTCGATGAAAAAGCACTTGAGGATGTGTCATCGCAGCCGGCGCTGAAGACACCTTCACCGGCTCCCGAACCGCCCGTGATAAAAAGCACGCCGCCTGCTACATCCCGGCCCCAAACTGACTGGGGAGCGCTGGCAGGTGACTTGGGATTAGATCCACCTCCGATCCCACCTTCCAAAAAAACAACACCGCCAATTGCTACAGCGGAGTCCTCTGAAGACAAGGCCGAAGTGCCGAGTTCTTCATCCGCAAACCAGTTGCACGAACAAGCCACCGCGGCAGGCGAAGTTGCCGACCAGGCTGATTCGTTCGAGTCGAGCAACTCTGATCCAGCGGAGATATCTGCTGCACAAGAAACTTCAAGTTGGGATTTGACTTCTGACAGGGAATCGGGCGGCAGTTCAAGACAAAAATCGGATCCAGACCTGCCAAAATCAGATCACCCTGGCGAGCCGTTGCCCGTCAACCGCAAAGACAATATTGTCAAGTCCGACACCAACCCTTCAGAGCGCAAGTGGTCTCGAAATAAAAAGCCGGCGAGGCCGAGCGTCGCTGGAGAAGCCGCCTTTGATTTGAGTATCTTTGAAGACGAAAACCGATCGACAGAGTCAACGGAAACAACGGAAACAACGGAAACAGCGGAAACAGCGGACACGTCGGACGATAAATCGGAACCTCAACCCAAAAGACGTCGAAGTCGTGGTCGTGGTCGTGGTCGGGGCCGGGGTCGGGGGCGATCGAGGGGCAGTGCCGAACAGGAAGCGGGGGGCAGTGCCGAACAGGAAGCGGGGGGCAGTGCCGAACAGGAAGCGGGGGGCAGTGCCGAACGGGAAGCGGGGGGCAGTGCCGAACGGGAAGTTTCACCAGGCGAAAAAAACTCCTCGGATGCTGCCAGAACAACTTCCAACGAAAGCACGGAACAACGTTCCGATCGCCGCGAGTCAAAGGACGAAGAGTCTCGCACCCGTCGTCCGCGTCGTCGCAGGAGAAAGAAGGAAAACAAACCACCAACAAGTACATCTATTACTGTTGAGGAAAGTGGTAACGACTACGACTCGTTCGACGTATTCGACGATATCACGGAAGACAAGGAGGAAAACGATTTTCCCACACCAGTCGCAGCAGATGAAGGAGCAACTTCCCAAGATTCTGAGGATTCTGAACGATCCGCGTCTCGCCATCGAAAAATTCCTTCCTGGGATGACGCTGTAGGGGTAATCGTATCCGCAAATCTCGCCTCTCGTGCGAAGTCACCTTCAGGCGGACGAGGCCGCGGAAGAGGCCGCGGATCAAAACGTTAAAATCCGAATGGTGTTCTAGATCGGATCTCTTTGCAACGCAGGTTGAACTTACCCAGGCAGGTCCTGCGCTCAAATAAAACCGGACGTTTTGATTTCACTTGAGAGTTCACCATGAAGGCAAAACACGCAATTGCAGAGATCCTGAAGCGGGAAGGAAC
>CAUZBP010000194.1:0-4844 GCA_963578105.1 Planctomycetota bacterium
TTTGATTTAGGAGCGCGCGCTATGAAGAACGCTATTTTCGCACTCGTGGCCGTTTTGGCCATCGTGATTGCCGCCCCGGCTTTGGCCGAGGACGGTAATGTTTCCCAAACCACCCTCAGTTCCCTGGGCCTGGGCGATCTGCAGCAGATGTCGGATGCTGAAGGGACTCAGGTGCGTGGTAAATTCAATGGTAACGGTGGCGTCATTGGAACGAGCTTAATCTCCTTCCAGCTCTTAACACCCGATTCCCAGAACTTTATCAATGGTAGCTCGGTCAACACGGTGATTGGCGATGCCACCTTCGGTCAGGCCGGTGAAACACTCTCCAAGAATCATCTGGTCGGAATCGGCCCCGCGATTACGCTCGATATCGGCAGTTGGACTGGCAGCGTCGTTGGTTCCATCGGTGGAAATGGCGCCGTATCAACTGCACCCTTCTCAAGTCCATAAGCAAACGAACTGAGCGGGCCTTAAGCCACTAAAACAAGGCCGAAATAACCGTAAAACCATTCCAAAAAGGGCCCTGGTTCCTGAGAACCAGGGCCTTCTTTTTTTGCGCGATCGTTTCATTCACTGAACGTTTTTCCGGCAAAACAGCCGGAGAACCGGCAGTTCTGGAGCTATCGTTTTGGTTTCGCAACAACTTGGCAAAACAATTACTGTGTAATTGAGGATTCCGTTGACACCTGGAGGAGGCTGATTAGTGTGAAGGTTTCATGGTTAGAAAAGTCTTGACTACACTTCAAGAGACTGCCTTGGCACACTCATCCGTGGAGAATTCATCTCATGGTAAAACTGAAATACCGACTGACTGCCGTCACTATATTAATGTCCCTGGTTGCCGTTCCAGCATTTTCCGCCGAAGGACAGGTCTCCCCATCCACACTCGCCAGTTTAGGCCTGGCTGACATGCAAATTTTGTCGGATGAGCAAGGCATGGCCGTTCGAGGGTTGAGCGGCAATGCCATCGCCAGCAGTCTGAGCATTGTGACTGGTTTTCTGATTGATCCCAGCACCAATAACTTCGTCGGCAGTACTGATGCTCACGCCGCTCTGGCAAATGCAGAGAACGCGGGTCGGAACGCCCCGTCCATTGCAATCACCGAACACCTGTCGTTGATGGGACTGGAGCTCATTATCGAAACCAACGGTACCCCGTTCTTCAGCGGCATCCTTGTCGGCAGTGCCGGTGGCAGTGCCTACGGATGGGCCAACTAAACAACCACCCGAAACGATCTGGCAACAATCGAACTGACTGCACCGTCCAACAGACCCCGGTCATACCTGGCAGGGGTTACTTTTTTAGGTCAGATCACTGAAACGGCTGGAAAAACGTGCCCGTTCAGGTGCAAATCGGCGTGAACTGAAGGCTTGATGGTGCTTCCGCCTGACCGCAATGTTAACAATTGTGAACGAAAACCTACTCCAGAAGTAAAAGAACAACTCTTGACCTGCCTTATATCGGGACTATCGTGAGATTCAGAGGAAACGTGTTGCCAGAAAATTCTGGAATTTTTTTTGTAGACCCTGAGAATTTCGTCAACGTCAACTATTGATTGAGGGGATATCAAATGAGAATGAGAAACATCCTGGCCCTTCTGGGTAGTTTACTGGTCGCTGGCCCGGCTTTCGCCGACACGGGTCACGTCGGGCAGGAAGCGCTCGCCGCACTGGGACTGGGTGACATGCAGATCATCTCCGATGAGGACGGCATGGAAATCCGCGGAAAATCTTCGGCCTTTTCAATGGTCAGAGGAACAACCACCATTTTCGGACAGTTAACCACACCCGACACTCAAAATTTCGTCGTTGGTAGCGATGTGAACACGGTATTTGGTAATTCAGAAAACACCAATGCCACCGCCACAGCGACCTCCGCAAAAGACCACCTGTCGGCAATGGCCCTGACGTTGGGGCCCATCTCGAACAATGGAAATATTATCTACCTGGGTAGCATCTCCGGCTCCGTTGGCAGCGCCGGCATTTCCCAGGGTGGATTTGTTGCTCTCATTATTCCCTAATTTGCTGACAACAAACGATTCTTCATAGCCGCCTCCGGTCCGTCCGAAGATCTTTGAAACGGGCGCATCGGGGGCTCTTTCATTCAAGGGAACCAACGGTCTGTTGAATTCCAGCGACACCGGCGAGGAACTACTTGAACGTTGTACTGCTCTCAAACCAGTACCGGTGGTGATTATTCCAACACGGCACCTTTGCTCGCCGACTGGACGAGCTTTGCATACCGTCTCAGGTAACCCTGTCTGACCTTCGGTTGCGGTGGTTTCCAGGCGATGATCCTGCGAGCCAGTTCGTCGTCGTCCACCAATAGATCAACCTTCCGGGACGGGATATCAATGGAAATCACGTCCCCTTCCTCAACCAAAGCAATCGGTCCACCCACGGCAGCTTCGGGAGTGACGTGTCCGATCGCAAGGCCGCGGGTGGCGCCTGAAAACCGGCCGTCGGTGACCAGCGCCACCTGTTCTGACAATCCCATGCCCTCCAGGGCACTGGTCGGCCCCAGCATCTCTCGCATGCCGGGCCCCCCCTGCGGTCCCTCCTGTCTGATCACAACAACGGACCCGGGCGCCACGTGGCCGCCGTAGATCTGCTGCAACGCCTGCTCCATACCCTCGAACACCCGCGCCCGGCCTTGAAACGTCAAGACCGACGAACGAATTGCACTCCACTTCACCACCGCCCCTTCAGGAGCCAGTGAACCTTTGAGAATTGCCAGAGATCCTGTGGGCGAGATCGGGTCAGACATGGGACGAATCACCGACGTGTCGAGGACTTCAACCCGGGCCAAGTTATCTTGCAGCGTATTACCGGTGACTGTCAAGCATTCTCCCTGGACGAGTGCCCCTAATTCCTTGCAAACGGCGGGAATTCCGCCGGCAGCGTGCAACTGCGGAAGCGAAAAAGGACCCGAAGGCCCGAGGTGCGAAAGGTAAGGCGTCTGGTTGCTCAACTCCTCAAAGTCATCCACACTCATCTCGACGTGAGCTTCATGGGCAATGGCCAGCAGGTGCAGCACCGAATTGGTGGATCCCCCGATCGCAACTGTTGTTCGGACAGCGTTCCACAAGGCGTCGCGCGTGATAATCCTTGAGGGAGTGATTTCCGATTCGATCAACTGCATGATCTGCATGCCGGTTTCTTTGGCCGCCCGCAACTGAAAAGGAGTCCCCGCACTTAATGTCGAGGTATGCGGCAGCGACATGCCCATGGCCTCGGTGAGCATGCCCATCGTGTTCCCCGTGTAACACCCGGCGCCGCCGCCAAAACCCGGAAACGCGTTGTCTTCCAGGCCGCGTAGTTCTTCCTCTGAAATTTTTCCGGCTTTGAACGCCCCGACGGCCTCCCACATTTCTTCCAGCTTGATGGTCCGCCCCTTATACTTTCCGCTTTCGGTAACGCCTCCGTGCAGCACAATGCTGGGAACATTTAATCGGGCCGCTGCCATCACCATGGCCGGCACAACTTTGTCACCCGAGGGAATCAGGACCATGCCATCAAACTGGTGAGAGCGGACCATCACTTCAACAGAGTCGGCCACCAATTCGCGACTGGGCAGCACGCCCCGCATGCCTTCCAGTGCCATGACCACTGCGTCCACCACATGAATGGTGTTAAATTCCAGCGGGGTGCCGCCGGCTATTCTCACGCCCGCCTTGACCGCGTCTCCGACCATGCGCAGGTGATAGTTTTCCGGCGCCAGTTCACTCCAGCAGTTCACGATGGCGACCAGGGGCCTTTTCAATTCCGTATCCGTTAAACCCGCAGCCTTCAACCAGGCTCTGGCCGCCGCTGCCTCGTGGCCACCGTAAGCCGCTTGACTGGCAAGCGTGGGAGACATATCTACCTGCCTTTCCAACCCCGAACCCCGTACAGGACCGGGTGGGTCTTACCTTCAGACTTTTGCTATTGAAAACTGCCGCGGGAAACAGGTGGCTCAGCACCTGGACAAGAACCGACGTGCCGACTCGACGCTTGCCCGACACCTACCACCCAACTCCGCTTGGCGCAACCAGTCGGTCAGCCATCTGTTCGGAAAAAACCCCACGACAAACAACGATCTTAGCCGACCATGTACCTCCACGGGAATCGGGGATACGACTTCGCTGGCAGAATCGCCAACCTTCTGCAGCAACCGCTTTCTTAAATGTCCACCGGAGCATCTGTCGCCGGAGGCCGATTTGACATGTCGTCATGGGCCCTTCTAGACTCCTCTGCAATCTTCCTTGTTTCTGTCGACGGTGGAAGGCACGACAAATCCCCGCCCTGGTGTCCGTTGCGCGTCACCCGCAGTTATTGATGTATCGTTCAGTGTGTGAGGCAGCCTGTCATCACGACCACCTAAGGGACTCCCGGGCATACGCAAGATCTGGTGTGTAGCAGCACTCACCCGTCGATAACAAATTCGCGGAAACCGCCGCCTGAAACGACCCCCGTTGGCTTAATCAGCGAGAAACTAGCTCCCGAGTCATAACGCTGGGTACAATGAACAACGGTGGTTTCTGCATCGATGACGTCTTGGTGTGAAGAGCCGATCCTTGATTCCAACCCGCGAGGTATGCGATGACACTGCGATGGAGCACGTTTGCGTGCTGGATGGTCTTTTTCCTCCCGGTCCCCGGTCCTGCTTCCGCAGAAGTTGTTTGTTCTCTGTTTAATGGCCAAGACCTGACAGGCTGGCAAACCGTGGGCGGCAAGCCGATCCAAGACGGCTGGGAAGTTATCGAGGGAGAGATCCACCTGCGAAACGATCGCGGAAGGGCGGGTCATATCGTCACCACCCGGCAGTTCTGTAACTTCGATCTTCAATTCGAGTGGAAAATAAC
>CAUZBP010000195.1:0-4682 GCA_963578105.1 Planctomycetota bacterium
CGCAGCGGAACGAACACCGAGCGCACGGGACGAACTGGAATGTGTCCCCGACAGCGAGTATCTCGAGGCCGAGTTTCGGGAGACTGATTCGGAAGCATCGCGCGAGTTGCAGTTGGTCTTGGAACCCGACTTCCTTTAAGCCATTCGAGAACGGCCTTTTTCTATGGCTAACGAGAAATGGTGTACCGGTCCACTTTATTGAACTACTTCGTCTAAGAACTTAGTTTGAAATTCAAGCCTCCACCTAGCACGCCCATGGAGCTGAATTGCATCGTGAAATTCGCAGTTTGACCGTCTCGGAGATTGACACTTGCCTTTCCAGACAGACCACCGCCGTTTACTCCGACGTAATGCTGACCCGCCGCCACATCGAACGTATTGGTTTCACCGTTCTTTATACTACCCACTCGTACGCCATCGACATCAACTTTTACGGCATGGAGAAAGCCGGTTATCGCTTTCTTGCGATGTATTACCAATTGCGCAGATGCTCTGCCAGGGGTAGTAACGCCAGTCGTGGGCCCTTGGCGTGGCGTGATTTCTTTGCTTGAATCACCTGGGGACTCCAGTGGTATGAGCTTGAGACCACCCATGGCCGAATACTTGATTAAAAAATGAAGAGCAGAGTTGGCCGTGACAGAAACGGTTGTCTTGGCTCCGGAGAAAGCACCACCACCCTTGACTTGAATTTCATGCTGACCAGCGCTGACTGCAACTTGTTCACTCTGGTTCACTGCCAACGTGGATTTCAATTGTCCATCAACAAATACCTTTATCTTCGTCAGCGCTCCGACGTATACGCCCGTCTGTCGCTGGAAGTGCAAAGATCCTTGACCTGCCACATTGCTGACGGGTTGGGGTGCATGTTCCTGAGGCACCTGAGGTGGAGTCGGTTTGCTGTGATGTGGAGTCGCGGGTCGTTCGGCAGCAGGTAGGGCGGGGGGGACTTACTTGTTGCGTCGGGTTGTCTTTTTCCGGGTCTTTCGTTTCTCAGGATGTTTCCGTTTCTGAAAGTCTTGTTCCGCAGCGCACACACACTCTAAACACGGTTCCGCGCCGATGGTGGTTTCGTGTCTCAGACAGAAACGTTGAAGGTCGTCTGCTTCGTCACAAACCTCACACGGCCCAACATGATCCAAACCGTATTCGGTTCCGTCAGTGCCACAGCGGAGCCGCAGTTGATTTTTTCCCGGGAAAGGAACCTCGCAGGACGTGCCGCATTTCGGGCACGGTGCGTTGCGACCGGCACCCCGTGGCGGCGCCCATGCCTCACGGCCGCAACTGGAACAGTTTAAGTGAATTTTCGGTTCAGACATCGTATCAGAGAAGGAATGCGTTTCAAGGACATCGGGGAGTGCTTGGCCCGATCGCCCTCAGCGGACGGGAAAATCTTGTACGGCTGTTAGCTGTATTGTCTGTTGGGAGAATTTACAAAGATACCTTTAATTTCATGATCTGCGCATCGCTTGTTCGAGAGCCGATGGAAATAATGTCGCCATCGTTCAGCACTACCTGGTCCTCGGACGGCTCTGCGCCGTTAAGAAACGTTGGGTTCTTCAGCCCGGGGATTTTCTCAAGGACCCATTCCTTATTTGGGTTGGGGAAAACACGCAACTGCGGCTCGGCCGCATACCGGGCGCCGTCACCCACAAAGCTCTTCAGCAGGCTCCGTCCTAAATCCAACTTTAACTTGAGCGTCTTTTCGTTTCCGGTTTCCTCGGACACCAGCTTTAACGGCTGAAACAGGAGGAAACCGCAGCCGACACACTCCATGGTCTCAGCGGAATTTTCGGAGAAACTGCAATCAGGACATTCCCACATGGTCCAATTCCCTAGCTGATTTTCACCTGCAACGGTAGCTTGACGATGCCCTTGGCTTCCCTGCCAACCGCCAACTGGTCACCATCGGCCACCGGCTGAGAACCGGTGACCGCCTTGCCGTTGAGCATGGTTTCGTTCTTGGCATTTGAGTCATGGGTCACCATCCAACCATCCCCCACTTTTTCAAGAGAGAACTGAGGCTCGGACCAGAATTGGGCATCCTCACCAAACTGATTGACAATGCTCTTGCCCACAGTCGTTTTGATTTTTATCTCGATTGACTGACCATCTGATCCCGCAAGCCTTAGGGTTGACATCCGAGCTGGTGGTGGTTTGGGTCTTTTTTTTCGTCTCGGTTCCGGCGGTGTCACTGGAGGTTGCGGTGTCACTGGAGGTTCGGGTCGGGTTGATAACAATTTGGGATCTACAGGCGGAAGGGGTTCAGCCTTCCCGTTTAGGGCATCTCGCAGGGCCTTGGCCGTTGGTCGCTTAGAGGGGTCCGGGTTCAAACAGTGGTGCAGGTAAACCGCTACCAACTCTGTCGTGGCATCGTCTTTAACCTGCCCCTCCAGTCGCGGCTCCGGAGCCCGGTAATGAAGGGCCTTGTCTTTGTATTCGTCGGGGTCTTCACTGTCATACGGGTGGCCGACTCCGAGCAGTTCATGGAGGATCAGTGCACAGGTAAAGACGTCTGAAGCCGCCACAGGAGCCTCGCCCCGGAGGTGTTCCGGCGAATAAAAGTTGGGGGACCCGACATAACCGGTTTCTGGATCATCATGCCAAGGCGCCTTCCGGTCACTCAGAACCGAGAAATCCATGTCAATGAGCACCAGTTTGTGTCCGGCGGAAATGGTCGGGTCTTTTTTCAGTTGAAGATTTTCCGGTTTCAGGTCGGCGTGGACAATGTTCTCAGCATGCAGCTGCGCAATGCTGCCCATCAACCGTTTGGCCAGGATAACTCGTTGGTCAAAATCCGGTCCCCTGCCCGCCTTGACTTTTTCCAGGATCTGGGCGAGATCTTCGCTCGATTCTACCCACTCAAAGACCTGGTGGTAGTTTTTTTTGTACTCAAAGAAATCGAGCATCTCGTAACAGAATTGCTTTAAAACCGAACTGCCATCAATTCTCCGCTTCAGTTCCTTCTGGTATGCCACATAATCCCGATACCAATTTACTCGTATCGTCGGAGACTTATATTGTTTGAAGAAAACTTTTCTGCCACTCGAGTCCTCGGCGGCATACGACAAGGCCATGGCCCCGGAATTATGAAAGTCATCTCGTTTGATCGTGTACCGGTTGACTTCCTCGTCGTGCTTGTACTTTCTAGGCATATCAGTCGCTTCCGTTTCGTTCAGTGAAGCCCTGTCATTTGCAACGCTCTCCGAGAACGTGGGTCGGGCAATTCCTGCGAAAAAGGCGGTGCGCCGGATTGTCGTGAGATCTTTAGAACGGACACGGACTTTCCGATTACCGACAACAAATTACTCAAATAGATGCTTGATCACCAGCTTCAACTGACGTCGCCTCATGCAGAGGTTTTAAATGCAGCCCCAATTTTCCCACTGGGTGACAGTCTCCAGCCATAAATTCTAATTCAGCTGACCGTCTTTGTCATGCATTCAACCGAGCTGGAATTGTGGACTTTACCTTTTTGAACCATGGTTGCATGGAAGCAGATGCACCAGGCAAAAAACAACATCGGCTGTTCCCTTTGGTACTCACGGCTTATCCTGGACTACAATTCGGGAACAGCAGCAGAAGCACTGACGCTCTTGCCCAGTTGTTCCATGGCTCTCTTGAAGGCATCGCCCTGCGAGGTGAACCTGGCCAGTGCCTCCGCAGGTTCTTCACCCCCTGTGACCTCAATTGCCTCGTACTCGGATTTATCGATAGTGCTCAGTGCATCGTAACAGTCCAGTTCCGGGGCAAAGATGAACAGGAGGATGCGGTTACTGGTGCAGGCGTTAGCAATGTCATCCAGAGTACCGCCGTCCTTGGTGGTCGGATGGTAGGTGGCATCGGTAAAGATAATGACGACCCGGGCACCATGGCTGCGGTAGCGCCATTTGTCGGGATCAAGCTCCTGGGCACTCTTGTCGGCTTGTCCCATGTTGGCGACGTGATAGATCGCATCGAGCAGTGACTCCGGCTCATCCCCGCCTCCCATGGCTTCGAGAGCATTTAACTGCGATCGTATCGCTGAGAGCTCCTTTACAAATGGATTGTCCACAAGTGGCTCGTCGTCATCAAGGAAATCCCGAAAACCAACGACCTTGGCACGCCAATCCCTCACGGGATTTTGTTGGCTGCGCTCGCACATTGATTCAACAAACGTGGTCACGTTGTCCTTCAGTGCATCGATGCACGATTCCATGCTTCCTGTGGCATCCATCAGGAAGACAATGTCGACAACACCTTTCTTTTTCTTGGGAGTACCTTCTTCGCTCATAACGGACTTTCTATGGTTATTTCGGTTAGGAACATAGCGATCCTCTGCCCTCGAAAGTTGCAGAGATTATTGCGAGATTATCATTTATCGGGCCGAGAGTCCGACTCTGTTCACTCGGCACGATCGGTCTCATTTGGATCTTCTGATTCTGAGGAAGGACGGTTCACCCTTTTCAATTCATCTCGGCATGCTTCGAGTCTATGCACCTGCGGCAGTTTTCCTTTCTCCCAACGGGCAACACACAGGCAATCTGAATACGGTCCGTCCATCATATCCGGCTGGATACAACGGGTGTTCAGGGTCAGTATCTGCTTCTGCTGGTACTTTGTGTAGTACCTGTGCCCGTCGATATAGTGGTCGTGACCACGCAACATCCGTTCGACCGGCTGCTTTAACACCTCCGTGGCTTTCT
>CAUZBP010000196.1:0-4622 GCA_963578105.1 Planctomycetota bacterium
GCCGGAATATACTCATTGCCGTGACCGCGACGTTTATTGGGCTAGCAGCTTTTTCCCAGAGCACTGTCCTGGTGGTCTCGTTGGTCATTCTGGTCGCGTACGGTGCAACCACGGTTTGGAGCTGGACCCTTATTGAAGTGACACTTCAGTCAGTCGTACCTGACGAGCTCCGTGGGAGGGTCACGTCAATCTCGATGATGAGCCATATAATGTTTCCGATTGGAACACTCGTGATCGGGACTGTTGCAGAGTTCTTTGGAGCCCCGATTGCGGCCCTGACCTCGGCGATCGCGATGGCTCTTGGCGTAGGGGTTCTTTCCTTGACGCTTCGACGTACCTGGCTGTCCGCTTAGCGCACTGCCCTCAGTTGGCAGGCATTCACCATACCGCCCTATGATATCCTACGGGACCGTAGTCTGGTTTCAGGAGTTCTGTTTCTCAGGGGCAAGAAGCTGGTTATCGTTGAACCACCCAATCCTGGTGGCACCAGCACCGTGGTGACAGAGTCGTGGCCAAACAAGATTCGTGGGGTAGTTCCTGGTATTGATGTTGTCTACTATCAGACGATCGACGAGGCTAAGGAGGTCATAATAGATCCCGACGCGGCCTACGGTGATATTGTCCCCAAGTTATTTAAGCGCGCCGAGAAGCTGAAGTGGATCCAGTCGCCGCAAGCCGGTCCCAAAGCAGGATACTATCACTAGTCTCTGATCGACAGTGACATCGTCGTTACGAATATGCGCGGCATCTTCAATGACCACATTAACGCACATATCATGTCCTACGTGCTGGATTTTTCGCGGGGTCTCCACGTGTATCTTGCAAATCAGCGCGAAAAGAAGTGGGAGATAGGCTATCCGACAGTCTACCTTCGTGAGGCCCATGCTTCTCTCCTTCAGTACCTCACTTGGAGCCTCTTTTCATGGATATCGATCGCACCTCCCGGATCCTATGGGAAGGCATCGCCCATGCTTTGGTCAAGGGTTATGGGTCGCGGCGGGGCTAGATCAAAAGAAGCCAGCCTTGGAGACCTTGCTACCTGCGATCAAGTCCACAGTCTTGTTCGTGAACGCATCGAAGTGCTGCTGGGCTTTCGCACGCTTCTTGATCCGCCCGGTCTCCTGGACGATCTGGTTCAGGATCTCGAAGCGGTCGATGTTGTCCGCATAGCCCTGGCCAAAGGAACCCAGTAGGATGGCGTCGTTACTCCACTGCGCGTTGCTGAACTGGGAGGCCGCCGACAGGAACTCCACCCGCCGCCGATCCTTTCCATGGGTGTTTTGCAGGATGGCCATGGGCAGCAGGGTTTTCGACAGTCCCTTGTTGACGGCCTTGGTCCAACGCTTGATTTCCTTTCGCTTGGCCCCCCTGCCATAGAGGGTCTCGATGGTGGTCTTAACGATGTGCGCCACGTTGGCGTCCTCGAGCTTGCTGCCGAAATGCTCCGCGACCTCCGCCTGTGCCCCAGGATTGTTGAGGAAGCTGTGGACGTAATCGGAAATCGAGTCCGCCTCACTGAGGGACGCGGCCCAGTAGGCGGCACCACTGGGATCGGGGAGCCGGCCGAAGTAGGTCTCGTAGGTGAGGTTGGCCAGGTTGTTGCGTTCCATCACCTCGTCGGGGGTGAAGTTGGCCTGGCGGATACCAGCAAAATCCTCGCGATCGACTCTTCTGAGGCCCTCCAGATCGATGACGAGTTGCTGGGCGGTGTTGAACAGGTCGTCGGAGGTGGAAGGCGCGCCATTGGTAGCATTGCCCTGGGGCAGCAGCAATTGATCCTCGATCACCAGAGCACCGCTGCCGAGGACCGAAGTGAACACGGGTGTCGACACGGCATCGTCACCGGTGAGCAGCGCGATATCGGTAAGGTGCAAAGGGGTAGATGTCTCGTGGATGAGATTGATCACCTTGTCGTCATCGGTGAAAGAACTCATACCGCCGTGGCCGCCGTGGGCTGATTTTCCACTTCCGGATCCTTCGGGATAGTTGGGCTCGGAAGTGGCGATGAAGTGGCCGGCATTCAACTGGAACGTCAGTTGCTGAACGATTCCATCGTCCGTTTTCACCGTAGCGACCAGGTTTTCGATGGGCGATTGGTAGAAGCCGTTGAAACCGGCGTTGAGAACCAGCGAGTTTAGATTTTCCAGGGATGAATCGATCACCAGGGCATCGGCGAGCACCGCCTCGTTCGGGAAATAACCACCTTCGAATTGTCCTGTCGAGTAGAGAAGCGAGACGGCGGCGCCGTCGAAGATCGTCACCCGGATGCCATCGTCGGTGGCGTAAGCGATGGCGTAGTCGTTGAAGTTGTCGAGGTTGAAGTCACCTATCGTTATGCCGGTCTGGTCCGCGGTGAGGCCACTCACCGGATCAATGGGGTACCACTCCTCCGGGGATGGGGGGGGGGATGGTATGGCATCGATGGTGCCGCTACTTCCCTCGAACGCCAAGTACGAAACGGCCTCGCGGCCATGGCGAGTCTCACGGTCCTTGGAACGCTCTTCCTGAACCCAGACACGGAAGCCCTTTTCGTTGACTTTCAACAACCGCAAAGTGGCAGGATCGGTGTCCTCATGGGAGCCCAGTTTGGCAATCACTGCCGGGGTCGTATTGTCGGCGAAAGGCTGGGCAAAGTGAATCTTGCCGGAACGTTTTCCGAAGTTCGACTCGGTGGTGAAGGCTTCCAGCAGGTTGTCACCATCGGTGGTGGAGCCTTGGGCGATGGCGATCCAGCCGACGTGCTCGGCCTGATGGCTGTCATTGAGACGCTCTTCTTCCTGGAGTGCAAGTTCGAAACCGTCGCTGTCCTGTTGGCGAACGCGGGTGGTAACCCAATCGTTTTCGTTGAAGGTGAGGGACTGGGTGAGAACCGTCGGGGTCGACTCGAAGCCATTCAGGGAGATGGTTTCGAATCCTTGAGATGTGAGGGTGTCGGTGTCGGTATGTCCTGCCGAGATGCGCGTGCCATCGGCCAGCTCCCATTCACCCATTTCCATCACGACGTAGGACAGCCTTTCGTAAAGGTGTCTCCCGTCGTGATAGCTGGGTTCTTGAAGCTTGAGTTGGAAGGATCCACTCTCGACATTGCGGAGTCTGACGGTGGCAGGTTGTCTGCCCCTGGATCCGGGATCGGAGACAACGACGATGGGATGCTGATAGGTCCCATCGAGTTCGACCGTGGTCCACTCGTGATTCACAGAGACGGTGCCGTACTCGCCGACCGAACCCCCGTCTGTTGATGTCGGCATGCTGCCGTGGGAATCATGGGGATTTCCGGTGGGAGGTATGCCGTCGGTCATTGCCTCATCCATGATCCCCGAGCCATCGACCTTACCCGTGGTGGAGACATAATCGGGGAAGTCCGGGTCGAAAGGGCTGAAGGTCAGATCCTCATCCCATTGACGGCCATCTGCGGTGCCGAGCCAGCCTTTGATCGTCAATTCCTGGAGGTCAATCAAATCTCCGTCGTTGCTGCGGTACCCCGCAGTGACGATGTCCCGGTGGTTGTCACCGGTGAAGTCCTCGGCAAAGGCATAAGGAGCAAGATCGCTGAATGCATAGGGTCGGATCTCACTGAGGACCTCCGTTCTGGGGCCCCGCTTGCCTGGTCCCCAACTCAGCAGGTCGTCGCCATCGATGACCCGGACGGTGCCGTCGCCTGATGAACTGACCAGGAGATCCTGGGTAAATCCTGGGGTGATGTCGCCGAAGGCGACGCGCTGGAGCATCTCGCGGCCAAAACCGGTTTGGATATTGACCCGGTAGGGCTCGTAATCCTGGGCCAGGAAGACATCGAAGCTCTGCAGAAATCCGCGATTGTTCGGGCGAACCTTGAAATCAAAATCTTCAGAGGGGGCAAGCCAGCTGGAGTCGGTGTTCTCGATCACCGTGATAACTTGCATCATGCCGGCATCTTCATGGGGAAGAATGTGGCAGTGATAAACGTAAGTGCCAACATAATCCTGGAAGACCATGCGAATGGTCTGGGTGTTGGCTCCCCATGCGCCGAGCTTGTCGACAGAATCCGGCTGCAGCGCCGGATCGATTGAGATGAAGTCCCCACGCAGTGGGGGCAGTTGGAGGACCTCTCCGACGGGTTTATTTGTTGAGTCATAATAATGATATCCCGAGGAATTGAGCATCACGACGTCCTGGAGATTCCTTTTGTCGTTGAGCTCGGTGTCGGAGTCCTTGACCTGGAAGTCGTTGATATGAATGTGGAAGGGGTGACCGATGTATTGGAATGGCGTCGTTCTCGCCGGAGCAGCGACCCTGCTGACACTCCAGTTGTTCAGTTGCCACTCTTCGATCGTTCCCAGCTGGGCGATGGTGAGGCTGCCATTAGGGAAGACATGGTCATTGATAAACCAGGGATTGGCGTAGCCGAGCCAGTCCGGCAGGGGGGAATCTCCACCACGGGGGGGGAGGTTGTGATAGCGTTCGAATTCCAAACCGGAGGCTTCTTCATAGGCGGCGATCGCCGCCTTGGTGGCGACGTCCCACTCGCTTTCCGGCCCGACAAGGGTGCGCGACCAGTTGAATGCCCGTTGCCGGATCGGATCCCAGACCTCTTCACCGTCAACGGTAGCAAAAAGATTGATGCTGGGGACCGCATCGAAATC
>CAUZBP010000197.1:0-4621 GCA_963578105.1 Planctomycetota bacterium
CCGCCAGTCCGGCCAAGAGGTCTTCAGGACGGATGAATCAGACGAGTCGAGTAGGGCATATAGGATTGCAAAACGCATCACTTGAGACTCCGCTCGCGAAAAAGTCGAAATGCAGAATTACGGGCCTACCGCCTATGCTAATTCTAAGTAAAAATGCAGCCATGCCATCCAGTTCGACATCCAATTCAGAATCTACAGACATTCCCAAAAATATTGCCGCAGAACTAGAACTGCCGCTGCGCCAGGTACTTGCCGCGGTCGAACTTCTAGATGCCGGCAATACCATCCCGTTTATTGCCCGCTACCGCAAAGAAGCGACTCAAGGGCTCGACGAAATCGCACTTCGGGCGATCGAAGATGCCATCGAACGTATCAAAACCTTGAACGCTCGCAGAACGACAGTGTTAAAAACGATCATTGAGCAAGGATTATTAACCGACACCCTGCGTTCTCAAATTCAGAACTGTGGCGATCTACGAACACTCGAAACCATTTACCTGCCTTACAAGCCAAAACGACGTACCCGCGCCACCATCGCGCGTGAGCAAGGCCTCCAGCCACTGGCCGACTTGCTGCTCAGGCAAGAAAAACTCCAGCAGTCGAAACAGGCAACGCTTCAGCCCTCCTTAAGCTGTTGCTGCCGTTCTCGCTCCTGCTGCCGTTCAAGCTGGTGTTGTCGCCTTTCTTCTGACTTTTGCTCCCGAATCTGTTGTCGGCCGGATTCGATCTGAGCGATTGCATCTACAGAAAAGCGAAATGGTCTACGGCACTCAGGACAATGATCGCCCTCGCGAAGCTCCTGCTCGCCAGAGGTAAGACCCGCCTAACAGTACGGACATTTGTACTGAGCGGTGTATTTTCCAAACACAGTTTTCCTTAAATGAAAGTGTTGGACAATGCACATCTGGTTCTCACGAGGCGCCTGTGAACCGGTTTGCACTTGTTCTGCCTTATTGTTCAGGATGGTGTTGTAGAAAGCCTGCAACGGATTCCACGGGCCGTTTTCAGATACAGAGACTTCATCATTAGCGGTGAGTTTCTTTGACTTACATACCACTACTGATTTGGCCAACGGTAAACGGGCCATGTATCTTCTCACCGCGTTTAATGAAATAGTTAGACATCTGTAAAACCAAGCAGACCTGTCTATGTTTGTGTCAGAACTCAAGATGGAATGTCGCGAGAGATTTTAGCCTACCAGTCCCCCCCCCCAACCCGGCAATCGTCAGGAGGATCGTAGCTGATGAACAATTGACGTCCGCCCCAAGCGGATACCCGCGTCTGAGTTAGCCCTGGAAGCTTCCCAAACGGCATCCACGAGCAGTGGCCTACTCATGAGGCCAGTTTGTGTCATCGATGCACTTAACCGCAGTACCATATGCGTACACCTCGAAAAAGTTCTTTTCCCCCCCGAGGACTCCCTTTTCAAAAGCGTCGCGTATTTCGAAACGGACATTCAGCACGGCGCTCGCCCCAATTTGCAACGCTGATTCCCGGCGGCCCAATTTTCATGTACGCGATTGGCCACTCGCTGCTTCCGGTCGTGATTCTAGCCTCTCTGGTTTACTCGATAATCGCTGCTGTCGCCGCCTATCGTGTGAGTGGTATCAGTTTCCTTACACAATTCGGTTGATCAAATAGCGGCGAGAAAAACGAAGCTTGAGTTCTTCTTTCGGTTGGGCTGGTTTCAACCCCTCGGTCATTATTGGGAATCTCCACCGACAAATGTCTCTTCCAGAGTGTCGGCGACCATGGCAACCACATCTATCGGGAAAATCAGTTCATCGTGGGATGTGTCGCCGATCGGCATGGAGTGACGGACCCAGTAACGATCGCCGAATTTGATTATACCTCCACAGACCTTGTCGGCCAAGGTTTCGCAAACCCGTGGCAACATCTGTTCAGGCATGATTCCCACAGGCGATTGAATGCGAATCCAAGGGACTCCGCTCTCGCTCCTAATGCTCGTGACAACAACCATTTGGCTGCGTTCATCGCCCCAGAATTTAAGGAGTGTTATTGACTCGCTGTCGTCATCTTGGATTTGGCCTGAAAACTCATCCAGGATGAAGGCCCGCACATCGTGCCAGGAATCCAGCGACTCTTGAGTTCCAGGACTATCACTTGTGCTGGAAACTGGGGCATCGGAAACACTTTCCGAAGAGGGAATCCGGAAAGATTCTCCGCACTTCTGGCACTTAGCTCGCTTGCCGGCCTTGTCATTACTCAGTTGATAGGTTTTTCCACATTTACACGTCACAAAGATCGTCATGATGAGTAGTCCTTAAAGTGTCCTGGAATTGCATATTGAACGCCCAACGCTGGGCGGAGCTTCTGGGCGAGATAATACTGATAACTGATAGGATTTTTGATTCCCAGCCGAGTTTACAAGATAGAATCGCTAATTCAAGTTGTGCACCCTGCACACCTTGAATGTTTTTGCGATGGTGGGTGAAGTTAGGCCTACGTGAGCACAAATTACCAGGTCGATGAGCGCCAAAATACGGGGCAATCGCGCGGTACGCACACAACGTCCCCCTGCCCACGTGCGTCGGTGATGACCCGCCTGCCGGCAGACAGGTTAGAAGCTGGCCAGGAGTGTGTCGGTGTCGACGTACGTCAATTCCTACTCGGCGGCTTGGTCCCTGAATTCGATGGGGCTGTCCGAGAATTCGAAATCCAGATCAAGGACCAAATCCTCCACGTCAGGTGGCGCCCGCGCAGACGACGCCTGCCATAAGCCACAGTGCTTCAAGATTTCTTCGATGACATCACCCTGAGGCGGTTCGCTGAAGGCCACCACCTTCATTTCGCCGCCGCACTCGGGACAACACAAGGGGTCCACTTGATAGATCCGCTTGATCAACAGCGCCCACGCTTGGCTGCTGCGGGCTGGTGCCGCGGCCGAAGCATTCTCCTCACTCGTTGGCTCGGCGGATGGTTCCACTTCCGTCTTCTTGCGCATGCCGCGCAACTTGTTCGAGTAGCGTCTTGGACATGATGTAATCTCCAGCCAAGTCAAGCGAGGTTGCCCACTTGGGTCTATCTCGACTGACAGAAATTCAAACTCCGTTCTCGCTTCACGACGTGGTGCGACCTGAGCCGTAGTTTCCGGCCAACGTTCCTCAAACCCGCAACTTCATGGAACTGAGTTTTTCGGGATTACCAGTTTTTGTTTTTTATGGAAATAAACCGTTTGCTTTTTACTGTCTACTTGTTTCTGCGCCGTTTGGATTGTTACGTGTCTCTGCGACACCCAGCTTCTTTTAAATGGTTTCGTTCACACCCAATCCATGTAGGGCATCCAAAAGCAAAGCCTGCCGCCGAGGGCCACACCGGCTCTAGAGAACAGTCGCTAGAGGAACGCTCATTTGTTCTTTTGTTATTTAAACTTGCCCAGAAGTGTTTTGGTAATTATCCTACCAATTTTTTGGTTCAAGCCACTTCGTGTTGTTGGAATACCCGTCCTGCGGGCTATTCTTTGTCTAAAAGCAGTTATCCCTAAAGCTCTTTTCCATGACCAGTTAAATCCGAAATTTCTCCCAAATTTCCAACGCATTACGCATTCTCCTGATACGAATTATGTTGACCGGTTTCCATCAGGGAATTGTCATTAAATGGAAGCGGTTCATGGTAGTTGGTATTTCTTGAACCAATCTCAGGTGGCAGGAATTTTAATCAACACTCTCTGATTCGCGGTCTTTTGTAACGGTGCGTTCCGGTGTGTCTCAGGTAGAACGTGCTGTTTTTCCGCTTGGTGATCCGGTGCCCTGAACTAACCCCATTATATGTAGTAGCCGGAGTGATACAATTCAAGGACGGCATCAAAATAAATTGAGGGGTGGGGTAGATCATTGTCAGTCATCTTTAGCCTGGATTAACTTGCCGTTACACGAGAAATGTGCGCGATGATGAGATGCGGCGGGTGAATGACATGAACGTAGACGCGTTACAATCCGGCACTCTCAGCCACTGCGGCTAGGAAATTGAAAAGCGCGGACCCGCCGCAGCACACCAGGCCAAGACAGAAGGAAATAACGCACCACTTTTTCGCGTCTTTGGACGCTTGGACAGCACCCTCGTAATCGCCAGAACGAAGTTTTGGATTCACCTGTGCGGCATACACAATGGCCGGAATTGCGAAGATGGTACCACAGAAAAGCAAGCACAGAATCGATTGGACGAGGTAGTTCTCGACGGTCCCCTCACGAGGCGTCTCTGAGGGAGTAACGGGTGTTGTCGGCAAGCGTGGAGTCGCGGGTCGTTCGGCAGCAGGTAGGGCGGGGGGGACTTGCTTGTTGCGTCGGGTTGTCTTTTTCCTGGCCTTTCGTTTCTCAGGATGTTTCCGTTTCTGAAAGTCTTGTTCCGCAGCGCGCACACACTCTAAACACGGTTCCGCGTCGATGGTGGTTTGGTGTCTCAGACAGAAACGTTGAAAGTCGTCTGCTTCGTCACAAACCTCACACGGCCCAACATGATCCAAACCGTATTCGGTTCCGTCAGTTCCACAGCGGAGCCGCAGTTGATTTTTTCCCGGGAAAGGAATCTCGCAAGACGTGCCGCATTTCGGGCACGGTGCGTTGCGACCGGCACCCCGTGGCGGCGCCCATACCTCACGGCC
>CAUZBP010000198.1:0-4604 GCA_963578105.1 Planctomycetota bacterium
GGCTTCCCTCCGCTGCAAAGGTTGCTTCGGCTACGCCTCAGCAACCTTCTCCGCTACGGCAAGCCAGCGGATCCCTAGACCTAGATTTTCTCATAGGCCCTGGATCATAGATCGGGGGAAGCCCAGTTTCGCGAGATTACGTACATCACTCTTAGCAACGGTTCAGGTCTCAGGCTTCAGTTTGAAAGCCAGGATAACTGACTTCCGGTGAAAGTTACGACCGGGAAGTCCTGGCGATCGACCCAGACACCGCGAAGAAGCGGCACCGGCGGGTGCTGGAGCGGCTTGAACTGGTGCTGAGTAACGACTCGAAGTAACAAAACAAACAAAGCAGCAGACCGATGAGAACCCCAACATCATTAACCGCTGATTTTATGCGGATGATGACCACTTGCTCGACGACCTCCCGCAACACTGATAGGAATCTTAATCCACTTCGCCCTACATCTTTGCCCCACATCGGCACTTCATTCAGCTTAAACGATATGTCCAATGGCAACAAACCGGTTTGCCAGGTGGTGCCTACCCCATCCACAAACTCAGTGACTTATTCTCCCCCGCCCGTCACACATGAAAGAGCGCGCGGGAACATGGCGATCGAGAATTGATGCAAGAACGTCAGTGCAAGCGCAGGATCGTGAACATCCCCGTTTTTGCGATTTCCGGACTCATTCATCCGGGTTCTGCCCTTCAGATGACGCGCGACTTTTTTCAGCTGGGATTTCCGGTTTGGAGACAAACTGGAACGCGTAGAGCTTGGTCGAAACCATTTTGAAATGAAGCTTTAGCGGACGCCCGGCTAAACCGGAGACGTCGCCAGTTCCTCGCCAGCGGACTTCCCAGGCGACGTCGTTTCCGGTGATTTCCGCGCAGTCGGCCAAGGTATAGCCGGGGATCGGAAAATCGTTCGGATCGCGCAGCTCGACGAACATCGTTCCCATGCCGGCCGTCTCGTGGTTGAGCAGGAGCCGGTCGCCGCTGAACGTGATCGGGGGGGTCGTCAGGCTCCCGCCGCGATGATCCGCGTCGGCCGAGATAAACCCATCGAGCCGCTGGCGAAGCGCTCCCAGAGTATGTCTCGCCGGATCGTCCCCCGAAATCTCACCCACCTCGGGCCGCAACAACAGCGAATCATGCAGCCGTCCGGTCGTCCAATAATATTGATAAAGATAATTGCCCATGGGAACCATTCCACGTCCGAGGAACTGAAGCCAACGGTCCCATTCGTCGTTCATGCCCGGCTTGACATATGGCTGGCGATCCCAACGTTTCCAGTGGATTCCATCACGGCTGACCGCCAGTTGAATGTCGATTGGGCCGTTGGCGTCGGCGAACCTATAGAACCACGGCTGGCGCGAAGGGTGGAAATGACGAAACATCGCCAGATACATCAAATAGACATCCTGGGCGTAAGGGTAAATCTCCGGGGCACCGTCGTAGGCATCCGCGAACCCATCCCACTTATCCGCATGAAAAACCATCGGCACGTGTCGGGGGGTCGTGTAGACCGTGTCGGGCACGTCCTGCGGAATCGGCCACGGCTTGAGTATGTCATCGGTCTCGATTCGCCCGCGGGAGCGGATGTTCTCATACCCTTCGGCCAGCATGCCCTCCGGGGCGATCGCTTCTACCAGTCCCTCCGGACTCTCGTAAGTGAAACCGGGGCGATAGAAAAACTGATTGCCTTGAATCATGCGCAAGCCATTTTTGGTGTTCATCACGCGCATATAGCAGACGTATTTCCGGATGCGCTCGTCCCAGAATGGATAAAGCCCGGTCTCGGTAAGGATCGGCAGGACGCGGCAGGCCTCCTTGAAATGGAAACCATCGGCCGAATAATAGGCATACACTCCCTCGCGGTCCGGATGCTCCGCGTCGTGGACATCCTGGATTGCTTTGTAGCGCCGATCGGGTATGTCGTGCGGATCGACCATCAGCCCTCCACTCAACGGCAGCAGTTGCGAGGGATCGTCCCGTGATACAATTCCGACTTGTTTGCGGTCTGGGCCCGGTGCCGTCCAATGCAGGCCATCGACCGATTCCGCATAACTGAGGCTCAAACTCTTGTGAAAGGCGATGTAATACATCCGGAAGACGCCACGTTGGGTGTCGTAGATGATATTGCAGGGAGCCAGCGGCCCGTCGCGCCACGGCTCGAACACCATTTCCACTTTCCGGGGTGGATTCATACGTAACTCGACGTTCTCGCTCGACTCGATGAACCGCTCGTCGATGAACAACTGCTTGCGATCGCGCACGTCGAGGGCAGCGCCGGAGGCGAGCCGCCGGACGATCACCGGAACATTGATCGGAGTGTTCAGAAAACCCTTGGTATTGATCCGGATCGAGCCTTCGTGACAGCCGGGATCGATCTGATCCAGGTTCAAACCAATATGCAACCGTGTTGTTTGAATCGCATCGCTTCGGTCATCTCGTGCCTCGGGTCTCAATAACAGCCATTGGGAAGTCGTTTCCCATTCGATGGGGTGGCGTTCTTCGGGGGGGATATAAGAGAGGATCAATGAAGTGTCGCCGTAAATTTCACCTTTTTCATCAACCACCAGGCTGACCGTCTCGGGCCAGATACGCAGCCATGGCCGGTCGAAATGGGTCGGCGGGGTGAAATCAACGGCATACAGTGCCTCATTGGAAAACCGCATCTCGTCGATCAGGCCCTCGAATTTTTTCATCAGACGCGTATCTTCGTTCAGCTCGCGGTGATTCCACTGCTGGATCGCATCGCGCATGCCGATCTGGAGCATGGGATAATGGGGTGGAAAGACGGCGTCGCGATAGGGTTCCTCGCCCGTATCAACGGCGCGCCAGACTCCTGGGGCGGTGAACTGCAGTTGCCCATCGAAGTAGTGACGCAGCTGCCTGGCCGGCGCATCATAGACGACCGCCATGTGGTGAAAAGTACCATCGGCCTTCAGGTCCCCGGTGGGTCGATCCCAACCCAAAACCTTGTCGATGGGGAGGAACCGGCAGGCCACCTGGAGGGTCTGGAGACAGTCGCCCCGGCCATAATCAATGTAGTTGACGCCCGAAAGACCCCACAGGCGGTTGTCGCCCTTCATGTCGGGGCGGGCCATGGCCCAACACTCGAGCGTCCAGTCACGGTCTCCCGGGTTGAGCGCCGCCTCGGCGTGGTAACGGAATGCTCCCAGGCCATCCTGGTTGCGCAGCGCGTCGGGGTCCAAAGCGTGACCGAACCGGCCGCCGGGGACAATCGCAGCGTCTGGGCCAAGGGTTAGATGATACCCGTTGCCACTGGAGTCGGTGGCGACCTGCGAGTCTAGTGGGTCGTCAAAAAGCCACAGCGCCACGGTCTCGGCAGTCGCCGGCGCCAGTCCAACCAGCGTTATCATCCATCCCATAGCTACCCACCTGAGGTGATGCATCGGTCTTTCATCCTTTATTTATCAGTTTGGATTGGTCTGTTTTTGAGACCGGCGCCCAGACCACCGCCCCTGATTGCGTGCAAGTTTATTAACGGATACTTCGACGGTCCAATAACCGCGCTCGCCTGGATGCGGGGGTATCCACAAATGTGATCGACCCCGTGTCGCTTGATGTATTGCAACATCTTGGGTGTTGTCGGTGACCGCTGGGTACCCACGACCATTTTGACCGGCTTGCCTTGTCGCTTTTGTTGAGCCCCCGCAGGACGTTAGAGTGTGGCAACTGTAGCGTAACCTGCCAACGCGGCACTGGTACCAGCGAGGGAAAGGAAATGTCTGCGTTTCATGATGATGGGTCCTAGACGGTCCAAGCGGGAGGTCGGCCAAACGTGCCTGCTTCCAGGAATGATATCACAATTCAAGACTGCTTTGACGAGCTAACCTGTTTGGGTTAGGGTGCAAGACAAGGCCGTATCCCACCGATCACAGCCTGGCCAGAAGGTTTTCATGTCCTATTGCCTCCGCTTCGTCCTGTTTGCCCTGTTGACCTTGATCACCCATCGGGCTGCGCACCCACAGGCGATGGGAGAACCGGATCGTGGCCAGCCTGGGGATCGCATGATTCAAGCTTATCTGCAGCGGCAGACGGAGCAGATCTACATGCGCTTTCAGGATGACATCGAGTCGCTTGAAGTGTGGGAAGGCCGTCGCTTGAAGCATCGAGAAGAATACTTTGACATGCTCGGGTTGTGGCCACTACCGGAAAAAACACGATTGGAAGCGACGGTCACGGGAACTTACCAGGGCAAACAGCTCGAAGCGGAGGCAACGGGACATGGAAACCTGTGTCATCGGTTGGGAACGAACCTCCCTGCACCCTAACCCGAACCGCTTCGCTCGTCAAAGCAGCCTTACACTTTTTGACATCCTGTATGAACACAGGCACGTTTGGCCGACCTCCCCCCTGGACCGTCTAGGACCCATCATCATGAAACGCAGACATTCCCCTTCCCTCGCTAGTACCGTCGGACCTTCGAATTGCCATCTGGAACTTCACAACCTGGCATCCTTCCTACGTTGGGCTTCCCCCCTTTAACTGATCCAGGTCTATGAGAGAATCGCATCCGGGCGTAGCCCGGAAAGGATTTCCTCAGATGAAGAAGAACCGACACACGACCAAGCAGATTATTGAGAAGCTTCGTC
>CAUZBP010000199.1:0-4569 GCA_963578105.1 Planctomycetota bacterium
ATACGTTTTGCATTCAAGCAACGTTGGCCCACCACCTGAGCGAGCCCGCTCAACAGCTTCACCCGCTGCTTCGTAGATCGCCAGAACATCGTTTCCGTCCAATTCCAGGCCGGTCATTCCATAAGTTGCCCCTCGACCACCTACACTGGGGTTAGAACTGGAATAACTAAAGGGAACTTCCGTAGCGTATTGGTTGTTTTCACAAACGAACAACACGGGCAACTGCCAAATGCTGGCTAAATTCAAACCCTCGTGAAATGCACCGTTATTTACTGCGCCATCACCAAAAAACGCTACCGCAACCCGGTCGGTTTGCTGAACTTTAAAACCATAGCCCGCCCCGGCTGCCTGCAGAATACATGGGCCAACAATTCCGCTGGTCCCCATCATGCCCACTTCCGGAGAAAACAGATGCATGCTGCCACCCCGTCCCCTGGAAACACCTGTTTGACGGCCAAACAGCTCGGCAATGAGCTCCCGTGGTTCCACTCCCTTGGCTAACGCATGCCCGTGTCCCCGGTGCGTGCTGAACACAACATCATTGTTCCGCAGGTGCGCACAGACGCCGGTGGCAATGGCTTCTTCGCCAACGTAGGTGTGGCAGGCGCCGTGAATCAGGCCGCGCTGATGAGCTTTGGCAAGTTGCTCTTCGCACTTTCGGATGACAAGCATCGTGCGGTAAAAGTCGAGGTACGCCTGAGCGGGGATGTCGGTCTTGCTGAAACTTTCCATGAAACAATCAATGGGTGTTTGAAATGTAAATAACGTCCCACAACTCGCACGGCGAGACAGGAGTCCAAGGAAGTCATGCTAAAACGCTTGTGGCAAGGCAAACGTGAGAAACCGCTCGATTGGGTCAGCCCCACATCAATTTTAATTGACGCCTCATCGTGAACCTTCGACGTTCTTTCACCGGCCAGCTTCGACTGGTCCATTCAACACGGTACCCTGCAAGACCTTCTTCCCCCCGACCCTGAAAGTGGCCATCAGACAGCCGTTTGCCAACATCCAGCACCTGACACCATTATACCAGAGGGGCCTGCCCGGTGTCGTCTGAAATTCAGCACCGGTCGCGGCCAATACACCACCACCGCCACTCGCCGGTCGATTCACTCCTGCTCGTCGATGACCGGGTTGGTAAGTGAGCCGATTTCGTCGATTTCAATCGTGCACGTGTCCCCAGCCTTCAAAAAGACTTGGGGCTGACGAGCCACACCCACTCCATGAGGCGTTCCCGTCGAGATGAGGGTTCCCGGCATGAGTTTCGTGCTACCACTCAAAAAAGCGATCAAGGCCGGCACATTAAAAATCATGTCGTCGGTGTTCGCTTCCTGCATCACCTGCCCATTTAACAGAGTCTTGATGGACAAAGTGTTGGGATCGGGAATGTCGTCAGCCGTCACTAGACACGGACCGAGCGGTGCAAACGTCGCAAATGATTTACCACGACACCACTGACCGCCGCCCCACTTGAGTTGCCAGTCACGTGCGCTGACATCATTCACACAAACATATCCCAATACATATTTCAGTGCATCATCCTGGGAAACATTGAAACACTCTTTTCCAATCACAACACCTAATTCGCATTCATAATCCACTTCATTGCTCCTCAGGCGACGAGGAAGCACAATCGGATCACCCGGATTTTGCAGAGCACCAGTGTTTTTCATAAACAGAACGGGATGCTCGGGAATCGCAGATCCACCCTCCTCTGCATGCTTGCGGTAGTTCAAGCCAATACAAAGAATGTCCGCGGGAACAACAGGAGCCAACAGCTTGACAACATCTGCCACCTGGCCGGTGTCCCGAGGAGAGCCGTAGATATCGCCTTCAAGGACGGTCGTTGATCCGTCTTCATGCTGGCAGCCGAACTGAATATTTCCTCCCGAATTGTGAAAGCGAACGATTTTCATGAATGAACACCGAATGGTTGGTATTTTCTGTAAACTTGAACGGAAGACGACAGCGGCGAGTCCTCGCAAAGCATGATTGCCGCGTGATTCGGATCACCCCTGAGACTCTGAGTTTACCGCTACATCCACAAACTATGGAATGAAACTGCCAGCTGCAACCCGTGCTATCTGAAGCTTCACATCGACGTTGCAATAAAATGCTTCCTGCGAATTCGTCCCTTGTCGAAATTCGTCATGATTAAAATGCCGCAGTAAGGACCGCACGGCAGTCCTCAACAGTTAACGGGCGTGGATTAGAAGGAGTCGAGTGGTCCTCGACAGCCGCCTCGGCAATTCCCTCCAAATCCTGCTCGGACATTCCCATGTCACGCAGCGTCGCCGGCATCCCGATGCGCTCATTGAGTGCGGCAAACGCGTCCGCCAACCGTTCGGACCCATCCTTGATCCCCACAACGTCGCACATGGCTGCCAATTTGTCAGGACAGGCTGCCGCGTTGAATCGAATCACGTGGGGAAGGAAGACGGCGTTGAGCGTCCCGTGATGCAAACGCTTTTCTGTCAAGGCACCAAGGGGATGGCTCAGGCTGTGAATCAAGCCAAGACCTTTCTGGAAGGCGAGCGCCCCCTGGAGCGCAGCCATCATCATCTGGCTCCGCGCTTCGATGTCGTTGGGAGCTTCCAACGTCGCGGGCAGTGCCCGCCAGGCTCGCTCCAGTCCGTCCAGAGCAATCGCATCTGCAACAGGATTAAATTTCGGACTGCAGTAGGTTTCGACACAGTGAGAAATTGCATCCATCCCCGTTGCCGCCGTCAGTTGTGGAGGCATGTCAATCGTTAATTGCGGATCACAGAGGGCCGCGGTCGGAATCATATATTTGCTGATCACACCCAGCTTGCAACCACTCTGCAGGGTCACCAACGCGGCGCGCCCCACTTCACTGCCTGTTCCTGCAGTCGTGGGAATGGCAATCAGTGGCGGCTTGTTCGCCGTAATGCGACTGGCGCCACCTCGGATGAGGGCATACTGTTCCAAGGGTCCAGGATGGGTGGCCAGCAGGGAAATGCATTTTGCGCAATCCAACGGGGACCCGCCACCAAGAGCGACCACGCCATCGCACTGCTGTTCCCGGTAGACGCTCAGACCTGCCAGGACACTCCCTTCGGTGGGATTGGTGGGAATATCGCTGAACACACCCTGGGGCACGATCCCCAGTCGATCCACCATTCCCAATTGCAATAAACCCTCGTCGGTCACCACCAGGGGTCGTTGCAGTCCGCACTGATCCAAAATTTGTGAAAGCGATTCAATTTCACCACTTCCAAAATAAACATCGGTCAAATAACTGATCGTGGGGAGTTTCATTACCTACCTTTTTCTAGCACGATTGCCTGGTCTTTGTTCGTTTCCAATTCCCGCTCTGCGTTCGGAATGGGTTGCCCCCCTACCTTCAGACAGGTGACTCCAGTTCCACCTCTTCAGCCAATTCCCGTAATTTTGCAATCACATCTTCCGGTAGAGGAATCCCTTCGGCCAAAGCATGTCGCCGGCGTTCCCATTCCATTTCGCCCGGCATGTAGATGCGTTCGCTTCCTTCCGCTTTGGGAGCCTTGTGAATTTGATCGATGAGCGCATCGACTCGCGAATGAAATTCTTCCAGTGGTATGAGCGAGTTGACATCAATCGCTAAAAATGCATGTCCATGATCTGTCGCTTGAGAAAGGTCTCCGAACAGCCAGCTTCCTACGTCCCAGGTGACAGCAGAACCGGTCAGCAACGCAGCCAGCGATTCGATCAGTAGTGCGATCCCGTACCCTTTGTGTCCGGCCATGGGCTGAAGTGCCCCCTGATCTGGAATCAGGCTGCCATCGGTACTCGGTAAACCGTCAGGACCAATGATCCAATTGTCCGGGATAGGCCGACCCGATTGTACCGCTGCAAAAATCTTTCCTGCCGCCACCGTACTGGTTGCCATGTCGAGCATGATCGGATCGTGCTTCCCCGCAGGAACAGCGTAAGAGATGGGGTTGGTGCCCAGAATAGCCTTTCGCGAGCCGGGACCAGCCACAATGGGAACATCATTCGCCATCGACACGCCAATCATACCTTGCGAAGCAGCCAGCCATGTGTAATATCCAGCCGCCCCAAAATGGCAACTGTTGCGCACACCTACAAAACCGATCCCAATATTTTTGGCCAGATCGATGGCCAATTGCATCGCAAACTTGGAAGTCACCTGCCCCAGCAATGAACCACCATCAACGATCGCGCTGGCCGGATTCTGTTTTACTATCGTCGGTTCCCCTTCCGTAAGCAGGCCACCGACTCGCAAGCGTTTCTGATAACCATGCAATAGTTTGGTACCGTGGGTAAAGACTCCCCAGGTATCGGTCATGACTAACGCTTCAGCGGTGGTGGTGGCATGCGAGGTGGAAACCCCCACGTTTTCCATGACCGCTACACAAAAAGTTTGTAAATCATCGGCCGAAATTTTTGAGTTGCATGATTCAACTGCCATGAGGAACCCTTGTTGTCAATGGTTAAGATCCATTCACCCTTCGGCGACATCCCGGAGAACACGCCTCGGAGAAACCGCTGTAAGTCTCGCTCTCGATCAAGCGGACTATTGTAACTTTGAACCAGCAATAGCAGAAG
>CAUZBP010000200.1:0-4492 GCA_963578105.1 Planctomycetota bacterium
ACAACCCTGCGGAGAGCAGTTCAACAACACTGGTTGACAGTCCAAATTTCGTTTGCAGTAGTCGGGAGATAAAAAATCGTTCGCCGACTGGCACCTAAGCTGACGATCTTCTGGTCATTATACGACAGTGCAGCCATGGCAGGTACTGGCGCAGCCACTTCCGAAAATACGCACACCGCCCTTCCTTGAAAGGAAGACGCGTTTGGCGGTGAGTCTTCGACCAGTACCGGACCGCTGCCGAGTAGAGTTTCAACCGGCACCGGACGCCGAGTACAGCGCAGACACGACAAAAGCAATGCTTCAGAAACCACGGACAACCGTCAGCGGCTGGAAAAAGGGAAATGGCGGAAAAACGCAATGTCACTTGGCGATCGGGCCGACAGACCCGTCGGTACCCGGCTGTAAACAACTGAACACAGCCGGTCGTTATTTCGAGTGATGTCGTCGACGAACGGTACGCTTGACCGATTTCGAACTCCGGCTCGGTTTGTAACCATACTCGATCGCAAACCATTCTGCGAACCTCTCCCGCTCCAGATAACCCGTATTGCGCTGGTCGAGCAGATGCCCCAGTTCGTGAATCAAGATGTTGTTCAGGTAGAAATCTTTGATTGCAAGATCACTCCAGTAAAGCGTCCAGACACCACTCGAATCCTGCTCCCAACGTCCACCAAACATGCGGGGTTCGTTGAATTCAGCAGGCGTGGGGGGGCGGGAAAAATACTCAATTCGTTCCACCTCCAGAGGGTACAAGTAAAGAGTCGCACCCCATTGCATACCGTAGCAGGGAAACCGACTCTTTTTTCGCGTCATCCGGCTGAGTTGGACAACCTCCAATTCACGTAACATCCAGCTGGGAAGCAGACTCAGCCGGCGCCGTATTTCAGCAGCCGTCACAACGTGAAGATACCCTTCCCCCGGGTCCTGGATGATGACCCGATAGTCCTTTCCAAGGGCCGCGTCCTCTTGAGGCTCGTACCAGTCTTCAGGAGGTACGAAAGGTAAACGCTCGTTGCGCTGGCCACCCCGAACACGACGGCTTCCTGGTCGGCTATTGCGGATATTGCGACCTAAATCAATCTTGACACGAGCAGGCCGCGATTCGACAGGAGACCGATGTTTGTGGGACATATGCATAGCTGTTACCACCAACTAAGAAGTTGACTGCCAACTGGGAGAAGTCGTTCTGCGCCATTCTGTCAAACAGTCGCAACACTTGAGCCAATCTTCCCGATCACTTACGACAAGCATTCGCCTGCCGAGACGTAAAAGAGCACAGATCCTGGCAGGAAAAGGACGGGGAGTTCTCTTATTCAATCCTAGGCAGCCACTGACACTGAATTCAAGCAATATTCAAAAGTAGCTGTTTTTGCCTCATTTAAGAGACAAAAAAATGGCGACGCGACCGGACAGGAGTCTTGAAACCCTTCCGCACCAGTTGGCTGACGGGCTGATCAATTGTTCAGTATCAGGGTCCGTGGAGAGAGTCTCTGCAAGGACTCGAGCACCCGGGGGCGTCCCTACTTCAAGTTCGTCAGCCTCACACAACGGTTCTGACAGGATTGACTGTTCGAGGAGTCCCCAATCTTCGAATCGATCGCGAAATTCTTCGCTGGTCCTGCCCTGATCGAACGGAATTCATTCCATCAGCACTTTCACCAAATCACCGCCGATGCGTTCGCGGCCTCGGTAACGGGACTGGTAAAACTTTTCGTGGACAGTGAGAATCGGAGCAACTTTTTCATGAACGGTGACGAACACGATTTCTAACTTGATGACTTGAAAAACTTCGTCAAGTTGTGCCGTTGTCACCCCATTCCATAAGCAGCTGGAACGATGAAGAACAAACATGAGTTGAAGGCAACTCTCTATACCCGCCAGGGTTGCCATCTGTGCGACGAGGCTTACGCCATGCTCGCAAAGTACGAGTTTGACGTCACTTCCGTTGACATCGATGACGACCAGGACCTGACCGCTCGCTATGGCAACTGCGTCCCCGTTGTAGTCATGCACGGCAAAGAACGATTTCGAGGACGAATTAACGAAGTGCTGTTGCGTCGTCTGATCGTAGAGGGACGGAAAACATCACGTCACCTGGGCGTCTTTGCCAAATACTGGGAAGCGGGTAAAGTGAAGACGCGGCTTGCTGCTACCATCGGAAATGCTTCTGCAAGTTCCATCTACCGCCGTTGTTTACAACACCTCATCGGGCGACTCGAGGACTTTGCGGATTTTCGTACGCTGGCTTTTTCACCTCCGGAACATCAAGCCGACTTTGAATCCCTGGTGGCAAACGACTGGGAACTATGGCCACAGCCCGGGGGAAACCTCGGTCAGCGCATGCAGAAATTTTTCGCACATGCCTTCTCCCGGGGTGCCCGGCAGGTGGTCCTGATGGGTTCCGACAGTCCCACGATGCCCCTGGAATACCTGCACGAGGCCTACCGACGTCTTGAAACACACCGGGTCGTGCTCGGCCCGGCATGCGACGGTGGTTATTACCTGGTCGGCGCGTCCACAGGTACCCTTCCCATTTTTGATGGGGTGGATTGGGGTACGTCGGCTGTGTGGAACCAGACGATCGAGCGAATAAAACAGTCCCAGCTCACCTTTTCCTGCCTGAATCCCTGGTATGACGTCGATGATTATTCAGACCTCGTTCGTCTGCATAACGAACTCCTAAAACTTGTTGAAGTCGACGACAGTTGGCGCGAACTTTTGCAAACCGTTGAAGTCGTATTGCAGGAGCAAAAAACCCGTTACAATATTGCCAACTGAAATGTTCCTGCAATCGTAAAATTTCCGTATCCGCCCTCCTGGAGGGAAAATGAAGAACAAATACCTGTAAGCTGAGTCGTTGGACGATTTCACACTGAATGGGTCCATGCCTCATGCAAGCGGGTTAGCAAATCCAGGAATGACTGGCAGCGAATCCGAAATCGGTACAAACCCTTATTCCGTAGTCTGACTGACACAACCCTATCGTCCCACTGTCCCTTCATTGTCCCAGGCATCATGTCAGCAATACTCATCCGAAAGATTGACGGTCGCAGCGAAGATCTGGGTCCACCGCTGGAAAAGCTGCGCAGCCAACTGAGTCCACGCGGAGACATTGTCAGTGATGCAAGCCGGCAACGGACGATTGACGTGTTTGGCGAACCATTGACACCTCAACAAGTCGTAGCCCGTATCTGCCAAGAGATTCAGCAACGTGGCATCCAAGCCCTGCTCCACTACAACGAGCAACTGGACGGTGCGGTTTTGACCCAGGACGAACTGCGAGTTCCAGCCGAAGAACTCGTCACCGCGCATCGGCAGGCAGAAGTTGGTTTTCTAAACACAGTCCGTCGTGTCCGGGACAATATTTTTCAATTTCAAGAAGCCATCTTGCACTCAGATGTAGAGGTTCGCAACGACAACGGAGTCTTGTTACAGCAGCGTTATCTTCCGCTGGAGCGAGTCGGTCTCTGTGTGCCCGGTGGTGCGGCTGCTTACCCTTCCACCGTACTCATGACGGCCGTTCCTGCCCTGGTGGCGGGTGTGAAGCAACTGGCCGTGGTGGCACCTCCGACACCTTTCGGATCCTATAACACCGATTTACTGGCCACCTGCCATGAATTGGGCATCTCCGAAGTCTACCGCATGGGAGGAGCTCAGGCTGTTGCGGCGTTGGCTTTCGGAGTGGATGGTGTGCCTGCCGTCGACAAGATCGCAGGCCCGGGAAATCTGTTTGTCGCGTTGGCCAAAAAACACGTGTACGGAGAAGTCGACATCGACTCGATTGCCGGTCCCAGCGAGGTCGTGATTGTTGCCGATCATACCTCCCGCCCTGATTTCATTGCAGCTGATTTGTTAGCTCAATCTGAACATGCTCCCGGTGCAAGCATCCTGGTGACCTGGAACGAGGAACTTTGGCACGCGGTCGATCAGCACCTGGAAAAGCAATTAAAAAAGCTCTCCAGAAGTGATGCGACCAGGCAAAGTCTTGAAAATTACGGGGCCTTAATTCTGGTCAAGAGCCGACAGCAGGCCGGGGAAATTGCCAATCGGCTGGCACCGGAACACTTGCATCTCCAGACCGAAAACCCCGCAGAACTACTAACACAGATCCCTCATGCAGGGGCCGCTTTCCTGGGTAACTACAGTCCGGTGTGTCTGGGCGACTATGTCGCAGGGCCATCACACGTACTCCCTACGGGCGGTACGGCCAGATGGGCAAGTGGCCTGTCTGCCAACGATTTCCTGCGGACGGGCAGTGTGATTCAATACACGGCACAGGCGATGCAAGACGTAGCTGCAGACGTCCAGACATTGGCAGATAAGGAAGGCCTTACCGCTCACAGAGCGAGTGTGGACGTGCGTTTACAGACGCTCGACTCGCACACCCCATCGAAGGATTAACATTTCGTGTCTTACTTCCGATCCGCGATTCGCAACATGACAGGTTACGTTCCTGGCGAACAGCCTCAGCAAGGCAAGTTCATCAAGCTCA
>CAUZBP010000201.1:0-4453 GCA_963578105.1 Planctomycetota bacterium
GCCAGGCAGTAACGTCATCGCCATTGAGCCTGCCATCAGCCGTCAGATCATACACTGACCCAGGTGCGCTAACTCCCGCCAACAGGTCACCCTGGCCGAACAGATCGTCAATGTCTGCCAAGTCACATGCGGAATCGCCACTGAAGTCACACACCGGAGGAACGACAACGGTCGTGACAACGATGTTATCGACGTTGAAACTCGAAGCACTGTTCGGTATGATCTCGAGCCTTAAGAGATCGAGAACCTGCGAGGAATCCGGGCTGGGGACGGTAATGAATGTACTGGCCGCCGGCAACGATCCGCTCGTAAATAACACCGTGCTACCCGCAAGCGTTCCTTCAATCGAGTAAATCAGACTTGGATCCCAATAGTTGTCCGTCAGATCCAGGCTGCTAAACGTAAATAACCCGCTGGTATTCTCCACAACCTCCAACCTGCTAAAGAGGGGAGTGCCGATGGGACCGCCCAAAATATTCGGCGCCGGATTGCCGAAAATATGTCCCTGCAGCCAGGAACCCGCGTTAGTTGTCATCGAAAAATTACCTTCGTCGTGCCCTGTGTACGGACCCAGGTTGGCGCCACCTAGTGACGAGAATGTGACGGTTGCGTTTGCCGGGCCGCACACAAACCCGCAGAGAACCAATGCCAAACCGGATCTGAAAGTTGTTGTAATCAATGGACCTTTCACTGAGTTCGCTCCGGTTTCTAACGGAAATATCACGGAACAGATGCGACCGGCAGGATCGACGCCGGATTCTCTTCGGATCGCCGGCGTGTCGGGAGAGGAGCATGCGAAAATCGCATTGTTTTCCCGTTCGTCTTTCCAGCGGAACCCGATATTGCAGATCGATCACTGGTCACAACAAAAAACAAAATGTATCGATTTCCACGACTGCCATCCCCCACGACAAATCACTCGTCGCAAACAGGACCAGTTTACCCAGCAAAACACGAGCATCCTTACTGTTCAGGTTTCACTAATCCACACGTATCCTAATTCCCTGGCATGTCATGTTCAACACTTCGCGCGCAAAAAACTGAATTCCAGCGGTTCGATCGACTCGTTCGCTCTTGTGAAGTTCGACGGTTCTTGCCATGGGTTGTCGGAAACTGGTCACCGGACACACTCCATTTCACTCCCGGCCAGTCGTGCAGGCGCCGGAAGCTATCCGTGACATTGGCAAATGGGTTCAGCATGTTATTCACCTCTTCGGTCACTTTGTTCCTGCTTCAATTGCTTACGGCCATGAATCGATTCCCGTGCGCGATTTCGGTTCTCGCATCCGGTCGTGCTAACGGACGGCCCAGGGGCTGTGACGCGTCCTCTGCGTGAGGGTGACTGCCCAAAAGCCTCGTCGTTGAAACCTGGAGATCCCGTCGTGACACGTTGCCACTTTGAATCGTGCTTAGCGGGTGGGTCTCTTTCGTCCTCGAGCGTGGTTCGGTCGGCGCGACTGGCCCTGATACTCGCCTTGTTCGCTTTCGCCTTCTACTTGCATTTTGACGACGTGACAGGGCAGGTGGTTGGCGGCGACGAAGTACATAGCCTGCGAGTCGCAGCCGAGAAGTCCCTCGCCCGTATTCTCACGTTCCACCAGAAGGACGATCACTCGACGCTACTGACGGTGTATGCCAAGTCCCTGATGCAGACCGTCGGGTTGACGGAATTTCGATTTCGCATTCCGATCATGCTGTGCGATTTAGTGTTACTGGCGGCCCCCCTGCTTTTCGTCAGAAGGATCGGCTGGACCACGGCACTGATTGCCATGGCCCTCACCGCAACGAGCCCGCTGGTGGTCTACTATTCCATTGTCGCGCGACCTTATACCCCCGCGGCTCTGTTTGTTCTTCTAAGTGTCCATAGTTGGGACCGTTGGCTGGAGACTCGCTCCAATCGAGCCCTGAGCCGCTTTGTCATCACCAGTTCCCTGGCGATCATCCTGCACCTGTATTGCTTGTTTCCTGTGGCGCTGCTGATGGGACTGACACTCGTTCGGGTCCTACGGGCGCAACTCCCCCGGCGAGAGTTCTGGAAGGCGGGCCTCTGGATTTCGCTGATCGTGATCACCTTCATGGGCCCCGGTCTCCCGCTTTTGTTAGAGCACCGACTGAACAAGGTCGGAGCAGGCTCTCCAGTGTTTCGTACTTTGCAAGTCAGTTACATGGTGCTGTGTGGGCACCTTCCCTGGCTGGCCCTGGGTTTCCCGTTCTTGCTGGCAGCAGGGTTGCGGGGCCTGCAGCGGCGAGGTTCCTCTTTCGGTCTTCTGCTCATCGCCTTGCTGATCTTTCAACTGGCGGTGCTTTTCGCTACTCGTCCGCTGGGCACCGTGTCTGTCTGGGCCAGATACTACTACCTCGTATGGCCTCTCGCTCTGATCGTCGCCGCAGCCGGAGTGGAATGGATCGGCGGAGTACTGTGTGGGTGGTTTCGGCGTGTTGGCGGCCCCGGAAATTCCGGGAAAGGTCCGGTGCTGGTCGCCTTGACGCTCGGTGTGGGGATTGCTATCGCCGTGGATCGGCTCAGCCCCATGCTTCTGTTCCGTCTTGGTCCAACCAGCTTCAGGACGGGCAAACAAATGACGCAAAGAAGCCCGAGGCGGATCGAGTGTCCGGAATCGAAAGTCTTCCGAACGGTGCGTGAAAGCAGGGACCAGTATCCCACTGTCGTCATCTACCCCGCGCTTCCGGAAACTGAGTGGAAGATCCTGCTGGCAGAAGGACTGCACGGGATGCATGTCAAGTTTGCCTCGACACGAGTCGTCCGGTGGCAGAGTCGGGGGATTCATCTGATCAACGAGTTGGGAATCCTCGACAAAAAATCGCTGCTGCGAAGCGGAGCAGGCTACCTCATCGTGACCAGGTGCGACAACGACCAGGGCTTCCGCGAGCAACTGACCGGACACTACGGGCCCGTGGTCTGCTCCGACCAGAAACGGGATCTCTACGACCTGGCGCACGGGCTGCCGTGAGCACGCCCGACTGGAACCTCAGGCAGATCGACGGAAACGAAACCACGACCTGTGACGCACGCCAACAGCCCTGACAACGCGAACAGGGCCAAGAGTGAGCTCGACGGTTCGGGAATGAGTTCCAAACGGACATTGTCGAAGAAGACGTCCGGGGTTCCCTCCGTTTTAAAGCTCAGGTAGTTCACGTCCCCGGCCGGAATCGTGAAACTGGCCGAGTAGATTTCCCAGTCGGCGCTGTCCCAAATCAAGTTATTGGCCGGGCCAAGCTCCACCATGTCAAACGACCCGTTGGCTTTGACAGAACCGCTGGTTTGGTAATCGTTGGTGGTCTGAGGACCCATCATCCACTTTTCGCGGAGATAGGAAGCTTCGTCGTCCGAGCTATACAGGTTGAAACCGACCCAACCTCCCATTGTTGTAGCGAGAGGTCCCTTGTGAGCAAGTTGAAGACGATAGGTCGATCCCCCAGTGACGGCAATTCGATCCGTAAAAGCGCTTCCCCCGATGACCATCGCGGTAAAGGTGCCGCTTCCCGAGCCGGCATAAGAATCATCTCCCGTGATCAACAGGTTGGCTCCGGGAAAGCCGTGCAGGTTGGGCGAAGGAAAATTCCACTGGCCTAACCCCGCTTCGAAGTCCTCAAAAAAGACTTCTGTCGGCTCAGACACGATCGTTTCCGCCACAGACGCGCGGACGTTGGCCAAAAAAAAGGAGGCCACCATCACACTTGCAAAAAAGTACTTTGTCTTCATGATTGGCTGATCTCTTTTCTTGTTTCTCTGCCCAGGAGAATTGGCAGTCGTCGCAAAAACAGCCGGGCCCCGCTCCTGCTCTTCCACACCAGTACCCAAACACCAGTGCCCAAACACCGCTCCGATCAGTATGCATTATAGTAATTGCCTGGGAATTTTTCAAATTACATCGCCGGCCGGTCAAAGTGACACCGGCGGGGCTACTTCTACAGCCTCCTGACGTCTCCTGCAGACGTCTCTCAACACACCCCGGCGTTGTCAAAACAGAATGTGGACTGGATGGTCGCAGCCCGCACCAGGCGCCCGCTTTTCTTGTCCCCGCCGGGGCGCAAACAGCTTGAGCCGCACTCTCCGGATTTCTGTTTCCCGGCCGGAGGTTGCCTGTTAGAATAAGTCGCAGCCAGAACCAAGGCCGAGTTTCATTTTCCGGCGAAAGCGTGCAGATGATCAGTGGTAACAGGTGTCCCGGACCAGTGAATCGTCGCGAGTTCATGCAGATCGGTGCGCTGACCCTGGGAGGTCTCTGTCTTCCGGAAGTGCTCGCTGCCCGTGAATTGTCTGGTACGTCCCGTGCGGACACGGCAGTCATCCTGTTGTATTTAAACGGTGGTGCTTCTCAGCTGGAGACGTATGACCTGAAACCAGATGCCCCGAGCGACTATCGCAGCGTCTTCCAGCCAATCTCGACGGACGTGCCGGGCATGGACCTGTGTGAGTTGTTTCCTCTGC
>CAUZBP010000202.1:0-4431 GCA_963578105.1 Planctomycetota bacterium
TGCACCGTGGGGCGGCTGAGCAAGGGGATGCCGATGCGCAGTACAACATGGGACTGGAGTACGCCAGACGTCAGGGCGCTGAACAGAATGCAGCAGAGGCGGTCGCATGGTATCGCAAAGCCGCAGAACAAGAACATGCCTCTGCTCAGTTCCAACTCGGTCTTTGCTGTCGTGACGGATTTGGCATTCTGCAGAACTATGAAGATGCGTATCGGTGGTTTCTAAAGGCATCGGTCGGCCTCACCGGTGAAGTGAGGACTCAATGCGACAATGCAAAGTCGGATCTGCAGAGTAAACATTTGCCGCAATCGTTAGTTCTGTCGTTGCAGCGAGAACTGTCTGGCTCCTCGAAACAAACCTCGAAACCGGTCCGTACAGGGATTTCGAAAGATGCGCAAAGTTTTGTCTGGAACCGCGATGGGGGACGGTGCGTTGAGTGCGGTTCCAATGAGAACCTTGAATTCGATCACATCATTCCCGTGTCAAAAGGGGGGAGTAATACTGCTCGAAATTTGCAGTTGCTCTGCGAACCCTGTAATCGCCGAAAAGGCCCATCTATCTAACGTCTTCCGCCGTCCGGCGAAGTAGGTTTTTTAAAACGTTGGGTTATAGATGGGTTATATGGACGATCGCGGGTCGCGCGTTCTGCGGTTTTCGTCAATGTTTATGGGGAGTTGGTAGCGGGGGCAGGATTTGAACCTGGGACCTTTGGGGTCGCTGGTTCAAATCCCTCTTCCCCCGGTCAAAGCGTCATTTAACCAGTCCTGCTTTTGTTTGCTTCATGACGGATTGACGGTTCAATCTCCCCCTGAGAGGTCACGCCGTGGCGACGATCGAGAAAGAAGTGGCCGCGGATGAGGCGCGTCGGGCGAGCTTTGGCGCGCGGTCAAGAGATGTGGTCGGGTGATCCGCCTGTCTTCGCAAGGGACGCGGAGGGGGTGCGGGACACGACAATCGCCCCCCGTTGAAACACGCGCTCGGGAAGCGTAATCTAGGCGGGTATGCCTCAACGGTGGACAACGTTCTTCGCGGCGGCGGTGCTGGTGGCGAGCCTCGCGTGTGGGGGAGGCATTGGATGGCGGGTCCGCAGCGAAATCCAGCCCCTGCAATGGCGGCAAGTGGATCTCAGGACGGGCGAGGTCCGCCTCGATCCAGGCACGACCAAGAACAAGCAAGGCCGGATGTTTCCGATCACTGACGCATTGCGAGAGATTCTGATCCACCAGCAGTTGATCGCCGAACGGCTCCAGCGATCCACCGAGACGATCTGCCCGTGGGTGTTCCATCGTCACGGCACCCCCATCAAAAGGTTCTCGGCCGCCTGGCGAACAGCATGCACACTCGCGGGATGTCCCGGAAAAATCCCGCACGATCTCCGGCGAACTGCCGTCAGGAATCTCATTCGTGCGGGTGTCACTGAATCCGTCGCCATGACCCTCACCGGCCACCAGACACGCTCGGTCTTCGACCGATACAACATCATCAGTAGTCGCGATCTACAGTACGCGGCGACACTCTTAAACAAGCGCCACAGAAGCCAAGAGAGCTACGGGTAAAGCGTTGGCAGGGACAATTTTAGGGACAATCGTCCGAATTTCAACAGGACCTAGAATCTCACTCTGCTGTAACTCATTGAAAGATATGGTGCCGAGGGCGGGGATCGAACCCGCACGACCTATAAGGTCACAGGATTTTAAGTCCTGTGCGTCTGCCAGTTTCGCCACCTCGGCATCAAGAACTTTTACTACTCTACTTCAAGCAATCGTTTGACCTTAGATTTCTGCGCATCCATCCGACTAGACAATTTTGCCACTACTTCATCGTTGGCATTGAGAGACTCGCTTCTTCAGACACGTCAGGCCAACGCTTAGTAACTACTTTCGTCCGCGTATAAAACTTGACGCCGTCCACGCCATGCACATGGAGGTCACCAAATAACGAATCTTTCCATCCGCCAAACGAAAAGAATGCCATCGGCACAGGGATGGGGACGTTCACACCAACCATGCCGACCTCGATGTCCTGTTCAAATCGTCTGGCTGCGGAACCCGACCGTGTAAACACGGCGGTCCCATTTCCAAACGCGTTCCTGTTGACTAACGCAATCGCGTCGTCGAACGTCTCCGACCGCACAATCACCAGAACCGGACCAAAAATTTCATCCTGGTAAATCTTCATGTCAGGAGTCACGTGGTCAAAAAGCGTCGGACCAACAAAATAGCCACGCCCCTCACCTTCGACCGCAATGTCCCGTCCATCCACAACCAGCGTTGCCCCCTCGGTCGCACCAATATCGATGTACCGGGTCACGCGCTCAAGGTGTTCTTTCGTGATGAGTGGCCCCATCTCAACACCCTCTCCATCTCCCGGACCGACAACCAACGAGGACGCTTTCTGTTTCAATTTCTGCACCAGCGGTTCTGCGGCATCGCCCACCGCCACCACCACCGAAATCGACATACACCGTTCGCCTGCCGACCCGTAAGCGGCCCCGATCAATGCCTCCGCTGCACCATCTACATCGGCGTCCGGCAACACAACCGCATGATTCTTGGCCCCACCAAGGGCCTGCACACGCTTCCCATTATTCGTGGCCGTATCGTAGACGTACTTTGCAACCGGCGTTGACCCCACAAATGAGACCGCCGCGATTTGTGGATGAGCCAGAAGGGCATCTACCGTCTCCTTATCCCCATGAATAACGTTAAGCACGCCGTCCGGAAGCCCAGCTTCTTGAAACATCCGAGCCAGAACCATGCTCGCCGACGGATCTTTCTCAGACGGCTTCAACACGAACGTATTGCCACAGGCTAGCGCGACAGGCACCATCCACATCGGAACCATGACAGGAAAGTTGAACGGCGTAATGCCAGCGCACACACCGAGTGGCTGCTTTAAGGTGTGCGAGTCAATGCCAGACCCCACATTGTCCGAGTGCTCCCCTTTCAGCAAGTGTGGGATCCCGGTCGCAAACTCCAACACCTCAAGGCCTCGCTGAACTGACCCCAGGGCATCCGGCAGTGTTTTCCCGTGCTCAACAGTAATCAGTTGTGCAAGTTCGTCTTTATAGTGGTCAACAAGAGCGCGTGCCTTCATCAGCACACGAGCACGACGGAGTGGCGAGGTCGCACTCCACTGGGGCCAGGCGTCCGACGCGGAGACGACCGCGCGATCAACATCCTCTGCCGTCGCAAACGATACATGCCGAACGACGGCACCCGTTGCAGAGTTCGTTACCTCACCCTGGCGTCCGCCGGCAGAAAGCGTTTCACGCCCATTGATCCAAAACGGCACTGTTGCGATGGATTTATCTTTTGTCATGACATCTCTTTATGAACGCACGACCATTACAGAATGATTACCGTGCATCTTCACAAATAAACTCCGCTCCTTTTTCGGCAATCATCACCGTGGGTGCATTGGTATTTCCAGACGTAATTCTAGGCATTATCGATGCATCGATAACCCGCAGGCCAGATATTCCATGCACTGACAAGCGATCATCAACCACCGCCAACTCGTCTGGTCCCATTTTGCAGGTACCGACAGGATGGAAAATGGTCGTCCCGAGATCACCGGCGACCTGTGCCAATTGCTCATCGGTGTCGATGGCTGGGCCAGGTTTCCATTCCTCTGGTTCGAATCGCGCTAACGCCTTCGCAGCCATGATGCGACGGGTCGCCCGCAAGCCCGCAATGGCCACGCGTTGATCGTCTTCCGTGGACAGATAATTCAACGTAATGGCCGGCGCGTCCAAGGAATTAGGCGTCTTGAGCCGCACATGCCCTCGGCTCGTCGGTTGCAAATTGCACACGGATGGCGTGATCGCATCAAAGCGGTGTAGCGGATCACCAAACTTGTCGAGTGACAACGGCTGTACATGCCATTCCATATTCGGTGACGCACGTGTGGTGTCACTCTTGGCGAACGCACCTAATTGCGATGGAGGCATCGTGAGCGGCCCCGTCTTAAACAACAAGTACTCCAGGCCCATCGCCGCTTTTCCGACAAGCGAATTGACACGCCTGTTCAGGGTGACCGTATTCTTCACCTTGAATATGGTCCGCACCTGCAAATGGTCCTGCAGGTTTGCCCCAACGCCCGGCAAATGATGTACCACGTCAATATCATGCGATCGCAGCAACGGTTCCGGTCCTATTCCAGAGCATTGCAATATCTGTGGCGACCCGATCGCGCCAGCAGCCAGAATTACCTCGCGGCGAGCCTTCAACAGTTCTCCGGTTCCAGCCAGTACCACTCCTGTCGCTCGTTTTCCGGAATCCCCACTCTCGATGACCAGCCGATCAACCTGCGCATTGACCCGTACCGTCAGATTCGATCGATGACGAATAGGACGCAGAAAGGCTTTCGTTCCACTCCACCGTCGACCACCCCGCTGATTCATCTGGAAATACGCGTTCCCAAAATTGT
>CAUZBP010000203.1:0-4403 GCA_963578105.1 Planctomycetota bacterium
GCACGTCCGAGCAAGATGCGCAAGGTGTCGCTGAATCGACTCGAAGCGGAGATTGCCGCGCAGTTTGCAACCGGTGGCGGCGTTACAGATGAAATGAACTACCTGGCCGGCATGACTCGCATTGACTACGTGTTCTTTTATCCTGAATCGGACGACATCGTGATTGCCGGCCCGGCCGAAGGTTTTTTCGAAAATCCTGTAGGCCGGATGATGGGGTTCACCTCTGGTCGTCCTGTTTTGCGTTTGGAAGACCTGGTGGTGGCTTTACGTGCTTTTCCCCCGGGCCGTGCGCCCACACAAATTATTGGCGTCTCCATCGATCCAACTCCGGAGGGTCTGAAACGCATGCGGGAAACGTGGGTTCAGATCGGGCGTCGACAACTCGGACCCCGACCTAACTCGGCACAGACGCAGTCCATTGTGGATGCACTCGGCGACAGTTTGGGGCGTCAGACCGTCACGATCAAAGGCGTTTCCGCCAAGTCCCACTTCGCACAGGTTTTGGTAGAGGCCGACTATCGCATGAAGTTGATCGGAATCGGGTTGGAACGTCCACCCGTCAACATACCTAGCTGGGTCAGCAGGGCAAAGTCGTCCTCGATCGCACGGAACGCTTTGCAGCGTTGGTATTTCATTCCGGATTACGAATCCGTACGGGTGAGCGAAGATGACTTGGCATTTGAACTGGTGGGAGAGAGTGTGCGTTTGGTCAGCTCCGACGAGATGGTCACTGCCGACGGTGGGCGGATTGCTTCCAGTCAAGTCGATCGGGCCAGCCAGGTGTTTACCACGACGTTTACCAAGAAATATCCCGAACTGGCCTCGCGCAGTCCGGTTTTTGCAGAACTACGGAATTTGATTGACTTGTCCCTGGTGGCAGCGTTTATTCAGCGCCAGGATTATTACGGGCAGGCGCACTGGGCCATGGAACTCTTCTCCAGCGAGCAAGAATTTCCGGTGGAGAATTATACCGCGCCGCGACAAGTGGAGACGGCCGTCAATGCCATTTGGAAAGGTGGTCGCCTGTTGACTCCCATCGGTGGTGGGGTTCTCATTCAGCCTTTGAAAGCGTTGGCTGAAGGAAATCAATTGGCTGATGACAATGGCGAGCTAAAAGCAAGACGCACGACAGTGTCTTTGGATGGCTTGGAAGACGGCCAGTGGTGGTGGGACTAGGTCGCCAGGCACATCGACCGTTCACAAGTGAATTTCTGGGATGACCGCCCTCTCGGGGTCATCGCGCAAGGTGTGATTTCGACAGCTTTGCAAGACTGGCGTGTTAATTTCAAGACCAGGCCGGGTTGGATCTGCTGGAAGAATGTCAAAGGGGCCGGTTCGGGGTTGAAATTTCAGAGTTCAACCGTTATGAACTCTGAACATCCAGCAGGATTGAATTTTTTCACCCGGTATGGCGCCGCTTGCCGGCTTGTCCCCGATGACACTTGCCTCTGCCCTAGAACGTTACGATCTTTCGCTCACGACAAGCCAGGCGAACCAGATTGAAAGTTACTGCCAGTTGTTGTGGGAGTGGAATGAGAAAATTAATCTGACCCGCCACACGGACTACGATCGTTTTGTGTCACGAGACTTGATCGACAGCATGCGCTTGGCAGACCTGCTGGAGCCGAATGAAGGGATTCTCGATTTGGGTACCGGTGGCGGTGTACCGGGAATCATCTTGGCCATTCTGCGTCCAGATCTAGAGGTGTCCCTTTGTGACTCGGTGGCCAAGAAAGCCAAGGTGGTGGATAGAATGGTCCAGGATTTGACACTTCCGGTTCCGGTTTATCATGCCCGGGCGGAGGAGTTGATTGGCGACTTTCGTTTCGATACCGTGATTGCCCGTGCCGTCGGGTCCCTGGCCAAAGTTTTGGGCTGGCTGGAACCATGCTGGCATTCGTTTCAACGTTTGTTGTTGGTCAAAGGTCCCCGTTGGGTCGAAGAGCGCGCCGAAGCACGTCATCGGGGATTGTTCCGCGAACTCGAATTGAGACGCCTTGTCAGTTATCCGATGCCCGGTTCAGATGCAGAAAGCGTTATTTTGCAGGTTCGACGCTCGATTCCAAAGATTTGAGTCTGTCTTGAAATATCCTGGGCCGATCGTTCGATTGGGTTGTATGTAACAGCCTGTTTTGTTAACCCAACTCTATTAATGGTTTGGGTTTACGAGGAAGTATCGGAATTTTTCTTACTTGAAGTGACTCGGCGCTGCACGGACGGCAACTAACATTGTGTGACGCAAGGATAGCGAAACAGAATTCAGCCTTCCCCAGGGTTGGCAATCCATGGTGATGACGTTGGAAGAAACCGGCGAACTTACGGATGAGCAACTCGCCTCACAAACGTTGAGCGAGCGATCCGACGGCCCCGCATTTGTAGCGCTTGTGGGCCGTTTTCGCGAGCGAGTGTGGCGGGTCTGTTTCCGACTGATGGGCAACGCAGAAGATGCTAGTGACGCAGCTCAGGAAGTCCTCATTCGGATGTTCTTGTATCGAGATCGTTTTCAAGGACGGAGCAAATACTCGACTTGGGTTCATGGCATTGCGGTCAATACTTGTTTGACTTTGCGCCGTAGTCGTGGACGGCGAATTCGTCGTGAATCGGCCCTGTCTGACAAATCGTCACTCGACACAACGCCCCCTACGCAAAGGTCGTCAGAATTAGCGGTTGATTTGATGCAGATGCTCGACACGTTGGACGAAACCGATCGCGCACTGTTGATTCTCAAGTATGCGGAAGAGCAAAGTTACGAGGAACTCGCAGAAACGTTTGGGCTTTCGATTAGCGCCTGCAAGATGAGGGTGAGTCGGGCCAGGGACAAACTGAAACAACGATATCCAGAAGCGTTATGTTAGAACGATTGAAGAATGTAGAAGTTCCTCCTCCGCCGGAGGACATCGATTTGCAGGTCCATCTGCAATTGAACCGTTTGCTTTTTATTTCCCACTTTATTGAATTTGGAATGAGGGTCATGCCCCTCGCGGTAACACACGTGGTTGTCGCGATGGTGGCAGTGTTCACCTTCAGTTTGACTGGTCAATACGATTTGACCAAGCCGAAAGGAAAATATCATGAGTAATGAATCACAAGTAGTTTCGGAAGCTACTACCAGTGCGGTGAACGATCTGTCGCATCAAGTGGAACAAACAGGCGACGCGGTGAAGCAAAGTTTTGAGCTTGTTACCGGTCCGATTCTGCAGTGGGCTCCCAACGTGATTGCCATGCTGATTGTCTTGGTGGTGGGCTACCTCGTGGCACGTTTGGCAGGCCGTGCGATGGCCGCCATTTGTGAAAAGCTAGGACTTCAAGTTGCTGCGGAGCGCGGTGGTTGGATTGATTCCATGAAGCAGGTTGGGATTGAGCGTACCGTCCCGCAAATTATTGGTTTGATCGTTTTCTGGCTTTTGATGTGCGTATTTTTAATGGCCGGTTGCGAGATTCTGGGACTGGATGCTGTCAGCGATACGATGCAGAGTTTGGTGGCCTATATTCCCAAGTTGTTTGTCGCAGCCGTGATCGTGGTTGTGGGCTTGTTGTTGGCGACTTTCCTGCGAGGGGTGATTGCTACCAGCTCCGACCGGGTAGGTATCTCTTACGCTCAGCAGTTGGCCGCGGCCTGCTATTACATTTTGGGACTGATGGTGTTCATCGCAGCCTTTGAGCAACTGGAGATCAAATTTGAGTTGCTGAGCTATGCCATTTTGATCGGGTTTGGTGCCGTCGCACTGGGATTCGGTTTGGCGTTTGGTCTGGGTGGTCGCGATGTGATGTCCGGTATACTGGCAGGGTACTACGTGAGACAACGAATGCACGCTGGCGATCGAGTTAACATTGCCGGTTTTGAGGGAACCATTCGAGACGTAGGCCCAGTGGCCACGATCATCGAAACCGACGAGGAAGGATTACTCAATCGTCACAGTGTTCCTAACATTCGGATGCTGAATGAGGCCGTGCGTTAACGCGTCGCCTCATTTTCTGGAGACTTGGGAAGGGTTTGTTAGTTCACAAGGCCCCGCTACACCTGGTTGTAGTCGGGGCCTTGTTGATGGTTGGCATCTGTTCATTCTGACGTGCGTTGGTCCAAGGATGGTGTTGGAGTCAAACAATAGCAGAGTAATAGATTCAGGCCCCACAGTCGATCGTGACAGTTTGTGCGTAATAGTTTTCACGGCACGGACCCGTACGATGTTTGCCATCGTCCACGCTCACGCAGTCACCTCTTCAGCGGCAACACCGCTTGCACTTTCACCGGGCTCTGCTCTGGTTCCTGATCGCTGCTTTCGTTAAACTCCCCAGCCGGTTGGGACGGACGGATAACTCGCGGTTTGTTGAATGTGTGCAGGAAGCATGAACAGGTGGCATCAAATATTTTGCGTGGGACTGGTTTGTGTTGCCAGTAACTT
>CAUZBP010000204.1:0-4387 GCA_963578105.1 Planctomycetota bacterium
CGAGCGCCGGAGACGGGCACTGCTGGGTGGAGCCCGGGGCTACTTGCGAGTGTATGGTTTTTTTGTCGAAAATGGACGGGCGCCGACCGACGTCGACATCCTTCCGGATGTCGATTAGCCGAGCATGGAAGCCTGGCCATCGCGTCGGGGTCGCAGTGCTGGACCGATCGGTTGGGATGCCGAAAACCTGAAGGTTACCAACTCGCCGCACGCGCGGCAGTACCTACACAAGGAGTACCGCAAGGGATGAACACCGTAGCCATGGACCCCATGTTGACTTGGATGCAGGTATTCGCACTGGCGGCGGCCGGTGTTGTCTTTGCGCTGTTGGGCAGTATCAAAATCCCGCTCGCCCGCCAGCTGAACATCGATGAAGCCAAGGTCGGAGGGCTCGTTTCGGTCTTCGGATTAACGTGGATTCCCATGGTCTTTGCCGCGGGGATCCTTGCAGAACTCGTCGGGAAACAAGCCGTGCTGGGTGCCGGCTTTGTCCTGGTCATCATCAGTCTGCTGATGCTTGCCAACATGAAGTCCTACAGGGCCGTACTTTTCGCCGTTTTGGCGCTGGGCACCGGATGGTCGGCTCAAGTGAACGTGCTGAACGTCACAACACCTCCCGCCTTTCTGCCCGAACACGAAATTCTGACCCGCATGGCATTTGCCATGAACCTGGGAGATTTCATCTTCGGTGTAGGCACCTTTATCACGCCCATGATCGTCGTCGTCCTGATCGGGAAAATCGGACTGGTGCGGACGTTTTACGGGCTGATTGTAGTCGCCATCATTCCCGTGCTGTTAGGGGCGGGTGTGGATTGGGATGCGAAAACGCTGAATCCGGAAGTGACCCAGACGGTCGTCGGGGGGCTGGGAACGCTGATGACCGACCCGGTGGTCTGGATCTGCTGCATTGCATTCTTTTTTCACGTGCCCATCGAGATCTCTTTGGCGACCTGGGCGACCACGTTGGTCACAGACAAGGGTGTGAGCGAGTCGGCCGCGTCGACACTGCTCTCGGTTTTCTGGCTCACCTTCCTGGCCTCGCGGCTGATCACGGCCCTCTGCCTTCCCGCAGGGTACGATACCACCTTGGTGATCGCTATGGCCGGCCTTTGCATCGCCTTCACGGGCGGAATCGTATGGAGTCGCAGCGCGCGACTCACGTGCACGCTGGTCGTCCTGGCGGGCGCCATCCTGGGTCCGATCTTCCCCACGCTGATAGCGATTCTGCTGACGCACGTCGACGAAGGGTTGCGCGCCCGGGCCGTAGGAATCTTCTTCAGCATCGGCGGGATTGGGTGTACGACCGTGCCGATCCTGATCGGCCTTTACGCCAGGAAGACCTCGGTCCAGCAGGGATTCCTGATCACCATGGTCTCGGCGATGGCGCTGTGTCTATTCGCGATCCTGCTGATGATCAACCTGCCGCACTGATCCTGCCGTTCCGGTTCAGGCAACGTCGTTCGGCAGCCCAACAGGAATTCCCGGCCGGTGGGCCTGTAAAATACAAGTTACACAGCGGCATGCACGTGAGCAGTCACGCCCGCCTCCAGACTCCGGCAGCCTTACCGGGTACCCAGCACAGCAAACCCAAGACGCGTGAAACTTTCATGGCGACAACCTGGCCTCCGGGCTGATGGAACTTGGATCGACTGCGATCGACAGGAATCCGCCAGGTGATACCACTTGAGTCGAGAGACCAGCAGGCCTTGCCGATGGTTTGCCGATGGTTTGCCGGCGTAGTACGACATGGTGGTTGGGGAATGTGTCCCGGTTGACACCACTGGTAACCTGCTCATTCTATCCGCCATTTTTCTGTTTCAACGGCTGAAAACGGTGTTAAACTGGTTGAGACTCGTAACGTATTTTTTCTACGGAGAGAAACCGATGCGTAGGTTTGCTTGGGTAGTAGTTCTAGTAGCGTGGGTTGTTTCAGCCCGGGCGACCGTGGTCACTGCCGGTGATGTGGATCCCGGTGGCGACATCGGCAGCCGCGATCCGGCGGAAGCCGTCAGCCAGCTTGATGTGCATGTCGGCTTGGAAGTGAAGCTGTTTGCCTCCGAACCCATGATTCACAGCGTCTCGAACATTGACATCGACCATCGCGGGCGGGTCTGGGTCTGCGATGTTGTCAACTACCGGCGGTTCAACAACGAGGATCATCCCGGGCGCAAGGAGGGTGATCGGATATTGATTCTCGAAGACATGGACGGGGACGGCAAAGCAGACCGTTCGACCGTTTTCTATCAAGGTAGCGATATTGACTCCGCGCACGGCGTGTGTGTGCTGCCCACGCCCAACGGCCAAGGTGCCAAGGCGATTGTCTCGGCTGGCGCGAACGTCTTGGTCTTGACCGACCGGGACGGTGACGATCGTGCCGATAAGAAGGAGCTGTTGTTCACCGGCATCGGCGGAGCCGAGCACGACCACGGGATTCACGCCTTCGTGTTCGGACCTGATGGAAAACTGTACTTCAACTTCGGAAATATGGCCGGTCAGATCAAGGACAAGCATGGCGGGCCGATCACGGATGGGGCAGGCAACGTGGTGCAGGCGAACCGCAACCCGTACCAGGAAGGGATGGTCTTCCGTTGCGACCTCGACGGCGGCGAGTTCGAGACGCTTGGCTGGAATTTTCGCAACAACTGGATGGTGACCGTCGATTCATTCGGCACGCTGTGGCAGTCGGACAACGACGATGATGGCAGTCGCGGCACACGGATCAACTACGTGATGGAGTTCGGCAACTACGGCTTCCGGGACGAGCTGACAGGGGCCGAATGGAAACAGAATCGCACTGGGATGTCCAACGACATTCCGACCCGGCATTGGCACCAGAACGATCCGGGCGTCGTGCCGAATTTGCTTCAGACGGGCGCGGGTTCGCCGACCGGGATCACGGTTTACGAAGGCAATCTGTTGCCCGCGACGTTCCACGGCCAGATCATCCACTGCGACCCGGGGCCCAATGTGTGTCGTGCTTACTACACGACGCAGGATGGCGCGGGTTATCAGGCCGAGATCGCCAACGTTTTGCACGGCGCGCGGGACAACTGGTTTCGGCCGTCTGACGTGTCGGTGGCTCCCGGCGGTTCGCTGCTGGTCGCCGACTGGTACGACCCGGGCGTGGGCGGCCATCGGGCGGGCGACCTGGACAGTGGGCGCATCTTCCTGGTGGCGCCGCCGGGGCACCCGTATGTTGCGCCGAAATTTGATTTCAGTACGCCCGGTGGGGCGATCGAGGCGCTCAAAAGTCCCAACTTTGCTACCCGCTACATGGCTTGGACGGCGTTGCACGGAATGGGCAGCAAGGCGGAACCCGGGTTGCTGGAGATCTTCGAAACAGCGGACAACCAACGCCACCGTGCCCGCGCCTTGTGGCTGCTCGGCAAGATGGATCGCCGCGGTGAGCATTACATCCGTGTGGCGATCAAGGACGCGAACCCGGACATTCGCATTGTCGGTGTCCGGCTGGCGCGTCAGTTGAAGGTAGACCTGATTGTGGTGGTGCGAAAGCTGGTCCGTGACCCAGCGCCCCAAGTGCGACGCGAATTGGCAATTGCCCTGCGGCACAACAGGTCACCGCAAGCTGCCGAACTCTGGGTGGAACTGGCAATGCAGCACGATGGCCACGACCGTTGGTACCTGGAAGCGCTTGGTATCGCCGCCGACAGGCAATGGGATGCGTTCTTTGCAGCGTGGCTGAAGAAGGTGGGCGATGATTGGTCCACGGCGGCCGGTCGGGACATCATCTGGCGCAGCCGGTCAAAATACGCCCCGGAATATCTGGCCAAGATTATCATCAACCCCGAAACGCCCGTCGAATCGCATCCCCGCTACCTCCGCGCGTTTGACTTTCACGGCGGACCGGAAAAAGATAAAGCCCTCAGAGCAATTTTGGGCTTGTGAAACGAGTGAGCTCGCCGTGAAGCGAAGTTCGTCGGCTTCCAGCCGAAGTTCTTGTCGGGCCTTGGGGCAGGTTGAAAACGGGTTGAAACGTCGGATGGAAGCCGACAGAGAAGAGCCATGGTTCGAAAAATCGTGATTCCTGTCATCATCCTGTCGACTGCGGCTTTCAGTCTGGCCACCGAAAACGATGCGCAGCAGGCGGCCAGGGACGCGACCGTCGTCGAAACGGTTTTGCGCCTCAAAGGAATCGACGTCAACACGAACCCCAGACTCAAGGCCACGGTGCTACGACACCTCGGCACGCAAGCAGGTACGTTGCGATACGTTGAGCTGGTGGAAAAACTGAAAGTGCGGGGTGTCGAAGACGAATTGCTGCGGCTGGCCCTCGAGAACCCGGCCAGCACGCAAGGGGTCAAGGCAGTCGAGCTTCTTCTGCAGTTCGGCGAAACGGAACAGATCCGACAGGCGATCGACGGCAAAG
>CAUZBP010000205.1:0-4283 GCA_963578105.1 Planctomycetota bacterium
GAAATATCTGACCAGATGTTCTCCCTTGTCCGGGATGTGTTGCGTGAGTTCCGCGAGGAAATCGAGCGCGTCGAAAACTTGAAAGTTGCGGCTGGCGCCGCCAGCCAAATCACGGCTGGCCGGCGTTTATCAGTTATCAGTCAGAATTACGATTGTGCTCTTGTGCATCTTGTTTTTATTTGCAGGTGTCACCTACAAGCCGACGATGCCCCTCTGGGAATACCTATGGCTTTGCGTCAACATCATTGGCGGCACAGGAATCGCCGTGCTCTTCGGGATGTACTGGAAGCGTGCCACAACGGCTGGGGCCTACGCGGCGGTGATCACCTGCACGGTCCTGCCGCTATCCGATCTGATTTCCCGACGAGTGATCCTGGAGATTAGCCCGGATACACGTTACCCATTCACGCCACAAATGACCGGATTTTATTCCTACTTACTCGCAGCAACTTTGCTGATCGTTATCTCTTTGATGTCCAAGAAGCCAACCGGGTACTGGGATCTGGGAGATACCGTTCGACAGATGAATCGCTGAAGAGCACAGAAATTTTCAATCGGTAGGATCGTTCAACCAACGAGGTGTCAGATGATGATTGAGTTTGCTCAGCAGTTGCAGCCTCTCTCCGGGATTATCTATTGGTTCGTCGTCATCAATGCACTTGCGTGTCTAGTCTTTACATTGGTGGTGATCGTTGGGGGAATTCTGGATCTTAAGTTCCTGCTGTCGTCCTTGCTGACGGAGGAAATAGATGTCTTGGATGATGGAAGAGTTATCAAAACAGATGTGAGACGCCAGCCCGGTGGACCAGCCTCGCGGGATTCATAAACGGCTTAAGCGTAACACCGATCGCCCCCCAAAAAATGGTCGCACATAGTGCTGGGGCGACCTGAGTTGAAGGCCACGGCCACAGCCGTATTCTTAGGGTGATTCACCTGCTTTTTAGGGTAAAGTTTTGTCCGTAATAAACCAAGGTAAACCTTGTGTAACGTTAAATTTCTGCTATCAGTTTTTCAAACATCTCCACAGCACGCCCGGCCAATTGCACCGTGACGGGATTGGAGTAATAGGTGCGCACATGCGCGGCCGAATGGCCAGTACTGACCGCAGCCAGGGAGCGCTGCTCAAGCAACACGCCCTGTCCAAAGCCCGTTTTCGAGAGAAAGTGCGCCGTACTTGCGCCAAAAATTCCCCCACCAATAACAACGAAATCAGCCGTGCGATTCATGCTTTCACAATCGAAGAAAATCTCTTGGATGGGGGTGGGTGACCGTACTAGAATCTTGTGATTCAAGTGTTGTAAGCAATCAGGCGGATATTCTATCGCGAGTTTTCTGTGCTGGCAAGATTGTCCTCGCGTAAACGATGGGTACCGGTCAGGTCCCGGGTTCTCCATGAGCAAACGCCGGATTGGGGTTGAAGAGGTAGAAGTGGCTTCACCCCCTCGCCAGAGATGTCAATCGTGTGCGATCTCGGCGAGGCCAATCATGAGTCGCATGGGACTTGCAGGTTGGATGGGTAGACATCGATAGCTTTAAGGAAATTGTTTTTTAACGGATTGGTGAACCAGTTCCCGCGTCCACTTGCATCAGCCACGACAATCGCTATGTTCATATGCAGTATTTCTTTGCTTGATCCGTAGGCGCGGGTTCGTCGCGATCATCCGGCCAGCTTACCCGAGACGAGTGGCTACGGCTCAAATGGAATTCACCATCTATCTTCATCGGAGATCGTTATCATGAACACTCGGAATCGTCACGCCACATGGTTGGCTGTCGCTGCTCTTTTGTTGGTAGTTTGCACACACGGAATCTCGGACGTAAAGGGTGCGGAAAAGGAATTTGCACGCACGACGATTGACTTGGGTGTTGTGGTGAGCGATATCAAAAAGTCGGTTGAATTCTATACCAAGTCGGTGGGGTTCACTGAAGTTCAGGGCTTCAAAGTGCCTGGCGGCTTTTGCCAGGAGGCCGGTTTGACTGATGGACCGATGCTCGATGTTCACGTGCTTGTATTGGGCGAAGGTGAATCGGCTACAAAGCTGAAGTTGATGCAATTACCTGGCGTAAAGAGTAAAAAGAGTGACAACGAATATATTCATTCGCAGCTTGGCTACAGCTATATCACCATTTTTGTTACCGATACAAAAGCCGCACTTGCGCGGCTCAAGAAGACGGATGTTGCCCCGGTCGCCAAGGGGCCGGTCGAATTGCCCAAAGGTTTGCCACAAGGTGTGTTCCTGACAATCGTGCGAGATCCAGATGGTAACCTCGTCGAACTGGTCGGTCCCCAAGGCTAACGAATTTGCCTGGCGATTCGCATGGGAGAATTCAAAAGCTACGTCGAATGGTTCTATCTTTCAGGAAGCAGTTTCTGTTAGCCAACTCGTATCCAGCGACGGCCGGAATCGGATGGTCAGACCGAACAGCATCCGGCGTCGGGAGTCTCTGTCCGGTACTTGAGCGAAAGTATAAGAGTTGAACAGAGGGCAAAAGGCGTTCAGGTTAACGCCACTGACTCAAGGGACAACCTGCGGAATATGGGAAAAACAATCCATGACACGAGTAAGGCTGCCTGGAACAAGTGATGGCCTAACAACGACGGCAGCACAACGGTTCTGAACGATATAACGGGCAGGTTCTCTTGGTAACCCGTAACCGGCCAGCAGATGTTCATGGTGAGCATCCCCATCCCATTGTTCAGAAACCGGTCATGATAATGGTTACCCAATGCTGCTGATTTTCCAAACGTCCAGAATACCTGGCCTGGCGCTGCCGTCGGATGCGAACCATTCGCTGTAGATTAAAAAAACGATGTGTGAGTAGAGACTTGCTTGCGCGTCGCACCATCAGCCAACACTCGCGTGAGATGTGCAGCGTGGGTAGGGATGGTCAATGGAACGTGTTGGTCGTTGACAGTCGTCCGTTTCGCTGTACGTTTGGTGATCGAAAGATCATCCATCCGCGATGCGACTTCACGGGTACTCAATTTGCCAGTGATGACCCAACGGCCCAGCGTCGACTCCCCGTCGGCCCTCGCACCTGTAAAATTAATGATCGCCCGGGTCAGGTCTTGCGTGTCCACATCGCCGTCGCCATCGGTTTCACCGTCGGCCCAAAATTTTCCAGAACCGTCTGCACCGTTGAAGTGAATGATCGCTCGGGTCAGATCACCGGTGTCGACATCGCCATCCAGATCCGTATCTCCGTAGCGTGTGTCCAGGATGGTCTGGACCAGGTAGTCCACATCTGCCTGGTCGACGTCCCCGTTGTCATCGAGATCGAAAACAAGATCGTGGGACCCAAGTTTGGCGAACAAGCGGTTGATATCGTCAGGATCGTGCAGGCCGTTCCCATTGAAATCTCCTGGAAGCACGGTGAATGTGGCGGACGATGGTCCGCTCCACCCGTCCAGCCCGGTCACGCTCTGAAACGACCTGGCAAAAACTTGTGTATTCCGATGAAGAACCACCGGTTGTCCAGTGTACTGGATTGCCCCAGCGCTGATCGTTCCGCCGGGGTCGCGAGGATCCGATCCGTCGAGCGTGTAATGAATGGTTCCCTGGGCGGCGGAAAGCATTAATTCGAAACCGGGGTGAACAACACCTCCGGACGCACTTAAAGAAACCGGTTGTAGTAACAGGCTGTCGGTCCACTCGAGCCGTTCGGTCAACCAGCCTTTCAGGTGCGACACCTCTGCCTCCCAACCGGTCAGGCCGGGCTCGGCGAATTCGCCGCCGACCGGTGATACTTCCGCCCAGCGGGCAAAATTGCGAGTCTGGGCCTCGGCAATCTGGGTCACCATGCCATCGATGATGTCAGCAAAAGTTTCGTCGGTAAACAACTCGGTACGCAACTGCTGCCATCGGTCGATCCACTGTTGCTCGAAATCCGGATCCTCAAACAGTTGATCGAACCAAAAAGTGCGAAAATCGACACCTATTGGATTGGCGGAGAACGCGTCGGACCCCATCGCTTTATCGAAGTCCCAGATGGGGCCGAATTTGAGCTTTCCGCCACGATCTTTGTGCAGGTACGTGCTGATGGAGAACTGTTCGATAGGTTTTCCCAGATAGCGCAGAATGTGGTGGTCAATCGTCACGGCCGTGTCCAAATAGGCACGGTAACCAACGGCGGGATCGGTGAAGTTCGGGCCGTAGTGGCCTTCCCCCTTCAAACTGATCCAGTCTTCATGAGAGAATCGCATCCGGGCGAAGCCCGGAAAGGATTCTTTGAAGATGAAGAAGACACGGCACACGACCGATCAGATTATTGAGAAGTTGCGT
>CAUZBP010000206.1:0-4216 GCA_963578105.1 Planctomycetota bacterium
AGCAGGTGATGCGAATCCTTAACCGACTGGGTGGCATTGGATTAGGCAACGCGTATACGTGCATTAAAGCCATCAGCAAGAAAAAAGAAGAAATCATTAGCAAGAATCATGAACAATTCATTCAAGGTGCGGTGGAGCACGGCTTGACGCACAAGGAGGCAGAAGACTTCTGGTCGATGATCATCAAGTTTGCCGGCTATGGATTCAATAAGTCGCATAGCACGGCTTATGCCCTGATCGCCTACCAGACCGCATATTTAAAAGCCCATTACCCGGTAGGATTTATGGCAGCCCTGCTGTCGGGCGATATTCCGGGCCGCAATTTTAAACGCAAGGATGCACTTGTCGAGCATTTGGAAGATTGCCAACGCATGGGGATTGAAGTGGTTCCGCCCGACGTAAACAGTTCGCATGTCGATTTTGCAGTGGCAAATGGCAAGATTTATTTTGGACTGAGTGCGATCAAGAGCTGTGGTGGGTCGGCTGCAGAGGCGATTCGGACCTCTCGCGAGCGAGACGGAAATTTTGTTGATCTGTTTGATTTTTGTGAGCGAATCGAACCACAGGGTTGCAACCGCGCCACGATTGAAACACTCATCAAGGGGGGCGCCATGGATTCTTTTGGCGCTGATCGCTCACAGTTGATGGCGGTCTTGGATCGGGCCCTGCAAGCCGGAGCGTCCGCAGCAGCCGATCGTCGTTCAGGTCAGAAGAGTCTGTTCGGTGGAGTGGAAGAGGAACAATCAGAAAATTTACAGCAGGTAGTGCTACCAGATATTTCGGAATTTGAGGAACGCGAAAAACTGTTGATGGAAAAGGAAGTACTCGGATTCTATCTGTCCAGTCACCCACTGGTTGAATACCAGCAGACCCTTTCCAGTTATTGTTCGCATGCCACCTCGGACATTTCGGATTTGCGAGAAGGTGCGGAAGTGACCGTGGGAGGAATGCTTTCCGCCATCAAGCTCACTAGAACTCGAAAGGGTGACAAGTACGCAAATTTCGACCTGGAAGATATGAACGGTACCATTCGCTGTATCGCCTGGCCCAGGCAGTTTGAAGAATGCGGGGAGATGATTCAGCCGGATGCGATTTTGTTTGTGCGCGGAACCATCGATCGTCGAGGAGGTGATGAGGCAAGCCTCATTGTTGAAGAGTTGATTCCGCTCGAACAATTAGCCTCTCGATACACACAGGGGATTATGGTTCGTGTACAAGAGAATGTTCATTCAGCAGCTACACTAAGCAGTTTGCACGAGATTTTGCGGGCTTACCCGGGTGACGTGTCGTTGCAGTTGTACCTGGCTTTGGAAGACGGCGTGGGCGTCGTGCTGGAATCTCAAAAGATACGTGTTGATGTGACATCGGAACTGCGTGATCGAGTCGATCAACTGCTTGGCACGGGAAATCTCAAACTCATTACTTCCGCTCCCAGAACCAACGGAAACGGGAACGGACATTCAAGACCTGCCGGTCAGCGAAATTCCGGACAGCGTGGCGCTGTGATGGCGAAATAACTAACCTTAATGAAACGATTGATTTGACCGATGGATTCCCAGCCGCATTTCGCTGCCAGAGAGCATGTTCCCTGTTTTATCTTTCCAGAGGCCCGCGATGCGGCCCAGGCGCTGGCTCAACAGATTGCCACATTAATACGCACGCGAGCCAGTGAGGGCAGGAGTTGTGTTCTGGGACTAGCCACTGGCTCCACGCCCGTGGGAGTCTATAACGAATTGGTCCGCATGCATCGGGAAGAGGGACTGTCGTTTGTCAACGTGGTGACATTCAATTTGGACGAGTATTTTCCGATGCAGCCGTTTGAACTGCAGAGTTATGCGCGCTTCATGCGGGAATACTTATTTGACCACGTCGATATACCGCCAGAGAATGTGAACATCCCCGATGGCAGTCTCGACCGGGAGAGTGTTCATGATTGGTGTCGTGCTTACGAGGAAAAGATTGTGTCCGCGGGTGGGATCGATCTGCAAGTTCTGGGAATTGGCAGAACGAGTCACATCGGGTTCAATGAACCGGGTTCCTCCAGGATGAGTCGCACACGCCTGATCACTTTGGATCAGTTTACCCGGGTGGATGCGGCCAGTGACTTTTTTGGAGAAGAGAACGTACCGCGACATGCCATGACGATGGGTATTGGCACCATTCTCGAGGCGCGCCAAATCGTTCTGCTTGCCTTTGGTGAACACAAAGCCCGGGTGATTGCCCGGGCCGTGGAGGGTGAGGTATCCCCCGCCGTGGCAGCCAGTTTCTTGCAGGAGCATCGCAATGTCCAGATTTATCTGGATCATGCTGCGGGCGCCGACCTGACTCGAATGCGTTCGCCGTGGATCTTGGGCACCGTGGCCTGGGATGAGAAGCGGATTCGTCAAGCCATCATCTGGCTGGCCAGGAAACTGAACAAACCGATACTCAAACTGACCGAACAGGATTACAACGAAGAGGGTCTTCAGGATTTATTGGCGGAACACGGCCCTGCCTATGATATCAATCTAAGCGTGTTTCGTCACCTGCAGGCGACGATTAATGGTTGGCCGGGTGGGAAGCCTCAGCATGCCAAGCAGCCAGGAGATTTGAGCCGTCCCTTTGATGATATTTTTCCGAAACAGATCCTGGTCTTCTCACCTCACCCCGATGATGATGTGATCTCGATGGGCGGGACTTTGACCCGACTGGTCGATCAGGGTCACGAAGTGCACGTTGCTTACCAGACATCCGGCAACATCGCGGTCTTTGACGACGATGCCGAACGCTACATGCAGTTTGTCGCTGAATTGAGCCATAGTTTTGAGCTGGATCCGAAGCTCGTTGGGCGGCTGGAACATTTGGTGGAACAATCGTTGGCGAGTAAACGAGTTGGGGAAATCGATGCCGAAGAAGTGCGGCAAATCAAAACTTTGATACGCCGTAGCGAGGCGCGTGCCGCTGCGAGTTGTTGCGGAGTCAAAGGAGACCATCTCCATTTTCTGGAGATGCCCTTTTACGAAACAGGTCGAGTTAAAAAGAGTCCGTTGTCCGCTGCGGATGTGCAGGTCATTGTCGACTTGTTACAGACCATACGGCCGCATCAAATCTATGCCGCAGGGGACTTGTCCGATCCACACGGCACCCATCGGACCTGCCTGACAGCAGTTGTCAACGCGTATCGTGACTGCCAACAGGAGGATTGGTTTGGACAGTGTGAAATATGGTTGTACCGAGGTGCCTGGCAAGAATGGGAACCTCATGAAATCGACGTGGCGGTTCCACTCAGTCCGCAAGAAGTAGTGCGGAAGCGCAACGCAATTTTTAAGCATGAATCGCAGAAGGACCGCGCCATGTTTCCAGGGCCCGATGTTCGCGAGTTTTGGCAACGGGCCGAATCCCGTAACGCCGAAACGGCTCGGCTATACGATGCACTTGGACTTGCTGAGTACGAGGCGATCGAAGGATTTGTCCGCGGGACGGAAGTCGGCCGGGAATCAAGATCCACGATCGACAGCCGCTTGCAGGTGCATGTGTAGCGATTATTCTGGTCAATTTGCTTTCCCGACCGGACCTGTCCTCGGAAATTGGCCTACGGGAGCCGGATTCTTCCTGCCAAAAAGGCTTGCCAGGTCAGGACAATTCTTGTTTTGGCGTACGGTCCGATTAAGATAAAAATAGGAGGCTGGCCTCGTCATTCGCTCACGAGGCGTTGGAGACGCTGGCGGCGAGACTCCCAGGATTGGAGAGCTCGATGCAGAATGTTATGGAAATACGTTCTGCCGCACAGAGATCCTCAGCAGAGAATAGAAACCGAGAGGTAAAAAAATGGCACGCTCGATGATGATACCTTGGTCACTTTTGCGTATGCACGGTCGCACGAATGTGACGATCTGCTTCTGCTTCCTGATCAGCATGCTCTGTGCAGGACAAGTCGCAGCTCAAGGGGGTCCAGGAGGCCAAGGAGGCCAAGGTGGGAACAGCGGCGGAGCGGCAGGTATCGTCGTAGACGCCGAAGGGGTGCTGCACACACGCTTGGTCCGTGATCCGAGTGGTCAGTTACAACGACAACGGTTGGCGCAGGCCCGCGCCAACCTGAATCGCGACCTGGCACGTCCGAGCAAGATGCGCAAGGTGTCGCTGAATCGACTCGAAGCGGAGATTGCCGCGCAGTTTGCAACCGGTGGCGGCGTTACAGATGAAATGAACTACCTGGCCGGCATGACTCGCATTGACT
>CAUZBP010000207.1:0-4209 GCA_963578105.1 Planctomycetota bacterium
CGTTGCCGGAAAACAAGGAGCAGGTGATGAAATCGATTTTTACCAAGCTACTGATTGTCGCCGCCTGCAGCCAGTTGATGAGCCCTGGCAACCTGCTTGCTGTTGAGCTCAAAGGTCGCGCCGTGGCAGTCTATGTTAATGACATGCACTGCAAAAACTGCGCGAAAAAAATCGCTCGCAAACTCTACACTGTGCCTGGTGTTTTGGCCGTCCATGCCAATGTCAAACAAAACCTGGCCTTGATCACTCCCCAAAAAGGAAAGGATCCGTCACGACGAGCGCTCTGGGAAGCTGTTGAATCGGCCAAGTTCAAACCGGTGAAGATGGTCGGCCCGGACCGAACCTACAAAACCAAGCCTGCGAACTAGCGCAGCCAGGACAAGACACTGGACGGCGCACACTTTCGGTTATGGGCTAAAAGTTCATGCAACGCCTCGCATTTTGACGAGTTGGCCGGCAAGTTGCAGCGATTAAGATTCGCGGTCGAGGTGGCCCAGTTCCCGCTGGGGAGCGATCAGGTCTCGAACAAGCCGTTTCAACTGTTTGATCTCGGGAAACCCTCCATTGACAGTGCGAGACCAAATGAGCTGCCCATCGATCCGAATTTCAAAGGTGGCGTCACTCGCCGGCACCAGGGCCACTTCTCCCAAATCCCGCGAAAACGTACTTAACAACTCTTGAGCCATCCAGGCAGAGCGCAGCAACCAGCCGCATTCAGCACAGTAGACAATTTCCACCCGTGGTTGGCGTGACATAGCTAACTCAAACAACTTCACCTTGTGTCCACAAGAACCGTGCTCCCAACTTCTCCAACGCGGCAATAGGGTCGACATCGTCAGCTTGAGCCAATGCTGTACTAACCCTTTGTGTCGGCGTACTATCCCGATACCCAACAACCGCGATCAGCAGCAAACCGGCCGACAGTCGTTTCATTGCGTCACTTCTTCGGTTGGGAAGTACGGACCCAGTTTAGTGGTCAGGGCGGGACAGAGCCGACAGCAACGGGCGCATATTGTTGGAAGTTGGACTTACACCCACACTCTCCGAGCGACCGGATGCGTTAAAAGCGAAACCTAATCTTCCTTAAAGTCAATTGCTGCCGAGTTAATACAATAACGTAAACCACTCGGTTGCGGCCCGTCCTCGAAAACGTGCCCCAGATGGGCATTACAGCGGCTACAGAGCACCTCGACTCGCCGCATGAAAAAACCACGGTCCTCCTGTTCAGCGATGTTGGTTTGATCGGCCGGCTCTACGAAACTGGGCCAACCGGTCCCCGAATCAAACTTGGCATCCGAACTGAAAAGCGACACTCCGCAGCACACACAGTGGTACATTCCGTCGGACTTACAATCCCAGTATTGTCCCGTAAATGCGCGTTCGGTTCCCTTTTTCCGAGTCACTCGAAACTGTTCCGCAGTGAGCTTCTGTTTCCACTGTTCGTCTGTCTTAGACAAATCTTCCGCTGGTTGCTCTGCGTCTGATGACATGCTGTGTTCCTCAAAAATACGCTCGTCCTGAACCAACACCAAATCGTTTTCTCGACATATAACATTCCATTGAAGGTGGCTGGCCCTGAGTGATTGGCGTGCCTGATTGCCGGGCCCCTGGTTCCACCACGTCTGTCACCAGACACCCTGGGAACCACCCCAACGCTGAATGTTCTTACTGAGGGATTTTCCTGTCTCCGTCTTGTGGATGCAGAATACGGCGTTTCCCCCCTGACAGGATTCACTTCCGACAGTAGGAGAGCGCCAAAAGGGCATAGCCGGTCACCAGATTCTGGTCACCCTCGAGCCAACGCGCGTTTCCATTGATCCACGATCCGTCCTCACGCTGTTTTCCTGCCAATTCATGGATCAATTCGCTACGCCAATCATGTTCGGTCCCTTCTGCATCGACAAATGTGTGCTCACCCAGAACGCTCAATGCTTTGGCAAAAGTGTGGTAGTAATAGTAGAGTCCCGAGTCTCCCAGGCCCGGATTGCTTTCCAGGTCGTAATGTCGCTGAATCCATCCAATCGCAGCCTTCACGCGAAAGTCTTCCGGTCCCACGCCCGCATAAATCATGCTTTTTAAACCAGCGTAAGTCATCGAACCATAGCTTCTTAAGCCACCGTTGTCCGTGACCCCCGACTGGCTCTTCCCCCCCTCCGCAGCAGTGTAGTAAAAGCCACCGTCATTGATCTTCGCAGCCGGGGCGGTTGTGTTGAATTCCGTTTCCAGGTTTTGACATCTCGAGACGAAAAGCAGGGCGCGTTGCAGGGCCTCACTGTCCGCGGCGTTGCCAGCGGCGCGCAAAGCTTCGACAAAGAATGTTGAATTGGAAAGGTCGGGCCGGCGATGCTTACCGTACCCGGCCCCTCCGTAGGCTGGGTCTCGTGGATCTTTGCCTTCGTCCTGGTCCCACTGCAGTTCCTTAATGAACTTGTCGGCCTTCTGAATAATTGCATCATATTGTCCATCCTCGTTTGCCACCTGGAAACAGACGATAGACAAACATGTTTCATAATTACGATACAAAGTTCCCGGTTGGTAAATACCCCCGTCCTTTTGAACAAACTTTTCCAAGTACTGCAAACTAACCGCTACCGCTGGATCGTTGACCGAGCGTCCGTTGCGCAGAATCGCGGTGGTGATTAGAGCGGTGATGCCAGGTCCCGCATGAGCGCTGTAGGAACCGTCGTTGGCCTGCCCCTGCGATCTCAAATAATTGATCGCCTTCGCGACGGTCGACTCTAAGGTACGATTGCGGTCAGGAGGGGCGGAATCGGCATGGTTTGACACATGGTCGCGACCCAAAAAAATAATCGCGGCTACCAGCGCTGAGACGGCAAGGGTGCGATTCGTCATTGCCTAGTTCCTGAATTTTTGGAAAGAAGCAGGTGCTTCAAAGGGTCCGGGCAGTGCGGCCACGGTTTAACACTCCACTGGTCTCCACCCATGCAGGGCGCTTGCCCTTCGCCAACTCTGCCAGCTTCATTCTACGTTATAGAAGGTGGAAAAGGCGACCCCGTTAAGCTGGCATGAGTACGCCCTGAATCATTTGCCGATGCAAAAACGGCTGAATACACGATCCAAAACGTCGTCGGTGTACACGGCGCCCACTACCTTTCCCAACTCATCCAGTGCAACCCGTACCTCGGTGGCAACCAATTCATCGCCCGTCGCACCCTGCACCTCCAGGATGGCCCGATTCAAGCTCTCGCCAGCGGTGGTCAGGCTTTGATGACAACGGGCGGCGGTCGTGGTAACAACGTTCCCCAAAGACTCGTCGATCAAAAACGCTGAACGATAAATGGCAAGAAGAAGCTCCTGCAAACCAAGACCCGTCCTGCTGCTCGTGTGAATTGCATCCTCCGCCAGTCGCAGAACACTTGAGCAATCGCACTTCGTCAGAACAAGCAAACGCGATTCCGGGGACTGGCTGGACAATTCACGCCGCTCCCAGGCATTCAACGGTCTCGTCGAATCCATACAAAAAATTTGCAGATTGGCCTGCCGACGCTGCTGGGAAGTCACTTGCTGAGCGGCCGCACCGGTACCACGGACCAGACTGGACATCTCGACGCCAGCGGTATCCACCAATTCACAAGCCACACCGTCAATATCAACGCGGCACGTAATGTAGTCTCGTGTTGTTCCCGGAGCCCCCGAAACAATCGCGGCCGTTTTACCGGCAATCGCGTTGAACAAACTGCTTTTACCAACGTTGGGCGCTCCAACCAACACGACACGAATGCCTTCGGCCGTTTGTAAGCGACTCTCCATTTGCAGTAACGTCTCCTGGATCCGATCAGCCGAGCTTTTCAACTGACTTTCCAGTTCTGCAACCCCTATAAATTCTATGTCTTCTTCTACAAAATCGAGTCCCGCTTCAAGGTGGGCAAGTAAGTTGAGCAGATTTTCCCGTAATTCGCTCAAGGGCAACATGAGTCCCCCCGCCAATTGTTGCAGCGCGGTGTCGAGTTGCTCAGTCCCGCCAGCGTCGATGACTGCCATGACGGCCTCTGCTTGAGTCAGGTCGAGGCGGCCGGCGAGAAAGGCGCGCATCGTGAATTCACCCGGCTCTGCCAAACGGGCGCCTGCGCCACAAACGGTCTCCAGTGCCGCTTCCAGGAGTGCGGGGGTTCCCACGGTGTGAAGTTCGGCCGTGGGCTGCCGTGTGTAACTGCTGGTGCTGGGCCAAAGATAGAGATCGCAAGGCGG
>CAUZBP010000208.1:0-4142 GCA_963578105.1 Planctomycetota bacterium
CCACTTCACTTCGTTCCGGCTACGCCTCCACGAAGTGAAGTGGCTGGCCTAGCGGTGCTGCAAAGAGTAACTTAACTACTGGTACTGTCACTGGGGGCAGGTCAATCGCCGACGAAGGCATGAAGTTACTATATTCGTTGTGCGCAACCCCACCACTGTGGATTGTGATCTGATCAAATCGATTTTTGCCGGGCGCGATCATCTTTGAATCGATCCAGATCTCGTTGCTGTTGGTGAATCGTTCAAATGTGTTGGCGTCCCCGATCAGCAACTGCACACCCCTGGGATTGTTGCCTGAGTCACCCTCCGGGTCGATGTGGTTCTGCACCCGAACCATGTAGTTACCGTTGGAATTGATCTCCCCCGTAATATCACGAGCCGCGCCGCTCACTTCCGCTTCCTTCTCTGATCGTCTGGCGCCCTGTGTCCCGTTCATCCCGATCGCACCAATATGCGGTGTTGAGCGTCGCAGGTTGTGGAGGGCCGCCTTGACCCACCCGTTGGTTGTATCACCAGTCTTGGACGTGATCTGTGTCCCGTCACCACCTGACCAGGCACTGTATGTGTCGAAATCCTCGATGAACAATTGGGCGTGGTTGGCTCCGGACAGGACGGCCACAACAAGCGATGCCAAAAGGAGGGTCGTGACCTTGGTCATTGTTTTATTCTCCTTTGTCTCCAACAGATTGAAAGTATTGATAAGACCTTCCGTCCCGAAATACTTTCTTTTGCCTGTTTCTTCCCATGAAATACTTACCGATGCGGCCATCGATAATGGAACGAGTATACCAGAGCCCTATCGTTTGCCAAGGGTTTTTTCACGACTCCACTACCAAAACAACCTGAAAACAGGGCATGGATTCGGTTGGCAAGCCTGCTTTCACAAATGGATCGACCAAGATTCAATACGAGTATAATTTTCAATCATTCGATGTCGGTGAGATATTGCAGCCTGGGTTTTGGTAAACTCTGGCGTGATGTCGTTTTCATAATAAAATAAGTAGGCACGAGTCTACGTTCAAGGAAAGAAGGAAACGTACATGTATCGACACAGCCCGATTGGTCAAGCGTTTGTTTTTAGTACTGCTCTGTGGATCTTGGTTATGGGATCCATATCTGTAGCGGTTGGCGGTGAAGATGAGACTGAAGATGAACCCAAGATTCTTAAAATTACGGTTGGCAAGCCGACCACGTTAAGTTCCGTTGAAGTCGGCAACACAGCCAATTTGTCGGTCTCGCGTACGGGCGTTGTAGCTGCCTTTTATCCACGCAAGGGTCCGCAGGGTGATTCCCATTTCTATCGCACGTCGGCGGATGGCGGCTTGACTTGGAGCAAGGAGCGGCCTGCGCCGTTTGGTGGTGGGGCAGACGGCACACCGTTGCGCGAGGGTGGCGTGATCCGTGCACAGGACGGTTCTTTCAAAATATTTCCCGATTGGCCTTGGACGACGCGCATGTTCCGCTTCAATGACGACTTTTCTGAGTACGTTGTTGAGATGGAGACCATACACTGTCCGGAAGCTGCCGTAATGCATAGGGAGATCGGGGCCGCTCCCCCCCACGGGCTTGGTTTCAGCAAAGGCAAGATGGTTCAGCTTCCCAACGGCGATATTCTTGCACCGGTATCGGGGAGATTGAAGGGCGATCTCAAGGGGCGGGGCATTGTCTTACGGTCAAGCGACCTAGGGCGGACTTGGTACTATCAAGGTTCGATGCCGCCGGATGTCGAAGACCCGAACCCGGAGTTTCCAGGTGAATACCTTGGCTACTGCGAGGTGAGTATTGCCCTGCTGTCGAACGGGCAGATGTTGTCTATGCTGCGGACGCAGTATTCCCATGAGCCGCCGGATTATAAACCCATGTACGTCAGTTGGTCGGACGACCAGGGCAAGACTTGGAGCAAGCCAGTGCCCACAGAGCCGCACCTGATGAATATCAATCCGACGCTGGCCGTGCTGAATAACGGCGTGGTGGCCTGTGTCTATGGTCGACCGGGCTTTCACGTGGCCTTCAGCACCGACAACGGGCGAACTTGGAATAAGCGAATAAGCTTTACGGACTTACCGGCAGGACAACATACCGGTCAGGAAGACATGGTGAAGATGGGCCCGAACAAGCTGATGGCGATCGGCAGCGTGCCCGGGGGTACGAAGGCGTTTCCAATTACTGTCGAGCTTGTGAAGAACCCATCGCCGAATCCATTCGAGTTAGCTGGCCGGGTCTTGGACGAAGGGGGCAACCCGGTCGCTAATGCCAAGGTGGAACTCGGCCCAAATCGGTACACGACCGAATACAAACCCATCTATACCGATCACGGCTATCCGACGACTACGACAGATGCCCAAGGACGTTTCCAATTTAGGTCTGCTGAACACGGTGGGGCGGTGTTGACGGTGGAGGCAGATGATTACGTGCCGTCGTGGCAACACGTTTGGGCCAAGCATGGGATGGAGGAAATGCAGTTCAAGCTCAAGGCAGGACAGATAATTGAAGGAAGCGTGGTAGATGAGGCTGGCAAACCACTGGCTGGGGCGTGTTTGCAGGGAAGTGAAATCCCAATCACGATCAGGGGCAACTTGATAACCGATGAAAATTGGCATGTCCACACGGACCTGTCGGGACAATTCAGATGGTTGGTGGAAGGTGAGCCACCCGCTCAAGCAGACGTCCGTCTTGTCAAGTTCGGATACACCCAATTGAAACAGAAGATGACACCCTTAGAGATGCAACGGCCAATCGTGATGTGTAAACTGCCCTTTCCCAAAGAGGGGCCGACGCTCTCGGGTGTGCGTGTTTATGAGGATCCGCCGATCGAAGCGGGTTTTGACGACGAGGTCTGGTCGCGAAGCCCCGTGGCCTCGAGGTTCTGGGTTTCTTCGAAGTCAGGGGGACGGGAGATTCCGGTCGAGGCCAAGTTCGCTTACGACGAGAGTTACCTTTATGTAATTGCGCGGGTGGGGTCGGGTGGACAGTTCGAGGCAGCTGATGAGGAAACGCTTGAGCTTGTCATAGATCCGGGCAAAGACTGGTATCATCTGGGTCCTTTCCAGTTCTCGTATAGCCCAAAGGGCCGGATTCCGGGGGCGTTTGGTTGGAACTGTCCGTGGCCGTCAACACACACATCACGAAATTCTGATGGAAGCTGGACGGTGTCAACAGCGATTTCTTGGCAGGTAGTGGATATGAGTCGTCCGAAAGCGGGGACGGAGATAGGTTTTGGTTTGGCTCACGTGCAGGCGATGGAAGGCGCGAAAACAAGTGAAAGTCTGTCAGCACAGATTGGGCCGCCAGCGGTTTTTCGTTACGGCCGATTGGTTCTGGAGTAGGCGGCTTGTTTTCATGGCTCGTTGCACCCGCGAATGTTATGTGAATGTAATCAGATAGAGAATGAATACCATGGCCTCTATTCAATTTTCCTGGGGTCTATTGTGCCGTATTTGGCACAAACAAATGATTTTCCGTCTTTGACCCCTGCAGTCCCAAAACCAGAGGCGGTGCAGAATCCGGTGCAGTATCTGCACGCAGAGGGTCGCATGGCAAAGCAGCCCCAAAACAGGAAAAACCATAACTTGCCGGTCTGCAACAACATGCGAAACGGCACGGAACCGTGCGATGAAAACCATTTATACGAAATGGCGCCGGTGGTGCAGCTGCAGATGCGTTCGAAAGCTCTTCAACCCGCAGTGAGATTTCCCCGTCTATCTTGGATGATCCCAAGCTGAGATTCTTGACCGACCAATTTCACATCGAGTTATCTCTTCTTCAAGGTGATCAGATGACTTTCGAGCTGAGAGAACGGCACCGTTGTTTTTAGTGTCTCGTATCGGCTGCTGTACTTCTTGTAAACCTGCAGCGTCACTGGCGCATCCACTGACCAGTGGAAGAAGCCTTTCGAGTCGGTGTGGACGTTCCACTTATTAAGCACCACGCATGCGCCGGGAACCGGCTGGCCCTTGGCCGCGGGACCAAGTCCTTGGTGAACAATGGGAAAAGTCGGCCTAAACAGTCTAGATAACTTGACCTGCCCCCAGTGACAGTACCAGTAGTTAAGTTACTCTTTGCAGCACCGCTAGGCCAGCCACTTCACTTCGTGGAGGCGTAGCCGGAACGAGTGCGTTGGGCATGGTGAAGTGATTGGGGGT
>CAUZBP010000209.1:0-4044 GCA_963578105.1 Planctomycetota bacterium
GGCCAAACTCCAGGAGAACGCGCTGGAGCCGAACGCGCTCGCGGATAGGTACACCCTGCTGCGTCGTGTTTACCTCGACCTGATCGGTCTACCACCGGAGCCCGGGGAGATCGTCGCCCTGATCCATAATGACTCGCCTGACGCCTATGAGAAAGTCGTCGACCGCCTGCTCGCCTCTCCCCACTTCGGGGAGCGCTGGGGACGGCATTGGCTGGACCTGGCCCAATACGCGGACTCGGTAGGCATCGAGGTGATCTTTCCAAATCGAGGAGCTTGGCGATATCGCGACTACGTGATTGGCTCGTTGAACGACGACAAGCCGCTGGACCGTTTCTTCACTGAGCAGATCGCCGGCGACCTGTTGCCGTACAAGAGTGACGCTCAACGTGCCGAACAGATTGTGGCGACTCAGTTTCTTACACAAGGTCCGATCAACCTGGTCAATCAGTTCAAAGAACAACTGCGGATGGACATTGTTGACAATCAAGTCGACAAAGTAGGGCGTGTACTGTTAGGACTGACACTGGGATGTGCTCGCTGCCACGACCATAAGTTTGATCCGATCACGCAAACGGATTACTACGCTTTGGCGGGAATCTTACACAATGTACAGGTGCTCGAAGGATGGCGTGGAGCTTCCGGAGTTTTTAGCGATTGGCGATTGCAGCCGATTCCGGAAACGGCCGAGCAACAGGTCGAGCGGGAACGACTCCTGGTGATTCATCAACAGCGAGTGTCTGACCTGGAAGCCAAACTCGGGTCCAAGAAAAACGAAGTCGCACAACTGGAATCTGAGAACAAAACGTCAGCCGGTACAAACAACAACGAAGAAAACAATCGAGAGGAACTTCAAAAGAAAATTGACAAGCTTAACAAGGAAGTGAAGAAGCTGACACAAGACGTCACCAACCTGGTCAAGGCCAACACTCCCCGGCCACCGGCGGTGCTGGCCGCATCCGAGCCGACTCAACCGGTGAATGTCAGAATCAATGTCCGCGGTATCGCAACCCAGTTGGGCGACGAAGTTCCCCGCGGCTTCCCCGGCCTGCTCACCTTGGATCCACTTCCACAAGTTCCTCCCACGGCAAGTGGGCGTCTGCAGTTAGCCCAGTGGCTCGTGCATCACGACAACCCGACTGTTCCCCGCGTATTTGTCAATCGCCTCTGGCACCACCTGATGGGCACCGGAATCGTCCGGACGGTGGACAACTTTGGCCTACTGGGAGAACGTCCGAGTCACCCCGAGTTGCTGGACTACCTTGCGGATCGTTTGATCAAACGGCAATGGCGAATCAAGCCACTTATCCGTGACATTGTGCTCAGTCGCACCTATCAATTATCCAGCGACTACAACTCCAGCCATTGGTCCATCGACCCCGACAACCGGTTGCTGTGGAGACACCGTCCGCGACGGCTTGACGGGATCGCCATCCGCGACTCGGTGCTGAAGATCAGCGGAGATTTGAGTACCGTGGTCGGTGGTTCGACCTTGCCACCTGCCGAATGGCGGAGTGGAGCGGTTGAACAGTACGAGCAGGTCAATGCCGCCAAGGAGGTACCTGAGGAGGTAGCGCGGCGACGGAGCATTTATCTGCCCGTACCGCGCACGACTCAAAAGTTCAAAGAGCTGGATCCACTGCTGGCATTCGATTTTCCTTCTCCCGACGAAATCACGGGCGTCCGCCAAGTGAGCACGGTGCCAACGCAGTCGTTATTCCTGATGAATTCACCATTTTTTCAACAGCAAGCCAGGAAATTTTCGGACCGTCTGCTGGCCTGGGAATCCAAGGACGAAGGGGACCGGATCAATCGGATCTACCTCACCGCATTCGGGCGACCGGCCAGTCCTGAGGAGACCCGGCGGGGACTTCACTTTGTGAGAACCTTTACAGAGGATTCCAGTGACGAGGACAAAAGTGACTCACGCCGAACCGCTTTCGTACAGTTGTGCCACGCCATCTTGATCTCGACCGAGTTTCTAATCTACGATTAAGTGAATAACCGAGTGGTGAAATCAAATGAATCGTGTGCAAACATTTCCCTGCGGCCATGTCGAACCGATGCCCTTATCGCGTCGTGAAATGCTAAGGTCTTCGGCGTGCGGGTTCGGAATGGCGGCCTTGTCTGCTTTGCTCCAGGAAAACGCGGCCGCCGCACGTTCAACGCCGGATCCCGTAGCGGCAAGGCCGGCGCACTTCCGTCCGCGGGCCAAGCGGGTGATCTTCATCTTCCTTTTCGGTGGCCCCTCTCAGGTTGACCTTTTTCAGCACAAGCCTGAGCTGACCCGGCGACATGGAGAGCTTCCTCCTAAAAGTATCGCCCATGGTAACGAGTTCGCAATCGAAGGATTTGATTCGACGAAGCTTCTCCGGCCGATCTCGAAACTACGGCGTGTCGGCGAATCGGGAGTCTGGATGAGCGAGCTGCTGCCTCATTTGTCTCAACAAGTTGATCGGCTGGCCATTCTCAACGGCATGGTGGCGGACAATCCGGCCCACACCCCTGCGCAGCAACAACTGTTCACCGGCTCGCCGTTCCTGGTCCAACCCTCCATGGGTTCATGGGTTTCGTATGGATTGGGATCGGAGAATCGCAACTTCCCATCGTTTGTCTCTGTCACCGGCCGGCCGCTCACCCAGCAAAACGCATATTTGCCGGCGATTCATCGAGGCACGGCCCTGGAAGGTAAAAAAGAATTCACGATTCGCCACCTCAAGAACGATCAGCTGAACGACCGCCAACGGTCGAAACAAAGGCAATTTCTCGAAACGCTTAATCATCAGCACCTGAAGCGTGCTGTTGCCGATCCTGATATCGAAGGATTGATCGCGTCCTACGAACTGGCTTTTCGCATGCAAGCGTCAACCGGTGACCTGGTGGACATCTCCCGGGAAACGGAGGAAACGCAACGTCTGTACGGGATCGGTGAGCAGCCCACCGACGAAGTGGGGCGCAAGATGCTTGTCGCTCGTCGCCTTTGCGAATCGGGTGTGCGGTTTGTACAGATCTCGACGGGCTCCTGGGACCATCACATCGGTATCGAAGAAGCGCTGCCCAAAGAGTGTGCAAAACACGATAAACCGATCGCTGGACTGCTCGAAGACCTGAGCCGGCGCGGCCTGCTGGATGACACGCTCGTCGTGTGCAGCGGCGAATTCGGCCGAACTCCCTTTGACCAGGACCTTTCGCGTGGCAAAGATCCACCGGAGACCTATGGGCGCGGACACAGTCCCCAGGGATTTTCAGCCTGGATGGCCGGAGGCGGAGTGAAAGGCGGTCTGGCCCACGGCGACACGGACGACCTCGGCTACCGTGCCGTCGAGGGCAAAGTACATGTCCACGATCTTCATGCCACGATGCTCCACCTGCTGGGCCTGGACCACGAGCAGCTCACCTACCGCTATGCGGGTCGCGACTTTCGCCTCACCGACGTCTATGGCCGCGTCGTGGACGAGATCATTTCGTGAATGCTGCTGCTGCCAGACGCCGTCAGCGCAAAACCCGGGTCCGTCAAACTCTTTTCGACCGGCTTCGTGGAGCGTCTTGCGCTGATTGCATCGTCAACATGATCACCTTGCTGAGATCCGAGTGCCGATCCTGGTAGGTCGCGCTCTCTTGTTCGGTACCGCCGTTTGGTATGTTCGCCGGATAAGCCCGGAAAACCTACCGGCCGATGTCACTTGCGTAGACAGTTTTAAAATCCATCCGGCGTCGAACCGGAGTTTCGAGGCGCTGTCGACGGGAACTCAAGCCTCCCTGCACCTTCAAAGCGAAGGCTTTCCGCAGCGTCTCCAAGGTTCAGGCTGACATTTGTTCCTCCTGCTTTGCACAGTGCCCCAGGCCCTGTCGGGAAACCGCCACACTGCCGAAAAGTACCCCTGAGCCCGCTTCGTAGCGGAATTGTCGTACCCTGAGTATGGTAAGTACGCCCCGATGGAAGTAAAATCAGACTCAGCCATCACAACAAATTCGTTTCGTGAAAGAATCCGCAAGGAATCCCTGCCTCAGCCGCCATGAACACCCTGTTCTCGAATCCGGTCGTAC
>CAUZBP010000210.1:0-3991 GCA_963578105.1 Planctomycetota bacterium
CTTTTTGGTTTCTCTAACCAGTACTTCCACTGGATCGATTCCTGCCTCCCACCATCTAGGAAACTCGATTTTCGCGCGTCGGACGATCTTGCTCGGCCACATGGCTGGATATCCTTCGCCCTATTCGCAAAAGACACTGTCGACGTGTTCAGCAACCTCGCTTTCGTAAGGTTGCATGAAGTAGTCTACGATTTCATCCAATTGATCGACCGGTTTCTTCCAAGGGGTGCTGAGAACAGAGGGGCCGATGACATCATGGTGTAGTATGATCCGCCGCTGACGATCACTCGCTTCGATGTGAGATTTGGTTAGCTGAACCGGGCTGATAGTGGTGGACGGTCCATTCGAATCGTCGCAAGTGGCTGGGCGATGCATTCCCAATAGGGTACCAACAACGATCATCGTCACGATTCGGATGGGCGTGGTGCGGACAACAGGACTGCTGAGTGTCATCTTTTTCCTTTCAAGGGATTCTTCTCGGTCCGGCTGGTCAGGCCAGATACGCTGCCGGCTCCGGTGACCAAGGCATCGACATTATACATGTACAGTGACTCTGAGAAGATTATTGTCCAATGCAAACACCACGGGGACCTGATTGGTCCTGCGGTTGTTCGCGAATTGTATGGCGCGCTCGCCGCCTCGAATGCGCAATCAGCAGTCCTAGTCTGTACAGCTGGTTTTACATAAGGTGTCTACGAATTTGTCCGCGACAAACCAGTCACCTTGCTGGATCTGGATGGAATCATCGAACTGGAAAAAGACGTCGCATAACTTCGTGCAACCGCTCACCAGCGGGGCCTATCCCCACGACTGGCGACGCTTTAAATGGTTTCGAGCAAATAGCCATTTGCAAGTTCACGGTAGGCTGCAACCTGGCTGCTCACCCATGCGTTGTCGTGTGAGAGTTCGTTCGCCATGATCTCTGCAGCTGGCTCTGCTGCCTCGCACGAGGCCCGGGCATCGAGCATTAACGACCGGGTGCGTCGTGCCAGCACATCTTCGAGGCAGATTGCCATTTCGTGACGTACTGCCCAGGCAACTTCAGCGCCGGTGTAGGGGAGGTTCGGATGCAACGTTTCGGCAAGCCTGGGCTCTTTTTTAGCAATCTGTTTGACTTGTCCCGCATCTGCCCCATAGGCACGCCAATGGTCCTGTGGCATGGAATCGAAGGAACTGGGATCGAGATAACCGTGCAAGCGAAGCTGCTCGGTGCGACAATCCTGGGGAGTGAGCTGACCAACCTCGATCACATGTTTCATCGCATCTTCAGCCATTTTTCGATAAATTGTCCATTTGCCACCCGTCACACTTACCAGGCCGGTTCTACTCACAAAGACTTCGTGCCGTCGCGAAATCGACTTTGTCTTCCCTGATTTGCCACCGGGATGGACCAGCGGGCGTTGACCGGCAAAAGCACACAACACGTCTTCGGTAGAGGGATGATTCTGGAGGTAGCGTCCCGCATTTCTGAGGATGAATTCGACTTCCTCGGGGAGCGGGCGCGGTTCGAGTTGCGGCTGCTGCATGGGTGTATCGGTGGTACCCACCAGAACCCGATCGTGCCAGGGGATGACAAACAGCACGCGACCGTCGTCGGTGTGGGGCACCATGATGGCACTGTCACCGCGCAAAAACGAACGATTGAGCACAAGATGAACTCCCTGCGCAGGCTCAATTTTCTCGTCGGCATCCGGGTCATCCATTTTCCGCATTCGGTCTGAAAAAATACCGGTTGCGTTGACGACCACCTTCGCACGCACCTGGAGTTCTTCTTGCGACCCGGCCTCTTTGGCTACCAACCCGACGACTGCACCATCTTCCTTCATGAAATCAGTAACTTCAATGTAGTTTGCGATTGCGGCACCTTGTTCGACAGCGGTGGCAGCGAGGGTCACGGCCATGCGAGCGTCATCAAACTGCCCATCGTGGTACTTGATGCCGCCCAGCAAACCTTCTTGCTGAACATTCGGAATAGCGGTAATGGTCTCTGCGCGGTTAAGTCGGGTACTCTTTTCGATGTTTAATTCACCGGCAAGTGCATCGTAGAATTTCATCCCGATTCCATAGAAGGGTCCCTCCCACCATTTGTATTGCGGAATGACAAAGGCTAGATTGCTCACCAGGTGTGGGGCATTACGACACATGATCCCCCGTTCACGAAGTGCCTCGGTGACGAGCGAAAGGTCGAGTTGCTCAAGGTAACGCACGCCACCATGAACGAGCTTGGTACTGCGACTCGAGGTTGCTTTTGCGAAATCGTGTGCCTCCAGGAGCGCAGTACGGTAACCGCGACTTGCCGAGTCGACAGCTATACCGAGGCCGGTGGCGCCCCCTCCGATAATGGCAACATCGAACGACTCGCAGCGAAGTCGCGATATCATGTCAAGCCGATTCATAGGGCCTGCTCCCTGCACATTTACAAGATAATCCGGGTGAACTTCCCCTGCGGGTACATCGAAGCGGAAGATCTTCTATTCCTCGTGCGGGTTTACCAGCTCCCGCCCTCTCTCTTACGGTGTTCGTTTCCGGGCAGGCAACTGAACCACAACATCAAGAGCGCCACTTTTCGATACGGCGTATCCCTTCTTCGATATCCTCCGTGGAACCAGCGTACGAGAAACGCATGAAATGGTGGCCATCCCGGGGAGAAAAATCTGTTCCCGGCGCGGCTAACACTCCGCAACCTTCAAGCATGTCAATTGCAAACTGAGCGCTGTCTTCATGCATGTGCTGCACATGACAATAGAGATAAAAAGCTCCGTGTGGTGCCGTAAACCGATCGAAACCCAAACGGGGCATCTCGCGCAAAAGGATATCGCGATTTCGGGCGTAGCGGACAACGTGTTTGTCGAGCTCTTCACGGCAGTCAAGGGCCTCGATCGCCCCAAATTGGGAAGGTGCCGAAGGGCAGATGTACAGGTTATGAGCAAGATGGGTGATCGGTTCTGCAAGATATTCGGGTACAACCATCCAACCAAGGCGCCAGCCTGGCATGGAATAGTATTTCGAGAAGCTGTTAACGACGATTGCGTCATCAGAATAAGATATGGCCGTGGCCTGAGGGACATCTTCGTCAAAAATGATGTTGTGATAAATTTCATCGGAGATGAGCTGAATGCCCTCGCGTTGGCAGTAGTCTGCGACCTCTGCTAACTGGTCAGGCGGCATCATCGAGCCTGTCGGATTTCCCGGACTTGCAAAGACTAACCCATCGATTTTGCCTTCGATCGCTTCCAAGTCTGCTACCGTGGGTTGGAAATGGGTCTCCTCAGAAGGGTAAAAGGGGATGCACTCGATATCGACCGTAGGCATCGCGTGACGGTACGCGTAGTAAAACGGTTGCCCAATGGCAACGCGGGCCCCCTTCTCAAAGCAGCTGATCAGAGCCAGCAACATTGCCCCGGACGCCCCCAGGGTCACGATGATCCGCTCGGAACTGACCTCAACACCGTACTGTTCCTGGTAGTAACGGGCCAACCGTTCACGCAAATCCGGCAGCCCGGCAGCGCCCGTGTATCCGAGAATCGAGATTTGACTTTCGCGTTGAATGGCCTCCAATGCCGCCGCCGGGGCACTCGTGCTGGGCTGTCCGACCTGCAAGTAGATGACTCGTTTGCCTTGGGCTTCGAGCGCTTCCGCCCGCCGGTGAAATTCTTCGGCAAGACTGGGCGTGGTACCCCGCTTTGAAAGCCGCTGGATTTCGTCTGAACTCAATGGAACCCCCTTTGTCGAATTCAACGACGTTTTGCCAGATCGCTGTCCCCAGCTAAAAACTGAAACATCAAAGGCAATCTCAACCTTGTCACCCCCGGTTTATTTCACGCGAATCGAAAACATGTGGCGTTCTTTACTGGCCTGCCTTGATTACTGGCCTGCCTTGATTACTGGCCTGCCTTGATTACTGGCCTGCCTTGATTACTGGCCTGCCTTGATTACTGGCCTGCCTTGATTACTGGCCTGCCTTGATTACTGGCCTGCCTTGATTACTGGC
>CAUZBP010000211.1:0-3947 GCA_963578105.1 Planctomycetota bacterium
GGAAGTGGTCGAGAACATGCGGAGTTGGCCTCACAGCGGGTTCAGCGTCGACCAGTCGGTGTTCCTGCCGGCAGGCGATCAGGCGGGTATCGAGCGTTTGATTCAGTATATGACGCGTTGCCCATTCAGTCTCTCGCGGCTGGTGAAGGTCAGCGACAGGGGGCAAGTCATCTACCAGGCCGAGAAGCAGGCTTGCCGGGCTTTTCCTGATCCAAAGGGAGACGGCACGCGAGCGGGAGTGAAGCGGAACTTTCAGATCCTGCCGCCGCTCGATTTCCTGGCGGAGTTTACGCAGCACATTCCCACCAAGGGCTCGCACCTGATCCGTTATTACGGCTGGTACTCAAACAAGTCGCGAGGCCTGCGCAAGAAGGCGGAAGCGGAGGCCGCGGACGAGCCACCGAGTGACGACACAGCTTCCGCCGCGGCAGCGACTGGTAGCAGCCAAGCGTGGGCGATGTTGATCAAGCGAGTTTATGAAGTGGACCCGTTGTGTTGTCCAGAGTGTGGCGGCCAGATGAAGGTGGTGTCGTTCCTCGAGCCGCCTCAGGCCGACGTGATCGAGCAGATCCTCAAGCACTGCGGTCTGTGGCAGTCTGCTACGCCGAGGGCACCACCTGGTGTGGATGATTTGGTCCTTGAACTGGATGCCCCCTTCGCGGGCAACTCCGTCGACTCAGGGAACCACACCGAGCCGTCGCAGGAATTGACCTACGTCGACATCGACACGTTCCTGGAGAACTTCTAACGCATCCCCGACGCGAATCGGCAGGGGGATGCTGCGCGCGAGCTGACCAATCGCCCCGTATTTTGCGTGCATCGACGTTCATGTCGCACTCCGGCAGGCCCGATTTTGGCTCACCGCCACGAAAAACGGCCCAAGGGGATTCTCCCTGGTACACTGGTCGAAAATCAAAATTCCTATCAGCCACCGTCGAAATTGCCTTCATGCCACGAATGAGGTGCTGTCGCTCCGTCAGGATCAAAGTTGGAGGCCAGAGTGTTGAAGTCGGTGATGTCCACATCACGATCCAATTCGGTGTCACCAACGCACAATGGTAAGCCATATCCGGCTTCATTTGCAGACTCTGCCAACCAAACATCAATTTCCATTTGATTCACGAACCGATCACCGTTCAAGTCGAAGGGCTCACCCTCAGCAACTGGTATACCAGTTACCAGGTTGCCCTCGGAGAATATCAGGGAAAGCCTCTTTACCTTCTACCCGCCGCCCTTTTAGGTGGAGACCCTAGTTCGTGGCACCAAGCTCATACCACCCAACAGAATCACGGCCAGAAATGCCAAGACTAAAGCAGACGGTTCCGGCACGGCAGACGCCCCATAGCCGCTCGACGCAACTTGGAGATAATCTGGTCCACACGATGACGTTTCTGTGCCATCTGTAAGAGTCCTTTCTGGGCCTTCGGCCCGACAGGATTCTCTCACTCTTCCTGGACCAATTTTAGGGGGGAAGGTCAGCATCTTTCTTCCCCCATTCCCCGGTCCGGGGCATGTACTTGTAGTGGATCGTTCCACTGAGGGTGCCATCGGTAGGAAGGGAGGGAGATGGTGGATAATCCACAGCTGCGACTTCTTTCATATGGGTGAGTTTGATATCGAGAAAGCGAAACCCCATCCAGCTGGCGGTGCAATGGGTTTCGCCGTTATAAACGACGGGTTCCGGCAAATCGCAATAGATTTTAGAAAACCCCAGCTGCTCCCGGCCGGTAAGGATCGGATCTGTCAGGTTCTCCCAGAGATGCTCCTTTCTGAAAAAATATTTTGGATGAGATTCGGTGATCCCCCCGCTAATCACGCTGACTTTTAATGTTTTCGAAATTCACAATCAGTCCTTGGGAAGATAGGGTTGCGGGGCAATCCCTTCGATGTGTGTTTTGACATCAACCACTGCTGGTTTTCCGGAAGCAAAAGCCTGATCGAGCGCGCTGGAAAGCTCACTGGGTTTGTTGACAACGATACCAAAACATCCCATCGCTTCCGCAATTTTGGCAAAGTTGGCTTCGGGGAACACCCAGAGTTCATCGGAGCCGGAGGTCCGTCCTCCATAGACTCCCTCGACCCCGCCTTGTTCCTGGTTTAGCGAGTTATTGTCATTGACGACAATAACAGGGTTGATGCCACATCGTAAGGCGGTTTCCAAATCGGAGAGATGATACCAGAAGCCACCATCACCAACGAAGGCGAGGACAGGCCGGTCCGGTGCGGCAGCCTTGGCTCCTACGGAGGCGGGCAGCCCCCATCCCAGTGAACCAGCACAGCGAATGAAACTCTGACCAGGGTGTTTGAGATCGATCATGGTCCCGGTCCAAATCCCAGCATGTCCGGTATCGGAGACCAGAATCGCATCGGAGGGCAGGTAGTCCGTTAATTCCCGGCAGAGCCGCTCTGGCCGCATCGGCAGAATATCCGAGTTGAGCTTATCACTGACGCTCTCCTTCCAGTTCTTGACCAATTCCTGCACCCGCTTGACCCATTCCGTCCGTGGCTTGGTGTTTTCTGCCATTGCAAGCATACGACGCAGCGAGTTGCGAACGTCACCCTGCATGGCTACTTTGGTGGGGTAATTGCGGCCCAGCTCATCAGGGTTGATATCGAGATGGATGATTGGGGTTCCCTGAGCGGGAATGCGGTAAAAATAGGTCACCTGTCCTCCAGTACGACTGCCGATGAAGAAGACCAGATCTGCTTCGCAGACAGCCTGGTTGGCGCAATCTCGCGAGTAGTGACCCGGAACTCCCACGGCCAGCGGATGGTCCGCAGGAAACATCGCTTTGGCATTCATCGCGGTAGCGACAGGAATGGAAAGTTTCTCAGCCAGGGCAATCAGTTCATCCCGTGCATCTGAGGAGGTCACTCCGCCACCGGCGACAATGATCGGCCGTTTGGCTTGGGCGAGCATCTCGAGGGCTGCTGTGATTTTTTCCTTCTCTGCTTCCGGACGGAAGGGAGGCAGTTGAGAAAATCCCTCTTCAATGATGACTTCCAATTCGCCTTCCTGGTCGATCACATTCTGCCCGGCCAGCCCTTCCAGGTCCAGATGCACTGGCCGTGGCGTGCCCGACATGGCAGAACGGAAGGCTTGACGCAAATAGGTAGGGAATTGTTCCGGCGTGGCCACATAAGCACTGTATTTCGTGACAGCCGAAAAAGGATTCATGTGATCGACTTCCTGATAGGCGTTGCGCTGTTGATGATGCTGATTTTCCCGCCCCGTGATGGCAATCACGGGAGAGCAGGCCAGGTAGGCATCCTGTAACCCAGCAGAGAGGTTGACCGCCCCCACCGATTGGGCCATACAGAGGCCGGGTCCGCGTTTGACCCGGGCATAGGCATCGGCCATATACGCCGCTCCTTTTTCACCACGGCTCTGCACACGCTTGATTCCCAATTTCTCCATTTCCATCAACGCTCTCGGGCCGATGTAAGGCATAAAAAAGGCATGGGTGATGCCGTACCCATGGACGGTTTCTGCTAAAAATTTAGCTCCAGTCATTTTAGTCATTTTGTTTTTTCTTTCAGGAAATGGTTTCAAAAAGATCTTCTTTTAGAATTAGAAAGTGCACGGCTTTATTAATGATAGGAAATTTAATCCCCCTCGGCCTGTCCCGCAACGTTTCGACGGAGGTTTAAGATCATCGCCGCAGCGTAGCCGAAAATATCAATATTGTTGATTAACAAACCGGAATGCTTGCCACAACACGCGACCGTTTTAGCGATCTTCATCCCCATTTGGCTGCGAGTCTAGCATCTCCAGTTCTCCCGGGACGGTACGTCGTTCGGACAACTCTCCCCTTCGGTTCCATGAGCCCACGCTGAGAAAATGCGTGAATCGAAGGCCTCCGTTGTTGACTACGAATGACTTCGCGTGCAATAAGGGCATATATGCGGATCGATATTTTCTGGCTTCGTATCTTCCTCGTCCGATC
>CAUZBP010000212.1:0-3933 GCA_963578105.1 Planctomycetota bacterium
TGAGCGTCACGGCTCGAAATTTCAACCAAAATTAGATGAAATCCCTTGACGCCACCCAGCTAGCGCCTTCAAAAAACTAACCATCGAGCACTACTAAAATAACAAAAAAGACCCCTGCTAGCGCTATTAAAGTCGCCGGATGGGGATTAAAATCACTATCAGTCAGGCCAGTTGCTTCCGCAACTCCGACTGCCTCGCATAAGCTTTGATGAGTTCGTAGACCGTCACTGTTTTCGTGCCACAACCCCGGATCAACGATTCCCACTGCCAGGGGATCGATTGGATTTTGAGAAACAAGTTGTTGAGCAACTTCGAGTTCTACTTCTGCCAGCCGAACCTTGAGTTCCGAAACGCGTGAAGGGGGGCCTCGGTCTTTTCGGACAACATCATCGAACAATTGGACCGTACTCTCTGGAACAATTGCTGATGTGGAAGTGGTGATGTCACATTCCAGGGAAAAGCCGCGACCACGACACGCAACAACAACGCCAGCAACATCACGGCATAATGACGATACCGAGATACCGGCAAAGTAGCGCGGCGGACTACGGTCTGGGCCGGCATTTGCCAGACCATCCGAAACCGCCCCTGCAACAGGTTTGAACGCACCATCCATCATTGCGACCCAGATCGACACTGAAAAAAGGTGATCTAAGCTACCATTCGTACTTCGGATAACTTGCCAGTGACGCCAGCCAGGAACTCGTCAAAAATACGTTGGTCCAGGGCTGACGCTGATTCACTTTCAGGATGGAATTGCGTTCCAACCACAAACCAATCGTCCATTTCACTTTCAATTGCTTCGACGATTCCATCCGGCGATCGTCCGGTAACCGTAAATCCTCGAGCGATTTCATCCAGAGCCATATGGTGCATGCTGTTAACACGTACCTCATCATCGCCATACACTCGCTCAATCAGCGAGCCCTCGACAACTCCCAGTCCATGTCGGTGTGACCGATCAAGCTGGTCTTTGTGCGGTAAGGCTTTAGGTACGTCTTCTGAAATGTGGAGAAAAAGATTTCCACCACAAGCCACATTCAATAATTGCATGCCGACGCCTATACCAAACACGGGCATCCTTCGCTCGATGATTTGGTCAACCAGCATGCGATCAAAGTCTTCACGGCGACTGTCCATGGGACGAACTGCCGGATGACACATAAAACCATCTCGACGTGGATCTAGGTCAGGACCACCAACGAGTACAAAACCGTCCAAACGATCTAGCACACAGTTGCAATCGTCTTCATTGGCTAACGGTGGTAGCACGACCGGGATTCCACCGGCAGATTCGACACAGTCGAAATAGCCTCCACACAGCAGTGAAAAAGACGGTCGCTCCGAAGTAGACGGACGATAATCAGTGTTCAATCCAATAAGTGGCTTGCATTGCATCTGAGACTCCCTTTCAGATACTGGATGACGAAATCACGCCACCTTCCACGGGTAAGGAAAGCCAGGTAAGGCTAGGAAAACCGGGTAGGTGGCGACAACAAAAACATAAACAACCGGCGAGGCTAAACCGACTGATCCATCGTGGATCGGATGTCAACTGAAACACCCCATGCCGCTGAATCACACGTTATTCTTAAACAGCGGACAAGCGAATGCCGGGCGTGTAGACACCACAGGTGGGTAATGCATACTTGCGCGTAACAGGCTCGTTACCGCCGTTAGGAGAACAGCGTTACTGGGTGGGTAGTGACGATACCGCTGTCAGGCAGAGCGTCGGTGTGGGACTTCCCTATCGGCAGACCTCTTGGTCTCCATATGAGGTTGAACCGTTTCGTCCAGTAAGGGAATGCAAGTCCCAGGTAAATGTATGAATTTACCTCGATATTACAAACGCCCCCGCTATCTTTGGGGGGAGGAGGTGGCTATCCACAAGATGCTGTATAGGGGGAGGTTGTGTGAACTATCTGGACACTCACCCTGATAGCAAAGCTACTTTGTTTTGCTGAACAGTAACGCCATGACAATTGTTCAGAATCGCGCCAATAAACAGCACTCATGTTGTACTCGAATGTTCTGAACAGTCTCCTGTGGTATAAGTAACTCGTGCTTTTTTGTTTTGCTAGGAAGGGGATGGCACTGGTGAAGAAATTGGTATCAAAAATCAAGTAGGAGGATGACGATGCGGATCGCCATTAGTCTGAATATTGTTCTTTATCTATGTACTTTGTTAATTGCCGACGAGATGTCTTTTACCAAGAAACCAATTTTCGTTGGTGGACTGGACAACATTGTCGAATATCGTATCCCGGCAATGGTGACGACCGGCAGGGGCACCCTGGTTGCCATCTGCGATGCCCGTGTGGATCGTCCTGGTGACGCAATCAATAATGTTGATATTGCGATGAAGCGAAGTACAGATTTGGGACGAACCTGGGATCCGATGCGAGTGATTGTCGATTTCCCCGACGAGCAGGCAGCCTGCGATCCGTGCATGGTATTCGACAAGCAAACGGACAAATTGTGGATTTTTTACGATCATATCCTCGCCGAACCGGCTAAAAGTGGTACCCGCCTTCGCGAGCAGCGTGTTGCTGCCCTTCATGCGATTCAAAGCCAAGACGGTGGCGACACATGGTCTCCACCCAGGGACATTACACCGACCGTCCAACAGGCTGGCTGGGAGGCGATTATGGCTGGTCCGGGAAGGGGAACACAAACGCGGGACGGTCACCTGTTGGTCCCCTGTTACACGCGCCGTACCGATAACGACTATTCACAGGTTCTGGTCAGTAAAGATCATGGAATGTCATGGAAAATCACCAACGCGGCGAGAGCCAATACAAACGAAGCCGCCGTCGTCGAACTGAATGACGGTCGGTGGCTTTTTAACATGCGAGATACTCGTCGAAATGGCCGCCGACTGGTTTCGATCACAGCTGATGGTGGTCGACGATGGGAAACACCTTGGGAAGAAACGGGTTTACCGGGGCCGTGTTGTCAGGGTTCACTCATACGGTACACGGACGTGCGTGATGGGTTTAAAAAAAACCGCCTTTTGTTTTCAAATCCTGCGGATTCCTCGAAACGCCAGAACATGACGGTTCGCATGAGTTACGATGAAGGGAAGACGTGGCCCGTTGCAAAGTTGATTGACACCAGTTTTTGTGCTTATTCCTGTCTGACTGTCTTGAGTGATGGCACGATTGGTTTATTGTACGAACATGGAAAAGAGTCACCGTATGAACAAATCAGTTTCACAAGGTTCGACCTCCAGTGGTTAACCGATGGTACTGACCGACTCGAGAAATAATCAGGAGACAAGAGACCGATTCCTGCCGGTTGCGATGAAGAAGGGAACTCGTGTTTTAGGCGATGAGATCGTGGCAAATCTTGGCACCTGTTGCTTCAGCATCAGAGAGAGTTTCGTTGCGACCCGCTTGTGGAAAGCTGACTTGCTCGTGGTCGAGTCCGAGCTGGTGTGAAATCGTGGCAAAAGGATCAGGCATCGAAACGCGATTTTCGACGGATTCATATCCAACTTCATCCGTTTTTCCATAGGTGAATCCACGTTGAAATCCTCCGCCGGCCAGCCAGTAACTGATCGCGCGCTTGTTGTGGTCGCGTCCGGGGACATGGTTCCCGCCCCGCTCCTGCATAATTGGCAGACGACCAAATTCGCCTGTCCAAAGTACAACGGTGTCATCCAGAAGGCCACGACGTTTGAGATCCAAGATCAGTGCTGCCGAGGCTCGTTCATTGACACGGCACATTCCAGGCAGGTTGTAATAACAAAAAAGACCCCTGCTAGCGCTATTAAAGTCGCCGGATGGGGATTAAAATCACTATCAGTTCGTAGGCTGCGCGGGAGTTGTCGGCCAGAAACGTGTCGATTTCATCCTGCTGCGGCGGCAACCCGATCAGATCAAACGTCACGCGACGAATCCACGTGAGACGATCGGCAGGCGGAGCGGGGGA
>CAUZBP010000213.1:0-3901 GCA_963578105.1 Planctomycetota bacterium
TTTTTTGCCACGGCCATCGTGCTTCAGCGACAAACGGGAGGCGACTTGGCGCAGATCCTGGACAAGATTGGGCGACTCATCCGTGAACGTTTCAAGATTTGGGGTCAAATTCAAGCATTGACGGGTGAAGGCCGTATCTCGGGTATTGTGCTATTGGGCCTGTGTCCTCTTTTGTTTGTTGCTATCTATCGAGTCAACCCGGAATATATTCGAGTTCTGTTCGATGACCCGCTGGGAAAAAAAATGCTGGCCTCGGCGATTTTCCTCCAGTTTGTCGGCGCTCTGGTCATTCGTAAAATCATCGATATCAAGGTGTGAGGCTGTCGTGTTCATTGTCATTGCATTCACCGCGGACTGGATTATTCCGTTGGCGATTTTTGGAGCAGTCGCTGCTACCGCGTTTTTGGTACTCGATCGATTTGCAGCAGCGAAACCAAGAGCTGAAGAGCGTTTAGAGGAAATTAGTGATCCGAAAAGTCGCCGCCGAGTGAGTGGGATTTCCTATAAGGCCGACACGGTCACCAACGTACTGAAGAAGGCCACCCCGGGACTGGCCAAGCCACTTCAGCCGACAAACAAAGAAGAACAAAGTAAGCTCATAGCGCGTCTCAGCCACGCAGGGTTTCGTGGAGAACATGCGCCGACGATTTTGTTGGGACTGAAGGTGTTGGGACTTGTTGCCGGGCTCTTCTGCGGGGGCGGTGTGGCGCTGTTACTGTATGGAATTTCAAAACCAGCACTCATTCGTACCGTACTGGCGGGAAGTGGTTTATTCTACCTTCCAGAGATGATTCTCTGGTTCATCACCAAGCGGCGCAAGGAACAGATTTTTTTGGGCCTTCCGGATGCGTTAGACCTAATGGTCGTTTGTGTGGAAGCTGGTCTGGGTCTCGATCAGGCGATGCGCAGGGTGTCTGAGGAAATGCAAAAGTCTTTTCGTGTCATCGCCGACGAATTTGCCTTGTGTAACCTGCAAATCCAAATGGGTCGTGGTCGCAATGAGGTGCTTCACGAACTAGGAGTTCGCACGGGAGTGGAGGATTTGCGGTCTTTGGCATCGATTCTCATCCAGGCGGACAAATTCGGGTCGGGCATCGCTCAAGCCTTGCGAGTGCAAAGCGATTCAATGCGAGTTCGTCGTGCACAAATCGCCGAAGAAAAGGCGGCTAAGACAGCCGTCAAGCTGGTTTTTCCCTTGGTGCTTTTTATCTTTCCGGGGATCTTCGTCGTTTTGGTTGGTCCTGCCGCCATCACGATGATCAACGAGTTGCTGCCGAAGATGGGTGGCGGGTAGGCGACGACGTCATCATGTGCCGGTCAGCACATCGGCCAGTTTGTGGATCGAGGTTTTCAACGAAGAACCTGCCATATCCTGGATCAAGTTGACTTTCTCGGCCCGCACGATCGCAGCTGCCAGTGGTTGGTGCTCCGTCCAATCGGCGATGTCAAAGTTGCGAATGTCGATGTACGAGTTCTCCATTACAGCCGTAATTTTTGGAATCACGTGAAATCCGTCGTCGGCACGCACGACGTAGTTGTTCAAGACCATGAAATGCCCGATGGCACCGACAGCCACACCCAGCAGAAAGATGGAAATGCGAGTCATAACTGGAATTCTCTTCGGAGTTGACCCCAAGCAATGTTTACGGCGAAAATGTAACGAGTTGGTCCCCATGGGCTCAAGATGAATTTCCTGGATGTTTGTGGCACCTCTGTCGTTCTGAAACGGACAAATGGCCAAAGCCTCACCGACCGGACAAGGATTGCTATCAGGCAGTTTCCTGGGACTTCTATGTACCCAGTTTCTGACCGCCACGAATGACAATGTATTTCGTTGGCTGGTAATCGGCATCGGCAAGGATTACGTCGAACCGTCTGGGGTCAGCACGATCTTGATGTTGGGCACGGTCTTGTTTGTAGCTCCTTATCTCGGCTTCGCAGCTATCGCAGGCTACCTGGCCGACCGGTTTCCTAAAAGCCAGGTGGTTTTAGGCTGTAAGATTGCGGAGATCTTGATCATGGTGCTGGGCGTCGTCGCGATCTCCCTGCAGAGTTTACCCGCACTGTTCATGGCTGTCTTTTTGATGGGAGCCCAGAGCGCCTTCTTCTCTCCCGCAAAATTGGGAAGCATTCCCGAGATCTTGAAACCTGAGAAGGTTTCGTTGGCCAACGGGCTGTTTGGGCTAACCACCGTGGGGGCCACGATGATTGGGATGGCCGTCGGAAATAAAGTCACCGATCTAACAGGCCTGCGCGGTGTCGAACGAAACGGTTGGCTTCCTGCAGCGGTGCTGCTTGGAATTGCTGTAGTCGGAACCCTGTTCAGCTTATTGATGCGTCCTCTTCCGGTTGCCAATGCTACTCGCAAATTTCCCTGGGACTTTCCCGTCCAGACTTTTCGCGACTTGCGGGCATTGACCTCTCGCGGACCGCTGTTTCGAGTTGCGTTGGGATCGGTGTTTTTCTGGTCCCTGGGGGCGCTGGCCCAACTGAATATCGACCAGTTCGCTTTTGAAGGTGGTGCCAGCAGTGAAACACAGAAGGTGCCGTTGCTGGTGTGCCTTGTTTTTGGTCTCGGACTGGGAGCAGTGCTGGCTGGGATCTGGTCGCGCGGGCGTGTGGAGCTGGGCCTGCTTCCATTGGGAGCATTCGGCATTGTTATTTTCTGTTTTCTGCTGTTCCTGGTGCAGGGTGCTATTTTCCAGTTGGACGAAGGGTTGACGAGGAGTTTGGTTTGGGCGTGTGTCTTTCTGGGGGGGCTCGGTTTTAGTGCCGGTCTTTTCGATGTACCTATTAATGCCTACATGCAGCAGCGCAGCCCCCGCGAATGCCGTGGTTCGATCTTGGCGGCCTCGAATTTCCTGACGTTTACGGGTGTTGCTCTTGTGGCGATGGTGTTTGCGGGAGTGCGACATTCCTATGGTCCGGGCGCCCTGGAGAACGTTGAAGTTTCACAGATTACGAAACATCATCAGCAGGCCATCGACGACGCAACGGATCGCTACCGGCAAGACTGGGAAGCGAGTGCTGATCAATCCCAGATCAAGACAGCCCTGGACGCCAACCCGGAGCTTTCACATCACCACCTGCTGGTGAATCTGGTATGGATGGATATCAAGAAAAGGGAGGCAGAACACAGGAAAGCGGAGCCAGAGAACGCGGAGTCCGGCTCGTTTTTGCTGGCGAGGACGGATTACCTCCGGCATTTTTCCGAGGACGCCGAGTTAATTTCACAGGTCTACACACAGGCGACCGGCCCCCCCTTAATGACAGCCAACCAAATCTTTCTGGTCTGTGGTATCGGTACGGTACCCGTCTTGTTCTACATTTTGTGGTTGATTCCACAGGCGACGCTGCGTTTTCTCGTGTGGTTGCTGAGCAACACGGTGTATCGAATCCGGGTCTACGGTAGCGAAAATATTCCTACTGAAGGAGGAGCTCTCTTTCTGCCAAATCATGTTTCGTGGCTTGACGGTATTTTACTCTTATTGATCAGTGACCGCCCGATTCGAATGGTCGTGTATGCGGGCAACTTTAAGTCGCTTCTGATGAAAGGGCTGGGTAAATTGTGGGGAGCCATTCTACTTCCTACCCGTCCAAAGGCTCTGGCCCGAACAATCCAGAGCACACGTGCGCTGCTGCAGGAAGGTGAATTGGTTTGCATCTTTCCCGAAGGTGTAATTTCACGAACGGGTCATTTGCAGGCGTTCAAACGGGGAGCCCTGAAGATTCACGAAGGTACTGATGTACCGATCATTCCGGTTTATTTCAATGAGTTGTGGGGGAGTATTTTTAGTTTCGAGGGAGGACGTTTTTTCTGGAAGTGGCCTCGTCGTTGGCCCTATCCGGTTTCTATTTACATCGGTAAACCTTTGACGGACTCTTCAGACATGCATTCCGT
>CAUZBP010000214.1:0-3841 GCA_963578105.1 Planctomycetota bacterium
TGGTGCAGAAAGTTGCGGCGGGTTGCAGTTTGCATGATCATTACCTCGCGGGATCGGGGATCGACGTTTTACCACGGTCTGTCCATGGACAAAACGCGGTACCGCGGTTACCTGAAAAGTCGGGCCGGGAACAGGGTTTCTCTAGAGCTGGCTGGAATGGTGGGTCAAGCGCTGTGATAAAGCTATTCGACGTCCAGGGCGAGCAACACGTTACGAGCTGTTTTGTGGATCTGTTTCGAGTAATGGTACGTCTGAATCTCGTCATGGTCAGGCGTGACCGGTGTCGCCTGGTCGGCGATGAAATCGGACCAGTGCCAGCTACGGAAGGCGATGTGTGCCAGTTGGATGGTTTCGGACCATTGGTCCGGCGCCACGTTCAAGCGCGGAAGAATCAAGGGGCCTGTGTCGACCTGCCAGTCCTGTTGGTCGCGTTCAAAATTAATTGTTTTGACAGGGTATTCGATGATGGCGACACGGCCGGACCGCTCGTCGCGCAGTTCTGTCTGGCCAACGAGCGGCAGGCCTGCCTGCATCGCTTGAAAAATAGCTTCCGGTGTGTTCAGGATCCGGCCCGGACTGGTTCGCAGTTTTTGTTCTGTTCCACCGAACCACTTGTCCAATGGACGCACGTCTCGGTACTGTTGGCCGGCGCGGACCCGGCGGCGGAAAATAATGCCCTCTTGCTGGCTGAAGATTGGTAGGAAGTCGTAATTGTCTCTCAGGAATAGATCACGATGGCCGAACGTGTTCTCGGCTTTACAGAGTCCGCACTGCAGGTATTCCACGGTGCGGTTTGTTTGGGAGTCCGTGATACGACAGCGTGATTCCACCCAGAAACGGGGGGAATTCCAGCTGGCCTTGGAGTTCAGGAAACTTCGTCCGTAGTCCAGGCAGGGTTGCAGGAGAGCTGATTGGGGTGGCCGGGCCGGCGCCGTTGCAGCCTGTTGTTCCAGAAAGTCGTAGGCCAGTGAGGTGATTTTCAAACGGTTCAGGCCACCCACGCGCTTGTCACCGGCACAGTAGGTCAGCAGCAGGCGATCCTGTAGGAAGGTCATCGATGTGTAACAGTACCATCCGTCGGGGCGGGTTTCCAAAAGCTGCGACTTCGACCACGTCTTTCCTTCGTCCGTGCTGATAGCCAAACAGAGGGGGCTTCGTTTGCCGGGTGCGTACCGGTGGACGCCCGAGTGGTCATTCCAGACGCAGACCAGGGTTCCGCTGGTCGGTAGACGCTCGATGGTGGCCGGGGAGAGGGGCGAATGGAGATCCGAAGGTACCAGTTCCGACCAGGTGTCAGCGCCATCTGTCGAAAAGCTGATGTATTGGCTGCCCGCGTCCGTACGGCAAAACATCATGAGCTTTTTATCGGCCAGTTCAATCACGCCCGGCTCCTGCATCGAAATCCGGGAACCGTCTGGTGTTTTGCGCGTGAGGGTGCTCCGACTGCGTTGCCAGGTGCGGCCGTTGTCATCGGAAAAGTAGCACATCACGCGACCTGTCCAGTCGGGTTCCTTCCGTCCCGGACGGTTGTGCCAGGCGACTGGCAACACCAGGCGGCCACTGGCCAGTTGTACGGCCCGGTCATTGTTGAGGACGTAGTAGCCCACTTCGTCGGTGATGCAGGTCGTTGGTTCGCTAAAGGTGACGGCTTCGTCATCGGAAAGTCGCATGACCGGGCGGCAGTCCTCCGATGATTGTTTGTGCAGATAAAACAGCGCGATTCTCCCGTCACGTAGTCGCAGTAGCGAGACGGACATGACATTGAATCCAGCGTCATTGGGCACGACGACACGGTCGGCGCTCCACGTGTTGCCACCATCACGAGAGATTCTTAAAGCCAGGTGAGCCGTCGCGTCGTCCGAGGTTCCTCCAGTGAAACGCGTGTAGATTAAACAGAGACTCCCATCGGAAAGTTCAATGATGTCGCCTTCGGAGTTGCGCGGATAACTTTCCGAGGGTTCGATGGTCAACAGGGTCTGGTGGGCAAAGGTGGTGTCCGCGACGGCCAGCGCGAGAGTCAGGAGGAAATGGACCGTTGCGATTTGGTAACGCGATTTCATTGAGTTGCCCTTTTGACTGCTGGTCGTGACGTGTGGGTGGGTATTATAGCAGAAACTGAACTGGCCGGATCACGGCGCAACCATCCAAAAGAGAGGGCCTGTTCGTCGGGGTGATCAGTTGGCAGAATTTATAGGGGAGAATGTTTTTTGCGTCATTGGGCCTGTGGGCCCCGTTCATGCAATGCCCCTTGGAAGACGTTCACCTGTTTCAGGCGCCAGTAGACCACCGGCCCGTTTTTCGGAGCAGGGCTGGTTCCCGTCCTGGTTTCGGCACCCGTCGCTTTGTCACTGAATTGGGAACCGGAAGACTGCTGGCTCCGCTCGCGGTGTACATGGAACGGCGATCTTTTCTCTCGTATCGGCTTGCACCGACGGGGCACCCTGAGTTGTTGTGATTCTGTGCCGAAAGGCTCTTTACGGAGTCGACAACGGGGTGGAGGTTACTGCGGAGCGGGTGCGTCATGCCTGCCCAAGAGGTGAGTACACGTCGCGTCACACCAGGGGTATTTTCCAGGAGTGAACACCATGTCGATTGTCAGTCACGCCAGCTTGTCCGTTCACGAAGTACCGCGCATCAAAACCCGTGTGTTGGCAGGCAAGGCCAGCGATGCCAGGCAGACCACGGTCTGGGAACAATGGATCGAGCCGCAGGGGTATATCCCTTTGCATTATCACAGGCAGGAAGAAGTGCTTGTGTTCCTTGCCGGCCAGGTGGAGTTGCGACTGGACGACACCACGACAGTCGTCCTGGCGCCGGCAACCGTCGTGGTCCCCGCCGGAATGGTACACTCCATCCGGCCACACGCCGGGGCGAGTATCCACCTGCTGGCCATTTTTCCGACTGCGACGCCGGAAATCCTGGCGGTCGATGGTAGTTTACGTCCCATGCCGTGGGAAGATGTTGACACCGAGCCGGATTGAAGGCTTGGTGGTTCACTGAACGACTGCTCAGCCGACCAGTTCGGGAATGGGTGTCATTTTGTCCCCATCGAGCAGATGAATGGGCCGGCCGAACTGGTTATGAACCCGCTCGTGTTGCGGATCGATTCCGAGATTATGGTAGAGCGTGGCAAACACTTCCTGAAAGTGGACCGGTCGATCGATGGCATATGCGGCATTCTTGTCGGTCGCACCGATCACCTGTCCGGTCTTCATGCCGCCTCCTGCGAGAAGAGCACACGTCACGTGGTGCCAATGGTCACGGCCAGCCTGTGTGTTGATGGTCGGCGTGCGCCCGAATTCACCCCACACGACGATACTGATGTCGTTTTCCAAACCCAGGTGATAGAGATGTTCCAGGAAACCTGTCAAAGCCTGGTCCAGTGCAGGCACATTTTTCTTGGCTTGCTTGAAGTTTTCCCCGTGCCAATCCCAGCGGCTGAAATTAAAGTTCACCACACGTACGCCTGCCTGGATGAGTCTCAATGCCAGCAGGAAATCGGGGTTGTACATGGGCGGACCGTCTTTCACGGGTTCCAGGGAGCCTTTTCCATACCGGTCTCTCCTTTTCTGCGGCACGTTTTCCAGGTTCAGGGCGTCCGCCACTTTGTTCGAGGTGAGCAGGTCAAACGCCTGATTGCCGAACTGGTCAAATCCTTCCCGCAAGTTGCTGCGGTCCACCGTTCGCTGCAGGTCGTCCAGTAGTTGCTTCCGCTTCATAAAACGTGGCATGGGCATCTTCGGCTGCAACACCTGGGTGTCCCGCTCGGTGGGCTCAAACGGCCTGTAGGACTGGCCGAGAAAACCCGGTTCGCCAGGGATGGCCCAATAGGGATAGGTGC
>CAUZBP010000215.1:0-3779 GCA_963578105.1 Planctomycetota bacterium
TTCCTGCATCTTGGCCGCCATCTGGGCCTGCTTGCGCCCCACAGGAAACATGCAACCACGGACAAGCACCGTGAGCATAATGATCGCCAGGCCGTAGCTGCCCGTCTCGAGAACTCCGAGTGTCGTGACCGAATAAAAAAAGTGCAGCAAATAGCCCATTAACTTCGCCACGGGTTCAAACCAGCCATAGACAATCAATTGGTCAAGGCCGTAGTCGGCCAATACCCGGGGACTTTTAGGTCCGGCAAATATCAGAAATTCTTGGGTAAGTGTCTCACCTGGACCAATCAACGAGGATTTCGTTTTTAGTTGAAAAGAGACGTTCGTGACTTTCAGTCTTTTCGAATTAAGGGGTCCCACCGGCCGGGCCACTGCCGATGCAAAAGGTAACGGACGAGCTGATGGCTCCGATTCGGGGTCCGGCATCACCGTGACTGCAAAGTACTGCGTGTCGACTCCGGCGTATTTCAATTCCTCTGAATTCGTGGAAGTGATTTTTGTCAGTGGGGTACTTGGATTCTCCTCGGCGTGTTTCGATATGTCCGTGCAGCCAAACAGCTGATGGCCGTGCAGAGACCCCCACACAACATCCCTGGCACCGGCAGATTTGAACATTTTCGGGTGCGTCTTGTAGAGATACCACCAACCTTCTGTCGGCAAACCAGCAGGCCCATTCAACTGGTAGGCGACTTCGGTGGACGAATCGCCCAGGTTGTGAAACTCAATCTCCATGCGCAAGTGATATCCGCGGGCCTGAATGCCGCCCTCTTCCTGGGGGGCAACTTGTGCCAGCCGATAGCGGCGGATGATGCGCAGACGCCCTTTTTGACCGAGTTTTTCCAGTTCATCCGGACCTAACGTGAGGGAGAATTCAACGACTTGTTCAGCCTGGGTTTCGGCTCCTGATTCGTCAGGCCGCTTCGTAATCTCCCATGGGCGATCGAGTAACGACTCCACGATGTCGCGGTCCTGCGCTGGGTTAGTCGATGATTGGCCTCCGTTCTGCAAAAGACCCAACAGGAATGATCGTTCGGCAGCCGGGTTCAAATCCTCCCCAGCGAAAACCGCTTCGGATTGAATCAACGCCAGCCGAGGATGTTCCAAAGTCGCTTCGAAGTGAACTTCCTCGGCCTCTCCTTCGACGAAGCGCTGCACTGTTAAGTGAATTGTCTCTCCAGGCCGATAATTGCCCAGCTCGTCATGGAATGATGCGACGTCAGAAATTTGGTGGTCATTTACGCTCCTGATCACGTCGCCCTTTTGTAATCCAGATTCCGCGCCGGGTGTGAGTGATTGGGCTCTAGCGGCGGGGGTTCCGTGGGGAACCACATTCACTTGAACTCCTGCTGTGTCGAGATGCGTCACGGCCAACGGACCCAAGTAGCCACTGATTTTGTGTCCGAAACGTTGTCTATTTTCAGTGGTTCCCAGGTCTCGATGTTCGGAACTGCTGATTTCAACGTGGACAATTGAGGCACCTTGATTGGCCGTCAAGACGAGTAATTTCCAGGGGGATGCTGGATCGGAGGAACCAAGTGCAACCACTTCTGTGGGAACATCGGGCAGCGCCTCAACCGACGCTTCTTGTTCTGTCAGCAGCGAGTTCGCTGGCTCATCTGACCGAGATTCATTTTCCCCCGAATCGTCGCTGGCTACTTGAGCCTGTTTGTTGTTGACGGCATTCCCGTTCTCATCGTCCGATTCAGCGGCAATCCGTTGCTCGGGGCGGGGCGGAGCGAACACCGATTGCAGATAGGTGTAACCGGTAACGACGGCCATGCTGAGAACAAAGAATAAGAGAAGTCGCTTTTCCACGACGGATTTCCTTGCGTGTGGGAGTGAGGATGTCTGGTAATTCTGAAATGGTGTTCTACTCAGCCAGTGAGTTTCCCATTCTACTGGCCTTCTCTCAGGCGATCGCCCAGAACGTTATCGAGTTCGGGAATGTCGTAAATCTTAGCCATCGTCTCTTCAAAAGAATAAGGGACTCGCCGATAAGTGACCCCATTGTCTTCCAGAACAAGATAACAGGAACGCGAGTCCCCGTCGCGGGGCTGACCCACGCTACCCACGTTAATCAATGCTTTCTCCTGTCCCAGTTCGTATTGGTAACTGATATCTACTGGTTTTAAAAAACTGCGGCTTTCAGTGAACACGCCCGGTATATGGGTATGTCCGACAAAACATACTCCTTGAATCAAGTTGAAGAGCTTTTCACACTTTCGTGGATTGTGGATGTCTTCCGGAAATACGTACTCATTTAATGGATTGCGCGGTGATCCATGTACAAAGAGTCGCTTGTCTTCAAGGTGATTGCGGGGGAGTTCCGCCAAAAATTTCCAACGCCTGGCTGCCTCCGGACCACCATTGACACCTTCGAGTTGGTCACGTGTCCAAAAAATTGCTCGTTCTGCTCCGCTTCTGAAACCTTCCGGATCGAACAAAGCACCCTGATCATGATTGCCCAAAATGCAAACATCGACTTTCATCATTTGATCGATGCATTCGCGCGGATTGGGGCCGTAACCGATAATGTCGCCCAGGCAATAGATTTCTGAGATCCCCTGGGATTCGATGTCGGCCAACACTGCCTCGAGACCTTCGAGGTTGCCGTGGATGTCGCTGATGATTGCTCGCTTCACGCGCTGTACTGGCAATCAGAAAGTGAGAAGTGGACGTTCGTGAGGCAGGGAGACTGCAGGCAAACCAATAGTTTATGGCCCCACATACAGAGGGTCAAGTGCAGATCAACCGTTGTCATTGTCCTAACGGCCTTCGCGTAAGCGGTCACCCAGCATATTGTCGAGTTCCGGGGTATTGTAAATCTTTTCCATCGTCGCATCACGGTCGTAATCGACTCTGCGAAAAGTGACCTGATCATCTGTCAAAAGTGCATAACAGGCACGAGGATCGCCATCCCGAGGCTGACCTACGGAACCAACATTGATCATCGCTTTATTTTCACCCAAACTGTATTCGTTATTGCATTCCTCGGGAGGAATAAAAGCTTGTGGTTCCACAAAGATTCCGGGAATATGTGTGTGTCCCTGAAAGCAGTATCGATCAAATCTTTCAAACAAGCTCTCCATTTTTCGCTGATTGTAGGTATCTTCGGGAAACACGTATTCGCTGGTCGGGTCTCGTGGAGAGCCGTGCACAAACAGTAAACCCTCTTCGGCACGGAAGCGTGGCATCTCTCCCAAAAAATCCCAGCGCCGATTGTTTTTCGAAGCGTTACCACGACGAGCTTCCAGTTCTCCTCGTGTCCAATAGATTGCTCCTAAAGCTACGGGGTTGAAACCATCCGGATCGAAGATGGCCGCCTGATCGTGGTTCCCAAGAATGGCAACCGGTAATTCCAGGCATGCATCAATACATTCGCGCGGATTGGGACCATACCCGACCACATCACCAAGACAATAAATCTCGGAGACCTCCAGCATTTTGATATCCTGAAGAACCGCACGCAGTGCCTCCAGGTTGCCGTGGATGTCGCTTATCAGCGCTCGCTTCACGCGGTCATTTCCTTTCGCAATCCTTACTTCGGTAGGCTCAAAAAATGGTCTCGTTTAGTATCCAGGCTCGCAACACATTGTATCCACGCACCTTCTCAGGTCTAATGTACCTCTGCTTCCTCCGGAGGTGCAATTAGGTGGTGGCCCTTTCCTTGCCGGGGCATCCAAAAAAGACTCGCAGCACACGTCCCACACAATGTGTGGCCTGTACTGTTTTCACCTGTCGGGCCAGTAAGGTTCATTATAGCGATTCTTGGAGGTAAT
>CAUZBP010000216.1:0-3697 GCA_963578105.1 Planctomycetota bacterium
GAAATCCCTTGACGCCACCCAGCTAGCGCCTTCAAAAAACTAACCATCGAGCACTACTAAAATACAAAAAAGACCCCTGCTAGCGCTATTAAAGTCGCCCGATGAGTATTAAAATCGCTATCAGTAGCCGCGTCGCATACGTCCTGCTGGGTCTGTTCCTTGGGGCTCTCGGAGTCCACAATTTTTATGCGGGTTATGTTGGACGGGGTATTGCCCAATTACTCATAACGATCTTCCTTTTCTGGCTAATTATTCCTCTGATCGCGGTTATTATCTGGAATATAGTTGAAATCTGCACGGTCTCCCAAGACGCAAAGGGTGTCGCTTTCACCTGAACCACTGGGAGGCCAGCGGTTCGAGATTGCCCGCGAAGAATGGGAACCCAACCCATGCCCATGTTTTTCTGAGGAGCGCAGCGACGAAGAATCTAAAGTTCCACAAGACAATTCCTCATGCGTGAGTATTACGTCTACATCATGACCAACTGGACCAGAACCCTCTACATCGGAGTTACCAACGACTTGGTAAGACGCGTGTACGAGCACAAGCAAAAGTTCATAAATGGATTCACCAAGAAATACAACATCACCTTCCTCGAATATTATGAAACCACGAGCAGTGTCGAGGCCGCCCGGGTCAGGGAAAAGCCTATCAGTGACCTGGCGGAGAACGTTAATTTTTGCCTGGAAACGTTCGGTGAGGGTCGTGCTTACTTTGCCGGTGACTGGCCTGTCTGCACCCTCCGCGCGAGCTTATCCGAATGGATCGGCGCGCTGAAGACGATTGTCAGTGACAGATCCGTCGAATTCCAGCGCAAGCTGTTCCACGACAACGCCGTGAAGTTCTATGGATTGACGGCTTCCAATTAAGAGCACCAAGTTGCCTGGCTTGAACAAAGAATTCGGTAATCTTTTGGCTGATTCGGAAGTCGCTGCGCTCGACCAACTGCTACAGACGCCCGAATTCCTGCATGACCCGTATCCGGTGTTTCGTCGCCTCCGGGACGAGCAGCCGATTTACTTCAGCAAGTCATGGAATTGCTGGCTGCTGTCGCGCTATGAGCACGTTGTCGAATCGTTGCGCGACCATCAACGGTTTTCCAATATCGGCACGACACACCGGTTCCTGGATCAGCTTCCCCAAGAGACACTGGATCAGATTCAACCCCTGTACGAACATTTTTCGATTGGCCTGACGCGCTGCGATCCTCCCGACCATACGCGGTTGCGCGGACTGACCAACGTGGCCTTTACGCCCCGGGTGGTCGGCTCGATGCGGGACCGTATCCAAACCATTGTCGATCAGTTAATCGACGCGGTTTCGGATCAAGGGCGTCTCGATTTGATCAGGGACTTCGCCTATCCGTTGCCGGCCACCATCATCGCCGAAATGTTCGGGTTTCCCGTCCGGGACCGTGATCAATTCAAGGCATGGTCAACGGGGATTGCAGCGTTTCACGGCAGCGGCAGCGCAGACCCGCAGTTGGTGTTGCGCAGCCAGCAGGCGCTGCTGGCTGCGCGCCAGTGGCTGCGGCGATTAATTGACGAGCGGCGCAGAAATCCCACGGCCGATTTGCTGTCCCGTCTGGCCAATGCCGCCGAGCACGGCGAAACGTTGACCGATCCGGAATTGTTCTCCATTTGCGTAACGTTCCTGATCGGCGGACATGAAACGACGACGAATCTGATTGGCAACGGCATGCTGGCCCTGCTGCGTTCCCCGGAACAGTTGAGGATACTGCGAGAGGACGCCGATTTGATTCCCTCGGCCGTCGAGGAGATGCTCCGCTACGACGCCCCTACGCAGCGAGCGCACCGCATCGCGGCGGAAGACATCGAGTGGGCAGGTCAGCGGATCCGCCAGGGAGATTTCGTACAACTGTTGTTGGGCTCCGCCAATCGCGATCCCCAACAATTTGAGAAGCCCGATCAGTTTGACGTTCTGCGAACCAATCATCGGCACGTCTCCTTCGGCATGGGTGCCCACTTCTGCCCCGGGGCTCCGTTGGCCCGCCTCGAGGCCCAGATCGCGATCGGCACCTTGCTGCGCCGCCTGCCAAACCTGCGGTTGGATCCGGACGAGACGATCGAGTGGTCGTCGAACAATTTCTTCCGCGGGCTGCAGCGGTTACAATTGATATTTTGATGCTTAGTCAGGAACTTTTACCCAGCTCACTCTCGATCTGGACTACAACGATGGCTATGTGGCGCATCTCAATGGTACGGAAGTTGCCCGTCAAAATGCGCCTGTTGGCAATCTGGCGTTTGATTCCTCTGCGGTTGGTTTGTCCAAATCCCTACTGAACCAATACCATGCGGCGTTACCCAGCGGTGGTGGGTCGGCCAACATCACCACCACGGCAAGTTCCAACGGGGGAGGGCCGGCTGGTGCGGCCGGCTCGGCCGGGACGTATGGATCGGACAAGCTGGTCGATGGCAACTTTTTCAGTCCGGATCCTGGTGCTGGAGACGTCGGTGGTGAATTACAGGCAAGTGGGTTTTATGGTCACACGACCGACCCCGACCCATACATGTGGTTCATGGCAGGTCCGTTGTTTCAATCTCTTGCCATCAATGAGCAGTATGTCAGCTTCAGTTTTGCTGATGGACCGCATGTGTTCCCATCGATGCGCGTCTGGAATTACAACGAATTGACACCGGGCAATAAGAGTAACCAGACCGATCGTGGTGTGCGGGACACGTGGGTCTGGTATTCGAACAACCCCACTTTGCCGGCGATCACCGGTGCACCCGGGGCAGCCAGTCCTGGAGCGGGTTGGACGCTGGACAGAAAGGTGACTTTGCCCCAGGCTCCGGGCACGGGCACTTATGACGGTGTGAATGTGGATCTCGGCAGTTTCACTGCTCAGCACGTGCTACTGATGATCGATTCGAACCATGGTGACCCAAGTTATGCAGGTTTAAGTGAAGTGCAGTTTGGAAGTGATGGAACACTGGTAGGACCGGGCACGGGACATGACACCGTTGATCTTACTTCCAAAATTGGGTCCTTGATTGCGGGTACCAATGTGCTGGCAATTCAGGGTTTAAATGTTTCGGACACCGATACGGACTTTTTGCTAAGATCTGAATTGACCGGGCAGCGTGTCTCCAGTAGTCAAATTCTTGATCCGGGAGAACGCGTGCTGGTGGTACGCGATCAAAAAGCGTTTGAAACCCGTTACGGTGGTGGTGGGAACATCGCCGGTCAGTATTCAGGCAGGCTGAATAATGGCGTTGAACGGTTACGTTTGGAGACCAGTACTGGAGAGACCATTCTGGATTTTTCCTACAACGATAATGATCCATGGCCCGAACGAACGGATGGAGATGGTGGGACACTCGTTCTGACGAACCTAGCGAGTACACCAAGCGAACAGTTCCACAAATATTACCACTGGCACGGTAGTACACAATTTGGGGGAACTCCCGGTACTGCGGCAACAGCACCTGCCGGTGTGGTGATTAACGAAGTCCTTGCCCATACCGATCCGCCGGTCACTGAGCCGGATTCCATTGAGCTGTACAATCCTACAAGTACGAGTATGGATCTCAGTGGTTGGTTTCTGAGTGATACAAGCGACAACTTCTTGAAATTCGAGATCCCCCCAGCCACGGTACTTCCTGCTGGTGGATACTTGGTCATTGACGAAGATGATCTGAATCCCACGCCCACGACGCCCGGGCCCAATCATTTT
>CAUZBP010000217.1:0-3683 GCA_963578105.1 Planctomycetota bacterium
CTCCTGGCGCAAGTGCTGCAACACGAACTGGCGTCGGTCGGGGCTCGATCCAACCCGCTGCCTTGAACAGCGGCGTGCCTTCCCGCCGAACTTCTTCCATCGTTGAAAATACGGGTACCACCGTCACGGGTTTTGGAGGAAACAGCAGGTCACGTGATGCCCATGCCACTAGCGAAAGAAAGCCAGCAATCAGCAGCAGGGGAAACACATATCGACTCAACAGCTGCCGCCCGGGTCGAATACGGGATTGGCTGGTGCCACTTCGATCGTAAGCCAGTTCTTTCAGATCCACGTTGTTGCCCATGGTTCAACTCATTTCTTTTTCACGTAAACCCTGTTGGCAAGGACCGTCATGTTGCCCGCGTCATCTCGTTTTGCCTTACCTTGGACAATGACCGTGGACAGCTCTTTGATCTGAAGCAGTTCACGGGCGTCCGTTTTGACGAGATCGCCACGCTCGTCGACAATCTTCACGAGTGCAGTGGCGGTCGGGAGTTTTGATATTTCACAACAGTAGTCCCACGGCGTCGGGCAGTTGTCCCCTTCGATATCGCTGCAAGCTTTGAGCGATCCGTCAACGATGGAGAAAGCAGCACGACCTTCGATCCACGGATTGTGACTGCCACCAATCCGCCCGACGATGACGACGTTATCGCCGTCACTGGAATTTTCACGAACCTCGATGACATTGTTGGCAACTCCGGGCTCAACCGTGAGCAAAAACTTTGAACGGTCCACGGTAGACGCTGATGTTGCATCAGCTTGTTCCGATGCCGCAGGAACAGTCGCCTGTTGCGAGCACCCGATCAATAGACTGACCAGTATGGAAGCGGTGATGGTGATAACATGTCTCTTCATGATCGTCCTTTGTTGTGAGCCCGTCACCCCATGTGAATGGCGTAATATTCAAACTGCTTTCAACCCGTCAACGATAGACATCCTTAACGCTCGAATCGTCGGAGGAATGGCCCCAAAGAATCCGAGTAACAAACCAACGCCACAGCCGATCAAAACAGCGATGCTGTCGATGCGAAGTGTAAACGCTCCCATCGTGAATCGCACTGCGGCACCATTCACAAAAACCAGGGCAATCAATGCCGCCAACAGGCTTGCTGCTGCTGCCAGCAACAGTCCTTCCTGAATCAGGCTCACGACCACAGCTCTTCGTGAAAATCCGATGGTCTGCAATGTCGCGAGCTCCCGAATGCGGCCAACCACGGCTCCGTACATCGTGTTCAACCCCGCGAAAACGCCGGCTCCCGACACAAGCAAGACAACCAGCCATGCCAACCATCGCACGGGACTATAATCCTTTTGTAACGACGCGTAGTATTCCGTCTCCCGCATGGTCTGGAGTTCAAGATCCAACCGTTCTTTGCAGAACAAATCAAGGTCGGAAAAATCACCGTCGGGAGCTAGAGACACCGCGACAACGCTGAGATCCTGCCTTTTCATCGCCTGTTGCAGTTCAGCCAGACGACACCAGGCCTCGGATTCGAATGCCGACCCACCTGCAGAAAACACGCCGCTGATTCGCCATGTGCGACCCTCAAATGAAATAGTTTTCCCGACACGCGTCTCCGCTTCCGTGACTCCCAGCTTTGTGGCAGCCATGCATCCAATCATGACCTCGCCAGGTGCAGGCCAGTCTCCTTCTTTGATCTCGACCTGACTGCGAACAAGCAAAGCCGAGCGGTTGACACCACGAACGAGCCCCATCGACGCTTCATTTTTCCCTACGTGTACTTGCGTACCCAAGTACAACTCGGGCGACACATACTTTTGTCCAAACCGTTTCTGAATTCCCCCGACAGTCGCGGAGATCAGATCGCTGCTTCCCATCGGGATTGATGAGTATTCAAGGTTCGCGCCCATACCAAGCGAAAAAACCAACGCCGTCCGTGGATCACCACTGACAGCCAGCGACCGTTCCAGTCCACGAATGAACCCCACCACAACGAACACCAGGAAAACCACCGTCGTCAGCCCCACTAACGTCAGAAACGTTCGCAGCGGGCGCCGAAACAAATTGCGAATTGCATACTCCCAGGGGAGCAGTTTGAACCACACGATAAAATAACCCTGTCTAGACACAGTGGGGACGCCATCCGGCCGGCTCCACCAAGATGCGACGGTCACCGCTCGTAGCTGCCGGAGACAGAAAAATCACTATCCCTGGAAAAGCAATTAACAGAGAAAGGTCGCAAGCAGGCAGCAGAGAACTTTGCCCGGATTTTCACTGCCATCAGACGGCAGCGGCTGCGATTGAGTGTCGCTGCTAACGACGACTACCAGCAGATCCCTTCCCGCCATTTTCCGAGGAACCGGATTCCAATCCAACGAACGCTCAAGAGGCCAGCACGGTCGGCCGTCCGTGAAGACGGCGCCGCTGCAAATGCACTGACAACTGGAACAGGGCCCCTCGCAGGAGGATCGCTGACTGCTATCCTCGGAATCATCGGCCGGAGCAGGGCGCGCATGGGCACACTCGCCCGCCTGGCACTTGAGATCGACGACACCCGATTGTACCCGCTGACACATGCCTTGATTACAAACAAGCGGACAGGCAACCAGTGCCATCGCGGTCAGGATGCTGAAGATTTGTTGAAACATCGTTACAGCTCCGGTAGATACTCTCTCTATGTATTATACTTCAGAAATGCTTACCGGGCAACTGAAGGATGGTGCAGCCCACAGGAGGAAAGTCTACCAATTGCTTCACCAGCAGGTGTGCTCCCTGAAAAAACAACCCGTGCGGAGAGCCGCCAAAAGGATGGGAAACTAACGCGGAGCTAGACTTTCACTCAAAAGCTGGCCCTCGATCATCGTGGCAGCTTGGCGAAGTTCTCGCAATGAATCGATATAGGACAGATGAACCCGAATGTACGTACGTTGGCTGTTAACCAACGTGATGTAATCCACCTGGCCCGTGCGATAACCCTCCGTCACCAGGTCAAGTGACCGTTTTGACCAACCGAGGATGCGATCGGTATAGCGATCCACCTGCTGGCGCGAGTTGACGTAACGACGAAAAGCAACCGCCAAGCGGTCTTGCAAATCGAGTTCGATTCGTCGGACTTCATTACTGGTAGCGACCAGTTCCGAACACGCGCTCATGATATTACCCTGATTTCGGTTGAACAGCGGAAGCGGGATACCGGCCTGCACATTCGCCACGTCACTGTCGGTGGGAGCCATGTGCCGGATGCTGACTGACAAATCGACGTCAGGCACATTTTCTTTTCGCGCCCTGCGGATGGCCAACCGCGCCCGTTCAACCCGCATTCTGGCAGCGGACAGGTCGGGGTTTCGATCCAAAACCCCTGCCACGCAGTCTTCCCATTCCAACTGCGGAATGTTGCCGTCCAGTTGACCAACCAACGGATTCAATGGCAGCGACGGCTGGCCAACCACCATCGCCAGTCGCCGCCACAGTTCCACGTATTCATTCTTCGCATTCTCCAAGAGCAGCCGCGTTTGTTCCGCTTCGATCTCGGCTTGTAACAAGTCGTTTTCACTTGTAAGCCCACCCTCCAGGAGCTTCTGGCTTGCCCGCACCAGGTCGTCGGCTACTTGCACCAGGTCGTGTGTCAATTCAACTCGCCGCTGGGAGACCAATACATCGTAGAACCGCAAGTGCACATCATTGAGCACACGTTGTTGCTGGGCGTCATAGAGAAAAC
>CAUZBP010000218.1:0-3643 GCA_963578105.1 Planctomycetota bacterium
GGATGATCCGGGTTCACCGGCGTGTGAGGAATGTAATCAGAACCATCAGAACCCTTAACGATGATTTGCCTGTACGTTTTCAGGTTGTCAGTACTGAGGTACAGTTTTGCGAGCGCACTGAACAGAATATTTCCATTCTTCAAAATGCAGCTGAACACGATGTGCTTCGCGTCGGGAAATGCCGTTTCGTGTGGCCACGTGTGGCTGTTGTCTTCTGACAGAAATACTTTTCCGTCCGCAAAACCGAACGATTTGTTCTCACGCTGTGAATCAACAAATATGTTGCCCGGTTGGCGGCGATACCAGAAATGGCCCGTCGAAGGAAATTCAGAATCCTCAGCGCCCGCAGTGGCTCCAAACGCGCTGGAACCGGCAACCAGTAAGCCGCCAGCCGTCATAGCCGATACGTCCAGAAAACCGCGGCGAGATACATGCTGTTGCGTCATGATGAGATGTGATTTCTGTTGATGTTGCGGTTAACGAACTGCAGCAGAAAGTGGTGGTGGCGGAAGGATTGCGTCGGCTTCAATTAACACAGCAGGAGGTGCGGTCATGATTCAGGATAATAAAGTGGCATTAAGCGAAGCAACCGTGCCGCCCCGGTACGAAGTCCCGTAGGTGTCGGTCTGCGGCGTGACTGATAGTGATTTCAATCCCTATCAGTTTTCACCAAGGCGTTGAACCGCTCGGTGACAGGCTCGATGAACGAACTAATCATGACGGCACAGATGTATCTGGTCGAAGACGACATGGCTCCCCACGAGGTCGGCTTCAAGCTGAATGGTATTCTGCTCTCGACGCTGAAAAATGCCGAAGGTCAAAAGTACGCCGAGCCAAGGGATGCGTTCAAACGGCTGATGGGCGATCAGTCATCCCCAAGTGCATCGTAGCGGGCCAGCAGCTTCCGACCGAGTTCACGAACTTGCTCCTGATCCATCATTGATTGTCTCTCCTCTCACACGCCTCCAACATCGCTTGCAACGGCTCAGGATCGGCCAACCGGTGATCGCTGCCGATCTCGATCAACGCCTCTGGAGGCAACCCGCTTGGCGAGTTCTAACTGATACACAATTAAAAGAGGCGTCAATAAAAATAAAATCACCGACGACAGAATCATTAAAAGCAAATAAAAGTCCTAAACTATTAGTTGTAAATAATAGTACAATGAAAATATTAAAGAAAATTTGGGATTGGAAAATTAACCTAATTAGAAAATATCCAGTATGGTGTGCCTATGCCGCTTGGCTGGAAGGAATAATTATTGGCTTATTAATCTATCATTATTTTTTGATGGAAAAATTAAGTTGACTGTTAGTGATTTCAGTCTCTATCACCGCTTAAAAGCTAGCCAGCGGCCCTCCTCTTTCTGGGCCTGGTCGTTTTGTAGTGCCCAAGAAAGCTCCACACGGGCGCTATTTATTTGCGCCTTCGAGGCTCTGGAAGCTTCGTGCACCACAGTTTTTCCAAGTCAGAAAGCCGGTACGCGAGGACAACTGTACGCTGGACGTTGCGTTTAGAGGGGGGGCGGCATTGAACATTTCGAGGAGGTGTCCCCAGCGACGGGGAAGGAGAACAAAGAATCTATAATCTAAACCGTGTCCCAGAACCAACTGCTGTGTGCCTGTTGCTGGCCGGGCTGCTGCTGCCGGTGGGCAGACCTCTATTCTCGCGGCGGTTGGTTTGATCATAGCCAGAATATCAGCCTTGAGCGGCTCGGACAGATCGATTGGGCAGTTATCCAGCCAGCCCGTCAGATCCGTGACGGAGGGGCTGTCGGTGCACGGCATGGCTACAAAATTGGATCGCATCGAGCTGGACTGCAGTTTTCCTCTTGTTTTTGTGGATAGTTCGAATCCTCTCAGGCCCACAGATTGTGCGACGCATTGCGAAACTACGCTTGATTGTGCGGTTTCGGATACGTCGCATTTCTCATTTGCGACCTCCTGCGACGCCTTGCTGGAGCGCATATGGAGCGCTCCCAATGTTGCCTTCCTAAAGTGCTGGTCGCTCTCAGTCCTCCCTCGGCCCAATGACGAGGGGCTGCCTGAACGGCGAACCACCCAACCGTCCGCGACCGCCCTTAAGCCTGACCATGCCTGCTCCGACGGTCAGTCGAATGCTCAGTCAGGTGCTGGCCGTTCAACAGTCGATAGGATGGCATCGAGTCGAGCCTTGGTCAGACGATGCATCCAGATGCCACCAATGACAGTGATGACGAGACTCGTGAGCATCGTTGACCACCACTGTGCTTCCTCAGATGTGGCGATACGCTGCCTCGTTGAACTTCACGGACCGTCACCGACCCACCCTTGCGCTCAATCCATTCGATCAGCCGCCGTTGGTCGCGGTCATCGTCGGATTCGGCTAGTATTGCGTAGACTCGCCTGTCCTCAGCTTTGAACCATTGCGCCAACTTGATGCCGGCTTCCATACTGGCGTCGTCTACTGTGCTCTCTTTTATCACCGACTCGCCTGCAGCCCACCGCACGAAGTGGATCACCAACGCCAACCGGGCCCATTTCGCGTGTCCCCTGGTTCGGCAAACGTGTCCGGACGTTCCCGCGCCAAGAGAGCGGCCCGGATCGTAGCACAAGCCTGTCCGATCGCCCTATGACGCGGGAGAAATGGACGGACAATGGGAAGAATCTTGAAGAAAGGAGGGCTGTTGGCTAGGTTTAAGGACTGATAGGGATTGAAAACACTATCAGTCTCCACAAAGAAGGCACATTTTTAAAATCTTTGTCTAAATTAAACCCGTCCTTGAGGCCTTCCCGCACAACGAGGTGTTGTCGTGGAACCAGCCCGCTAAATTTGAACTGAAAAGTCAACGGCCAGGCGATCTGGTGGTAAGTATCCACGCAATCCGCAGGAGGAGCTCTTCGGGGGGCATCAAACCAGAACGAGAGAAGGTCTCTGCTACCGTAGGGAAAACCGCGATGAAAAGTCTTTTTACTCAGCTGAAGAAATGGTTCAAATCTGACTCCTTTAAAAACAATGCTCCCCAAAAAACACCGTACCCGCGGGCACACCTCGTCCTAGAATCACTGGAGGTGCGGACTCTGCTGGCGGCCAATGCGCTGAATGACGCTCCCAACGTTGAGTTTCAGATTACCGAAGACTGGAACTCGGGGCACACTGCCGAGTTGGTCCTCACGAACGACGAGTCGTCGAGCTACGCTAACTGGCAATTCGAATTTGATTACGACCGTCCAATCACAGAACTTTGGAATGCCCAGGTAGAACCTTTGAGTGGTGGGCACTACCGGCTGACACCGCCTGAGTGGGACAACACGCTTGACCCGGGTGAGCAACTGGCGGTCGGATTTGTCGCCGGTGGCTCTGGTTCCGTACCCGCGAATTTTTCTTTCAACGGCGAGAGTGTGCCTGGTGGTGGCAATCCTCCAGGAAACAATGCCAGCAGTGAACCCGGGTATGGAAACGTTAACGATCTCAGTCCGTCGATTGCGGCACCGAACACTCCAACCGTAAGCGTTCAGGGGGACCCTGTTTCGGGTGGCTATCGGGTAACGTTCAACCTGTGGAGTGGCACAGCGGCCGAAAGCTGGAAGCTGTTTGAGGACGGCGAGGTGATCCATGAAGTGATCCTGACGGGACCAGGAACCACCCCCCAGAGTGACAGCTT
>CAUZBP010000219.1:0-3614 GCA_963578105.1 Planctomycetota bacterium
CATTCAACGATGGACGCTTATGCCGTCTTTAACATCGGTCAGAATTCACCAATCGAACTCGAACTGATCCTGGGTCAACAACTAGCCGGCCTGTTTGTTGCTGGCATGGCAGAGGTCCCGGAATGGTTTGCCGAAGGACTGGCGCGAACGGCAGCGACTTCCCTCGGAAAAGGAGGTCCTCGTAGAAAAAAACTGGACGCTCAGATTTACACGGCCATGCGCTCGATGGACCAACCTGACGATTTTTTGGAAGGTCGCATGCCGGCCGACGAGTCAAACCTGATCTCACATGGTTTTGTGGATTTTCTCATGCAGAATCGCCGGCGCTACAACCGACTCATTCTCCTGCTTCATCAGGGGCAGGAATTTTACCAGTCGTTCAGGACTTGTTACGGGGTCACGCCGGCACAGATGGCGCAGGACTGGGTGGGCAAGAAAATTTTTTGATAAGGCAGCCAATTGGCGACGTGACACCTCTATTCCCCCGTGCTCCTCTGTTTTTCCAAGGGGCTACTTTTTTCCCGGCGTACCGAACAAGAGGTCGTCTTGCTTCCTGGCGTTTCTCGGCTCAGAATTGGGGTGATCCGTAGCAAGGTTTCAGCTTGTCACGCCGGCACGACAGTGAAACGAGTGTCGTGTTACGGGAACGACACGCAGGTGAGCGGGACCCGGAGAGTTAACTGCCCAGGCCATTGAATGACGTTGTCGCGTGACATTCCTGGGCACTCGGTCCGATTCCACACCCCGGGGTGAAGCCGTTTTCAGGAAGATGAGGAAGAAAAAGAATGTATGTTCGTGACGCGTGTCTCGTGCTGGGCCTGATTTTTATGACCCTCTCAGCAACGGGTTGTGGGGTGCCTGGCGGAACGGAAAGTAATCAGACTGGGGCCACATCGATTGATGGGTCGGCGCAAGAAATGGAATCTGCAAATTCGGGAATGGAATCGATGAAACACAGCGTTCCTTTAATTCCGCGACAGGAATTTTTTGGTAACCCGGACAAGGCTCGTGCCCGTATTAGTCCCGATGGTACCAAGCTCGCCTTGATTGCCCCGCTAGACGGGGTGCTTAATGTTTGGGTGGGGCCGGCCGAGGACCTGCAAGCGATTCGACCTGTTACACATGATACGCACCGGGGTGTGGTACGGTTTTTCTGGGCTTACACCAGTGAACATCTGATTTATTTGCAGGACGTCAATGGAAACGAAGATCATCATGTCTACAGCGTAAACCTGGAGACCGACGAGATTAAGGACTTGACACCCATCACCGGTATCAAGGCACGAATCCAGGAAGTTAGCGAACGGTTTCCGGAAGAAATACTGGTTGGCGTCAATGATCGAGAGGGCCATCAGTTGCACGACGTCTACCGTGTGAACATTGTTACCGGCCAGCGCGAACTGGTTCAGCACAACCCCGGTTTTGCCGGTTTCATTACGGACGACAATTACCAAGTCCGCTTGGCGCAGACCTTCACTTCAGATGGTGGGCAGGTGTATCTCATGCCGGATGGGCAAGGAGACTGGCGGGAATACCTGCAGATTGGAGCGGTCGACGCCATGACTACCGGCTTGGCGGGTTTTGACAAAGCTGGCAGTATGTTTTTGTTAGACAGTCGAGGGCGGAATACGGCGGCCTTGAAATTGCTTGATCTGGAAACTGGTGAAGAAACATTATTGGCTGAAAACGAAAGGGCGGATCTTTCCGGAATCATTGCGCACCCCACGGAGAAACACGTGCAGGCTGTCACGTTTACCTATGCACGACGCGAATGGCAGATTTTGGACGAGTCGATTCGTGGTGACATCAATTATTTGAAAGAGGTTGCCGAAGGTGAAATCCAGATTACCAGCCGCACCCTCAACGACAAGTTGTGGACGGTGGCGTTCATCATGGATCGTGGTCCCGTCCAATTCTATTTGTACGACCGGGAGCAGCAGCAAGCCAGGTATTTGTTTTCCAGTCGACGATCCCTGGAACAGCTGCCCCTGGTCCGGATGCATGCCGAGGTGATTCCCGCACGGGATGGACTGGAACTGGTGAGTTACCTGTCACTGCCCAGTGGCACCGACCCCGATGGTAACGCCCGGCCCAGTTGTCCCCTGCCCTTGGTGCTGTTGGTTCACGGGGGTCCCTGGTCGCGTGACAGTTGGGGGTTTGACCCGACGCATCAATTGCTGGCAAATCGTGGATATGCTGTTTTAAGTGTGAATTATCGTGGTTCCACGGGTTTTGGAAAGAATTTTGTCAATGCAGCGGACCGCGAATGGGCCGGAAAGATGCACCTGGATTTAATGGATGCTGTGAAGTGGGCGATTGCAGAACGGGTCTCCAATCCTGATCGGATCGCGATCATGGGTGGAAGTTATGGTGGATATGCCACACTCGTCGGGTTGACCTTTACTCCGGAGGTTTTCGCATGTGGCGTGGATGTCGTGGGTCCTTCCAGCCTGTTAACCCTGCTGGAAAATCCGCCTCCTTATTGGATGACGTTCATGCCTGTGATGAAAAAACGTGTCGGGGATCATACCACCGAAGAAGGCCGTAAGTTTTTGGAGTCTCGATCACCTCTGTTCTTGGCAGACAAAATCAAGCGTCCGTTACTCATCGGGCAGGGAGCGAATGACCCTCGAGTGAAACAGATGGAAGCCGACCAAATTGTAAAAGCCATGGAGGGTCAAAACATACCAGTCACTTACATGCTGTTTCAGAATGAGGGTCACGGATTCGCACGTCCGGAAAATCGTTTGGCCTTTAACGCAGTGACCGAGGCGTTTCTGGCAGAACATTTGGGCGGACGGTTTGAACCGATTGGAGACACGTTCGAGGGAGCCGTATTTACCGTCCCCAGCGGATCTCAACAGGTGCCCGGGTTGGCGCAAGCTCTTCAAACACGTGACGATTTGCCGTAGCCGGTGCCCCCCCATTTTTTCGTGGCCGGCCTTTTCTGGAACCTTGCCCCGCAACCCGCCGCCCGTGTTCCAAAACTGGCATTGACGCGGCTCCTGTGAGCGGTCAAACTCCGCACCGAATTTTCTCTCGCGAAAAGACAGGTCCCGGCGCGACGCTAGCGTGCCTGGCCGGGAAGTGGTTGTTTTGGCGTGAGTTGCCCGATCAAGGAGGTTCACATGCACGGTCGAGCTTGTTTTCGTCACAAAGTTGTGTCCAGCCTGGGGATTCTGTGTCTCTTGACGTTCGGGCTTAGCGGTACACCGGCTACCGCGGACGATGCGCAACTTGCGGCTGTCGGTTCTCTTGCGGCTGCGCACGTCTATACCTCTTATGGTTACGTCGGTGTGGTGGCAGATGCCTTTGTGGCCAAATCTTTTTCGGCCGACCAAGTGGTGAACCTCATGACCGAAACAACGGACATGATCAATTTAAATATGGAGTTGGTACGAAAGGTGCGTCCGACGCTGGCTTCCGAGGATCAGGCCTTCATTGACCTGCTGATTCATGTCTATGAACTGGTTAAATGTGAAGCTCGGGCACTGACGGATTTTGCCCGCACGGAGAAACCAGAGTACGCAGCTGAATTCGAGAAGGCCAGGACGGCAGTTTGGCCACATCTGAAACAAGTACTCAGTCTCAACTAACCGTGATTTCAAGCTGCC
>CAUZBP010000220.1:0-3581 GCA_963578105.1 Planctomycetota bacterium
GTCGAATTCAAATCGATACAGGTCATGATTTTCCGTAAAGTGATAGAAAACAATAACTTATAATCCTCCAACGCGAAAACGTTGGGACACTACTGATTTACTGTAGAGCGAAGTCGTGCGTCATCGGGCTGGTCTCGTCAGTCACCTGCAGAGTCAACTGCGACTGCCGGTTGTACTGCGGCGGCAGGAGTTGCTCGGGCGGCGGGACGCCGGGTCCGCCAGGACTGGGATCGTTCGGGTCAAAGGCTACGATTTCTACTCGGTGGCTGCCCACGGGAACCCCCCCCTGGTAGTCGCAAAAGTATTCGCCCTGCCGGATTTCGGCAAATGACAGCGGCCCCGCAGTGCCCTCCTGCGGCACGAAGCGAATCTGTCCCTCTTCTACCGGTCGACCAGCGAATGTTACTTGGCCTCGCACTATGGTTCGGTGCAGTCCATCTCTACCGCAGCCGGCAATCGTGGTGAGCAGGACGGCCAGCGACAATAAGAACAAATTGGTCGTACCTCGTGTCCTGGGCGGCATTGGAATTGAAGTCACGGTTCGCTGATTACCTCACCTCTCGCACGGGTCGTCAGGTTGGTAAGCAGGGGTTGCGAAATCGATTCCTCCATCCAGCGGACGCTCCCATCGACCATGACGAACTGACAGCCGCCCGGGTGATAGCTGGCAAAGCCTGACTTGTACACATCCCATGGGTCTGCTGGCGGGATGTGCAAGGGCAAGTTAATGCCGTTGGCCGTGTGCAGCAGATTCCAGGCGATCCAGTACATGTCGCGGTTGTTCTCGCCCTCGGGAAACCCCGGCGTGGGGCCTAGGGCAATGATTTCACCGACCAGCAGGGTGTGGCTGGTCCCATCGAGAATGTCCTTGAACTTAACTCGCGAGTAATTGAACAACATGCCGTCGGCTTTTAACTTGGGCCCCCCGTCGCCGCACGACCAGTCGACGCTATCAGCCACGCCCGCCATGTTCGTTCGGCCACCGTCCTGGTCTTCCCTCCCGCCATTATGGCCGCCGTATGTCACCTGTACCAGTTCCGGACCGGCCGGGTCGGAAGGACACAGGTACGTGTCAATGATATTGCCCATGACGGGGAAGTTCTGTCCGCCGTAGAACCGATCGTGATCAAAGCTGAACTGATCATAGATCATACCCAATTCGAGGTATGAAAGAATGAACGTACTCCATCCAAAACCGAGATAAAGCGTGTACGGCTGCGGCGTCGAGCAAGAATTAGAACTAACTGCCGATATTCCGCCCGGGGGGAACAAGCCGTGGGCACCGTGGTAGTTGTGGAATGCAATCCCCACCTGCTTTAAGTTGTTGGCGCATTGGGTCCGCCGGGCCGACTCGCGGGCGACCTGCACCGCCGGCAACAAAAGCGCAATCAAGATGCCAATGATGGCAATCACGACGAGCAGTTCGATGAGGGTAAATCCGGTTCGGCACCGACGTTTTCGACTACCCACACGACGTGCTCCCCACTTGTAGAGTGATCGACAATGAACGTGGATCCTAAGTCCTCGCGCATGCCGATATGGCTGCCCAACCGGCCTCCCTCCAGCCTATCCCGCAATCGCAAAAATTGCAAGAAAGCAACTGTGTTCCCCCGAGCCGGTGTGCTCAACTGAACTGTTTTAGATATCCGGAGATTGTTTGAGGTAACCGGCTACGATGCACGAGGTTAATTCATTACGCCTGTCACGTCGTCCTGCTGTCGGTCACTGAGGTCGTCTTCGCCCCACCGCGTCCGCCCTGCAACATCAAGCTAACCCCGGTTCCGAGTCAGCAGATCAGCAGCGCATATGCGCCCAGTGGATTTTCGCGTTGCCGTCGGCGACACTATAGTAGGTGACCCACACGTCGCCTTGCGAATCAGTTGCCCCGGAGACGTACCCGAACGTCCATCGTTGCTGATCCTGCAAGTGGTCGGCGCTGCTGGCGACGTCGTGCCCGGGATCCCGGACGTTCCGGCAATGTTGATAGATGACCGTGTCGCGCTCGTCGAACTGCCTTCCCAGGGTGTCGCCCAGCCGAGCGCGGACCGTCTGGGTTTCGTAGCGATCGATATAGAGCAACAACAGCCGGCCGTCAGACAGGAACACCGGATAAGGTAACTGGCCCGACAACCCCGTGTCGCGGGGCGGCGACCAGGTTTGTCCGCCATCGTGCGATGTACTGAGCGTTATGTTCAGATCGCACGACCGGACGGCATCGAAAGTCCAGAATGTGGCCAAACAATCTCCATCTGGCGCCACCGCATGACGCTGGTCCCAATACCGAACGCGACCGGTCGGGTCGTTGGCAACTTCCACGGGCGCCGACCAGATTCGGCCTTCGTCCGACGAGAATTTCAACGCGGCGACCTGTCGCCAGGGACGCGGATCGTCGTACGGTTTATTGACTTCGAACTGGCACGCCCAACGACCATCGCGCAGGACCAGCACCGGACCGGTCATTCCCAGCGTGGAACCGTACGGACTGTCGTCCAACGCCCACAACGGCCCCCAAGTTTGCCCGTAGTCCGCGGATCGGGCAAATAGCACTTTCATCGGAAAGATGCCTTCTGTCTGCGGATTGTACATTGGCGCCGTCGGGTTGGTGCGATCGATCCACATCAGGCAGGCCAACACATGGCCCTGCCCGGTCTCCGTGAATTTGCAGATGTGCAAATTGCCCGGAACGCCTTCCCACGAAGTCGAAAATGGTGCTGCCGGCGGCGACCACGTTCTGCCGCGATCGACACAGCGCGATATATAGATCGTGCCGTCGGCCGAGTCCTTGGAACTGCCAACACGCCAACTCATAAGCAGCGTGTCGTCGGACAAAGAGAGAATACCCGGAAATCCGCAATGCTCCGTGCGGCTGGCGGGGGTGCCCATGTAAGCAACGCCTTCGTCCTCGAGCTTCAGCACTCGGTTTCCCCGTTCTAATTGTGCTTACGCGATTCGGCGGGTGCCCCACTGCTAGGGTGGCGGCGAGATGGAACCGGGCGTAAACCGGTATGTCGGTTAACCTATCGCGCACAAACGCCTACGTCCACCTCGGCACGATCCGAACCACTAACCTTCGGCTTCGGAGTAGGCTAACCCTCAATCGCAAAGCGTGCCGTAAAGGATGTCTACAGCCTGAGTTGTAAAATAAAAACTGCATTCGCAGACACACGCAGACTATCACGTTTTCTCGCGGTTTCAAGTGGTATCTGGGCCCCAAAGTGGTACAAGTGGTAACGGATTCTTCCACTCTCAATGGAAGCTCTGTCGGACTCTGCGATGAGTGCCAGGTCAACGCGTCAGAGTTGCAAACACAATGTGACGTCACCCGCACCCGCAGGTTACGAATCCTCTTACTTCGCATGGAAGCTTTTGCTGGGAGAGATCAAGGCGCACCACACACTACCCGCACCGCACTCGAAGCGGTGCGGCGGCCAGGCCCAAGAGGGCCAAGAGGAGGGTGGTGGGTTCTGGGACAGGAACTGCTGCCGAACCACTGACGATAGATTCACCGAAGTGGGATCTCCAGAGTTGGTAGTCGGCCTGAACGACCGTTGCTGCTCCCGAACCATTGCCACTGAGCACCG
>CAUZBP010000221.1:0-3535 GCA_963578105.1 Planctomycetota bacterium
ACTGAGGAGCAAGGGCGTGTAGTAGCCTGACCAGAGGATCCAAATGCCAAACAGGAGAGTTCCCAGGACCAGTGAGTGTTTCACGTTGTTTCCCCAGGTCACCAACCGTGTGCCTCTCGTGAATCCGGAGCCCGTAGTTTTCAACGCCTAGTAAATCTACAAGACGGCCAGATAGAACAAACCGCTCTGGTCCTGCTCCGCTCGGCTGTCAAGATTGCAATTTTCGAACGCTTGTGGTGCGTCCGGACCGGGCTGGTGTTCTGCCGAGGGCCTGTTTTCTCAGCCAGGGATAGGAAGTTCGCCTCTCATCGTGCAAATGTTAAAGGCTATGGGCTGCCATTGCCAGATGATTATATTGCTTGGTACTGGTTTTCCGCGTGATCCCATCCCCGCTCGAAGTTGAACTCCACACTTCGCTGCGTTTGGCCGGTGACGCATGGTCTGACCACCGGTGGTGGTTCCGGGTGTGCGCTGAAGTCGGGGCTACTAATATTTTCAGAAAAACACTTGACAAATTTCAGCATGCCCATGTAGGAGGCGTCAGGTCACGTGCGGACAACCAATGGGCCAGGAGATTGACAGTTCGAAACGTCCCGATCGGTGGGCCCTTGCGAGCCCGGATTGTACATTTTTAATACACTCTTAGGGGGGCTGATGTGTGTACGAAGCATAGGGATTCAACTGCAAACTCAAGATGGCAATAGTTTTCATAAGTTACTTTGTTACTATGGTTTGTGCCTTGTTGAGAGCACCCCTGACAGGGCTGAACAAGCGGCGGAACATTGATTTTCTTCCAGTTTTGATTAAAATTGGAAATGGTGGTGTGTTCGTCTGAGATCGGCAGAATTTTCATTGGGATGGCAAGCAGGTAGGCTGGGTTGAGTCTCGGGGCCGCGGCGGTAGAGCCCTTTTCCGAGAACTGGAAGAATCTCAGTTCCCCCGCGATTTTTCTTGGTCGGCGGTTGGCGAGCACTGCCTGGCAGTTCATTTGATGATGCCGTTGGACAGTCCCGGGTCCGGGGGGGGATTGAATAACGACCCGGCGTCAAGAGGCTTTTTCAGGTGGTCGATAACGCACGTGAGTGCAAGACGCTGATCCGGTCAGGGACGACTATCGTCTGGCACTGCGCGGTAAGGAACAGAACAAGAGTGGAGGTAGAGTCCCTTGATTACAGCAGCGTCACTTCGAGAAAATACGTACAAAGATCTGGCCCAGATGGCAAAGAAGCAGAGCATTCGTGGCTGGCACGCCATGCGGAAGGATCAACTGGTGCGGGCGCTCGTGCAGGTTGGCAAGCCGTCCAGAAGTGGACAGCGAGCGTCTGGCAAGTCCAACGGATCGAGCCTTGGTGGCAAAGACGCCGGCACGAATGAATCCTCCGGCGGTGTTACAACATCGGGTAGGTCCGGAAAACGGCGCATTCACCGTCGTCTCATGGCCGAAGAGCAATTACGAGACCTTGCTCAGACCTCAGCCAGCGGGTCCCGCGCACAGGACAAACGGCCTGTAAAAAAGGATCGTCTCATCGTCCTGGTTCGCGATCCTTATTGGCTTCATGTTTTCTGGCAAATTACTCGATTGAGTGTCGAACGAGCTCGATCGGCAATGGCTGAAAGTTGGCATGGGTCACAACCAGTGCTTCGTTTGCTAGCCGTGGATGACCGCTCCGCTTCAAATATGGCTGAAACCGTCTTGCGCGAGATACCGGTTCATAGTGGTGTTAATCACTGGTACATCGATTTGCACGATCCGCCCGGAACCTATCGGGTTGACATCGGCTATCGCGGATGCGATCAGAGCTTCTACTGTTTAGCCCGCAGCAACGTTGTGACTCCACCCCTGCCGGGGAGTCGCGCCGCCGTCGACGAAAATTGGAACGAGGTGGCTGAAGACTGCGAAAAAATCTATGCGCAGAGCGGTGGTTGCGATGAAAATGGCAAGGGAATCGAAGTGCAGGAAATTCTGGAAGAACGTTTGAGACGTCCGTTAGGATCCCCGCTGGTTACCCGGTATGGGGCGGGAGCTACGCGGCTTCTGCTTCGTGAAAGCGAGTTTGATTGCGATGTGGATTGCGAGTTGATTGTATTCGGAGCCACCGAGCCGGACGCCTACGTGACTTTAGAGGGCGAACCAGTCAAACTTCGCTCGGACGGAAGCTTTACGGTGCGCCTGAAACTGCTGGACAAGCGGCAAGTGATTCCCATCGTCGCTGAAAGCAGTGATGGTTTGGAGCAGCGAACCACCATTTTGGCGGTGGAACGGAACACCAAAAAGATGGAACCGATCACCCGCGACCCGAACGGCTAGTCCTGTTGTCCGGGACGTGAAAGGGCAGGGGGGTGGCCCCTGTAGCGGAATTTCCAGTGCGAGGTGTTGTTGCCGGATGCTGCTGGTCCACTTCAACTGCTGGAGGCTGTCTTTCCCCTGTCCGGAGGCAAGTGTAAACTGATTGAGACGTCCGCTTGCTTGTCCTCTACCCTTAAAATTCGTTCCTCGACCTTTGTCTGTTCCCGTGTCCACCATCGACTTCCACTCCGATCGATTGTTGCAGGAAATCGAGTCTTACGGCTCGTGCGCGGTGGCATTTTCAGGTGGTGTGGATAGTGCGGTGGTCGCAAAAGCCGCCCAACTGGCGTTGGGCGAGCGGGCACTTGCCGTGACCGGGACAAGTTCCAGCCTGGCGAAGGGTGAGTTGGAGATCGCTTCCGAGGTTGCCGAATTGATCGGAATTCGGCACGTGGTCATCGATACAGAAGAATTTGCCCGCCCGGAATATACCCGCAACGCACCCGACCGCTGTTATCACTGCAAGACGGAGTTGTACTCTCTGATGGCGGCCCGGCAAACTGAATGGAATTCGGCCGTGATTTGTAACGGGGCAAATCTTGACGACTTAGGAGATTTTCGTCCGGGCAGGAAAGCCGCTGGCGAGCACGGAGTTTGCAGCCCACTGGCCGAATGTGGCATGCAAAAGGCGGACGTCCGCCATCTGGCCCAGCACTGGAAGTTACCTGTGTGGGACAAACCCGCCACGCCGTGCCTGTCGAGTCGAGTGGCCTACGGAGATGAGGTGACTCCGGAGCGCCTGCAGATGATTGACCGGGCCGAAGAGTGGCTGCGGTCCCGGGGACTGCCGGAAATTCGAGTTCGCTACCACCGGGGTGAACTGGCCCGCGTGGAGGTGCCGGTCGACTCGCTGGCACGGCTGGTCGATGCGCCGCTACGGAGCGAGTTAATCGAGATGTTTAAGTCGCTGGGATTTCGTTTCGTGACGCTGGATCTCGAGGGATTTCGGTCGGGAAGTCTCAACCAGTTGGTTTCCCTGGAACGCCTTCGCGAGGAATGAGGGTTCGCCTGAAACTCGAGTTCTCACATGTTGGAGGTACCTGACAGGCCGGCGTTTCCTCCGCAAGTTGAAGGCAACCGGATTCTGTACGGTTTTTTTTGTTGCATGTGTTTCGTGAAGCCGGTCACGAACTGGCAGGGTTCGCCGGGGAGTTACACGAGATTGAAACGCAGCGCGACGTGGGGCAT
>CAUZBP010000222.1:0-3463 GCA_963578105.1 Planctomycetota bacterium
ATAAGGACCATGCCTGGTCGTATGACTTCGTGTCGGATCGGACCGAAGATGGTCGTCAGCTACGGCTGTTGGTGGTGGTCGATGAGTACACTCGCGAATGCTTGGCGCTGGAAGTGGCACGTTCGTTGACTTCCCAGGACGTGCTGGGCGTGTTGCAATACCTGTTTGCCGTTCGAGGCAGGCCCGAACACATCCGCAGCCGACCAACGCTGCGCGTCGGTGCCCGCGGTCCAGAGTTCGTAGCAAAAGCCGTTCGCCGTTGGCTGGAACAATCCGATGTAAAGACGCTGTTCATCGCCAAAGGCAGCCCTTGGGAGAATGGCTATGTCGAGTCGGCGGGCGGCAAGCTACGCGACGAACTCTTGAATCGAGAGTTGTTCTTGAGCTTACGGGAGGCCTGCTGGGTGATCGACCGTTGGCGACTGGATTACAACCACTACCGCATCCACAGTGCATTGAACTATCAGACCCCCGCCGCGTATGCGGCTGACTGTGTTCTTCCAGCTTCGGCTACGCCTCAGCCTCCAGAACACAGTCACATTAACTAACCCCCATTCTCTTACTCAGACTGGAACAAACTATGGGGGGTGGTCAGATCCGGTTTGATGAAGTGCACCGCACCGAATCCAAGTAACGGCAATCCTGCCAGGACTCGTGGAATGATCGCAAACTTGTGCTCCGATGTTTTGGTGAGAAGTGATAGTTGGGGCATTCTTCTAAATCCTTTCTCTGTCACGACCCAGCGTAAACTGCCAGTTCTAGATGTTGTTGAATGAGATTGGAGACTCGGTCATGGTTTCATCTTTCATCCCGGTCAGGTCTGCTCGGAATCAAGCAAACGTGTTGTGGATGACCAATTCCTCCAGGGAGAGTTACTCCCTTTGGGCGATGCGAAATGGCTGGGCTTTGAACCATACAACCTACTGAAATTAAGTTGAATGCAAGAATCCAGTAACGCTCGTCTCGGCTTTTCACTCGTATGGAGACGTCGTGCAAGAGCCTCTAAGTTGGAGTTCTAGTTCCGTGCAATTGCTACTCTTTCAACGGCCGCTTTCTGCGGAAAAAATACGAATTTCCCAACAGCAGGTAAACCAGGGCCGTCGACATACAAGACGGTTCTGGAACCGGCCACAAATTCTGTTCCACGGCCAGGTCGGTAAACGTTGCCTTCCAGAGGTGGTAATCATAGTTATCGACTTTTCCATTCTGACTACCATCCGCCCCTTCACCCAATACACGAACATAGTCTTCCAACTGGTCGCGCCAAATTGTATAGTCCGCCGCATCCACGACCTCATTTTGACTGTAGTCAGCGCTATATTCATCCAGCGCGCGCTCGACGATGACAAATCTTCGGTTGGCGGGAAGATCCTGGTAACTTGTCCTATTTCCAGAGGGCCACTCAACCGTAAGTTGATCGACGGAACTGTGGTTATTACCCAGCCCAAAATGCACAACCTTTTCACTTTGCCCCAGGAAATGACTCCTGCTGTTGAGCTGGACAACGGCAAACTGGCCGGGGGCATCCTGGTCCGGAACAAGAGTGAGCTTGGCCCCAAGCGCATCTCGGTTTGACTCAGACCCCACCAGGACTAGTTGAAGATAATGGTTGTCATTGCCTCCATCGTTACGATAAAGTCGGGGCGCAGCACCATTGGTTACTACAAAAATATCCTGGTCACCATCATTGTCGTAGTCCAAAACGAGCAACCCCCTTCCCTGGCCAGTTTCAGTAATACCCGCTGGCGACGCGACATCGTCAAACACTCCGTTGTCGTTTTCCCATAAGCGGATAAAGCCATCCAGAAAAGGGTTCTCCCGTTCGGCAGGAAACTGACCGTTGTATCCACCGGTCATGACCAGGTCATTATCGCCATCGTTGTCGAAGTCCAAAAAAGAACTGCCCCACCCCCAGCCACCATCTCGCACGCCAGCCACGTCTGTCTTATCGCTAAAAGTTCTGTTACCTTCGTTGCGGTAAAGCCGGTTTCCGGTAATGCCCCAGGAACAAGAAATCCCGTCTTCACACAGTTCACTCGAATCGAATACAGAAGTGACAAACCAGTCCATTTGGCCATCACCGTCAAAGTCAGCGACTGTCGAGCCCATGCCATTTTCTTCGGTCCCTACTCCAGCAAGCTCTGTACCGTCGGTAAATGTGCCATCACGGTTATTCCAAAAAATCCGACTCGTGTGATAGTCACCCGCAATGAGTAGATCCATCCATTGATCATCATCAAGGTCCACGAATTCTGCCGAAAAACTAAAGGCCCCGGGAAAAGACATGTGGGAATTTCTCGCGGGAAGGTCGTCGATAGAGACCCCTGCGGCAACGGTAACATCTTCGAAAAACCCAGGCGCCTCACGCCCACGATTTCGCAACAACCGCGAATGGGAGGGTTTCATAACTTGCGACCATTCAGTCACGTACAGATCCACATAACCGTCACGATCGTAGTCACCAAACACCGGAGTAAATCCACGGTGAATAATATCTGTTTTCAGAGCGGCCCCCCTCTGAACACCCTGCTCATGAAACTTCCCCGCACCGTCGTTTAAGTAGAGGTGATACTGCACAGTATTGATGCTTGTTACATAAAGATCCTGGTCGCCATCATTGTCGATATCTGCCCAGGCAGCCCCATTGGATCTATTGGCGTCTGTAAAACCGGCGTCGGCAGATACGTCGCGAAAAGTACCGTTGCCAAGATTCCGATAAAGATATGTCCGAGTTATCAAAACGTGTTACAAAGAGGTCGACAAAACCATCGTTGTCGTAATCGGCGGCAGCTGCCCCGCCAAGGTACATGGGAATGTAACGCAATTCGGGAGATTGCGCCGGATCGTGTTGCACGTGAGTTATCCCGGCCAGTTCGGTCACTTCCGTGAAGGTTACCGCGGAAACCCCCGGTACACTCCCGAGCCAACTGCCGCCCATGCATGTCCCAAAAAAGACTTGGTAAAATGCAGATCTAAAGCACCACCTGACTGTCATCATTCTTTCTCGGAAAACTTTCACCCTGGCTACAAAATCCACATAGGACACCTGATTGTTGATGCCTTCTGCACACATGGTACTGGAGTGATAAGCGGTGAACTTAACTGCTTATCATCGTCTGCCGTGACAGACCATGAAATTTACAATCTCAATTAACCAGGCTACACCATACCAAGCGGCCCATCAAAAGTCGATTTTTGAAGCTGTCTTACTAAATGGCGAGGCGAAGTTACATTCACCGGACATAAAATTCTGTGCGGCCCAGTCCAGGCGGTACAATCCGCAACAGGAAACTAAAAAACTATTTGACCAGCCCCACTGACAGTACCAGTTGTTACGTTACGCTTTGCAGCTCCGCTAGGCCAGCTGCACCATCCGACGCACCACACGCGGCTCGTCGCTGGAAATATGATGCACACGACGCTGTGTGCTGCGAGATTACCCCAGAACCTTGCAAGCCCGACG
>CAUZBP010000223.1:0-3404 GCA_963578105.1 Planctomycetota bacterium
TCTGCCAATAGACTTCTACTTCATCTCCTCGCGGTAATTCATCAGTCACATAATAGTCTTCACCTGGTCCACTGCGCACCTGGACATGCTTAGCAGTTACATTGGCCACGTAGGGATAGGGGTCCGCAAATCCGGAATGGACAGAAAGCAGAACGTTACTCAGCAAAATCCAAGCCCGTCCGATGCGCATGACGCGCCTCCTCAAAAGCTAGCACCGATCGCCCATAAGACCGGTAATGGGCTAAGAGTTTTAGTGGAAGGCAGCGATTCGCTTCAAGACCACTTGCAACGCCATGTGCGTGATCAGGCAAAATTAAACATGTTGCCTGCGAAACCAACGTAAACCACGGCAAAAAGTGAAAGATGAGAAGCCAACAACGGGGAAACCCGTTTTAGAACTGATGACCACACTGAGGTCCGGTTTCGGTGAGTGTCAGGATCTCAGGCCCCTCATCGGTCATCAGGATCGTATGTTCGAACTGCGCCGAAAGTTTGCCGTCTCGAGTACAAACCGTCCATCCATCATCACGATCGAGGACCGTATCTCGCACTCCCTCGTTAATCATCGGTTCGATAGTAAAGCAAATCCCCGGATCAATTTTTTGGAAACGTGACTGCTGATTGGGGAAATGGGGAATCGAAGGTTCTTGGTGAAAACGTTTTCCAATGCCGTGTCCCACGTACTCGCGCACAACTTCGTAATCCAGAGAGTGTGCCTTTCGAGAGATGGCTCTACCAATATTCACAATGGGGTCTCCCGGTCCAATTGCATCGATCCCCAAATACAAACTATCGAAAGCACATTGAACCAGCTTGCGAGCCTGTTCGCTGACATTTCCAATTAAAAAGGTTTCTGACTGGTCCCCCAACCAGCCATCCACGATCGTCGTAACATCCAGGTTGACAATGTCACCGTCCTTTAGCACCTCATTTCCAGGAATCCCATGACAGATCACTTCGTTAATACTGGTACAACAACTTTTGGGAAATCCCTGGTAGCCAAGACAAGCCGGAGTATGCCGGTGATCCCGCGTATATTCCAACACCAGTTGGTCGATTTCACCGGTTGTTATTCCAGGTTGGACAAATTGTCTGAGGTGATCCATGACCTGGGCGTTGAACCGCCCTGCGACTCGCATCGATTCACGTTCCATCTCGATGAGACAAAGATTTCTGCGACCGAACAACATGGTTCTAAAATGAGCTTTCCTCGAGTGGTTTCTGCATGGTCACGCCACTGAACCACCCTTTCCTGGGCTAGTTTTTGTTTTCCAAGACTCCTCGAGTCCGACGAACTTGTTCAATTTAACCGACTCACCGCATGTGGGCCAAGTGCTCCAACTGCAAGAAACTCATAAGTGTCCTCAGCTGCTAATCGGTTGAGTATCACCAGAATGACCCAACTCACATGCATCTTGGTTTGAATCGCTGGGACCTTGGATTGCTAGCGTCCGGACCAACGCTGACCGCCGGCAACAAATCGATGGTTCCATTGCTTCCGAGGAAATCAGTTTCCAGGCACATTTCTCGTGTTGGGCAGTTTGGGGTGAATAATGGAGGCAGAGCGTTATCTATCCCGATTGTGGCGCCCGGCACATTTGCGAGATTGGCATTAAGTCATTAGAATCGCGCATCTGTATTCGGCGCAAGCTGTTCCAACTAAGCAACTTATTAAGCAAGAACGAAATCATGCCGCGTTATAATCCCGCCGTGATCGAGCCCCACTGGCAAGCCTACTGGGAGGAACACCGTACCTTTTCGGCTCCTGACATGCCCACTGGCAACAAGTTGTATGTTTTGGACATGTTTCCCTACCCCAGTGGAGACGGACTGCACGTAGGCCATCCGGAGGGTTACACGGCCACTGATATCGTGTGCCGCTTCCACCGCATGAAAGGATGCAGCGTTTTGCACCCGATGGGGTTTGACGCCTTCGGCCTGCCGGCTGAAGAACACGCGATTCGCACCAACACGCCACCTCGAGAATCCACGGATCGAAACATTGCTACATTTCGACGGCAGTTGAAAATGCTCGGTTTCAGCTACGACTGGCAACGGGAGTTCGCAACGACGGATGTCAATTATTTCCGGTGGACACAATGGATATTCCTGCAGTTGTTCGATACCTGGTTTGACGAAAACCAGCAACGGGGTCGACCGATCAGTGAATTACCAATTCCAGCGGAGATCTCTGAGAACGGTGAAAAGGCTGTCCGACAGTACATCGATGAACACCGGCTTGCGTACCAGGGAAACGCTCTGGTGAACTGGTGCCCCGCCCTGGGCACCGTGCTAGCCAACGAGGAAGTCATCAACGGAAAAAGCGAACGTGGTGGTCATCCTGTCGAACGTCTGCCACTTCGACAATGGATGTTGAGAATCACCGCCTACGCAGATCGCCTGGAAAAAGACTTACAGGGCCTTGACTGGTCAGAGAGCATCAAAACACTCCAACGCAACTGGATCGGACGCAGTCAAGGTACGGAAGTGGATTTCTACATTGGCAGCCAGGAGACTTACCGAAAGAGACGCAAAACGTTTCCCCGAAAACCGCCCGACGATGTGCTGCGGATTTACACAACACGCCCAGATACACTCTTCGGTGCAACCTACATGGTTATCGCTCCAGAGCATCCCTTTGTTGAGCGACTGACAAAAGCAGAGCAACGAACAGCAGTGCAAAAATACTGTGAATCGGCTTCGCGCAAAAGCGACTTGGAACGGACAGAACTTGCGAAATCAAAATCAGGAGTTTTTACCGGCTCGTACGCCGTGAATCCCGTCAATGATCAACCGGTTCCCATCTGGATCGCAGATTATGTTCTCGTCAGTTATGGAACCGGGGCCATCATGGCCGTCCCCGCGCACGATACGCGAGACTTCCAATTCGCTCAACAATTCCATCTGCCTATTGTGCCCGTTGTGGATCCAGGTGAGGTGGCAGACGCCGATCGCACAGCGGTGCTTGCTGGCCGGGAGTGCTTTGTCGGCCACGGAACCGCAATCAATTCAGGCGGTTATGACGAGCTTGTCACATCGGAATTCCAAATCCAAATCACTGCCGACTTGGCGGCAGATGGCATCGGCAAACAGGCGGTCAATTACAAACTGCGCGATTGGCTCTTCAGCCGCCAGCGTTTCTGGGGCGAACCCTTTCCCATCTTGCACCAACTTGACAATGATGGAAATCCCACAGGCCTCATACAAGCCGTTCCGGAATCCGAGTTGCCCGTCATTTTACCAAAACTTGAGGATTACAAGCCGGCGGGGACTCCCGATCCACCTTTAGCAAAAGCACCTGACGATTGGCTTTACGTAACCTTAAATGGTCACCGCTATCGTCGTGAAACCAACACGATGCCACAGTGGGCGGGATCCTGCTGGTATTACCTGCGCTTTATTGA
>CAUZBP010000224.1:0-3377 GCA_963578105.1 Planctomycetota bacterium
CCAGGCAGGCGCCCCAACCGGTGGCCCGTTCGCCACCCATGCCCCGACGTCCCGTCGGTGGATAGCGGCACCAGGCGACCGCCTGCTCAAGCTGCTCAGCGGACTCGATCCAGGGTATTACCACCCCCGTCCGCGCCGATGTCGAGTGCCCGCTTGATCAAGCCTCCGTTCAATTCCGCCAGCCGAACGATGACCACCGTGTCGCTGCGGACGGCTGCCCGGGGTGCGGTCTCTGTGTGGCGTTGATTATGCAGCAGTTTTGACATCGCAGTCGTTGTTTTTTTGGTAAGGCCGCAGTCCGGCTGGATAGGCGGCCATCAGAGATGCTGAGTAGGTTGACGACCAACTCTTGCTTAACAGGATTGTGCGAAGCGTGAGAATCGTCTTTGCCCCGTCGTTACTCCAACGCATGCCGGAGTTTTTCAAGCGTTGTGTGAAGACCGTTTTGCAAGCCGCTTCGGTCACGCCGCTGCCCAGAGGAATATGAACCGACGCGTAATCACTGTAACGCATGATTTTTGTGCGTGACTGGATATAGCGGTAAGCTGCCCAGTATCTCTCCTCCTCCTTTTTCGCGAGCTTCCGTGGTTTTCGCTGCCTGCGACGAAAATGACTCGCTGCCGAGTGCAACACTCGACTGGCACCGCTTGGCTTCTTCAGTGACTTGAGCATCCGACGCGCCCAGGCGTTGGCATCTCTGGTCCCTTTGCCGAACAGCACTTCGGCCATCGTCCAGATCCGTTCTGATGCATGGTAATAATCCGCGACACGAGTCCAATTCAAACGCTTTCCCGTGCGTGGGTGAACCATGCGACGGAGCACCCTCTCGAAGTAGCCCGTTTCATTGCTGCCTGAATCGGTGACGTAGGCCAAACGTGGAAGCGGTCCGTTGTAGCGTTCAAACAGTTCTGTAATCAAGTCGGTGAGCATTTGATCCATCATGGCCTGACCCGCTTCCGGGGGATGAGCCAGGTACACCGTTATCAATCGTTTGCCGCGACGATCGAAAACACTCACCGTGCCTGTAGTGGCCACTTTGAAAGCACTGTGCTTGTATTCGCGAAGTGTAATGCCGTCGCGTCCAACGGAAATCACCGGCTTGCGAGAACCGCTGCTGCCGACGGCCTGCTTGAGCGATTCAAGCAACACGTCGACCTGGTGTTCCTGACGAAATTCCTCCATCGATTCCCCCAGTTGCTTCACGCACTGCCGCAGTCGCTTAACTCCCATGGTGACACCGCAGTCGGTGCGAAGCAATTCGATCATGGCGGCTTGGTTCGATCCGGCCGTGGCGATGTGGCGACCGATCCAGTCGACCAACGCGGGTGTGGCCGAATGGTTCAGGCCGAATAGCATCTCCAGCGGAAAGAGGGATCCATCACCCGCTTGCCAACTTCGGTATCCGTATCGGTGCAGGACGATATCACCAAACCGCGATGCCACGTTCCGGTTCACAGTCTTCTGGTTACGTCTTCGGTATCCGCCACATTCAAACCAGACGTCCATTGGCAGTTCGTCCGGTCGGCATGCCTCGCACGCATTGAGGACCCCTTCCAGCAGTTGCCTTCCCAGTTCTCGCACGAGCCCCAACAGCGCGATTTCGAACGCCATCAGCGTGAGCGGGCCGATTTGTTTCTCAAAGAAGACAACAACAGCATCGATGAGCGGCTGCCTCACACGATCGAGAACGGCATCGACAAGCTGTTGGGCTTCCTGCGTGCGTTGTTCATCGGTTGCTTGATCGCATCCTCAGGCATTAAGATCATTCACGGCGGCGTCCTTGCCATGCGAGGTCTTCAAAAAACTAACCATCGAGCACTACTAAAATACAAAAAAGACCCCTGCTAGCGCTATTAAAGTCGCCCGATGAGTATTAAAATCGCTATCAGTTGGCTCCTTAGCGTGTTCCGCCAAGACGTCGGGCCAGTGCTCCGCAAGGGATTGACCGTTAGCTTTGCCGTCGCGGAAGTAACGACCCCACTTCTCGGAAGCTTCTTCCCACGTGAAACCCTTAGACCGGCATAGGATCGTTCCGTTGACAAGGTGCGGGACCACGGGGTTGTATTCGATTCTGAATCCATACTGGGTCGCAAGGTTGAGGGGATTTAGCATGGGTTTCTTACTTGGCGTCATAGAACCGCCTCTCGGGTAATTAATGCGGAGTAATGTGCACGACTTAGTCGACGTACTGGTCGAATATCTCGATTGGTTTTGCGTTAGCTATCAACTCAATTTTTCTGGCCACGTGCCGCAAACAGCGCGACGAGCGGATCCTGTTTTTCTTCGCCTTGGACAACAAGTCTTGCACGGCTGGCTGGATTCAACCCGAAATCCGCCGCCATTTTGAGCATCAATTCCGACACCGCTTTGCGTACCATCACCGCCGGGTTGCGGCGCTCAAAAGTAATCCCGTTGGGAGTTGTTCCACGGGCAACAATTCCATTCGTACGAATGTCCGCCGTTGCTTCGCGGTACTCTTGATACGCCCGAGCGAAAAGCTCTAGCTCAACCTTGTCCGCTTTGGAAAGCGTTTTCATCGTATCCAAGAAATCGATGGTCTGTCTCCAACATCGAGCGCCGTGTCGGCCCAAGTCTTTGGGAATTAACGGTCGGCCCGCCGGTGGTGTGGGTTCACCAGCCCGACGACGCTGTGGGTTTTTCTTGAACGATCCTCGCGCTTCAAGAACCGCCGTCGGCGTACGTTTTTTGCCTTTCATAATCCGGCCTCATTTGCTCAAAACTGTGGAAAAATGTGCGCGCCTGTGGCAACGATAACGGGGCGGCCATTCTGAGAGAAATATGCCCCCCCTCCCCCCTGACGGATGCTAAGTGGTGGTGTGTCATGGTTGCGTCTCCGCATCCGGAGGGATGAACGCGTATAGATTCTCAGGGCTGGTGTCGATCCGCCGTTTCTCAATCGCAACCAGGTTCCATTCGGTGTCGCTGTGTTTCTTCAAAACCAGGATTGTGTTTTCCGGCAGTTCGTACCGCGTCTTGCCGGTCAAATACCTACCGTTGTCGCCTTCGCGGATCTTCAGCTCTGCCACGATCATTTCACGCGCCCCATCCACTTGTCACAGCCTGGGCAGAATGCCGCACCGTCGCGGTGGACCCAAGAATCCGGGTCGTTGTGATCGCACGCCGCTTTCGGCGCCCCGGTTTCGTCTCCCCCATTGCTGACGGGCCGCGTTTTGGGGTCGTCTACACTGTCTACGTCTACACAACCTATTTTTCTTCGGGTTTCGAGAGGTTTCGTAGACGGGATAGACGTTTTCGGGCCGGTAGGGTCGAGGTGTACCTCGCTGTCGCTGCATTGGGTGTCGTCTACGAAACCTCTCGTTTCGCGAGGTATTTCGGGTTGTGTAGACGTAGACGTT
>CAUZBP010000225.1:0-3347 GCA_963578105.1 Planctomycetota bacterium
CTCGGCCAACAGCTGCTCGACCTTCTCGATAATCGCTTTTACGTCTGAAGTGCCCATGCACCCATTCATACACCTTCTTCGAAAAAATCAACTAGATGCAGTGCTGGCTATTGTGAGGATACATCGATTCGGCCGCAAATCCTCGACTGAGAGGATCATACGTAAAATCGCCGTCGATCGGAAATGCGACCGTGGCACTTTGAGGTGTGGACGAAGACGGAGCGCTGAAATCCAGAACTGAAGTCGGTTCTCCCCCAATCGTGGAGGCGCGGTCGGTCGATGAGAGTTGGCCTGATGTGTCCTCCACGGAACTGGAGTTGCTGCCAACGTTAACGTGAGGTTTGGTTCTTTCGAAGTTCTCTTTCGCCATTAGTCTGCCTCGCTGAGAAGTGATCTAGTATTTGAGCCCGGGTGCAACATCAGTCTACAACGCTGGCCGCACAATAGCAAGGACTTTGCATCAGACCGCTTGATCTAGATGCAGGCTCCGGTGGCGCATTTATGGTCATGGAGTTGCCATTCGTTTGAAACGGCAAACAACGTTTTCTCAAACGATTCACGATCATCGCGTTAGCGCCGTCGCCCAATGAGTCGACATCGCCCAACGAGTCGACATCGCTCAACCCGTCGTGTTGCTCGCAACTTCGGCCGTCAATCCGAGCATATTGAGAATCCCTCCGCGCACCCGTTCGTCGCTGATCAACACGGTCCGCTCTTGCGTGAACGAAACCGGGATGGGCACGGATAGACTGTGCAGCCGGCGGACGGGTTGTTTGAGTCGATCGTGTAGCTCCTCGTGGATCTTGCTGGCGATCAACCCGCCTAGACTCTGCGTCTCCATGGCCTGCTCCACAATGACGACCTGCCCTGTCTTGCTGGCACTGGACAAGATCGTGTCAAAATCGAGGTGAGCATAGTCCAAAGTTCGCAAATCGATCACTTCAATGTCCACATCCTGTTCGGTGGATAGCTCGTCGACGATGCGCAAAACACGGGGAACCATGCTCAAATACGTAACGACAGTCAGATCGCTGCCGGTACGCCGTACCGCCGCTGATCCAAACGGTATGAAATAGTCCATCTCTTCGGAGGGAACCCTACCGTCGACCGGATCAAGTTCGTGATGTTCCAACACCAGGACCGGATCGAGGCTTTGCATCGCGGTGTTGAACAAACCAATGTAGTCGAATGGAGTCGTGGGCGCGACAATTCGCCAACCAGGGTAGAGAGCAAATTGCCCCACGGTGTCGCCGCTGTGTTGGGCGCCGTAGCCGCGACCAGCGGACGAGCGAGAGCGGACGACCAGTGGCACATCGACGCGCCCGTTGTACATATAACGGCACGTTCCGACCTGATTGAAGAGCTCGTCGGCGGCCACCAGGGCGAAATCACAGAACATGATCTCGGCGATCGGCCGCATGCCGACAACTGCGGCGCCATGTCCCAGGCCCACGATCCCTCCTTCGGCGATGGGCGCGTTGTGAACCCGCTCAGGAAATCGTTTGACTGCATCGCGCGTCGCTCCGTAAGGCCCTCCGCGCAAATTGGCGACGTCCTCGCCAACGGTGAATGTCTCCTCGTCCTTTTCCATCCAGCGCGCGATCACGGCTGATTTAACCGTGACCAGTTTCGTTTCGCGAGTCTCCTCGAAGTCGGAAAGTTCCGCAAAGCGGACGCCGGCAAACTCGTTCCCGTCACTCATCACATGCAACGATGCTTCTTCAGGCGGCGGGACCAGAGCCACCCGCCGCTGCCGGTTACCCTCCTCATCGAAATCCGTGCAGTACTGCAACGCGTCCTCGACTAAATCGGTGGCAAACTGGCGTATCTCCTTGACGTCTTGCTCTTCCAGAATTCCGCCGCGCACCAATGCGCGTGGTGCGACAACCAACGGGTCACGTCCAGCCCATTCCTTCTCTTCTTGTTTGCTGCGATAACCAAACGCGCTGCCTGGCATTCCACCCGCCTGGTGAAAATAACGGTAGGTCTTGACTTCGATCATCACCGGTCCATTACCCGCCACGGCAAAGGCCTTGGCCGACTCCACCGCCCGCTTCACAGCCAACGGATTCATGCCATCGACGATCAGTCCGGGGATGTTGTAGCCGGCGGAGCGAATCCCGAGGTCCTCGAGTCCAGTGGCCTCGCGTGCGGGGGTCGATACGCCGTACTGGTTGTTCTCAATAACGAAAATAGCGGGCAGGCTATAAACCTTGGACATGCAGACGCCTTCGTGAAACGGACCGATTGAGATGGCCCCGTCACCCAGAAAAGAGACAGCTACCTTGCCAGTCCCGCGAAATTTTTCCGCGTAAGCAATTCCTGAAGCGTACGGCACGTTTCCCGCCACGATCGCTTGCGTTCCGATATTCCCCGACGCATCGTCGAAAAGGTGCATCGATCCGCCGCGGCCCCCGACCCATCCGGTGCTGAGCCCCATGATCTCAGCCATCGTACGTCGGATGCAGTCGCGCAAAGGTTCGTTTTCATCATGCTCGAAGATGTCCGCGATTGGAGGGGCATAATGCGCCACCGCTTTGCCGAGGAAGTGATGATGGGCCCGGTGCGTCGACATGATCTTGTCGCCACTGGTCAGCGCCATACCCGTTCCCACGGCTACTGCCTCCTGCCCAATGCTGCTGTGAATCGGCCCGTGGACGATGCTCTCCACGTCCTTCCGCAGCAACGCCTGCTCGAACTGGCGAATAATCTCCAGGCAGAAGTATCCCCAGATCAACTGTTCGGAAGTCTGCTGGTCCCAATAGGACTGGTTCGCCACAACTCGGGTGATGTTGGGGTAGTCGGTTCCCACAAGTTGTGCGACTTCGGGTACGAGATTGCTGTGACTCATCGGTTGCATGAATTTCCTTGTACTAACCCGCGGGCGATTGCCATGTAAGTTGGGAGCTTGTCCAACCTCCCCATGATAGACCGACAGAAACGAATCACAACCTTCGTCGCAACCGAGAAATGCGTTTTCCAGGAATGCGTTTTCCAGGAATGGGTTGTCCAGGATTGGGTTGTCCAGGATTGGGTTATCCAGGAATGGGTTGTCCAGGATTGGGTTATCCAGGAATGGGCGGCCTTGATCATAACTCGGACAAATGCTGACATAGATTGCAATGCCACCTTAACACTAGCCTGACGCGCAAGCGAGGAGAAGGGCCGTTGCCCCGCGAACCAGCTGAACGCTGCCATGCGAGTCCGAAACCGGAGCCGTGCTGGCAATGCAAACCGCGTTCTCCTCGCTTGCGCGTCAGGCTAGGCGTGAGCCGCAGGTGTTGTTGGCTCAGTCACTAAACGGTGAGATTTTATCATGAAAGGAAATTCGATGAAATCGAATCCTA
>CAUZBP010000226.1:0-3340 GCA_963578105.1 Planctomycetota bacterium
TCGAGGCCCGGCCGGTAGGGCGGGTCGAAAAAACATGGCGAACGGTTCGCCGCAATCCCCGCATCGCGAGTCTTTCGGCAGCGGTGGTCTTTTTATTGATGGGAGTTGCCATCGGTTCGGCCCTTTTTGCATGGAAGCTGGCTTCGACCCAGCAGGAAGCCAGCCAGGCTCGACAAAAAGCACAACGCGATGCCAGGACTGCAGCCGAGCAACGCAACCTGGCGCTCGAAACACTGCGGCAGCTCGTATTTGAGGTTCATGATGATCTCGAAGACGGTGGTCTTGATATTCAGGAAACCCAACTTTCCATCCTGAAAACGGCTCTCGGTGGACTTCAGCAGTTGGCGGACTCGACCGAAGGATCGGATATGGCAGATTTCAGTTCTGCCGTAGCGCACAATCGTTTAGGGATGGCTTTATATGGGTTGGGAAATCTGACCGAAGCGGTTTCGCAACTCCAGTTGGCACACGAAGCCACCGATCAACTTTTGAACGCGGGCCCCGAGAATATCAACCTCCAGCGTCTCAAGGCAGAGGTCCTCCTCAATTTGGGGATGTGCCTGGATGATCTTGGAGAAACCGCTGAGGCTGAATCGCACCTCAAAACTTCAATTTCCATCGGTCAGAAACTTGTTGAAAGTGATTCTCAAGACCAAGAGGCCATGCAAAACCTGGCCGACGCGTTTCGCGAAATGGGTGAATTGATCGAAGAAGTCGACCTCGAGAAAGCCGTAGCGTCGTACTGGGCCTGTATTACCGTTCTACAAAAGCTGGTGGAAGAAAATCCGGACGATTCAGATTTGAAGCATGAATTACTGGCCGGCTGGTTTTATTTGGGACAACTTGAAGTTGGAAGAGGCAACCGCGAAATCGGCCAGGTTTATCTCGAAGCCTGCATTGTGACCGGAGATGACTTCGATTCCACGTATCCTTGCAATCACATCAAGAATGCTCATGTGTTGTTGGGGGAGGCGTCTGCCGAGGCCGAGCAGATCTCCGAAGCAGAATCGCACTACAAGAAAGCGTGGCAGCTTGGAAACGAAATGCTCGAGGCGTGGCCGAACGACGAGGAGGTGTTAGAGCTTAATTCGGAACTTGAACTTCGACTCGCTCAAATCCAATCTGAACTTGGAAATGAGACGATTTCAAGGCAGTGGTTTTACACTGCTCAGGAAACGATTCAGCGTTTGCTTAAAAATACAGGTCTGTTACCCGAGAAACGGTCTGAGTTTCATGGCACACTCGGCTCGATCTCGCTGATTATGAACCAACCTGAAGCCGCTGAGCAACAGCTACAAACGGCATTTTCCATCGTGGAACAGGCATTGCAGGAGGATCCGACCAATTACGAAATGTGGCAGCAACAGTGGCTCTATTGCACGAAGATGATTCTAGTTGCCCCCACCCCGTTGCAAAAACGCCGCTGGATGCAGAAAGCCAGCGATGTGCTGCTGCGTACTGCGCAAAATGTCGATACCGAAGAACACCCAGATTTCTTTGAGTGGATGCATGCCGCCGAACAGGAGCTTGCCCAACAGGAACAGTTGTTGGCGATCGAGAGTCAGCCGGAGCCGGCTGACGAGAAGGCCGCACCCGGCGAGACGGAACCGGCTCCGGGTGACGCGTCCTGAGAACAGCTTCTTTTCTAGGGTGGTTTTCCGAGGGAAATGCTGCGCACGGTAGTTGTTCTACAAACTGCCGGCTGTCTCTTTTTATGAATCGCACACCCCTCGTTAGGGTGGCAGTCCACCTGGGCACAACAGGCTGTACGGCCGGCCGCGTGGCAGAAAGAACGGTCATGCTGCGAAAAAATATTTTCCAGTTCGTGCAAGAAAACGGTCCAGTCGACGTAAAACAAGTGCACAGACAACACGTTTGTTGTCCGAGGCATGATTTATCAACGATTGGGGTCCGTCGCGACCCAGTAAATTCCCGGAAACTGACTCCCCATAAAGGAGGACAGACGATTTTACATCGAAATTTCCTGAATCCGTAATCGTTAATCTTTTTCAGAAGTGATGGAGAGTGCAACGGCTGGGTTAATTTAGTCCCGCAACTCTATGCCTTATACATTTTTCTTGTCTTGGTTTAAGAGACGCGTTGTGGGCCGTGATCAGCGGTTGCCAATTGGAAAAGAGTTCCTCACGGAAAAGGTGTGGCCACGAAAAGCCTGGTGATTTGCTGGCTGAGTGGTCAGTAAGAGTTGGAGTGTCTTTGGGGACCAGTTGGAAGTTGCAACCCAGCTGATTTTGGTTCGGTTGATCTGGCGGGCCACGGAACATTTGGGGCGGGACGAAGTGACGCTCATTGGATCCGTGCACAGTGGATTCTAAGGGCGAGTTCCCACCCGTTGTGTCGGAACGATCGAGGAACCGAAGCAGGCTGATTTCAGTCGCATGCCGTTGCTGAAGCAATAGCAGAGGGTTGAAATTGGGCCGGGTGTTTCAGTTTGCGGTCCCTTGGACGGTTTGCCTGGATTGGCTTTCAACGCGCCTTCTCGTGTGGGGTTTTTATTCGTTCAGTGTGCTGGTTTTCTTGAACCAAAAGGACTAACAACATGTCGCAGCGAATTCCAACCAGAAAATACAAGCAGGCAAGAAAAACAAGTTCCTTGCGCCAACGGCAGAAGAGGACCCGTCGGTCGCACAGGGGGCTTTCAGTGGAGTCGCTCGAAGGCCGTTATCTCTTGTCGGTGACCGAGTTGTTGCCGCAGACCTCCGAGTTCGACAGCCAGCCACTCTCGGTTGCCCAGTCGGAGATCGGTCCGGAAAACCTGCTCTCCGCTACCAGCCAGGATCGAGACGCCACTCCTGTCACGCAGGCAAATGCTACTCCTCTGTTCACTACCGGGAAGATTTCGAATGTTACCAATGCGTGGCAGGCAGTAAACCTGACACAAAACTATAACTCCATGGTGGTAGTGCTGACTCCGAACTACGACGGAACGAGTGTTCCACTGGTACCTAGGATGCAGGTGCTTTCGGGAAATAGTTTTGAAGTTCGCGTCGATCGTACCGATGGCCTGACCGATCCGGTAACCGGGATCAACCTGCATTACCTTGTCGTTGAAGAAGGAGTGTATACTACCGCCGAACATGGCGTGACGATGGAAGCGGTTACTTACACGTCTACGGTAACCGATCGGAAATCTTCCTGGCTGGGTGAGTCCCGCGATTATGCCAATCAATACAATGCACCGGTCGTTGTAGGCCAGGTGGTGAGCTATAACGACCCCGGTTTTTCGTCGTTCTGGGCCCGTGGTAGTTCCCGGAGAGATGTTCCCACCAGTACTGAGTTTTATGTCGGCAAGCATATTGGTGAAGATGCCAACACCATTCGC
>CAUZBP010000227.1:0-3333 GCA_963578105.1 Planctomycetota bacterium
TCTTAACGGGGAGGAAAAGCTCCGGTTCGACGTGACACGGCAGTTGACACGATGGGTTTCCGAAGACGGCACGGTGGAACTGACATATTTGCCGACATGGACTTCCACTGTCGATTCTGGAGGGTTCTTTTTTGTAGTGCTGACAGGAAGAATCCCGGTGGACAGGAACGGAGTGGTGCCGTTTGCAGTGCGATCACTCGGCCATGGTTCAAAACGCTGGTTTGCTCTCGACACCCAACAACCCGATTCAAGCAAACTTCTGAATCTTGGTCTAGCGCTTGACTAAGGTTGTGGATCTCGTGGTTCTTCCGTGCGATTTCTAGCCAAAACTTATGAGGAACAGGATAAGTGTTTTCGTTTCTGCATTGGCTTGTTTTGCATCTGTTGATGCCGCCAAACGACCTAATGTTGTCCTGCTCATGGCTGATGATTTTGGCTTTGCCGATCTCGGTTGCTACGGGTCGGAAATCCAAACACCCAATCTCGACACATTGGCAGCGGAGGGACTGCGGTTTTCGCAATACGGCCAAGTGCCACTCACCTCGTGTTCTCCGGCGTCGACTCGTTCTCGGTGCGGCGGGCAACCCTGACCTTGGGCGAATAAATCGCGATCAGCACGCGCTTGCTCAAGGCGTCACTTCCCCGGGCATGTTCGTGATTTCGTTCAGCGATTCGCCTTGATCGCGTTTGCGGAAGCGTCTGGCTCAACGAGCGTCGGTTTCGCGAACTGTTCGGACATCCGTCTGGGCAGTAAATACACACCGCCGTCCCTGTTGCAGAAATACAAATTCGATTCGGATGGTTGCCTGCCGTGGCCGTCCGCCCAAAGGGCGTAGAAATCTGGGTGGGCATTGACCGGGGCTCGTGCGTAGGTGTGATTACGTTTGCTGTGCCGGGTCAACTGCTTGGTTTTTTTCCAAGTCTCGCCATTGTTACGGCTTTCCCAAAGTGCCATCTCGCCGCCGGGGTTGTACGGTTGCGGGCCTGTCTCTGTCGGGCCATAGATTTGCCAGTTGCTGTTGTCAATGTAGAGCGAACCCATGTCGTAGTTGTTGTCTGAGGTGGTAATCTTTCGGAGTCGCCACTTTCCCGAGTTCCAATGGGCAAGCGTCCATGTACGCGGGTCATTCATGGGGCCGGACTCGAAGCCTTTGCTGGTGATGTACAGGATGACCGGCCGGCCTTGCACGTCGTATCGGATATCTTTGAGGTAAACATTCAAGGCTTCCTTTTCGTAGTCGTGAACCAGGGCGGGATTGATCTCTGACGTGAGCGGCAACTTCAAGGATTGTCCATCGACGGTCTGCCAGTTCCTGCCAAGATCGTGAGTTTCGATGTAATATAGGTTGGTCCGGTGGTTCAGCCCCCCTTTCTTGGGATGATAATTGAATGCGGAACCCGCTTTTTCCCCAGTGGCACCGCTGACTTGGTAATGGCCTCGTGCGATGGAGGCGAGTCGTTGCCGCTCCGACCATTCCACGCCGTCTGAGCTTGTCATGAAGGCCAAGGCGCGGTCAGCTCCCCAACCGTACTTGGTGAAGAAGCAGACAAACCCTTTTTGTGGGAGATGCCAGGCTTGAAAATAGGAGAAGTTGTTGATCGCGACTTGTTTGCCATCCTGCAGTCTGGTGGCAGGAACCAGTTCGAATGCGTCGATGTCGTACGGCTTCCTGCTTCGGTGGATGTATGACGGTCGGTCGGTGCCGTGGGATGTCGAAAAAATCCAGATATGCCCCTTGGCATCGACAGAGATGACCGGGTTGTCGTGCGCGTCGCCGGTCTTTTTATCCAGAAGAATAGTGGGACGAGGGACGACCTTTTTTTCATGGTCGTAGTAAGACACCATGTGTATCAAACTGCGATTGTTTGCCTTGGACGTACCGCCATAGCAGAAGAAGGTTTTGTTGACGGTGTCGCAATAGACCGCAAACGGCTTATGTTTGGCGCAATAGGTGCCCAAACCGCCGCTGTACTTGTATTTGTAAACCGACTTCAGTGGTTGGTTCATGTACCAAATGCCGCGATAGCCATCGTCCTTCGTGTTGAGTGTGATGCGATCTTCCGCAAAAGAGACAGAAGCAGTCAGGAGAATTCCCAGCGTCAAGATCAGGTGGTACTGTCTTGGCGCTGCGGGAATTCTCCGCGTACGTTTGAGGTTTTTAAGGAAAAACATCTCGACGGTTGGTGGTGGATGACGGATAGCTGGGCGAGAGCCGGTTGCGCAGATTTATCCAACGCACTTGGTGACTGCAAGCCGAATTGCACACTCTCATGATGAACAGATTCTCCCTGACGTTTGTACTGCTGTCCACTGCATTCGTTGTCGTTGCGCAAAATTCCGCGCCGTCGTCGCACTTTGTTTTTGACGACCGATTCGACGGCGACATCGTGATCAACGAAGTCCGCGTCCCCAAGTCGGGCGAGGCGATGTACACCTACTACGAGGCACTTGGCTGGCGGGGCAGGGCGGCTGGTTACGCAGGGATTCAGGCGCACCCGAGAGGGCATATCTACATTTTTTCCATCTGGGATCACAAGGAACACACCACCCCGATTCGAGCCGTGCACCGGGGCGCGGGAACGTTGACGGAAAAATTCGGTGGCGAGGGAACCGGTCTAAAGTCGTGGAACTTTGAATTGGGCTGGGAAACCGATACTTGGTACACGCTGGTATCCCGCGCTTGGCCAATCGGCGAGCACACTTTTTACGGCTATTGGGTGCACTCGGGAAAGACGGGGCAGTGGACGCATTTGGTGACGATGGACGTCGCTGCAAAGGAGGCGTTTTTCAAGGGCAGCACGGATGCGTTCATCGAGGACTGGCTCAACACCGGCAGCAAACCGCGAACGACGAACCTGCGGGGTGGCTGGAAGCGCAAGCTAGATGGCGAATGGCATGCGTTCGGCGGCGGACGCTACTCGGTGAACCGGTGGGATCTAGTGCCGGGGAAGCGTTCGTTCAACTTCAAGACGAACTGGGATGGCGGCGTTGCCAGCGATGATGACGGTTCCTTTTATTTCATGACAGCCGGCGGCCGAGATACCAAGCCAAGCGCGGCCAACCCGTCGCGGCACAGCATTAAGCGAAAGGACACCAAGCCGAAGTATGAGGCGATCAAACTAAAATCGGCCAAGCTGGGCTTGGCCAAGCGAGGTAAACTTGTGGTTACATGGGAAACGGATTCACAAACATTGCCACAGTTTGGCTTCAAAATAACTGGCCACGATAATCCATCCGGTCAGGGAGAGCCGCTGTTTCAGCTAGAGAGTGTGGAACCGCACGCACGGCGTGCGGAATTGCCGATGCAAAAAGCACTTGGGCAGGCGCAGGTT
>CAUZBP010000228.1:0-3236 GCA_963578105.1 Planctomycetota bacterium
TCGAGGCCCGGCCGGTAGGGCGGGTCGAAAAAACATGGCGAACGGTTCGCCGCAATCCCCGCATCGCGAGTCTTTCGGCAGCGGTGGTCTTTTTATTGATGGGAGTTGCCATCGGTTCGGCCCTTTTCGCATGGAAGCTGGCTTCGACCCAGCAGGAAGCCAGCCAGGCTCGACAAAAAGCACAACGCGATGCCAGGACTGCAGCCGAGCAACGCAACCTGGCGCTCGGAACACTGCGGCAGCTCGTATTTGAGGTTCATGATGATCTCGAAGACGGTGGTCTTGATATTCAGGAAACCCAACTTTCGATCCTGAAAACGGCCCTCGGTGGACTTCAGCAGTTGGCGGACTCGACCGAAGGATCGGATATGGCAGATTTCAGTTCTGCCGTAGCGCACAATCGTTTAGGGATGGCTTTATATGGGTTGGGGAATCTGACCGAAGCGGTTTCGCAACTCCAGTTGGCACACGAAGCCACCGATCAACTTTTGAGCGCGGGCCCCGAGAATATCGACCTCCAGCGTCTCAAGGCAGAGGTCCTCCTCAATTTGGGGATGTGCCTGGATGATCTTGGAGAAACCGCAGAGGCCGAATCGCACCTCAAAACTTCAATTTCCATCGGTCAGAAGCTTGTTGAAAGTGATCCTCAAGACCAAGAGGCCATGCAAAACCTGGCTGACGTGTTTCGCGAAATCGGTGAATTGACTGAAGAAGTCGACCTCGAGAAAGCCGTAGCGTCGTACTGGGAATGTATTACCATTTTACAACAGCTGGTGGAAGAAAATTCGGACGATTCAGATTTGAAACATGAATTGCTTGCCGGCTTGTTTTATTTGGGACAACTTGAAGTTGGGAGAGGCAACTGCGAAATCGGCCAGGTTCATCTCGAAGCTTGCATTGTGATCGGGGATGACTTTGATTCCACGTATCCTTGCAATCACATCAAGAATGCTCATGTGTTGTTGGGGGAGGAGGCTGCCGAGGCCGAACAGCTCTCCGAAGCAGAATCGCACTACAAGAAAGCGTGGCAGCTTGGAAACGAAATGCTCGGGGCGTGGCCGAACGATCAAGAGGTGTTAGAGCTTAATTCGGAACTTGAACTTCGACTCGCTCAAATCCAATCTGAACTTGGAAATGAGACGATCTCGAGGCAGTGGCTTTACACCGCTCAGGAAACGCTTCACCGTTTGCTCAAAAATACAGACCTATTACCCGAGAAACGGTCTGATTTCCATGACACACTCGGCTCGATCGCACTGATCATGGACCAACCTGAAGCCGCTGAGCAACAGCTACAAACGGCATTTTCCATCGTGGACCAGGCATTGCAGGAGGATCCCACCAATTACGAAATGTGGCAGCAGCAGTGGCTCTATTGCACGAAGATGATTCTAGTTGTCCCCACCCCGTCGCAAAAACACCGCTGGTTGCAGAAAGCCAGCGATGTGCTGCTGCGTTCCGCGCAAAACGTCGACACCGAAAAATATCCCGAGTTCTTTGAGTGGATGCATGCCTCCGAAGAGGAGCTTGCTCAACAGGAGCAGTTGTTGGCGATCGAGAGTCAGCCGGAGCCGGCTCCGGGTGACGCGTCCTGAGAACCGCTTCTTTTCTAGCGTGGTTTTCCCGCGGAAACGCTGCGCACGTCGGTTGTTCTGTAAACAGCCGGCTTTCTCTTTTCACGAATCACCCCCCGGTAGGGCGGCAGCCCCAATTGGCCACGACAGGCTGTACGGCCGGCCGTCGGGCAGAAAGACCGGTCACGCTGCGAAAAAATATTTTCCTATCCGTGCAAGAAAACGATCCAGTCGACGTAAAACAAGTGCACAGACAACACGTTTGTTGTCCGACGCATGGTTTATCAACGATTGGGGTCCGTCGCGACCCAGTAAATTCCCTGGAACGACTCCCCATGAAGGAGGACAGACGATTTCACATCGAACTTTCCTAAATCCGTAGCGGTCGATTTGTCAAGGCTACCCGAGAGTGCGATGGTCGGATCAATTTAGTCCCTCGATTCTATGCCTGATACATTTTTCTTGTCTTGTGGTTGAGAGACGCGTTGTGGGCCTTGATCAGCCGTTGCCAATTGGAAAAGAGTTCCTCACGGAAAAGGTGTGGCCACGAAAAGCCTGGTGGTTTACTGGCTGAGTGGTCAGTAGGAGTCGGAGTGTCTTTGGGGACCAGTTGGAAGTTGTAACCCAGCTGATTTTGGTTCGGTTGATCTGGCGGGCCACGGAACATTTGGGGCGGGACGAAGTGACGCTCATTGGAGCCGTGCACAGTGATTTTTAGGGCGAGTTCCCACCATTTGTGTCAGAACGATCAAGGAACCGAAGCAGGCTGTTTTCAGTCGCATGCCGTTGCTGAAGCAATAGCAGAGAGTTAAAACTGGGCCGGGTGTTTCGGTTTGCGGTGGCTTGGACGGTTTGCCCGGATTGGCTTTCAAGGCGCCTTCTCGTGTGAGGTTTTTATTCGTTCAGTGTGCTGGTTTTCTTGAACAAAAAGGAATAACAACATGTCGCAGCGAATTCCAACCAGAAAACACAAGCAAGCAAGAAAAACAAGTTCCTCGCGCCAACGGCAGAAGAGGACCCGTCGGTCGCACAAGGGGCTTTCGGTAGAGTCGCTCGAAGGCCGTTATCTCTTGTCGGCGACCGAGTTGCTGCCGCAGACCTCCGAGTTCGACAGCCAGCCACTCTCTGTTGCCCAACCGCAGAACGATTCGGAAGACTTACTCTCCGCTACCAGCCAGAATCGCGATGCCGCTCCTGTCGCACAGGCCAACGTCACTCCCATATTTACCACCGGACAGATTTCCAATGTCACCAGTACGTGGCAGACCGTGACCCTGACACAAAACTATAACTCCATGGTGGTAGTACTGACTCCGAACTACGACGGAACGAGTGTTCCACTGGTACCTAGGATGCAGGTTCTTTCGGAAAATAGGTTTGAAGTTCGCGTCGATCGTACCGATGGCCTGACCGATCCGGTAACCGGAATCGACCTGCATTACCTTGTCGTGGAAGAAGGAGTGTATACCACCGCCGAACATGGCGTGACGATGGAGGCGGTTACTTACACGTCTACGGTAACCGATCGGAAATCTTCCTGGCGGGGCGAGTCCCGCGCTTATGCCAATCAATACAATGCACCGGTCGTTGTAGGCCAGGTGGTGAGCTATAACGACCCCGGTTTTTCGTCGTTCTGGGCCCGTGGTAGTTCCCGGAGAGATG
>CAUZBP010000229.1:0-3128 GCA_963578105.1 Planctomycetota bacterium
CAACTTCGGGATCACCTCTTCCGGACCGTGTTTCTTACCTCGTGGCATCGCTTGCCCTCCTTGAAATGCGTCCTGACACCCCGATTGTCTATCAGGGCGTGGACTCGTTTAAGGGGGCTGGGTCACCGTCATGGCGAGAAGCCGATTCAAGAGGCCGGACTGGACCAGTTCATCGACCGCTTGATTGAAATTCTCGACACCTCCGTCCACGAGCAACGTGGGCTTGGCGTCCTCCAGATGCCTCGCGGCGTGGAGAAGGAGCTCAGCTGTTGCGCTGGGGTCGAACGTGGCGGATAATCGTGGGCACGACGTTATGTCGTCCAGGCCGCACCCCTTCTCCCGCTTCCACGAATGATAACGGGAGTGCGACAATCGGAGAACTCGCAGTACGATGTGAAGCGGGAGGACGGCAGTTGGCCGTTCGATTGCTCGCATCAGCGTGTGCTTCCCTGCTCCGTTGGGAATCCGGGTGCCGGCCAGCGAGAAGCCGGACAATCTCAACAGAACGACCAGAAGGCGAAGCAACGCAATGAGCCTGGCGACACGTCTGCGCAGCGTCAGTAGTTCCTGTTGAAGAGGGAGGACATCCATGTCGGTGGCGTCGACGGTGACGACCTCGGCCCGGGGCGACTTGAGCCACCCGTGAGCCGTGGAGCGCGGGACGCCTCGACGGATTGCGTGTTGGATATTGCCGGTCGATCGGACGAGTTCACGAAGACGATGGTCATATCTGCGTAGATTGCGAGTCGCGGTAGCCATCATTCGATGATCACCACTGCGGCCCAAGAATCAAAGCCGAAGGACGAGAACTCGTACAGAAAAGTGCAGAATGTCGTGACAGACTGCACGCCATTCTACCAGTGAAGCGCCCCCTCACCGACAAACCGCTCTCGTTCAACCCAGCGCACCTGATTGCCGCGATAGTGGTCGCGTTGGTACAAGGGACACCATTTTCCAGGAGGGTCCATAAACACCACTGTGTTTCCCTTCACCACCAGTGTGTAGTCATTACCCCCGATCTTGGTTCTTACCGTCCGTTCGGCGATCGGAAAATGGGTTACCGCCACATCACCTTTTTTGACTCGCCCGAATTGTGCGTACCGCCCACGGAAGGTGATTTCTTTCCTCTTGCCATTCACCGTACACACGGTTTGCTCAGGCTTTACCCACTCGGGGATTCGCACTTCCAGGTTGCAAGTTTTCTTCATTTTGATATCGACCTGTCCCTCATAAGGGATATAGCTGTCCACGTCCGCCCAGGGGGAAGCCCGATTCAGCAGCAGATTAATCCGCAATGTCTCATCTCGATAATCAAGAATGTGCTCCCATGCGTAATAAATTGCCCGGCTACCATTACCGGTGCAGCAGTGCATGGCGCCCAAATGCCCATGTGTCTCCGGATCCCAATAAAAGAAATCATTTCCGGACGGCCAGCCCGCAAAGGTGCCAATATGTCGCTCTGGAACCCGGTCTCCGTTCTCATGCGGTGAATTGATGGGCATGGCTATAGGTCGGCCACTGTAGAGGGATCGGCCCTCGCCTTTTTTTCGGTCGGGCAATGGCTCTGAGCCGGCCGGAACGGCTTCCTTGTCAATCAGCCGGTAGATCCAGTCCGCATAAGTCATTTGATTTTCCGCAAATTGATTGCGGAGCCAGCGGTCTACGTCATCCCAACAATCGTCGTGGCCCAGGTCGGCCAACTTCAGGCCGCTGACGATCATGTCGGCCACTTCGCAGGTCTCCGCGGTTTCCACGGATCTGTATTTATGTTCGTAAGATCCGTCTTCATTGAGATATCTGAGTCCTTCGGGGAAAAACCCCACCAAATCATCGCCGATGGACTTTCCATATTTGTATGTTTTTCGAGCAAATTCAGCCAATTCCCGATCCCCGGTTGCCAAGGCCAGATCTGATATTGCCAGAACCCCCTGGGTATTCATGTGAAAATGGTCCATGCCGACGAATGCACCATCGCTGTCATAGTTCTCCGACGGTCCCATTAAATACCGCGTGAGTTTCATCGCCAAATCACGGGCCGGTTCGTGATGAGTCTGACGGTAATATTGTGTTAAGCCCTGAATCAGCCACGCCTGCGCATACCTCCAGCTACCCTTCGACGGCTCGGGAAAATCGGCTGGGACTTCAGCGCCAGGCGCAACCGCGGCTGCTGGCAAATATCCGTAATTACCTTTGTAGACCGTCAATTCTGCAAGCCGATTGATCATCTTTTCAATGGTCTGCCTCCAGACTGGATTCTGATCCTGAAGCTCGTAGAGGGTCATCGCCGCAATCAACCGACCCGACATGCCCAGTGTCGAGATCTGACCTTGTGAGGTATCCCCGAGTGCCGGTTTCCACCCCCCAGGAGGTACATCCATGGATAACCAGGGCCTCCCTTTTTCGGGCCAGTAGGCCAATCCGTCCGGTCCAATTTGCTGCAGCGTTCGTTCCCGCCAGCGCTGATCGATTTCCAAAGATAAGCGGCTCCCAGTGATCAGACGCAGCAGCGCCAGGGACTCCATGAGTTTATAGTTTTCACCATCTAACCAGGGTGGCCCCAAAGTTTGATGAATCATGACGGGAGGGATTCGGTTGAATTCAGCCAGCCAAAAAAGTTCGTAATCATATTCCGGGTCTTGAATATTCGTGATCCCATGGATGGCAAGCGTCGCCCGTTCAGCGAGGTCCAAGGTATCGGGCACCAATGCCTCATACCGTTTTCCTTTCCATGTTCCCGCCGTGAGCTTGGGAATTTCCTTGTTTATGTAACCGATGCTCAGGTTGCGTTTAGGTGTGGGGATCTCAACTTTCTCCGCAACTGCGCCCTGCACGAACAACAATTGAAGCAGCACAGACGGAACGATAACTTTCAAGAGAAACGTGATGTAAGATTCTTTGCTCATGTTCATCCACCGTAACCAAGGTTATTTTCCCAATCCCACATCTTTATTCGTGCTGGAGTCTTTCTTCAATTTACCAAACAAGGATTTTATCGGGAACTAGACGTTCCACCGTCCTGACCGGCGCCGTGGTTTTCTTTAAATGATCACGGTCGTAGAGCACGTAACCTTTGGGATCCTTAGTTGGGCTTTCAACGGAGACGCAGGTATCGAACACAAACTGGCAGG
>CAUZBP010000230.1:0-3049 GCA_963578105.1 Planctomycetota bacterium
TCGGAGGTTGTCTTCATTGCGTTCCCACGTCTCAACCGAAACCTGTGCCTGCTTGACGGCACTGCGCCCATCCTGGAACTCCTTGATGTCAGTCGCAATTGTTCCACTGCGACCGGTCGCTTTCAGCAAGACGTCCATGTCCTCGTGCAGTCTCGTCTGGACGGCTTGTAAGTCTGCTAGACCAGCGCCTGCCGCAAACAATAACTCGCCAATTCGTCCATCACCCTGAACAATCTCTTCACCACCACGCCGCAGACGCTCGTGGTCGATCCCAAACATCGTGTGATAGAGCTCACGATCGACATCTCCCATAAAACGTGTCAGCTCGGTGTCGTCCAGCGGTGTGGAGTCGTCCCCATTGAAAAGTGAATTGTTGTTGGCCTTTCTCCGCACAATTTCCAGAACAGTTCCGTCACTGTGCTGCAACTGGGCACCGATCCGTAATCGCGGGTAGGGATGAATGAAATTGTCCGGTGTTCGTGAATGAATCCCATAAAGAAGATCAGTGATTGCTCGCAGCGAGGAACTCTTGCCAGCTTCATTTGCCCCATAAATGACGTGCAGGCCCTGGTTGCCTCCAGATAGGTCAAGTTGGGCATTTGAAAATGGGCCAAAGGCTGTCAGGTTAAGTTTGAGAATCTTCATTCTTCGCCCTCCGATCCAATGAGTCGGCTGAGCAGTAACGGCCTGACCTCAGTCAGTATCTCCCTTAGCCATTCGGGATCATCGGGTTTGGCGAGCGTCTTGAGTTCCGCGGGCAACTTCTTTACCACATCAGAAAAATCAAAACCCAATTCCGAGAGTCGGCTCGTATCCGTTTGGGCCTGTTCAAATAGAGACGTGAGCTCACCAATCGCGTCATCCGGAATGTTGGTGGGAGTCGCTTTCGATGCGGTAGAGGACGTTCGCAACTTGACCTTTTCGATCCAGACATCCCCCTTTCCAACATCAATCGCGAGAGAGCGGATTTCGTTCGTCCAATGATGCTTTCGAGCATACAGTTCGCGATGAGCGATGGTTTTCCCCGTTAGTTCAATTCTTAGTGCCAAAAGTCGGCCTGCTGCGTTGCCATGACATGACTCGATCTCCGTCGCGACGAGATCCAACACTTCATCAACAGCTTGGCTTTCGCTGACGTCTATGCTGGCGACGTGCCATCGCAATACATCCAGAGCCCGAAAGTCAGCTTGCATCGACTGATCGTCGTTGACCGTGACAAGCAGGCAGCCCTTGGCGCCCGTCTCCTTTATGTGACGGCCTTGGATATTTCCCGAAAAGGCGATGATGGGCTGCTCAGAAAGAATTTCTCGGATGTGAATATGGCCGAGTGCCCAGTAGTCGTATCCCTTGGCCTTCAAGCCTTCGATCGAGCAGGGGGCGTACCTGTCGTGGCCTTCACGCCCGGAAGCGCACGTGTGAAGCATGCCAATGTTGAGACAACCGGACTCGGCAACCGGATACCCTTCAGAAAGGTCTTCATAGACTGCAGCCGTGGCGAAGCTTTGCCCGTGAATCGCAACGTCCAACTCGGGAATCAAAACCGTTTCCGGTGCGTCCGCTGAAAAGAATGTGACGTTTTCCGGCATTCGCAGCGATTGGGTCATTCGATTGGCAGCATCGTGATTGCCGGAAATTAGATACAACCGGATATCAGCCTCCCGGAGACGTCGAACCTGATCGACGAAATACAAGCCGGTGTTGTAGTCACGCCAATCGCCGTCGTAGAGGTCGCCAGCGATCACAACGAACGCGACCTGCTGATCAATCGCCAGATCCACAAGATTTGCTAATGCGCGCCGGGCAGCATCACGAATCTCCTGGACGGGGGCTCCTTCGTACCGCTCAAGACCACGCAGCGGGCTGTCCAGGTGGATGTCTGCAACATGGATGAATTTGAACATTCGCTCGCCCCTCATTTGTTTACAAAATGGTTCCTGCGGCCACCTCCGTTGACCAATACAACGGTGCTACTTCACCAGTGCCATCACCTTGCCTTACTCTGATTGCTTGTAGTCGCCCCGCAGCAGATCGGCGACCGACCAGATGAAAGAGGAGAGGTTCTGTTGGTTCATGGTTGAGTTAATCCCTACGTCCTTGCCTGAGCTGGTCTGCCGTTACCTTGGTTTACGAGACACGGATCGGGCGACCGACTTGAGAAATGCCTGCAAGTCCTGCTGCCGAAACAATCGGTAGCCGTTGGCCGGGTTGACCCGTACCGGGATCTTTCCCTGTTTGGCCCAAGTCCGCAGCGTGTTCTGCGAAACTCCTAAGAATTCCGCTGCATCTGCCGTCTTCAAATAATCGCTCAGCTTCTCTGGCATGACATCCCACTAGAAATCGTGAAAAATTACGTGATTCGCCTGCCGCAAAGTGTAACAAACTCTGCAATACATTTCAGGTAGGGGCGCCTATAGGGGAGAAGGCCTAAATTTCTCCCCAAATTGCGTCATTATTAAGTGAGGAAACTCTTAGCCTTTAGGAAACACAATAAATTCGAGTTTACAGCCCGTCAGGCAAGCGTTAACGCGTTTGTCTGGCGGGCTTTTTTCGTCGGAATTCCAAACTCATGAAAGGAAAGAACGATGCCTAATTTATTGATGCATTGCGGTGGAAAACACGTTTTGCGACACTTACGTCCTCTCCTAAACTTGCTCCAGGTTAAGTGAGAGAATCCAGTCCGGCCGGAGGCCGGGAAAGGATTCTTTGCGATGTCACAGACGCGACACGCGGTGGATCAGATTATTGCGAAATTACGCCGAGCGGATGTTGAGCCTGGTAAAGGGAAGACGGTTCCTGATGCTTGTAAGGTGCTTGGGATTTCCGAACAGACGTATTACCGTTGGCGTCAGAAATATGGAGGTATGCAGGCGGAGATGGCGAAGGAACTGAAAGCCCTTCAAAAAGAGAATGTTCGGCTGAAGAAGATGGTGGCGGAGCAGGCTCTTGATATGGAGATCCCCAAGGAAGCCGCGAAGGGAAACTGGTAAGCCCCGAACGTCGACGACGAACGACCACCGAAGTGCGTCGTCGTTTGGGGCCACAAAAGGTT
>CAUZBP010000231.1:0-2972 GCA_963578105.1 Planctomycetota bacterium
GTCACCGTCGAGTAGGTTCTCTTGTCTTTTTCCTTGACAAGTAATTGGGGACCAGAACCGACACACTACTCAACGGCCAGAGCTTCTTGTTGACGGTGCCACAGGCCTCGCAGAGGAACTGGCCAACGCGGCGGTGCGGTTTGCCAAGCCGCCGAAGAACGTGGCGATCTGGAATCACTGCTTTTTCGGGTTCCCAGGACCGGTCTTCTTCATCAACCACCACATCAAACCGCCCAAGAGAATCTCAACAGGACCTTCGCTCAGTGTCCAAGAGAAAGGCATCCCCAGAGACAAATCTAGGATCGTGAGGGTGAATCCCATTGTGATAAAAATCGCTACAAGCAGTTTCAGTAATGACCAGTAGTATTTCAAGTCAAAAGAAATGTAAAGCAAAATCACGCCGTTGATCGCATAAAATCCGGAAAGCGATCGCGCTAAGTAAGACACAATTCTTCCTTCAGGGATGGAACCAAGGCCCAGATGTTCATGAATTTCTCCCATCCACGCAAAGGGCACAAAGATGAACGGAATAGCAAACAACTCGAAAATGCCCAAGACTCGGACGACGATCAGAAGCCAACGTTCCCTGGTGTACACGCGCATCGATTCTACGACCTTTTATCGTCTTACGGTCTCCGCTTTCATCTCTACTTGCAGTGAACCAGCCGTTTCCACGACGTAACTTTCACCTCCGATAGAACGGCTCAACCGGTAAGTCACAGGACCCTGAAAAACAGTCGAGACGACACGGCAAGTATCGAGTTCGACCGCAAATTTACCGTGCATGTGTGTACTTGTCCGCGCACCCAACTGTGAGGTGTTTTCCAAGTCAGCCTCAAAAATCCCGCACAGCACCCCACGGATCTCGCGAACCACCAGTAACGTCATGGGCATCTTTTGATCTTTATTCAACGGGGTATCGGTACCCAGCAATTCCCTAGCCAACTCAGCAGGCAAGTGAAGCGTTTGGCCGACTTCGACTGTCCGTTGGTGAAGAAATTGCGCAATCGGATTGCCACGACCCACTGACTGCATGCTTTGTCGAACGATCTCCACTTCCTCGGACGACGGCACAGTTCCCTGCGGGTTGGTAACGACCAGTTGCCCGTTCTCCCGCCAGACACGATAGGTCTTGCCGTGGACCGCTTGAAACTCCCAACGGGGTTCCGCGTCCCAATCCTCGCTGGTGTGGTGCAAAGCAGACTCAAAGGTGACCTCGACCCTTGGCACGCTTTGTGGTTGTACTCCAAGGACCGTCAGACGTCGGTTTTGGCGGCGTTGATCAAGCTGGAATACTTCTCGCTGTTGGTGGCCCGGATACTTGATACGTGACTTGGCTTTTATTTTCATCTGAACACTTTGTACCCACTGCTGGCCCACTTGCGGGATTTGATGGTGAAATGTGTACTCTTCTTGAGCAACGGCCCCGGCTGAAAACGTTAAACAAGAGAAAGCCACAATGGCTGTCAAAACAACCATGCTTTTCTGAAGGGTCATCATCAAGGACTCCGGGAAACGCTTGGTGCGTTAGACGGCAGGAGAGCCGGTCACGCAACGATAAATATTCGAGTTGGTTTTGTAGCCTTTGATTTCTCTACGGCACAGCAGGATTACATAAAGAGTGAACCCGCAGACCGTAGCCGTTTGTCACCTCTTTTTTACCGTCGGTGCCGGTCCAGCACGGTGATGCGTTCAGCGGTGAGGTGTGGCCGATTTAGATCCGGCAGCATTTGCTGTGTTCCCGACACTCCAATTTGTTTCCTTAGATAACGCCGTACATTCAAGCCCGGTGAGGGTGTCACGAATTTCAGAATGCGACCGTAATCATCTGTCAAAGCATAACGCGGCACATTGGTTCGCTGAGTGATCACCGGCATCAACCATCCACTTCCGTCGAATCGAGGATCAAAGGTAGGACGTGCTGTTGCAAGCCGTCCTGGTCGAGACGAGACGCTTTTTCCGACTGGATTCAACTCCCCAGCTGCCGACCCGGGACCCAAAAATTCAGCCGCCAGCTCCTCGTGTCGCAGGCGAACTTCCTCAAATTCAGCCACCCTTTCCAACAGACGTCGTGCTTGGGCGCGTTCTGTTGCAGATTTCCCATTTTCAGACAGACTGCGGATCTTCAGTCTGAGAACACCCAGCTGCCAAGTGGCAGGAGGCCCGGCTACAATCTGGGACAGCTCGATTTGTATCTGCATTAATTGCTGGCGATCCGAACTTTCCCTTTCAGACAAGTCCCTCTTCGGTACGTTTTGACTGGTGCCTCTGGTTCGCACGAACTTCCTGTCAGTCTGCCTTGAACGATCTCCCTGATCTTTCGAAAAACCGGTATCCAAAGCTTGTGGACTTCGCCAACTCGATTTATTTCTTTTCTCCACGCGGTCCTGCCGGGAATCGTCCCTGAGCGTCCAGGAAACAGCACGTGCCGCATCGCCAGCGACTGCCTGATCTGTCACTTGAAGATCTGCGGCGATTTTTCTGGCAGGAGGAGGTACCGCTTCGACCGTCAACACCGGTGTTGACTGAGTCAAACTTGATTTGTCGACCAACTGACGATCGATGTGGTCAGCGTGAATCCAGCGAAATTCACCTGAAGGCGGAGCAATCATATACCACAAGCGATTTTCCAGCCGTTTCGTGCCTAGAATCTCAACCACTTCACCCGGCTGGAGTTCAACCTGTGCCACGCCGTATTCGTCTTCGATTTGGCTACCAATCCGGGATGGGACGGACCGATCAACAATCGTTCCCAACTGTTTCACCTCGGTTCGGTCCAGTGCTTCCTGAGGTACCAGACTAAAACTCTCACTAGGTGGCCGAATAGCAAGCCACCCTTCTCCGTTCTGCCAATAGACTTCTACTTCATCTCCTCGCGGTAATTCATCAGTCACATAATAGTCTTCACCTGGTCCACTGCGCACCTGGACATGCTTAGCAGTTACATTGGCCACGTAGGGATAGGGGTCCGC
>CAUZBP010000232.1:0-2962 GCA_963578105.1 Planctomycetota bacterium
TAACCCCGATTCTCTCACTCAGACTGGTACAAAGAAGGGGAGTGGTCACCCGTAGTTGTCTGGAAAATAGTGCGCAAAAAAACGGGCCACACCAAAACATGGAGTGCCCCAGCCCGGCAACAGGACGTCCGTTTGAACTCGACCCACCCCCGGTCAAACTTCGCACCGGCTGCGCCGGGTAAGAGGTAAAGTGGTTAAGGTGATAAGGGAATCGTTCTGGCCACACGAAAACCAAGATAGCGGTTACGGTTGGTCGGTAGGTTGTCGAGGCGGCCGGCAGTACGGACGAGCTCCGGACGATCGTCGAACGCCCCGCCACGCAACACACGGTATTCGCCCGACGCTGGACCTGTACCAACTGTCAATCTGATCTGCCGCACCGGGTGGTCGAGCAAGCACTTGCTACCCTGCTTCCCGAGTACGCCCGTCAGCTTCGACACGCCGAGTACAACCGGGCGACACCACCAGCACCGTTTCCCTGGGCACCCACGGCCGACTGGATTGGCTACTGGAAAGGGGAAGTCGAAACGGTAGCTGGGAAACAACCTATACGCCTCTGGATTCAACCCGGTGGCCATGTTCACGTACAACTGGATCACCAGTTCAAGCAGCTTCTGAACCATGTGCGACTGGACAATGGTTTCCTGGTAGGCGTGTTCCCCGGCCACCTCAAGACGCCTGATACCAATCGTCGGCGACACCAGCTGTCACTGGAAATTCGCCTACGCGAGAAACAACTCAACGGCGCCCTGACTGCCCTGAGCCTGACACGCAGTCTACAACACCCGGATGCTACTTTACCGCGGCGAACCGGTTACGCACTCAGCCACTGGATCAGCCTGGAGAAGCAGTCCTCACTGGCCGGACCCCGACAACTATTTGACGGAAAAAAACTGGGGCAATGGGAAGTCATCAAGAAGAACGATTTCGAAAAACACGGCAAGGTCACGATCAAGAATGGAGTCCTGTCATTACCCAGCGGACAACCGGCCACGGGCATTCGCTGGACCGGCGAGTTTCCCCGCAACCATTACGAGGTATCGTTACAGGCACGACGCACCAAGGGAAATGACTTTTTTTGTGGAATCACATTCCCTTTCAACGAGTCTTACCTGAGCCTGATCATCGGCGGCTGGGGAGGAGGCGTCACGGGATTATCCAACATCGACAATATGGCAGCCGTGGAAAACGAAACAACCGGCTACGTAGCAGTGAAAGATAATCAATGGTACCAGGTGCGGCTGCAGGTCACTCCCGAGAGAATTCGTGCCTGGGTAGACGAGGAAGAAATACTCGACTTCATGACCAGGGATCACAAGTTCTCGATCTGGTGGGAACAGGAACCTGTACGACCCTTTGGCATCGCCAGTTGGTACACGAGCGCCGAACTGTGTAACATACGGATCGTACCCACACCTTGAATCTATTTGCACTCTAACGCAGGATACACAGCACAAGGAGCTTCCTCGTGAGCGATGAAAAACAGGAATCCGGATCACACTTCGTCAACGTTCAGCAACTGGAATGGCAACCTACCCGGTTTCCCGGGATCACCATGAAGATTCTCTGGCAGGATGAACAGGGCCCGGCCTTTACCGGCCTGTTTCGATGTGAAGCTGGCTCGGAACTGCCACTGCACCGACACGCGGATGTTGAACAAACCTATGTGCTGGAAGGAAGCCTGGTCGACAACGCGGGAACCTGTACGACCGGAAACTTCGTGTGGCGCGAAGCCGGTTCAGTGCATGCTGCCCATACCCCGGACGGATGCCTGCTGCTGGGGATCTTCCAGGAACCGAATGAATTCCTGGACCCGGAAACTGCGGGACCGGAATCAGCCTGAGCAGGCCATTAAAAAAGCCCGTTCCCCCGAAGAGAAACGGGCCCTCGGATTTACTCATACAAGGTGATTCCCACAAGTAAATCTCGTGAGTATCCCCTGGGAGTTGGTGGCTGCCCAGTGACAGCCCGCCGGCCACCATCAGGTGCGGCCACCTCCTTGGCATATACAGACATATATCACTGAACCACCTCCTTTCTCTAATCGATAAACTCATTGCGATGGTTCAAAAGCCGAATGTCGTGCGACATTGATTCCCGTTAAGGCGATCGCGGAAGCGGGGAAATAGGCATTTGTCCTGCTCCGATTAAAATTCCTATCACTAACTCATTACGGTTTAGTGATAGAATACCACTAAGTGACCAATAGTGGAGGAAAGGCAAGTGAGCGAGAAAGAACGAAACCTGCGGGTGGCGGAATCGCTACGTCGAGAACACCGCTGGAGCGGCCAGACGTTTAATGAAGGGGACTATGTCGCCCTGCTTGACGGAAACATAGTGCCCGTTGCGGATAATCCCGACGATGCGATCTCTGCACTGCGGGCCGCGGAGCCGGACCCACAGCGGGGAATGGTCATCGAAGTCAGTCCTCCCAAAATTGACGTCATTTGCTGAGAGCCAGATCGATGGGGACAACCTTGTGGCCCAGTGCCGAGTGACGTTATCTCCGGGAAAGCTCTGATGACTATCTGGTCAAGCCTCTGCCGCGTTCGACTGTTGAGAAGATCAGGGTCGACGGTCGGTCAGGCGGTTGATGACCGTATTATTTCATCTTGACTCGGATTGCTCGACATTGTCAGAGATTGAGTTTATCGATTACCTCTGGAATATGGGCAGCAACTGGTACGGCGCCGTGAGGGCAAGCACGGCCAGAGTGTTGGAGTAGACGTTCCCGTACCGCGCGTGTCCCCCGATCTCGGGCGCCCATGATCCATCTTGGTGCTGGTTCGCAACGAGCATCCGCACGATGCGCGGATAGTACTGGGCCCAGTGCCGGCCCCCATACTGAAACATCGCCTGGCTGCAGTAGAACACGGAGTAATGATAACACGGGCCGCCCACCTCATCCGGATCATTGTATTTGCAAAATGGATTTGCTATGACCCAGTCCGAAGCGGCTCGG
>CAUZBP010000233.1:0-2937 GCA_963578105.1 Planctomycetota bacterium
CTTTTGCATTCCACAAGTGGCGCCCGGGGCAAAAGCTGCAGCGCACGATTTACCTGCCAGTTATTCGCAGGACTCTACAACCTGATCCGGGAGAAATAAGAAATATCTTTGATTTTCCGCCACCTGCCGAATTTGCCGGCCAAAGGGCAATCACGGCTGTGCCAACACAGGCTCTATTCTTGATGAACAGTTCAGCTGTGAAGCAACACGCCGGAAAACTTGCTGAACGAATCAAGTATGTCACAGCTGGAGATGATGCGAGACTCGACTTTTTGTGGCTCTCTACTTTAAACCGACCGATTACTTCTCGCGAGAAGCAGGCAGCGCGGGAGTTTGTCTCTGATAGCGACAAGCAATGGACGGAGTTGTGCCATGCGCTACTGGTAACCAATGAGTTTCTGATGAAGTTGTAAGAAAAGAACGAACAATCAGGTGAATCAGCTATGAACCTTTCTGCTTCTTTTGGTCTTTCCCGCCGACAGCTGTTGCGGAATGCGGCGTGCGGTTTTGGTAGTGTGGCTTTGCAAGGGCTGGTATCCAGCGTAGCTCACGCGACAAGCCAACCTCTGGACCGAGATGTCCCGCACCATCATCCTCGAGCCAAACGGGCTATCTTCCTGTTTATGCCTGGCGGACCGTCACAGCCGGATCTATTTGATCCCAAGCCCTATATTGTCAAACATCATGGCCAAACGATCGCGGCCCCCGTAGACAAACATCAACTCCGCGTGGGCGTCGACCAGTTTCTCGCTATGGCGCCTGTTGCGCCCGTACGGCCGCGAGGCGAGTGTGGGATGATGATGTCGGACCTGTTGCCCAATCTTGCCACCATCGCAGATGACCTTTGTCTGTTACAGGCCATGCATACCGACAATAAAGCACATGCACCGGCAACGTTGCAATTCCATACAGGTTCGCTGTCCGAAGCACGTCCTTCCATCGGGTCGTGGATTAGTTACGGGCTGGGGACCGAGAACCAGAACCTGCCAAGTTTTATTGCCATCGATCCTTCGGCTGACGTGCGCACGTACGGATCATCGTTCCTGCCAGGTATCCATCAAGGAACATCGCTCATGCTGCCTGACGACAAGGAGGTGCTGGCCATAAAATACCTGCGGGATACCAGCACTGAGGAAGCGGTGCAGCGCCGCCGACTAGATTTCCTGCAAGACATGAACCAACAATTGCTTGATCGTGTGCAGGCCGACGCTCAAATGGAAGGAATGATAGGGTCCTTTGAACTCGCTTTCCGCATGCAAACCGAAACGCCCCGGCTTATCGACATGGCGGATGAGTCGGACGAGACATTACGGTTGTATGGCGTGAATGAAAAACCTACGGACCACAATGGCCGCGCGTGCTTGCTGGCTCGTCGCTTGAGTGAGGCAGGAGTGCGCTTCGTACAAGTCAGTCTTGGTAGCTGGGACCATCACGGTGACATTCGGCGCGACTTGCCTGTCAGCTGCGCAGAGACCGACAAGCCGGTCACCGCTTTGATTACCGATCTAAAACAACGGGGATTGCTTGAAGAGACGCTCATACTGTGGTCCGGCGAATTTGGCCGGTCACCATGGAGCCAGGATATTTCAGGTACGGCACCGATCGAAAAGCACGGACGCGAGCACCAGCAAGAAAGCTTCTGTGCGTTCATGGCCGGTGGCGGTGTGAAGCCAGGGTTGACGTATGGTGCTACCGATGATTTCGGGTACCTCCCCGTTCAAGGCGGGATTCATCTTCACGATTTTCACGCAACGATCATGCACTTGTTGGGTCTTGATCATGAAAAGCTCACCTATCGGCACGAAGGTCGCGACTTTAGGCTGACCGATGTTTATGGGAACGTGGTCAAGGATGTTCTGGCTTAGTCGAATTTTGCCTAAAAAACCCCGCCACGACAGTCTTGGTTGCGTGTTGGCTGAAAAGTGATTAAAGTAAACATGCTGCGGTGTTTGCTTGGACGGAACATGCTGCGGTGTTTGCTTGGACGGAAAAAGTCACCTCACAAAAGGGCATTTGAATGCGCCCGATTCGAAACGGCGCCTACTGGTTTGGTTTTGGGTGGGGCTGGTTCGTTGGCGGATTGGCCTTTGCGGACGACATCGCAACGCAAGAGCAGCTTGATTTCTTTGAAAACCGCATTCGTCCGGTACTGATCGAACATTGCTTCGAATGCCATTCAGGCGATGCGAAGACACCTAAAGGTGGTTTGCGGCTCGATTCTCGCGAAGCTGTTTTGGAAGGAGGCGAAAATGGTCCTGCCCTGGTTCCTGGCCAGGCCGATCAGAGCATTCTGATTGAAGCGGTTCGCTACGAGTCGCTGAAAATGCCACCGCAAGGGAAGTTGTCTGAGGCAATCATCTCGGACCTGGTCAAGTGGGTAGAAATGGGAGTACCCGACCCGCGGGTCAGGGAAACCATCCCTGTCGCTTCGTCTACGGATGTTGGGAAGGACCATTGGGCATTTCAAGCGATCACGGATCCTCCACGGCCTTCGGTGGGAGACAACTCCTGGCCACTCGCCGAAAGTGACTACTTCATTCTCAACCGACTTGAACAAAAAGGCTTGTATCCGGTTGGAGATGCGGATCGTTACACATGGCTGCGTCGGGTCAGTCTTGATCTGACAGGCCTGCCACCCACCGTTGAAGATATTCACCGTTTCGTGGCGGACAAATCACCAAGGGCTCATGAAAAGGTAGTGGATCGGCTGCTGGCATCACCTGCGTTTGGTGAACGGTGGGCTCGACATTGGTTGGATCTTGTCGGGTATGCAGATCAGATTGGGACATCGAACAATGTTTTTGCCCGGTATGCATGGAGATACCGCGATTACGTGATTGACTCACTGAATCGTGATGTGCCCTTTGATCGTTTTGTTCGAGAACAGATCGCCGGTGATCTGCTTACCTATGATAGCCCCGAGCAACAGGCAGCTTC
>CAUZBP010000234.1:0-2850 GCA_963578105.1 Planctomycetota bacterium
CGTTGCGTACCATCGGTAGCATAAGCCGCGATCGACACATATTTTGCGGTCTGACAGGCCGCCGCTTCACACAACATCGCCAAAAACCGGCAAGGGGGGAAGGAGTCCGAGTTGGGCCATGGCCCAACTCGGACTCCTTCCCCCTTCAATTAGCCATTCTCCCCTGGTACTCTGATGGTCTGGTGCTGAAAAGCAAATTCCTATCAGTCGACCAAAGCTCAACTCTGAGCCAAACTCGCTGGGGTGTCCCGCTGGGCTATTCCTGCCGTGCCCGCTGCGGGCTGCAAATCGATGATCGCATCTTGCGTCAAATTGCCGTTGATCACGTTGCCCAGCGTCTAGTGCCAGTAAAACTGCACGTCCGTTTGAGGACTCGCTAACGGTGAGCCCACCGGAATGTCAGAGGTATCCCCTCGCCCGGATGCATTCGACTGACCGCCGATCAGGTAGATGTCGTATTCAACGGCAGCGGCCGATCCACACAGCAGGACAGCAAGGCAAGACAACAAGGTTAACCGAAAAATTGCGCTCACAGAATGGTCTCCAAGAGAAATGGTTGAACACGTCTGTTCAAAAAGGTTGTCACTTCGAAGCACCTTGTATTGCAATTTGGAAGCAATGCCGATCTTCGCAAATAAAATAAATAGCGTTGCACTAGATGCTCAACAAAGCCACGATAACATGACATGTCGTGGCAAAGAATTCTTGCCCAGCAATTCCGCGATAATCTGCCTGGAAACGCGTCTAAGAGACGTTTCTGGCGAATTTCACTTATTTGTTTGCTTTTTCCCTTGTGTTGAAAAGGCATTTTAGCCATTCTAAAGGGGAATAAAGTTTTTCCTTCTTTTCGTTGCCTAGTATTCACCTTTACCTTCTCGTGGAGCCCGACTAATGACGAGAATCGTACACCTAACTACTCTTGTCACTCTGCTGGCTTTGGGCACCAGTGCTAGTGCTGATGTCATCTCCAACTTCACGTTCACGGGGCCACCGTGGACGGCGCAGAAAGAGGCCGATTTCCCAACCTTCGCCGCCAATGCCCCTTCTGTCGACACGGATGCGAATAGCGTCACCTCGATCCTTTCAAACAGTGGACACACGGGCGGCGGATACATGTCATTCTACATCAGGGACATTGATGGCGGCACCGTCGGCGTCGCTGACGCAAACGATTTCCTAATTTTCTCGGCGACGGATACACCGGGCGTGGGCATGAATGTGGGCCTCTCTAACGCAACCGTTCCGACGAATTATTTCTCGTTTACGGTTACCCCCGACGCCGGGTTCCAAACAACGTTCGATTCGGTTTCGCTGTATACGAAAGTGACTGGCACGAGTGACCAATACAACGTTGAAATTCGGGCCTGGGACGGATCATCGGAGACCTCATTGGGCTTGGTGAACCGCACTTCTCCAGCTAGTCCTTCGAATTCGCCGGTTGTTCAAGATGTCATTGACTTCACCAATTTTACCTCAGCAAGCGCTACGGAATTCCGTTTCTACGGTTACAATGCAACTGGCGGCGCTAACGCTGGGGTCCGCTATGATGATATCATCATCAATGGAACCACAGTTGTTGTTCCTGAGCCATTCTCTGCCACCCTTCTCGGCGGTGGTCTTGTTTTTGCTCTGATCTCGCGCCGTCGTAAGTAAAACGAGAGCGCAAGAAACGGCCTAACGACCGGACCGCCTAACTCGACCTGTGCAGGTGTCATGAGCTCCTTGACGGCGGCAACCAGTTCCGGTTTAGCGGGCGAAACCTTAGGTGGCGTTGAAGGACGTGTTTCCGGTCTGACAACCGTTGGGACGGTAGTCTCAGGAGATAAGTCGTAAGTTCTGGCCAAACGAAAACCGTGATCGTTGCCCCGGTCGTCCGGTTGCGCGGTGGTGGCGCGGACGGCGGAACGGACGATCACCGGAGGAAATCTGAACGACCCGCCACGCAACACACGTGTGTTGCCCGACGCAGGACCTGTCGGGTCAATGAGCACTCTCTCCTTTCCGTAGTCTGCATACCAGTCCCGGCACCATTCCCAAACATTACCGTGCATGTCGTACAGACCCCAAGCATTGGGAAGTTTCTGGCCGACCGCGTGTGTCGTGGAATCTGAGTTTTCGCTGTACCAGGCGTATTCGCCAAGCTGGGAAGCGTTATCGCCAAAGCTGTAAGCCGTCGTTGTTCCCCCGCGGCAAGCGTATTCCCACTCAGCTTCGGTCGGTAAGCGATATTCCGCGCCCTCTTGCTCACTCAGCTTACGGCAAAACTCCACCGCCTCGTTCCAACTCACCTGCTCGACAGGCTTGTTCGCGCCTTTACTGTGACTGGGATTGTTACCCGTCACCTGTTCGTACTGCTGTTGCGTCACCTCAGTTGCGCTGAGATAAAACGCCTTCGTGATCCTTACCCGATGTTGCGTTTTTTAATCCCCATCCGGCGACTTTAATAGCGCTAGCAGGGGTCTTTTTTTATTTCAGTAGTGCTCGAGGTCATTTTTTAGTAGGCGCTAGCTGGGTGACTTCAAGGCATTGCATGTAATTTCAGCTGGGATTTTGAGCCGTAACGCTCATTCGGTCCGTCCGTGTTAGTGGTGCTCGCTGGTCACGCTGGCAGCGCGCCATCGAGCGTTGGAATTTCAGCCGTTTTGCCGGGATTCGACAGCATTACTTGGATTTGCCACGCCTCGCGGTTGCCCAAAATAGACGCGCACCGCGACCGTAACGGTCAACACGGACCATCAGGATTGCCTGGCAACACGGCTGGACGGTGAAAACATGCCCGAGCGCCTAAAGAAATTCCGGGTCGAGAACCAATTGCAGCTCCCGAGGTTCGTCCAAACTCTCCTCGAAACG
>CAUZBP010000235.1:0-2839 GCA_963578105.1 Planctomycetota bacterium
GAACGGACCCGCAGCAGATCGCCACCGCGGTCGAGGAGTTACTGCGGTACGACAGCCCGATCCAACACCAAACACGGAGTGCCGCCGAAGATCTCGAGATTGCCGGAACACCTGTTAAAAAGGACGATCGCGTGATCGCTTTGCTGGGATCCGCGAACCGCGATCCGGCCACGTTTCCAGAACCGGATCGACTGGATCTGGGACGTGATCCGAATCCTCATCTGGCCTTCGGTTTTGGTCCCCATTATTGCCTGGGCGCACCGCTGGCGCGACTCGAGGCGCAAATCGCTATTCTGGCACTGCTTCAGCGCTGGCCGACGCTTCAGCTCATCAACCCGCAACCGCATTACAGACACCATACTTCCCAGCGTAATCCGCTCCGGCTGGACATAAGAGTAGCCGGGAGAGTGGGCTAGCGAGCGCGGCCAGCGTATCGTAGAAGCGGGTAGTCGTGACACTCAGGCTGCAACGTCGCAAGACCCGGAAACCCTGATGCTTCAGTTTGCCATGGTCGGATCCTCCGTTGACCCCCTCTGTCGCGAAGCAGAGTGTGAAGAACCCGACTCCCGCTACTTGAGTATTTCCACCAGCTCCACTAACACGCCTTCCGGGTCACGGCAGTACGTGACCTTGGCAAATCCTTCGGCGGAAATGGTTGGTGCGACGTTAAACTCGATACCTTCAGCCAAAAGTTTCTCGTGAAGGGAGTCGAGATCGTCGACCTGCAGGGCGACGTGATTGCAGCCAACGTCACACGCACGGCGTGGTTCGGGTACCGCCTGGGGATGGGACAGGTACTGAAGCAATTCAATCGACACACCGTCTTCCGCCTTCAACTTGGTCATCCATACTTTTGCTCCTTTTACGCCTGTCACATCCTGAATCATCTGGCTGTCGTCCTGGAAATCCGCCCAGACCTCCATTCCCAGAAGGTCACGGTAAAATCGCAGCGACGCATGCATGTCGCTGACGACGATTCCAGTGTGCCGGATCGCTTGAATCCCCATGGTCTATTCTCCGTTAGAAAGTGGTTTCCGTGTTTTGTTTCACTGCACGCCCGCCATTGCGATACAGAACCCGTTCCAACAACCGTTCTTATCACCGGCTTGCGCCTACAAACCCTCGATGAACTCCAGCCAATTTCCCTCGGGATCCCGGGCGTAAACAACACCGATTCTCTTTCCATCCAGGTCTTTGAATTTTGGAGCCGTCACAAAGCGAATGCCCTTCGCCTGGAGTCGGGCATGCAGCGCGGCCAGCTCAGACACACGAAAACAAACATGCAGGGATCCCAACTCATGCCGATCAAAATGCCCATCCTCGGAAGGTGGATCGATGTATTTGACCAGCTCAATCTGATGGTCATTGTCAAATCCCACGAACACCAGCTTTCGCCGCGCCCCCGGAACACCGGTGTGGTCGCCCTCCGGTGGTGCAACCGAGTCAACCTCTCTAATCAGCTTGAGACCAAGTTCCTGCGTGTAGAAGTGCACCATCTGGTCTAAATCATTAACAACAAGCCCCGTGTGATGGAACCCGTGAATCATGGTTTGCATGGTTTGGCCTCACATGTGTCGAAAACACAGTCTCTCTACCAGGTCAGACCTCCAGTTCGGTCGGCCTCAACAATTCCCGGCCTCAATGATCCCGCGTGGACTTTTTCCATGGCAGGATTTCCGGGGGTCAGGGGTTGGCCCGGTACGACGATAAAACCAAAGGGCCAGGCGTGCAAATCTGTGCGATCAACCGGAGGATGGTCACGCTGACCGCTGGCGGATCCCAACATCATAACCTGATCAAAAAACAAAAACACCGTGTTGAAATGAACACATTGTCACCCGAGTCATGGATCGTTGTACAATGTTCGCCCGAAAGGTGAGGATGGGGGGGGGTTCCCGGTTCCCGCAAACCGGCCCGTTTGAATCGCCGATTGATGTGTAGCACAGCGCAACCCACCACAACGGGACTTCGTCATTTCTTCACAAGTCTCGCCCCCGCTGGGCTTGCTACACCTGTTCACGTCGACGTCCCCCGGCAGGGCAGGAGACATGCCCGGTCCTGAAATTCCGTCCTGGTTGAGCAACCGTGGCGAAACCGAGCAACCCAGCCCTATTGCCACATGGATTGATGCGGACAACCGCCTCGTTGTATAAAGAATTCCCCAGCAACGTCCCCTAGCCTCTCTCCGAAAGTCAAAATCCTATCATGACTCCCATCGACTGGGGCATCGTTATCCTCTTAAACGGGGTCATCGTCGTCTACGGATTGTTTCGTAGCCGCCAGACGCAGACCTCCTCCGACTGGTTTCTCGCGGGTCGCAGTCTGCCGTGGTGGATCGTGGGCTTGTCCCTGTGGGCGACCGCGATCGACTCAAGTGATCTGGTCGCCGATTCAGGATTCACGTACGAAACCGGAATCATGTACTTCGTTGGCAACTGGCTGGGCGGTGTCACCGGTTGGGTGGTAGCGGCGAATTTCATCTTTCTGCCGATGTATCGAGCCGGCATGTATACGAATGCCGAGTACCTGGAGGCACGGTTCGGTGTAGCCGCCCGCGTCATCAGCGTTTTCGTTCAAGTTCAGTACCGCACCCTGATCCTTGGAATCATCGCCAACACCATGTACCTGGTCTTCGCCATCGTCTGCGGCTGGGACGATGTGTCGTCCTGGACATGCGTCGTGGCGATCGCGCTGTTGGCCAGCGTGTACACCGCGCTGGGAGGTTTGAAATCGGTGGCGATCACTGACGCGATGCAGACGATCATCATGGTCGTCGGGGCGCTGGTCTTCTTTTTTCTGCTGTGGAGCAAAGTCGGAGGCTGGAGCGGACTCGAAACGA
>CAUZBP010000236.1:0-2809 GCA_963578105.1 Planctomycetota bacterium
ACCGTATACCAAGACGCCTTGCCCGCCCTTTTTGGTGAGCATGACAGTGGCGTTTGCCACAGCCGATAGTCGCTGTTCAACCGATTGGCTGCAATTAGTATGGTCACTAGCCATGGATGTAACTCCGAATTGCGATAGTTGGGGACTCGTTAGAGCCAGAATCGGTGCGACAACACCTTCCCTAACGCCCTCACGACTTCAGCCACTGCCTGAATTGACGCCGCTCGTTAGCGTTCGCCTTTCTCCAGTTAGCCTTGAGCCGCATTAGTGGCAAGTGGGAATCCTGATGGATACCCGCAGCAATTGCTGCTTTCCTGATCGATGAAAATTCTCCACTATGAAACCGCGTGAGATAGTCAGGTGCTTCCTCCGCAAGCCGCTTTTCCAGCTTAGCGGTTTCCCCACAAGCATTCGTTTCTATGCCTGCCGCCCGTTCAGCGGCGGCGATATCGAGCCTTGACACGCCGTCCTTCGTCATAAGAAATCTTCCCTTGAGAAAGTCCGTCGCAACGTCCGGTCGCTTTTCCAGGACCTTTAAGAATCTTTGCTTCAATCCGATACGCGGCTCCTTCATCGCATCCTCGTATCCTTCTCGATAGTCGCCGTCGGAAACCAGGCGATGAACACACGCAACCTCCTTTCGCGTCGAAGGAGTGGCCGGTCGTTTCAGTACTGCTCCCTGCTGGGATAGAATGCGACTCACGGTGCTTCGCGAAATCCCAAGTTCCTTTGCAATTTCACTTTGTGTCTTGCCGCGTGAACGAAGGGCGAGAATTCTCTGGTCGCGATTAGGGTTTTTGGAGCGTTTTTTTGTACTGCGACTGGCGTTTGCCTCGAGGATCTGAAGCTCCAGGATGTCGCGGATGACGTTTAGTTTTGATTCCTTTTAGGGTGGTGGGGATTGAAATCACTATCAGTTATCAGTCAGAATCTTGTAAAAAGGAGGGCTTTGGGCTGAGTGTTAAAGGGTGGTGGGGATTGAAATCACTATCAGTTATCAGTCAGTAGTAGTTATCAGTACTACAATGGAACCTCGGAATTGCACCACGAATCCGAGGGGCCACACCAGAGCGGGCTCGGCTGTCCCACGCTGCGAGTGGACGGCTACGCGTCACTCCAGGCCCAAAGCCCGGCCGGGGGTCCTGCTATTGTCTTGACGAAGATGCTGAGATACCAGGGAGACCGGTTGTTGGTGAACGCTGACGCGCGGGGCGGAGAAATCAAGGTGGACCTGCTGGTTGAGGCAACCAAGGTTGATGCCAATCCAGGAGACGCGACACAACAACCACCGGAAACGTCCGACCCGATCACAGGTGACTCTCCGAGGCACATGGTCATCTGGTCGGGCAATGGTGACCTGAAGCATTTTGAGGGTGTTCCCATCCGGGTCCGTTTTACGATTACAGGTGATGCAAAACTCTATTCATTCCAATTTGCTCCGCATACCGCCAGGCGGTTCGACCACCAACTGGGTCTGCCGATTGTGTCACAGTAACTCCATGCAAAAACACTTTTCGACACTTGACCTTGAAATGATCGCAGTTCCCCGTCAAGGTAAACTGGGTTTCAATTTTGAGGTGGCAACTCCCGGCCTAAGAGATGCACCGGATTTTTCCGCGCAGGTCCGACGGGCTGCCAAATCGCAGGCAGACCACGTCGATTTCCAGAACATCCTGGTAACATTCCAGATGAAGGATCTTTGAAGGGGGGGAACATGCCAATCAATCGTGCAATTCGACGGGTCATTTGCGGGTTGATTGCTACAGGTCTGACGTTGACGCCGACGTTGATGAATGCGGCCGAAACAATCATGGTGAGTTACTCCAACCTCGCCTATCCATTTTTTGTCCACATGCAGCGCATCGCCGAAGACGAGGCCAAGAAGTTGGGCGTCAGGTTGATCGTCCAGGATGGCCAGGGCAACTCACCTAAACAATCGGCGGGTATCGAAGCTGCACTGGTGCAGGGTGTCGATGCCATTTTGATCGCGCCGAACGACGTCACGGCACTGGTGCCTGCGGTGAATGAGGTACTGGAAGAAAGCGTTCCGATCATGACATTTGACAGGCGCGTTGATAACCCGGACCAGCCGATACACCACGTGGGTGTCGACAATCTCGCAGGGGGCAGGGTCATGGCGAAATGGATCGTCGATAACTATCCCCGGGGCGCGACCCTCATTCACTTGACCGGCCAGCCCGGAAGTTCCACTGCCCAGGACCGCGCCCGTGGCACCCGAGAGGGATTGGCAGCAGGGGGAAAAAGTACAGGATCGTTAGAGAACAGACGGCTTACTGGTCCCGCGCTAAAGGCTTAACCGTTGCCGAAAGCATCCTGACAGCAATGGAGAAGCCTCCCGATGTCATCATCGGATCGTGCGATGACATGGCGTTCGGGGCTCTGGAGGCAATCGATTCTGTTGGCCTGCAGCAGGCGGGCATTCGTGTGATTGGCTATGACGCTCTACCCGAAGCATTGAGTAAGGTCCGGGACGGTACCCTGGCGGCGACGGTCGAACAGAGACCGGCTCTGCAGATGCGGACAGTGCTGCGCATCATGACGCAACACCTGCGCTCCGGTAAACCATTGAGAACGGTGATCGTCAAGCCGTTTGTGATAGAGAAAAACAACGTGCACAAGGCAGAGCGGATTCATGAAGTGAAAGACGTGGCCGGCAAACCGAAACGGAGTGGCGGGGCACAATGACAATTCATTCAACACCCAGTCGCTGTTGCGATCGCGCCAAATGACCGCCCCTGATCCGATGAGAGAAGGAACGCCTCAACTTTGTCTGTCCGTTCAGAACATC
>CAUZBP010000237.1:0-2775 GCA_963578105.1 Planctomycetota bacterium
CACTAAAGTCCCTACACCCCAGTCGGTGGTCCACAACTTCAGGATGATTTCGATCGCTTCTCGGGTCATCTCAGAAGCGGCTTTGAAGTCCACGCCGAACAGCTCCATGTCGGAAGCCGTACTGCCCGGTCCAAAGCACAAGTTCAAGCGGCCCTTTGAAAGGTGATCCAGAAACCCAAGACGAGTTGCGACATCGGCCGGATTGTGCTGGTTGAGGCAGATCGGTGCGACGCCCATGCGGATGTTTTTGGTCTCCGGCAGAGCCCGGGCGATAAATGCCTCTGGCAGCGGAATCGCTTCCCGCAGGATGGTATGGTGCTCACCGATCCAAAACTCATCGAATCCCAGCTCGTCACAGAGGATCAACTGTTCCAGATCCTCGTCGTAACACTGCGCCAAAGGTTTGTCCCGCGGGTGGAAAGGCATGATAAACATGCCGGATTTAATGCGTTGCGACATCGTCAAGTTGGCCCTCCGGTCCCTGACTGCTCGCGAAGCAGTGACTTAGCACGGATCAAGACTCATTGTGATGCTAAGGAGTTGTTCAAAAACAACTTAGCCGTTTCTCTCGCCCCTCACCCCACCCTCTCCCGGCGGGAGAGGGGACAAATGTCTAAGTTATTTTTGAACAACTCCTAATGACAAGACGCAGCCAAGAGCCTGAGCGAATTCCCAATATAGGTAGACGCGCAAAGGAAATGCGCGGAGAGAGCTCGCATCTCAGGCCCAAGTTGCACGATTGGTTCTGGCCGCGAGGCGCATGGAGTGTCAAGGGGGAGCGGAACCGTACCGTGGTTGGTCTCCCGTGTTCAAGCCGCTCACTTTGGTGTACGGTGCCGAACCAGGCTCCGAGTCATTCATGAGCATGACTGATGGCAGAGACAGAATCATATCGAGCGCCCCCTCGTCCGCTGCTAACTCGCAATCCACTGCTGTGGTTGCGGTTCTTTGGCCCGGGTGCTGTGATCGCGTCGTTGACGGTAGGCAGCGGAGAACTTCTATTCCCGTCCCGCGTAGGGGCCATCTTCGAATATCGCCTGTTGTGGATCTTTCCCCTGGTTGCCCTGTTGAAATGGGTTATGGCCTACTGCAGCGCGCGGCATATGATCCTTTCCGGAGCCCACCCCTTGGAGCGGTGGATGGAAATCCCCGGGCCCCGCGGCTGGTTGCCGTTGTTCTTTTTTTTGATTTACGTCATTTGCGCGCCGTTTTGGCAGTTCTTCATGTCAGGACTCTTGGGCAGCATCTGTGTGTCGATCTTTCCGTGGGGAGACTGGTACTTCTGGGCCACCGTGTGGGCACTGGTGTCGTTCGTACTGCTCTACGTGGGGACTTATACATTTCTCGAACGAGCACAGATGTTGATCCTGGGATTGGTGATGATCTGCATTTTTATTGCGGTCGTGTACGTGCAACCTGATTGGTTTAAGGTTTTCCAAGGATTTTTCGTTCAACAGCTTCCCGACTATCCGGATTGGGTGCACCAGAAATATGCCAGTTTTCGCGATCGCTCGGAATGGCTCGAGCTGGTGGTGGCAGCTTCTGTCATCGGTGGCGCCGCTGGAGACTATCTCTGTTACGCTTCGTTCCTTCGAGAAAAGCAGTGGGGGCGCAGCGACATGGGAATCGCAAATAAAGACGAGATGCGAGAAATTGCTTCGGACCATCGCCACCCGGCTCGATTGTGGGTGCGGGCTGCGTTGATCGACACCGTATTAAGCATGTTGATGATCGTGTTGATCGCTGCTTGTTTTACGATACTGGGCGCGGTGATCCTGCAGCCACAGCAGCTTGTCCCCGCCAAAGATGGTGAACTGCTGCTTCACCAAGGCCAGTTCTTGACAACGCTCAGCCCGCTGCTGTTGCCGCTCTATCAGCTGGCCGTGTTCCTGGCTTTCTTTGGCAACGTCTATGGGGGTCCGGAGGTTACGGCTCGCGTTGCTCACGAGTTTGTTCACACCTTGCCACGCCGATGGGAGTGGTTGACGCAAAAAAGAATACGCTGGCTGGCGATTTATTGGGTGCTCTTCGGCGGTTTGGCCATTGTGTGGTTGAAACGGGGGTTCCCCGACACCCGCATGGTCGACGTGATGACGTTTCCGGCAATCTATACGGGCATCTTGATGTGCGGTTTTTACTGCCTGGTGAATCCGTGGATCGACAGGCATTTTCTCCCGGCGCGGCTGCGCATGAACAGGGTCCTGGCCGTGCTGAACGTGGCTGCCGGCGTGATCTTTTTTGTCTTCGGCATTAAGGCCATCTGGGACGAATCTCGGTGGCACTTGGTGATCCTACCCGGTTCCGTTCTGGCGGCCATGCTGCTGGCCTCTTTGCTCCACCCCAAGAATCGGATGAACATTGAACATCGAACGTCGAACGATTGACGTTGCCCTGAAACTCCTTCGATGTTCAACATTCGATGTTCAATGTTCGACGTTCGCTACTGCGCCGCTTTCACGATGACTTCCACGTCACGCAACACAATATCATCGTGGTCGCCTGACGCACACTTGACCAGTTGCATGCCCAGATCAACAAAACCGCCAGGAACCATTCTTGTAGCTGTCGAATCCGCATCTGGTACCTCTGGAAGTTGGAAGACTCATCGACACGAGTCCCGGTTAGCCAACGCTGTGAAGCATTATCGCAGCCGAATTCGTGACAATTTGGACTCTTTTGGTGTCGCGTCCAAAGTCTCACGACTTCGGCTACATGTTCTTTTCGCATCGATGCTTTTAATTCGAGTCCAGTTCAAAGTCGAGCGTATTTTTTCCC
>CAUZBP010000238.1:0-2715 GCA_963578105.1 Planctomycetota bacterium
CGCCTGACGGAAGAGGGAACGCTCGATCGTTACGGGCGTCCCCGTGAAGTTTCCGGAGTGGTCGGCTTCCTGTGCACACCGGCGGCCGATTTCGTCAGCGGGCAGGTGATTCGTGTTGACGGCGCTACGCAGACCTTCGCCGGTTGACAGGGTCGCCTGTTGTGATCGCTGCGGGAGAGGGTGAGACAGGCATTTCCGGCAACTCAAATCAGTTCGGGAAGCAGGTCCCGATGTTCGAGCAGGTGTTGCGGCCGGCCGGCCAAATCGTCCATGGTCAATTCCAGGTCGATGCCCAGGTGGTGATACAACGTGGCCAGCATCTGTTGCATATGAACCGGTCGGTCCTGCGGATATTCACCCAGAGGATTGGTCGAACCGATCACCTGGCCGGTCCGGATCCCGCCACCGGTCAGCATGGAAAAGTTGGCACCCGCCCAGTGATCGCGACCGCCGCGTCGGTTGATCTTCGGGGTGCGGCCGAATTCGCCCCACACCAGGACCAGCACATCCCGGTCCAGGCCGCGCTGGTACAAGTCTTCGATCAAGGCGGAGAATGCCTGGTCCAACGGTGGCAGGTACATCCGCAGGGAGGCACAGTTGCTCCTGTTGTCCTGATGCGGTAAAGAGTGCGTGTCCCAGCGGCCGAAGGACAACGAGACACATCGCACGCCGGCTTCGACCAGTCGCCGCGCGACCAAAAAATCCTCGTTATACATCGGCGGCCCGTCGTAGACATGTTCCAGGGAGCCGCGTCCATAACGCTCGCGTACTTTGGGATCCTCCCGGTCCACGTCCAGCGCCTCCCACACGCGAGTCGAAGTCAACATTTCAAAAGCCTGCTGCTGGTAGGTATTCAGGCGGGCCATGGCATCCGCTTTGTCAGCCTGGCGACGGAACCGGTCGAACGACTGCAGCATGGCGCGTCGGTCATCCAACCGGTCCAGCGTGAAATCGGTCAATTTTAAATGCGATAATTCGTTGCCGTGCGGATTGAACGGTTTGTGGGCGTGACCGACAAACCCCGGCTCTCCCGGATTTCCCCAAGGCGCGTGACCGGTTTTGTGGGTCAGACTGACAAAGGGCGGAACCGAAGGGTGGATAGGTCCCTGCAATTTTGAAGAGTACGATCCAAACGATGGACGCCCACCGGAAACCGGGGCCTTGCTCGGATAGCCGCTGTAACACATGTGGGACTCGTGCCGGTCGACACACCCCTCCAGTGACCGCACCACGGCCAACCGGTCGGCGACCCCTGCCAGACGCGGGAGATGTTCACAGAATTGCATGCCCGGAACCTTGGTGGAGATCGGCTGAAACTCACCGCGAATCTCGACCGGCGCTTCGGGTTTCAGGTCGACCGTATCCAGGTGCGACGGACCACCGGCCAGGTACACCATGATCACGGCCTTGTGCGGTTGGCGACTGCCTGCTTGATCGCCTGCACGCAGTAACTCGGGCAACGATAATCCGCCGAGTGCGAGACTGCCGATCTTCAAGAAATCGCGGCGCAGACGCCTGTCGCACCAGCGATTCGACGATTTGCCCAGAATGGTTAGCATGGCATTCTATTTAACCTGAGAATCCGGTCGATTTTAACACGTTGCCAGGACTCAGTCCAATTCATTCTTATTTTATCGTCAAGCGGGACGCCGACCAATCTGCTTTCCCTCATTTTTTAATGGCACGGTCCTCTGAACCGCAGACCGCCCGATGTCCCGGACATCTCAGCGCGGAAAACCAATCTTGTCGAAAAAACCTTCCACCTTAGATTCAAAACAGGCAGGTAGCGGACGTGTCGGCGGCCGGTTTGGACTGCTGGGCAAACCGGCCATTTTCATGGCCACCTTGTCGATGTGTCCTTCGCCGCCACTGTACTTGGCTGCTTCGGAAAATAGTTCATAAAACGGGAGGAGGACTCGATGGACTTCCCTTTGCGCCTCCTCCCATTTTTTATTCTTGAGCAATTCCCACACCTTGCTGCCCCACTCGGGCCAGAACATCGCGGGATGCAGATTGGCACCGATCCCGCCCATCATCTGGTTCGCGACCGGGAGCAGCTGGTTGTCAATGATCCCCAGGTCATTCGCGAACCGTTCAAAGACCAGCAAGTATTCGAGCGGGTTGGCTGAACACCACTTGAGGGCGACCACTTGCTCAATGGTGGCCAGTCGTCCGATCATCTCCACGCTGATGTTGTAACCTGACCAGTAGGTGTTGTAGGCCACAATTCCGAGCTTTGGAGCTGCACTGCCGATGGCGGCGAAGTGTTCAAACACATCGTCGTCAGTCGGTGGATAGTAGAAGGGGGGAGAGACCTGAACGGCCGTGACACCGCACGCCTGGGCATGTTGTGCAATCTCCATCGCTTCGCGGGTGCTCGATGTTTGTGCTCCTGCAATGATTGCGATCTTCCCCCCGGCAGCTTCCACGACGGTCTCCAGGGTTTGCTTTCGTTCCTCGGTGGTGAGGACCGGAAACTCACCTGTTGCGCCGTTGACCAACACGACCGAGTTTTCGACGTTTAAACCGTGTTCGATGAGAAAATGCACGTGTTGCCGCATTCCCGCGAGGTTCAAACTCAGATCGTTGTTGTAAAGAGCCGGAATTGCCAGGAAACAGCCACCCAACTGCACCTCGACGTCCTGTTTGTTCAAGTTGACCTCCTCGAATTCTCTGGGATCCTGAATGGTGCGGTATTGTAAAAGGCCAAGAACG
>CAUZBP010000239.1:0-2548 GCA_963578105.1 Planctomycetota bacterium
GCGGCACACGATCGACTGCGGATTGCGGACTCTTATTCCGACTTGGTCTCAGGTCCGATAAAGTCACGCGGCAGTGTTACCCAAATATGCACGGCGTACAGGACGAGGATCAGCAGAGCAACCCCACCCATAGCAGCAAATGCGGTACCGTACGTTTGGATGATTCCCCTGTCCATAAGTGTTCCAATGACAGGTGCTGCAAATGCGGGGCCGGAACTAAAAACATTCAATAATCCGAGCGATGTTGAACGCGCCGCTGGATCGACGATTTCAAACGTCGTTGTCCAGAGATTGGTACTGTAGACACCGAGGCCCAACCCAAACAGGATCATCGCTCCCGCAAGAGTCCATTTCCAATGTTCGATGATAAGCCGCCCGGGACCTGTAAATGCTCCATCGACCAGGCGACCGGTGATGACCTCCACCTTCCACTTCATAGCCTCCGCATCACTGACTTCGACAACCCGCAGAACCGCCTTGGCACCCGGGGCATCCGCAGCCGCGTCGAGGTAAAGCTTGTAGCTGGTGGGGTCCTCAGGAAGTTCGCCTTTCCAGGTGACCTCAGAATTGCTGATCGTCAGGTCGCCCGCTGAGGAAAAAACTCCGCCGGCCATGGTTCCAATGATCAGAAGGGCCGGTACCCACGGAACTAGAGCCAACGCACAGGTGGCCGCACGTCCACCCTGCCAACGACGCGACCAGCGATCCGCAATAACACCTCCCAGTAATAAACCGACGATCGAGGAAAACTGAATCCAGACCGTGGAAAAGTGTCCCGCCTCGCCCTCGCTCATGCCGAAAGTGTCGTGAAAATACTTGGGTAAGAAGCTGTCACGAGCGGTCATGACCAAAGCAAAGAGTAGAAAAATGATCCCCAGGATCCAAAAGGAAGGTACACGCAGCACGGACCGGAGTGTCGCCAAATAGCCCCGGGAACCTTCTGCGGTCGTTCCGGTTTTCCCCTGGCTGCGCTCCGTCCGTTCCGGTTCCCGTAAAAACAGGGTCAAAATCACCACCAGCACGGCACCAATCAGGCTGAAGGACAACATCGCCGTCCGCCAACCGGACATGTCTCCAACCAGAGGAAGATCCACAGAAGGAATCTCCGCGATGGACCCTCCTGCCCAGCCGGCCGTAATGACAGCAGCGTTGTAAGACATCAAATAGATAGCAACGGCCGTAGAGCGAATCTTGGGTGAAAAACAGTCGGCCATGATCCCCCCAATGGCGGGTACACTGGCCGCTTGTGCAAGCCCGAGAGCTGCGCGGAACAGGATGAGTTGCCAAAAGCCGTTGGCCCAGGCCATCGCGCCCAGCATCAGAACGCTTCCGGTGAGACTGTAAATCAGAATGTTACGGCGCTGAAAACGGTCGCTGAGGTAACCCACGAAAAGCTGCGCCACTCCGTAAGGGATGACAAGCGCTGGATTCAGCCATCCCAGTTGAGCCTCTGACAAATCGAGTTCCACCTTCAGTGGTGGCAGAACAAAATTAATCACCTGGCGGTGCAAAAAGAGTGTGAAATAATTCAGGGACACCAGCAGCAAGATGAACCATCGATCCGACGGGTCGGACGGTTCGTTCAACTTTGAATTTGGTTCGTTCATGGAGTTGTGCGGCGTTGGAATGCCGGTCCTAACAAGACATTCAAAATCACGAGGGGACGCAGACCCGGGGTTGTGGCTCGTACTGAATATCGACCGCTACACCTCCGTTCAGAACAGAATGGCGAGCAGCTTCCGTGACAAGTTCGTTCATCCAACTGTTAGCGGGCGTGGCAATCAAACCTTTGGCGTCAATCGCTTCGAGAGCGGCTTGCCGCCCACTTAACGCCGCCTCAGAGTCTTCGCCGCCGCCGGCCCGATTGACCCGGACCGCAGCCTGAACCAGCGCTTCAACGGACTCATAACCGTAACCGACCGGTTTGAGACCATCACCCATCCACGGCACCAGCTTAAGATAGTCCGGATTGACATAGCGAAACAGTGCCCCATCCCCCGCTGGTTTTACAAAACCATGCTCAACACCGCGAAACTGATCGTTGTGTTTGATCACAGCACCCCGTTTCCCGTCGTCACAGAACAGGGTGATACCCTGATCATTCGTCCCCGCCCCGTCATCGGGATAACCCAGACCATCGATCACGTTCAATACCCCTCCATTCTCGAAAATCACCCGGCCTGTGGCCCACAGGAAGCCCTCGTTACCGTTGGGGAACGTGCCTTTGATGCCAATCACCGAGACATTGACAGGCCGTAAGCCGGTGATGAAGTTGACCTGATCCACATAATGGCAACCCACATAGGTGAAGGCATCGTAGGCGTCACAGGTGAACCAGTTCTGGAAGTTTGAATGACGGTAGTACCAGGCCTCAATCATCCGTGCTTCGCCCATACGGAATTCGCCGTAGCGTCCATTCCGATACTCGTGCCGGGCCAGGAGCGCCCTGCGATCAAACCGTTTGTGGTACTCGATTCCCACGAACAAACCTTTCGCCCTCGCAAGCTGTTCAATTTCGGCGGCGTGCTGGCATGTCTGTACCAAGGGT